>NZ_VJMG01000080.1 GCF_007004135.1 Affinirhizobium straminoryzae
GGCCACCTGCGGGCTGAGGCACAGAACATGGAAAGCATGATCCCGCTTTTCGGTCAGCCGGGGTGTTAGCCGGCGAAAGACATGCCGGGCTGCTTCCTTCGAATAGAGAAGCAGGGCCTCGGGCAGCGGCGAGAGCGCCGCCACAGCCTCGGCACCCCATGCCACCTCCCGCATCGCATAGGCGACGACGGTGGACACCTTGATGCCGGCCCGGGCAAGCCCGGCCTCGAAGGCGGGAGAGCGCGGATCGCCCGCCAGATAGAGAAGGTTCCCCACCTGTCGGTCAATGATCAGCCTTGCCAGCGCCTCGCCCGTGCCGGTTCCGGCCTCGACATGGTGGAAGCCGGCCTGCCGCGCCGCCTCGGCGGTCGCCGCGCCGACCGCAAACACCGGTGTGTCGTAATGTGCGGTCAGGTCGAGGCCGATCAGTGCCCGCACCGCCTCGGCGCTGGTGATCGCAAGGCTGCCATGCGGGGTGGTGAGCGCTGCGGCAATCGCCTGCGAGTGATGTACCGGCTCCGTGACCGGCAGCAGGATTGGCTCGTGCCCGAGACGGCGGAGCTTTTCCGCCGTGCGTCCGGCACTTGCCGAAGGCCGGGTCACGATCACCCGCATGGTCCGTCAGCTCCAGTCGGAGAAGAAGGCGGGGCCGGCGGCCATGCGCACGGTGGTGCCGGCCTTGTGGCCGAGAGCCACCGCATCGCGGCGCCTGCCGTCCAGCTGCACTGCATGTTCCTGGCGCCCGTCCGGGGTCAGGATCAGGCCGGAGAATGTCAGGTGATCGCCGTCGCAGACCGCATAGCCCGCGATCGGCGTGCGACAGCTTCCGTCCAGCGCCGACAGAAAGGCGCGCTCGCAGCTGACCGCGTCGAATGTCGGCCGGTCGTTGATCGCTTCCAGCAGGTCGAGCACCCTGCGGTCGCCGATCCGGCTTTCGACGCAGATCGCCCCTTGCGCCGGTGCCGGCGGAAACTCTTCCGGATCCATCAGTTCGGTCACGACATCGGTCATGGAGAGACGGTTCAGCCCGGCAAGTGCCAGAAGCGTCGCATCCACCTGGCCTTCTTCCAGCTTGCGCAACCGCGTTTCCACCAGCCCGCGAAAGGTGATGACGGAAATGTCCGGCCGGCGGCGGCGGATCAGCGCCTGGCGACGCAGCGAGGAGGAGCCCACCACCGCGCCATCCGGCAGTGCGGACAGCGTCGGCGCGGTGCGGCCGATGAAGGCATCGCGAAAATCCTCGCGCGGCAGGAAGGCCGAAAGCTCCAGCCCGTCTGGCAGCATGGTCGGCATGTCCTTGGAGGAATGCACGGCAAAATCCAGTTCGCCGGTCAGAAGCTTGGCTTCCAGTTCCTCCGTGAACAAACCCTTGCCACCCACTTCCGAAAGCGCGCGGTCGGTGATGCGGTCGCCCTTGGTGGAGAGCACCACGATCTCGAACATCTCTTCCGGAAGCTGATGCGCCGCCATCAGACGGGCGCGTGTTTCAGAAGCCTGGGCCAGTGCCAGCGGGCTGCCGCGCGTGCCGATCCGGAAAGGTTTTGTTTGCATCTGTCGTCATCCATTGTTACCCGTCAGCTTCGTAACCGGCTTTGGCGGGCATCGCAATTCAACCTGACGCTTCATGACCTCTTCCCTGCGCATCCTTGGCATTGAAACCAGCTGCGACGAAACCGCGGCGGCCGTGGTTTTGCGGCATGCGGACGGCCGTGGCGAAATCGTCTCCGACGTCGTTTTGTCGCAGCTCGAGGAACACAGCGCCTTTGGCGGCGTGGTGCCGGAAATCGCCGCGCGCGCCCATGTGGAGGCGCTGGACGGCCTCGTCACCGAGGCGCTCACCCGCGCCGGCGTTTCCCTGCAGGAGATCGATGCCGTGGCGGCGACCGCCGGTCCCGGCCTGATCGGCGGCCTGCTGGTCGGCCTGATGACCGGCAAGGCGATCGCCATGGCGGCTGGCAAGCCGCTCTATGCCGTCAACCATCTGGAAGGCCATGCGCTGACGGCGCGATTGACCGATGGCCTTGCCTTTCCCTATCTGATGCTGCTCGTCTCCGGCGGCCATACGCAACTGGTCCTGATCAAGGGCGTGGGCGATTACGAGCGCTGGGGCACCACCATCGACGATGCGTTGGGCGAGGCCTTCGACAAGACCGCCAAGCTGCTCGGTCTGCCCTATCCCGGCGGTCCGGCGGTGGAGAAGGCGGCGCGGTCCGGTGATCCCGAACGTTTTGATCTGCCGCGTCCGCTGGTCGGCGAGGCGCGCCTCGATTTCTCCTTCTCCGGCCTGAAGACGGCCGTGCGGCAGGCGGCAACCGCCATCCAGCCGCTGACGGAGCAGGATATTGCCGATATCTGCGCCTCCTTCCAGCGCGCCATTTCGCGCACGCTGAAGGATCGCATCGGCCGCGGTCTTGCCCGGTTCCGTGAGCGCTATCCCGAGGAAAACAAGCCTGCGCTGGTCGTTGCCGGCGGTGTCGCCGCCAACCAGGTTTTGCGCGCCACGCTGCAGGAGCTTTGCTCCGCGCACGGCTTTTCCTTCATCGCGCCGCCGATCCGGCTCTGCACCGACAATGCAGCGATGATCGCCTGGGCGGGGCTGGAGCGCATGGCCGCCGGCCTGCCAGACGATCCGATGGCGGTTGCGCCGCGCTCGCGCTGGCCGCTCGATGCGGAGGCGGCCGCGCGGATCGGATCCGGCAAACGGGGAGCCAAGGCATGAGCGCACCACAGGACGGCCAACGCGAAAAGATCGTGGTGATCGGCGCCGGCGCCTTCGGCACGGCGCTCGCCACCGTGATTGCGCTGGAGGGCAAGGCTGGCGTCACGCTGCTCGGCCGCGATCCGGCCCTGATGTCGGATCTGCGCAATGACCGGATGCATGAAGCGGCGCTGCCCGGCGTTCCGCTGCCCGATGCCCTGGATTTTTCCACCGAGCCGGATGCGCTTGACGATGCAAGCATCGTGCTGTTTGCCATGCCCTCGCAGGCGCAGGGCGATGCGGCCCGCCATTACGGCCCCTATCTGCATGCTGATGCACTGGTGGTGACCTGCGCCAAGGGCATCGAGCGTTCCACCGGCCGTCTGCTGACCGACGTTCTGGAGCAGGCGCTCCCGCGCCATCCGGTTTCGGTGCTGTCCGGCCCCGGCTTTGCGGCCGACATCGCCCGTGGCCTGCCGACCGCGATGGCGATTGCCGCCGGCGATCCGGCGGTGGCCGAACGCCTCGCGCATGCGGTGTCCGGCCGCACCTTCCGGCTTTATGCCGCTACG
This sequence comes from Affinirhizobium straminoryzae, assembly GCF_007004135.1. Lineage (GTDB taxonomy): Bacteria > Pseudomonadota > Alphaproteobacteria > Rhizobiales > Rhizobiaceae > Neorhizobium > Neorhizobium straminoryzae. The sequence goes on from NZ_VJMG01000080.1 coordinate 3,271, forward strand.
GATCGCATCGGCGTCCAGCTCGGCGGTGCCTTGAAGAATGTGCTGGCGATTGCCTGCGGCATTGTGGAAGGCGCCGGCCTTGGCGATTCCGCCCGCGCCGCGCTGATTTCGCGTGGACTGGCCGAAATGTCGCGGCTGGTGTCTGCGATGGGCGGCCAGGCGGAAACCGTGCGCGGCCTCTCCGGCCTCGGCGACCTGGTGTTGACGGCAACCAGCCATCAGTCGCGCAACCTGCGCTTCGGTATCGGGCTCGGACAGGGGGAGCCTGCCGATGCGCTGGGCGGGCTGCTGGTCGAAGGCGCCTTCACGGCGGCCATTGCCGCAAGCCTTGGCCAGAGCCATCAGGTGGACCTGCCGATCACGGCGGCCGTCGCCGCCATCATCGAGGGCCGGCTAGACGTCGCGACCGCGATGGAACAGCTGATGACCCGCCCCATCACCACGGAATAGTCCAAGGAGACACGACCCATGGCCATCTTTGCCTTCGTTTGCGCCGACAAGCCGGATCACCTGCATGTGCGCATGGAAACCCGCCCGGCCCATCTCGACCACCTGAATGCGCTGAACGACAAGGGCATCCTGAAAATGGCCGGCCCCTTTCTCGATAACGAAGGCAAGCCGAATGGCAGCCTCGTGATCGTCGAGACCGACACGATCGAGGAAGCCCGCGCGCTGGCCGATGCCGACCCTTACGCCAAGGCCGGCCTGTTTGCCTCCGTCGAGGTCAAGCCCTTCAACTGGGTCTTCAACAAGCCGGGCGCGTGAGGCTGAAATGGCATCCTACTGGCTCTACAAGTCGGAACCCTTCAAGTGGTCCTGGGCAATGCAGAAGGCCAAGGGCGAGACCGGGGAGGAATGGACGGGTGTCCGCAACTATCTGGCGCGCAATAACATGCGGGCCATGAAGATCGGCGACAAGGGCTTCTTCTACCACTCCAACGAGGGGCTGGAGATCGTCGGCATCACCGAGGTCTGCGCGCTTTCGCATCCGGATTCGACGGCAGAAGGTGACCTGCGCTGGGACTGCGTGGATATCCGCGCTGTCTGTGACATGCCGAAGCCCGTTTCGCTGAAGGATGTGAAGGCGAACCCGAAGCTCGAAAAGATGTCGCTCGTCACCTCCATGCGGCTCTCCGTACAGCCGGTGACGGAGGAAGAGTATTTCGAGATCTGCCGCATGGGCGGTCTCGATAACCCGCCGCGCTCGCCGGATTGACGGGGGCCGCGCTGAAAACCGAGCCCCGCGCCTTCATCCTCGCCAATACACGCCTCATGGCGCCGCCGCATGTGCCGGAAATCAGCCTCCATCTGGCCGACGAGGCACATGATCTCTGGCTGAAGACGGAAGAGGATCTGGAGGCGATCGGTCTTCCGCCGCCGTTCTGGGCCTTTGCCTGGGCGGGCGGACAGGGGCTGGCCCGCTATCTCCTCGATCACCCGGATGTGGTGCGAGGGCGCCATGTGCTGGATTTCGCCACCGGCTCGGGCCTCGTGGCGATTGCTGCGATGCGGGCCGGCGCTGCCGGCGCTACTGCCGCCGACATCGATCCGTGGACGCAAAGCGCCGTTGCCTTGAATGCCGCGGCCAACGGTGTCGACATCACCTTCTGCGGCGCGGATCTGGTCGGCCGCGCCGTCGAGGCGGATGTCGTGCTGGCCGGCGACGTCTTCTACGACCGCACCTTTGCCGACCGGCTCGTGCCGTGGTTTGCCGGCCTTGCCGAGGCGGGCCGCACCGTCATCGTCGGCGATCCCGGCCGTGCCTATCTGCCGAAGGACAGGCTTGTCCCGCTCGCCACCTATCAGGTGCCTGTCACCCGTGCGCTGGAAGACAGCGAGATCAAGAAAACCACCGTCTGGCGCTTTGCCTGAGAACCACGGGGCCTTGGAACCACGGGCAGTCTCGATCCGTCGAACGCTCAGCGACCGCCGCGAATCACGCACACGCCCGCTTCGATGGTGCATGCCGCCTTTGGCAGGAACGCGTCGCGGCCGGTGTCGCTCGAGATCTCAATGATGCGGGCAGATGGCGGGTTTGCAGGCGCCGGGCGCGCGGCGACCGCGCCTGCCTCCCGCAGCAGATAGAGACCGTTGCCACGGATGCGCATGGCCAACAGGCTGCCGGCAAAGGTGCCAAGGCCCGGAACGACCGATGGCAGTCTGCTGCCCGCGATCTGCCGGCTTTTTGCCGTTTTCGCATGCAGTCCCGTCGGATGATCCGACGGCGACCATGCCGCCTGATCACTTCTGGCAGCCGTGCCCGTGGCGGTTATCCCGATTGCAAGAAGAAGAGCCGTCATCCTGACGGGAATGATGCGGAGTGCCATCATGGCCTCGTCCTGTCTGTTCATTTAAGCAAGCCTTAACACAAACTGTGTCCAATGGCGCCTAAGATCGTGAAAAACTGATCTATTTTCATATGCTAACGTAGATCCGATGCATGACGCATACGGACGTCCCGGGCCCGGCCGACCCCAATCGATTAAATTTAAAATCCTTCTGGAATCGGCTTGTGGTCTTGTCGTCCGGCGATTAAACCACCCGATGATGCAATGCACATCTTTACGGCATGGTGCATTGCCGGACGCGCTCCCGCGTGAATGCGCACCGAACGCCGCGAGGATATGATGGCGAATATGACAAAAAATCGGCCGCTGTCGCCGCACCTTCAAATCTACCGTTTCACCCCCACCATGGCCATGTCGATCGTGCACCGCATCACCGGTGGCGCACTTTATTTCGGCACCGTGCTGGTGGCTGCGTGGCTGATTGCCGCTGCCTCGGGTGAGCAGGCCTTCAATGCAGTGAACTGGTTCTTCGGCTCCTTCGTAGGACAGATCATCCTGTTTGGGTACACCTGGGCGATCCTGCACCACATGCTGGGCGGTCTGCGCCACATCATGTGGGACCTCGGCTACGGCTTCGAGAAGCATTTCTCCACGAAGCTTGCCAAGGCCAGCGTGGTCGCATCCGTAGCGCTGACCGTCCTTGTCTGGGCGGTGGTGCTGATCGTTCGCTAAGGAGAAGAACCATGGACATGCGTACTCCCCTCGGCAAGGTTCGGGGTCTCGGTTCGGCAAAGAGCGGCACGGAGCATTTCTGGAAGGTCCGCACGACCTCGATCGCGCTTGTGCCGCTGCTGCTGTTCTACGTGGTCTTCCTCATCGTGCATGCGGGCAAGCCCTATGCCGAGGTCGTCTCGGCGCTTTCCAATCCCTTCGTCGCCACCATCAATGCGCTCACGATCATCGCCAGCATCGTGCACATGAAGCTCGGCATGGAAGAGATCATTCAGGATTACATCCATACCGAAGTGACGAAGCTCGTGCTTCTCATGCTCAATTCCTTCTTTTCGCTTCTCATCGGCGGCCTCTGTCTGTTCGCCGCCCTGAAGATCGCATTCGCAGGATAACCCTCCATGGCATCGATCACCCCCATTGCGCAGACCGGCAAGGCCTACACCTATGTCGACCATTCCTATGACGTCATCGTCGTAGGGGCCGGCGGCGCGGGCCTTCGCGCGACGCTCGGCATGGCCGAGCAGGGCTTCAAGACGGCCTGCATCACCAAGGTTTTCCCCACCCGTTCCCACACGGTCGCGGCCCAGGGCGGCATCGCGGCCTCGCTGCAGAACATGACGCCGGACAGCTGGCAGTGGCACCTTTACGATACCGTGAAGGGCTCCGACTGGCTGGGCGACGTGGACGCCATGCAGTACATGGTCATGGAAGCGCCGAAGGCGGTCTATGAGCTGGAACATTACGGCGTGCCTTTCTCGCGCAACGAGGAAGGCAAGATCTACCAGCGTCCGTTCGGCGGCCACATGCAGAATTTTGGCGCCGGCCCGCCGGTGCAGCGCACCTGCGCCGCCGCCGACCGCACCGGCCATGCCATCCTGCACACGCTTTATGGCCAGTCGCTGAAGAACAATGCGGAATTCTTCATCGAGTATTTCGCGATCGACCTCATCATGTCCGATGACGGCCGCTGCACCGGTGTCGTCGCCTGGAACCTTGATGACGGCACCATCCATCGCTTTGCCGCCAAGATGGTGGTGCTGGCGACGGGCGGTTACGGCCGCGCCTATTTCTCGGCAACCTCCGCCCATACCTGCACCGGCGACGGCGGCGGCATGGTGGCGCGCGCCGGCCTTCCGCTGCAGGACATGGAATTCGTGCAGTTCCATCCGACCGGCATCTACGGTTCGGGCTGCCTGATCACCGAAGGTGCGCGCGGCGAAGGCGGCTACCTCGTCAATTCCGAAGGCGAGCGCTTCATGGAGCGCTATGCGCCGTCGGCGAAGGACCTTGCATCGCGTGACGTCGTCTCGCGCTGCATGACGCTGGAAATCCGCGAGGGTCGCGGCGTCGGCAAGAACAAGGATCACATCTTCCTGCATCTCGACCATCTCGATCCGGCCGTTCTGCACGAGCGCCTGCCGGGCATTTCCGAGAGCGCCAAGATTTTCGCCGGCGTCGACGTGACGCGCGAGCCGATCCCGGTCCTGCCGACCGTGCACTACAACATGGGCGGCATTCCGACCAATTACTGGGGCGAAGTGCTGAACGCCGACAGTGCCAATCCCGAACGTCTGATCCCCGGCCTGATGGCCGTCGGGGAAGCGGGCTGCGCTTCGGTGCACGGCGCCAACCGCCTTGGCTCCAACTCCCTGATCGACCTCGTGGTCTTCGGCCGCGCCGCTGCCATCCGCGCCGGCCAGGTCATCGACCGCGCCTCGCCGGTTCCGGCGCTCAATACGGCCGCCTGCGACAAGATCATGGATCGCTTCGACGGTCTGCGCCATGCCTCCGGCGGTACGCCGACGGCGGTGCTGCGCGACAAGATGCAGCGCGCCATGCAGGAAGACGCCGCCGTGTTCCGCACGCAGGAATCGCTGGAAAGCGGCTGCCAGCGTCTCTCGGCGATCTGGGGCGAGATGAAGGACATCAAGGTCACCGACCGCTCGATGATCTGGAATTCCGATCTGGTCGAAACGCTGGAACTGCAGAACCTGATGGCCAACGCCATCACCACGGTCTACAGCGCCGAGGCTCGCAAGGAGAGCCGCGGCAGCCATGCGCGCGAGGATTACACGGAAGGTCCGTTCGGCGGCCGTGACGATGTCAACTGGCGCAAGCACTCGCTGGCCTGGGTTGGCGAGAACGGCGAAGTGAAGCTGGACTATCGTCCCGTCCACACTGATCTGATCGCTGACGGTATCGACCCGGTCAAGATCGAACCGAAGGCGCGCGTGTACTGACGATGAACCTGGCGGCCTCTCCGATCGATGCGACGACCATCGCTCCCGGCGGGAGGCCTCTCGGGCTGTTTGCAATCAATCTCGACCGCTCGCCGGACCGGTGGGCCGAGATCGAGCGCGGCTTTGGCGGTATGCCCTGGCCGGTTCATCGGGTGCGGGCGCTGGATGCCCGCAGCGATGCGGATCGAGTCCTGTCGGTGCGCGGAACTGTGCTGTGCTTTCCGCCAGACGCAATCGGATGGAACGCACACCGCAACCGGCAGTTCATGTTAACGGAAGAGGCGTGCCTCTGCGGCCATGTGATGGCCTGGCGGCAGTTCCTCGCCTCGGATTTCCGTCACGCGATCGTGCTGGAGGATGATGCGGTTCCGCTCGCCGGCTTCGTGCCGGTAGTCAGCCGGCTTCTGAGCGACGGCTTCGATGCCGATGTGGTGAAGCTGGAAGGCATTTACCGTCCGGGCGGCCGCAAGGTCATCGATCTGGCACGGCTCGGCGATCATCGCCTGGTGCGCTCGCTGCGGCCGGTCTCAGGCGCTGCGGCCTATCTGATCACCCGCGCGGCGGCCGAACGGCTGCTCGAGCGGATCGGCAAGGCGCTCATTCCGACCGACGACTTCCTCTGGGCGCCGTCGTGGCATGGGTTGAAGGTCGCGGATGTCGCGCCCTTCGTCGCCATGCAGTCGGGTGCGACGAGCGTGATTGCGACCAGCGTGAAGGCCAAGAAGGCCGGCACCCGCAAACCCGTGCTGCGCGGCCTGACGACGGCGCTGACGCGGCTTTCGGAGCGGCTCTCCCTCTACTGGAGGGCCTGCGAGGGACGGCCGGTACGACTTTTGACTGCAACCATGGCGCCGTGGGTGCCGGATGACTATAACCTAGGAAACAGAACGGCGGTGATCGCCGAGGATCGAAGGTCCAGCAATGGTTGAACTTGCTCTCCCGAAAAACTCCCAGATGTCCGAAGGCAAGACCTGGCCGAAGCCGGCAGGCGCCAAGAACGTGCGTGAATTCCGCGTTTATCGCTGGAATCCGGACGATGGCCAGAACCCGCGCATCGACACTTATTTCATCGACGTCGATGATTGCGGCCCGATGGTGCTGGACGGTCTGCTCTACATCAAGAACAAGATCGATCCGACGCTGACGCTGCGCCGTTCCTGCCGCGAAGGCATCTGTGGCTCGTGTGCCATGAACATCGACGGCGCCAACACGCTCGCCTGCACCAAGGGCATGGACGATGTGACGGGCACGGTGAAGATCTATCCGCTGCCGCACATGCCGGTGGTGAAGGACCTCGTGCCGGATCTGACCAATTTCTACGCCCAGCATCGCTCGATCGAGCCCTGGCTGAAGACGGTATCGCCGACGCCGGCCAAGGAATGGAAGCAGAGCCATGAGGACCGGCTGAAGCTTGACGGCCTCTATGAGTGCATCCTGTGCGCCTGCTGCTCGACCTCCTGTCCGTCCTACTGGTGGAACGGTGATCGTTACCTCGGTCCTGCCGTTCTGCTGCAGGCCTATCGCTGGCTGATCGACAGCCGTGACGAGGCCAAGGGCGAGCGCCTGGACAATCTGGAAGATCCCTTCCGCCTCTATCGCTGCCACACAATCATGAACTGCGCCCAGACCTGTCCGAAGGGCCTCAACCCCGCCAAGGCGATTGCCGAAATCAAGAAGATGATGGTCGAGCGCCGCGTCTGACGCAGGCCTTGTCCGCCCTTGACCTCGCGCAGATGTGTTCCATCTGCGGGGGCATTGGGCGCATCGGCAGCATTGCGAGGCTTTCGCGGCTTGATTTGACATACCTCTTGGCGATAATTCAGCCGTCCGTCGCGCCTGGGTTCGGCGCGTGTTGCATGGGAGCTTTGTGATGCAGTTCAGATATGTGGTGACCGGCGTAGCGGTTGCTCTTGCCTTGGCCGGCTGCCAGCGTACGTCTTACAGTCCCTACAGCAACCTGCCCGGGCCGGCGCCGCTGCAGGCGCAGCCCGTTCCCTCCGTCCAGTCCGGCTCGCTTGATGCGCCGGCAGGCGCCGGAGATCCCTCGCAGTTCCCGGCTGCTCCCACCGGCAACACAGCGGTTGCCTCTCTGCCGCCGGGCGGTGCTGCTGCCGGTGCGCCGCCCGCCACCGCGCTCGATGTGACCAAGGAAACCATGGTGGGCAATTGGCGCGTGTCCAGCGCCGGTGCCACCTGCGACATGTTCCTGACGCTCACCAATCTCGGCAGCGGCTCGCGTGGCGGCACGCGCGGCTGCGTTGGCGAACTGACGACCATGGGCTCCTGGGAAGTCAGCGGCAAGACCGTTCTCTTCAAGAGCCGTGCCGGCGACGTGATCGCCCGTGTCTACAAGAGCGCCGACACCCGTTACGACGGCACGACCCAGTCGGGACAGCCGGTCAGCCTCTCCCGCTAAGCCATCGGGCGGAAGGGCGCTGCCTTTCCGCCGCAAGAGGCGCCTTCCATGCAATCCCTTCCCGATTTCAACCACAGCGTCGGCGACGAGCTGAAAGCCATGGTCGCCGCCGGCACGCTGACGCTCGACAAGGCGCAGCTCGATGTGGCGACCCGCCTCGACCGGGTGCTATCAGCGCTGCGCGAACAGCGGCCCGCGAAGAAGAGCAGCGTTCTTGGCTGGCTGTTTGCCAAGCAGAGCATGCGGCGCGAGGCCGGCATTCGCGGCCTCTACGTCTATGGCTCCGTGGGTCGCGGCAAGACCATGCTGATGGACATGTTCTTTGCCAAGGCGCCGGTTGCGAAGAAGCGCCGTTGCCATTTTCACGAATTCATGGCCGATGTGCATGCCCGCATCCACGCTCACCGCCAGAAGCTGAAGGCTGGAGAGACGAAGCAGGCGGATCCCGTGCCGCCGGTTGCAGCCGACCTGTTTGCCGAGGCAGAGCTGCTCTGCTTTGATGAGTTTTCCGTCACCGACATTGCCGATGCGATGATCCTCGGCCGGCTGTTCACCGAGCTGTTTTCGCTCGGCTGCGTGCTGGTCGCCACCTCCAACGTGGCGCCGGACGATCTTTATCGTGAAGGTTTGAACCGCAGCCTGTTCCTGCCCTTCCTCGATCTTTTGAAACGCTATGTCGAGGTGACCACGCTCGACTCGCCGACGGATTATCGCATGGAGAAGCTGGCAAGCCTGCCGGTCTATCTGACGCCGCTTTCCGGTGAGACATCGGTTGCCATGGAGGCCGCCTGGCATCAGGTGACGGATGGGGCCAAGGCGGCGCCGGCAGAAATTCCGCGAAAGGGTCGGGTGATCCGGGTGCCACGGGCCGCCGGCCGTGCTGCGCGTTTCAGCTTCGCCGATCTGTGCGAAGCCCCGCTTTCGGCTGCCGACTATCTCGAAATCGCCGCTCGCTACGATGTTGTCTTCGTGGAGGGCGTGCCTCTGCTCGGTCCCGAAAAACGGAATCAGACGAAACGCTTCATCAACCTCGTCGATGCACTCTACGACAAGACGGTGCGCCTGTTCGTCACCGCGGCCGCCACGCCTGACGCACTGCTGACAGAAAGGCGTGGTACCGAAGGCTTCGAATTCGACCGGACGATATCGCGTCTGTTCGAGATGCGCAGCCCCGACTACCTGAGCCTGCATCACGAAAAACGACGCGGGATTTAACGCTTTCTTGATAAAAACTCTTACGTTTACGTAAGAGTTTTTATATCTAACCGTTTGAAAATGCTGGTCTCAAAATAATCGGTTGCCATTTTCCGGCGCAAGGGCTATGCGAGTGGCCGAAACCGGTCGACAGATCGCATGCCGGCCGTGCATTCCAAACAGAGGAAGCATTTCGATGGCTCGCAAGAAGATTGCACTTATTGGTTCCGGCATGATCGGCGGCACGCTGGCTCATCTGGCCAGCCTGAAGGAACTGGGCGACATCGTCCTGTTCGACATCGCCGACGGCATTCCGCAGGGCAAGGGCCTCGATATTGCGCAGTCCGGTCCGGTGGAAGGCTTCAACGCCAAGCTTTCCGGTGCCAGCGATTACGCAGCCATCGAAGGTGCGGATGTCTGCATCGTCACCGCTGGCGTTGCCCGCAAGCCGGGCATGAGCCGCGATGACCTGCTGGGCATCAACCTCAAGGTCATGGAACAGGTCGGTGCCGGCATCGCCAAGTATGCGCCGAACGCCTTTGTGATCTGCATCACCAACCCGCTCGATGCCATGGTCTGGGCGCTGCAAAAGTTCTCCGGCCTGCCGAAGAACATGGTCGTCGGCATGGCCGGCGTTCTCGACTCCGCACGCTTTCGCCTGTTCCTCTCGGAAGAATTCAATGTTTCGGTTCAGGATGTCACGGCCTTCGTTCTCGGCGGTCACGGCGACACCATGGTGCCGCTCGCCCGCTACTCCACGATCGGCGGCATTCCGCTGACCGATCTGGTCAAGATGGGCTGGATCACGGAAGAGCGCCTGGAGCAGATCATCCAGCGCACCCGTGACGGCGGCGCCGAAATCGTCGGCCTGCTGAAGACCGGCTCGGCTTACTACGCGCCGGCTGCTTCCGCCATCGAGATGGCTGAATCTTACCTCAAGGACAAGAAGCGCGTGCTGCCCTGCGCCGCCCATCTGACCGGCCAGTACGGCGTCAACGACATGTATGTCGGCGTGCCCACCATCATTGGTGCGGGTGGCGTCGAGCGCGTCATCGAGATCGATCTCAACGGCGACGAGAAGGCTGCCTTCCAGAAGTCCGTCGGCGCCGTTGCCGGCCTCTGCGAAGCCTGCGTCACAATCGCGCCGGTTCTCAAGTAATCGCCAAGCGGCCCAGAACCCAAGGACCAGACGATGAACATTCATGAATACCAGGCCAAGGCTCTCCTGAAGGGCTATGGCGCGCCGGTCGCTGAAGGCGTGGCGATCCTTTCCGTCGATGAGGCCGAAGCTGCTGCCAGGCAGCTTCCGGGTCCACTCTACGTGGTCAAGAGCCAGATCCATGCCGGCGGTCGCGGCAAGGGCAAGTTCAAGGAACTCGGCCCGGACGCCAAGGGTGGCGTTCGCCTGGCGAAGTCGATCGAGGAAGTCGTGGCGCACGCCAAGGACATGCTCGGCAACACGCTGGTGACGGCCCAGACCGGTGAAGCCGGCAAGCAGGTCAACCGCCTCTACATCGAGGACGGCGCCGACATTGCCCGCGAACTCTACTGCTCGCTGCTGGTGGATCGTTCGGTTGGTCGCGTGGCCTTCGTTGTGTCCACCGAAGGCGGCATGGACATCGAAGCCGTTGCCCATGACACGCCGGAAAAGATCCACACCATCGCCATCGACCCGGAAGCCGGCGTGACCGCCGATGATGTGGCCAAGATCGTTGCGGCGCTCGCCCTCGACGGTGCTGCTGCCGAAGACGCCAAGTCGCTCTTCCCGGCGCTCTACGCTGCCTTCAATGAGAAGGACATGTCGCTTCTCGAGATCAATCCGCTGATCGTCATGACCAACGGTCACCTGCGTGTTCTCGATGCGAAGGTATCCTTCGACGGCAACGCGCTGTTCCGCCACGACGATGTCAGGGCGCTGCGCGACGAGACCGAGGAAGACACCAAGGAAATCGAGGCCTCCAAGTGGGATCTCGCCTACGTGGCGCTCGACGGCAATATCGGCTGCATGGTCAACGGCGCAGGCCTTGCCATGGCGACGATGGACATCATCAAGCTGTACGGCAAGGAGCCGGCAAACTTCTGCGACGTCGGCGGCGGCGCCGGCAAGGAGAAGGTGGCGGCTGCCTTCAAGATCATCACCGCTGACCCGAAGGTCGAGGGCATCCTCGTCAACATCTTCGGCGGCATCATGAAGTGCGACGTCATCGCGGAAGGCGTGATCGCCGCCGTGAAGGAAGTCGGCCTCAAGGTTCCGCTGGTCGTGCGTCTGGAAGGCACCAATGTCGAGCTTGGCAAGAAGATCCTGAACGAATCGGGCCTTGCCATCACGGCTGCCGACGACCTCGACGACGCGGCCAAGAAGATCGTTGCCGCGATCAACGGCTAATTGAAGGACCGGAACGACAATGTCCATTCTTGTTAACAAGAACACCAAGGTCCTCGTTCAGGGCCTGACCGGCAAGACCGGCACCTTTCACACCGAGCAGGCGCTCGCCTATTACGGCACGCAGATGGTCGGCGGCATCCACCCGAAGAAGGGCGGCGAAACCTGGACCGGCTCCAAGGGTGAAACCCTGCCGATCTTCACTTCGGTTGCCGAAGCCAAGGAAAAGACCGGCGCCGACGCCTCCGTGATCTACGTTCCGCCGGCAGGTGCTGCAGACGCGATCATCGAAGCGATCGATGCTGAAATCCCCTTCATCACCTGCATCACCGAGGGTATCCCGGTCATGGACATGGTGCGCGTGAAGGCAAAGCTCGACAAGTCGAAGTCCCGTCTGCTCGGCCCGAACTGCCCGGGCATCCTGACGCCGGAAGAATGCAAGATCGGCATCATGCCGGGCTCGATCTTCCGCAAGGGCTCGGTCGGTATCGTTTCGCGCTCCGGCACGCTGACCTACGAAGCTGTCTTCCAGACCTCCAACGAAGGTCTCGGCCAGACGACGGCTGTCGGCATCGGCGGCGACCCGGTCAAGGGCACCGAATTCATCGACGTGCTGGAAATGTTTCTGGCCGACGAAGCCACGACCTCGATCATCATGATCGGCGAAATCGGCGGCTCGGCGGAAGAAGATGCAGCACAGTTCCTGATCGATGAAGCCAAGAAGGGCCGCAAGAAGCCGATGGCCGGCTTCATCGCGGGTCGTACGGCTCCGAAGGGCCGCACCATGGGCCACGCCGGTGCTGTCGTTTCCGGCGGCAAGGGTGACGCAGAATCCAAGATCGCGGCGATGGAAGCGGCTGGCATCAAGGTTTCGCCGTCCCCGGCGCGCCTTGGCAAGACTCTGGTTGAAGTCCTCAAGGGCTGACGCCACATAAGACCGAGCTGATAAGCTCCGGGCAGGCGAATCAGGAAAGGTTCGCCTGCCTCTGTCGCAACTGGGAATGGCTCGTCCTTCCGGCGTGACAGGCGACGAATGCAAGCGACGGTCGGCGCTTTCCAAGATCCGGCCCCCAATTACGTCAGGAGGCGGGCGTTCAGGTCCGCATAAAGATCATGGCACGGCAAGAAGCCAACGAGCAGTTTCTCATCACCTCGTTCCTCGACGGCGCGAATGCGGCCTATATCGAGCAGCTCTACGCTCGGTACGAGGAAGATCCGACGTCGGTCGGTCCCGAATGGCAGTCCTTCTTCAAGGCGCTGGGCGACAATCCGGACGACGTGAAGAAGGCGGCGACCGGTGCCTCCTGGCAGCGCAAGAACTGGCCGATCCCGGCCAATGGCGAGCTGGTCTCGGCGCTCGACGGCAATTGGCCGGTGGTCGAGAAGGCCATCGAGAAGAAGGTCCAGGCCAAGGCCGAGGCAACCGCTGCCGCTGCCGGCAAGCCGGTTGATCCGGCCGCCGTGCTGCAGGCGACACGCGACAGCGTGCGCGCCATCATGATGATCCGTGCCTATCGCATGCGCGGCCACCTGCATGCCAAGCTCGACCCGCTGGGTCTGGCTGCGCCGGTGGACGATTATAACGAATTGTCGCCGACGGCCTACGGCTTCACGGAGGCCGATTACGACCGCAAGATCTTCATCGACAACGTGCTTGGCCTCGAATACGCGACCATTCGCGAAATGCTGGCCATCCTGGAGCGCACCTATTGCTCCACGCTCGGCGTCGAGTTCATGCACATTTCCAACCCCGAGGAAAAGGCCTGGATCCAGGAGCGCATCGAGGGGCCGGACAAGGGCGTTGCCTTCACCGCCGAAGGCAAGAAGGCCATTCTGCAGAAGCTGGTCGAGGCCGAGGGCTTCGAGCAGTTCATCGACGTCAAGTACAAGGGCACCAAGCGTTTCGGCCTTGATGGCGGCGAATCGCTGATCCCGGCGCTGGAACAGATCATCAAGCGCGGCGGCCAGGACGGCATGGAAGAGATCGTTCTCGGCATGGCCCATCGCGGCCGCCTGAACGTTCTGACCAACGTCATGCACAAGCCGCACCGCGCCGTCTTCCACGAGTTCAAGGGTGGCTCCTTCAAGCCCGACGAAGTCGAGGGTTCCGGCGACGTGAAGTATCACCTTGGCGCCTCCTCGGATCGCGAGTTCGACGGCAACAAGGTCCACCTGTCGCTGACGGCCAACCCCTCGCATCTGGAAATCGTCAACCCGGTCGTCATGGGCAAGGCCCGCGCCAAGCAGGATATGCTGGCCAAGGTCTGGGATGGCGACGTGATCCCGCTCAAGGAACGCGCCAAGGTTCTGCCGCTTCTGATCCACGGCGATGCGGCCTTCGCCGGCCAGGGCGTCGTGGCTGAAATCCTCGGTCTCTCCGGTCTTCGCGGCCACCGCGTTGCCGGCACGATGCACGTCATCATCAACAACCAGATCGGCTTCACCACCAATCCGGCCTATTCGCGTTCCTCGCCCTATCCGTCGGATGTCGCGAAGATGATCGAGGCGCCGATCTTCCACGTCAACGGCGACGATCCGGAAGCGGTCACCTATGCCGCCAAGATTGCCACCGAATTCCGCATGAAGTTCCACAAGCCGGTCGTGGTGGACATGTTCTGCTACCGCCGCTTCGGCCATAACGAAGGCGATGAGCCGGCGTTCACCCAGCCGAAGATGTACAAGGTCATCCGCGCCCACAAGACGGTGACGGAACTTTATGCCGACCGCCTGATCTCGGAAGGCCTGATCACCGACGGCGAATTCCAGAAGATGAAGGCCGACTGGCGCGCCCATCTGGAACAGGAATTCGAAGCCGGCCAGAGCTACAAGCCGAACAAGGCCGACTGGCTCGATGGCCAGTGGTCCGGTCTGCGCTCGGCCGACAATGCCGACGAGCAGCGCCGCGGCAAGACCGCTGTGCCGATGAAGAACCTGAAGGAGATCGGCCGCAAACTCGCGACCGTTCCGGACAGCTTCAACGCGCACCGCACGATCAAGCGCTTCATGGAAAACCGCGCGCAGATGATCGAGACGGGCGAAGGTATCGACTGGGCCATGGCCGAGGCGCTTGCCTTCGGTTCGCTGGTCACCGAAGGCCACAAGATCCGTCTATCCGGTCAGGATTGTGAGCGCGGCACCTTCTCGCAGCGTCATTCTGTTCTTTACGATCAGGAGACCGAAGAGCGCTACATTCCGCTCGCCAACCTCGCGCCCAACCAGGCCCGCTACGAAGTCATCAACTCGATGCTGTCGGAAGAGGCGGTTCTCGGCTTCGAATACGGCTATTCGCTGGCCCGTCCGAATGCGCTGACGCTGTGGGAAGCCCAGTTCGGCGACTTCGCCAACGGTGCGCAGGTGGTGTTCGACCAGTTCATCTCGTCGGGCGAACGCAAGTGGCTGCGCATGTCCGGTCTCGTCTGCCTTCTGCCGCATGGCTATGAAGGTCAGGGTCCGGAACACTCTTCGGCACGTCTGGAGCGCTTCCTCCAGCTCTGCGCCGAAGACAACATGCAGGTTGCCAACTGCACGACGCCGGCCAACTATTTCCACATCCTGCGCCGTCAGATGAAGCGCGACTTCCGCAAGCCGCTGGTGCTGATGACGCCGAAGTCGCTGCTGCGCCACAAGCGCGCAACCTCGACGCTGGCGGAAATGGCGGGCGAAAGCTCGTTCCACCGCCTGCTGTGGGACGATGCGGAAGTGATCAAGGACGGTCCGATCAAGCTGCAGAAGGACGCCAAGATCCGCCGCGTCGTGATGTGCACGGGCAAGGTCTACTACGATCTCCTCGAAGAGCGCGAAAAGCGCGGCATCGACGACATCTACCTGCTGCGCATCGAACAGCTCTACCCCTTCCCGGCCAAGGCGCTGATCAACGAACTCTCCCGCTTCCGTCATGCGGAAATGGTCTGGTGCCAGGAAGAGCCGAAGAACATGGGGGCCTGGGCCTTCATCGACCCGTACCTGGAATGGGTGCTGGCCCATATCGATGCAAAATATCAGCGCGTCCGTTACACGGGCCGCCCGGCTGCCGCCTCGCCGGCGACCGGCCTGATGTCGAAGCATCTCGCCCAGCTCGAAGCCTTCCTCGAAGACGCGCTCGGCGGCTGATTTCAGCCGCCCCGTCTTCCCCTGCGCAACATGATATCGGATTGAAAACGGAAACAGATCATGGCCACCGAAATTCGCGTCCCCACCCTCGGCGAATCCGTCAGCGAGGCAACCGTCGGCACCTGGTTCAAGAAGGTCGGCGACACGGTCAAGGCTGACGAGCCGATCGTCGAACTGGAAACCGACAAGGTCACCGTCGAAGTGCCGGCGCCTGCCGCCGGTGTTCTCACGGAAATCGTCGCCCAGGCGGGCGAGACCGTCGGTCTCGGCGCGCTGCTCGGCCAGATCGCCGAAGGCGCTGCCGGTTCCGCCGGCGCCTCCGCTCCGGCAGCGGCACCTGCTCCGGCCGCAGCGCCGGCGCCTGCCGCTCCGGCTCCGGCCGCCGCCCCGGCACCCGCTGCCGCTTCCGCCATGCCTGCC
Source organism: Affinirhizobium straminoryzae (assembly GCF_007004135.1). Lineage (GTDB taxonomy): Bacteria > Pseudomonadota > Alphaproteobacteria > Rhizobiales > Rhizobiaceae > Neorhizobium > Neorhizobium straminoryzae. Next base: position 19,054 of record NZ_VJMG01000080.1, read on the forward strand.
GCTCCGGCTGCCGCAAAGCTGGCCGCCGACAACAACATCTCGACGGCTGATGTCGACGGTTCGGGCAAGCGTGGCCAGGTGCTGAAGGGCGACGTTCTCGCCGCCATCGCCAAGGGTCCGGTTGCTGCTGCGGCGCCTGCCGTTCCGGCCGCTCCGCGCGCCCCGTCCACCACGGAAGATGCCGTGCGCGAAGAGCGCGTGAAGATGACGCGCCTGCGTCAGACGATTGCCAAGCGCCTGAAGGATGCCCAGAACACCGCTGCCATGCTGACCACCTACAACGAGGTGGACATGAAGGCCGTGATGGACCTGCGCAACCGCTACAAGGACGTATTCGAGAAGAAGCACGGCGTGAAGCTCGGCTTCATGGGCTTCTTCACGAAGGCTGTCACGCATGCCCTGAAGGAACTGCCGGCGGTCAACGCCGAAATCGACGGCACCGACATCATCTACAAGAACTATTGCCATGTCGGCATGGCCGTCGGCACCGACAAGGGCCTGGTCGTTCCGGTCATCCGCGATGCCGACCAGCTGTCGATCGCCGGCGTCGAGAAGGAACTCGGCCGTCTTGCCAAGGCAGCCCGTGACGGCTCGCTCGGCATGGCCGACATGCAGGGCGGCACCTTCACCATCACCAATGGCGGTGTCTACGGTTCGCTGATGTCCTCGCCGATCCTGAACGCCCCGCAGTCGGGCATTCTCGGCATGCACAAGATCCAGGATCGCCCGGTCGTCGTCGGCGGCCAGATCGTCATCCGCCCGATGATGTATCTTGCACTCTCCTACGATCACCGCATCGTCGACGGCAAGGAAGCCGTCACCTTCCTGGTGCGCGTCAAGGAAAGCCTGGAAGATCCGGAACGCCTCGTTCTCGATCTCTGATCAACGCCAAGGGAGGACGGGATGGACACGATCGCTTCACATGCCACGCCGTATGTCGCGCTGTTGGCTGTCTCGGTCGTGCTGCTCGTCCTCCACATCATGCTGCAGGGCTTTCTCGCCACCCGCGAGCTGGGCTCGCAATGGAATGCAGGCCCCCGCGACGAGGGCCTGAAGCCAAAATCGCCGCTCGCCGGCCGTGCGGAACGGGCCTCGTCGAACTATCGTGAAACCTATCCGGCCGTCGTCGGCCTTCTGCTGGCGCTTGCCTTCTATGGCGATCTCGCCGGCTGGGGGCTGATCGGCGGCTGGCTGTGGCTTACCTGCCGCATCGTCTATCTGCCGCTCTATCTGGCCGGCATTCCCTATCTTCGCTCGCTGGTCTGGCTGGGGTCGCTCGGCGGCATCGGCCTCATGATGCTCGGATTGTTCGTGTGATGCATCCCTATCTGGTCGAACTCGCCTCGCTGATGGCGATCTTTTCCTTCGCCATCGTTTCGCCGGGCGCCGATCTCGCCATGGTCATGCGCCAGTCGCTGGTGCACGGGCGGCGGCAAGCCATCATCACCAGCTTCGGCATCGGCACCTCGCTGATGTTCCACGTCACCTACACTATCCTCGGGCTCGGGCTGATCATTTCCCAGTCGATCTATCTTTTCAACATCGTCAAATGGTGCGGCGTCGCCTACCTGATCTATATCGGGGTGAAGGCGCTGCGGGCCGGCAAGGCGGATCTTTCCGTCAAGCTCGACGGCGCCGATGCGGACGGGCCGCGTCAGTCGGGCCTGCGCGCCTATGGCCTCGGCTTTGCCGCGAATGCCTTGAACCCGAAGCCGGTTTTCTTTTTCCTGTCGATCTTCTCGACCGCCGTCAGCGCGCACACGCCGATGCCGGTGAAGTTCGGCTACGGCCTCGTGATGGCAAGCTGCCTGATCGTCTGGTTCGTCGGCGTCAGCATCTTCATGACGACGCCGCGCATGCGCGCTGCCTTTTCGCGTGCCAGCCAGTGGATCGACCGGGCGAGCGGGCTGGTCTTCATCGCGCTCGGCCTGAAGCTTGCTGCGCAGAAGGCGACCTGAGGAAAGAACGGAGATGTCGATGCAACACCAGCCTGTCCTGCTCGTCACCGGCGCCAGCCGCGGCATTGGCGCCGCCGTCGCCGTGAAGGCGGCTGCGGCCGGATGGGCGGTTGCGATCAACTATCTCTCCAATGCCGTGGCCGCCGAAGCCGTCGCCAAGGCGATCACCGAAAACGGCGGCACCGCCCGCCTCGTCCAGGGCGATACCGGCACGGAAGACGGCATTGCCGCGATCTTTGCTGCCATCGACCGCGATTTCGGTCGCCTCGACGGGCTCGTCAACAATGCCGGCGTGGTGGACCAGACGGCCCGCGTCGATGAAATGTCGCGCGAGCGGCTCGAGCGGATGTTCGCCATCAACGTGATCGGCAAGATCCGCTGCGCCTCCGAAGCGGTGAAGCGCATGTCCACCCGCCACGGTGGCAAGGGCGGCGTCATCGTCAACATCTCGTCCATGGCGGCCGTTCTCGGCAGTCCCGGCCAATATGTGGATTATGCCGCGGCCAAGGCGTCGATCGACACCTTCACGGTCGGTCTGGCGCGCGAGGTCGCCGGCGAAGGCGTGCGGGTGAATGCGATCCGCCCCGGCATTATCGATACCGACATCCATGCCTCCGGCGGCCTGCCGGATCGCGCACGGGATCTGGCACCCACGGTGCCCATGCAACGCGCCGGGACGGCGGACGAAGTGGCGGAGGCGGTGCTCTACCTCCTCTCGCCGCAGGCCTCCTATGTCACGGGCGCAATCTTGAATGTGAGCGGCGGCAGATAGCGCCGACAGGAAGGAACGTCATCCATGGCTTATGATCTCATCGTAATCGGAAGCGGCCCCGGCGGTTATGTCTGCGCCATCAAGGCGGCCCAGCTCGGCCTGAAGGTGGCCGTCGTCGAAAAGCGTGCCACCTTCGGCGGCACCTGCCTCAATGTCGGCTGCATCCCCTCGAAGGCGCTGCTGCATGCTTCCGAAGTGTTTGCTCACGCCAGCCACGGCATGGCAGATCTCGGCGTCGAGGTGTCCGGCACCACGCTGAACCTCGAGAAGATGATGGGCCACAAGGATGCGACCGTGAAGTCGAACGTCGATGGCGTCGCCTTCCTGTTCAAGAAGAACAAGGTCGAAACCTTCATCGGCACCGGCAAGATCGTCGCCGCCGGCAAGGTGTCCGTCACTGCCGAAGACGGTTCGGTGCAGGAACTGGAAACGAAGAACATTGTGATCGCCACCGGCTCCGACGTCGCCGGCATTCCGGGTGTTCCGGTCGAAATCGACGAGAAGGTCATCGTCTCCTCCACCGGCGGCATCGCGCTCGACAAGGTGCCCGGCCATATGGTCGTCGTCGGCGGCGGCGTGATCGGCCTCGAACTCGGGTCGGTCTGGCTGCGCCTCGGCGCCAAGGTCACCGTGGTCGAATATCTCGACACGATCCTCGGCGGCATGGATGGCGAAGTCTCCAAGCAGTTCCAGCGCATCCTCGGCAAGCAGGGCATGGTCTTCAACCTCGGCGCCAAGGTGACCGGCGTTGAAAAGACCGAAGCCGGCGCCAAGGTGACGTTCGAGCCGGTCAAGGGTGGTGAAGCCCAGACGATCGATGCCGATGTCGTGCTGGTTGCCACCGGTCGCAAGCCCTACACCGCCGGTCTCGGCCTGGAAGAGGTGGGCGTTGCCCTCGACAACCGCGGCCGTGTTGAAATCAATGGCCATTATGCCACCAACGTCCCCGGCATCTATGCGATCGGCGACGTGGTGAAGGGCCCGATGCTCGCCCACAAGGCGGAAGACGAGGGCGTGGCATTGGCCGAAATCCTCGCCGGCCAGCATGGCCATGTGAACTACGATGTCATTCCGGGCGTCGTCTACACCCAGCCGGAAGTGGCTTCCGTCGGCAAGACCGAAGAAGAACTGAAGGCTGCGGGCGTTGCCTACAAGGCCGGCAAGTTCCCCTTCACGGCCAATGGCCGCGCCCGCGCCATGCAGGCGACCGATGGTTTCGTCAAGGTTCTCGCCGACAAGGACACTGACCGCGTTCTCGGCGTGCACATCATCGGCTTCGGCGCCGGCGAAATGATCCACGAAGCCGCCGTGCTGATGGAATTCGGCGGCTCTTCGGAAGACCTCGGCCGCACCTGCCATGCGCATCCGACCATGTCGGAAGCCGTGAAGGAGGCTGCGCTCGCCACCTTCTTCAAGCCGATCCACATGTGATCGCAAGCGTTTCCGAACGTTACAAGGCCGTCGTCTGTCCATCAGGCGGCGGCTTTTTTCATGGCGCCCGTGACCGCGTGCCACACGCCGTTCCGATGATTGTTCTCGCGGCCCGGACGCGCGGATTATAGGGTTCGCCGATGATCTCCTCCGCGCAAAAGCTTGTCCGGCCCACGCTCTACCCGTCGCCCCTGCCACATGCGGCACTGCCGCTGGCCGACTGGGCCGATTGTTATCGTGTCTGCGTTGCCGCCCATCCGGATCTGTCGGCAATGGCCTTCGCGCGGCTGGCGCTCGGCCGCTTCCCGCCCTGGGCGCGGCTGTTGCTCAGGCTGCGCGACGCGCTGGTCCGGCCCTTCGGGGTGCAGACAACCGACGATCTGGTCGCGAAGGGGGCGGAATCGATCGGCTTCTTTCCGGTTGTCTCGGCGACGGAGCGACAAGTGGTGGTGGGGCTCGATGACACCCATCTCGACTTTCGGCTGGTCATCGATGTCGTTGATCAGGGGCCGGCAGGGACGACCGTTTCCGTCACCACGCTGGTCCATCGAAAGATCCTGCTGGGTCGGCTTTACATTGCCGTGATCACGCCGTTTCACCGGCTGATCGTCAGGGCCGCGCTGTCGGCTGCCGCACGCCGGCTGGCCGCAGCGGCTGCATGACGCCTCGGCGCGCCATCCTGTCGCGGCAGCCGGACCTGCGATCCATCAACTGGCGGATGAAAATCTAGAAACATTCCAAACTACCGCTTGGCACCGCCCGGCGGGCCTGTCATTCTCCGGGCCAGCAACGAACCGATCACACAAAGGTGATGACATGGCTCCGCTTTCCTATTCCGTCCCGCAGCGCATCCTGCACTGGGGCATGGCTCTTCTGATTTTTTTCAATCTCATCTTTTCCGATGGTATCGAGCACTGGCATCACCTTGTCAGGCGTGGCCAGACCATAACGCCGGATGATATCGCAGCCGCCAATATTCATGCCTATGTCGGCATCGCGATTCTGCTGCTGGCTGTGCTGCGCCTCGCACTTCGCCGCATTCAGGGCGTGCCGGTTGCGCCGGCGGAAGAGCCGCCGCTGCTCTCGCTGGTGGCGAAGGTCACGCACGGGCTTCTCTATCTGCTGCTGATCCTGATGCCCCTCAGCGGTATCGGGGCCTATTACTTCGGCAACGGGACGGCGGGCGATGTCCATGCCGACATTCTGAAGGTTGTGCTCTGGGCGCTGCTGGTCGCGCATATCGCGGGCGCGCTTGTCCACCAGTTCTACTGGAAGACGGATGTGCTGGCCCGCATGACGCATGGTGTCAGGAAGCGGGCGTGACCGTATAGCCGGCGTTGCGGAACAGGGTCACCAGACCCTCGTCGCCGACCAGATGCATGGCGCCGACCGCGATGAAGGCGCCGCCGTCCTTCAGGATCGGCAGGGCGCGTTCCGCCATGCGGCGGTTGCGCTCGGTAATGATCCGCTGCTCGAAGGCAGCATAGCCTTCGCCGTCGGATCCATCGGGCGCCAGCGCTTTCAGAAGCGGCATCAGCAGGCCAACGTTACCGGCGAGATAGAGGTCGACGGTGGTCGCTGTGATATCGCCCATCCGGTCGTCCTGTTCGATGCCCTCCATCAGCGATTTCATGTGCAGATCGGTCGGCACGGCGGCCATGGATTCCAGCTGTTCCTGCAGCGTTTCCAGCCCCTTCACGGGCTTTCCGGCGCGCACGGCATCCTCGGCGATCTTCTGGTCCAGAAAGGCTTCGCCGGTAGCCTTGCGGTTCATCTCGCAAGGGGAAAGGGCAAAGAAGCTGTAGAGCATCCACGGCTGCATGCGCGAGACGGCGGCAAGCGGAATGCCGCGCTTCTTCAGCGCCGCCTCCAGCAGCCGCGCCTGATCGGCCGTCAGATAGCTCTGCAGTGTCTTGCCATCGGTCATCATGGTCAGCTGCGGCTTGGTCAGAAGCTTGCCCATGGCCTTCTGCTGGTCGAGGATCTCGTCCGATTCCAGCACGGTGACGCGTGAAGCGGCCTGTGCCTCGGCCGCGCCCTTCGGCATGGCAAGCACGCGCGGGTCGGTCAGGTGCATGGTGCCGAGCAGCCAGGAGGGGGCAAGACCCGGCTTCTCGATCTTCCAGAAGATCGCCTTGCCATTGGCGATGCCATCGGCCGCCGCAACAATCCGCGCATAGCCGGCCGGATCCTTCGCCTGCATCTCCGCCGCCAGATTACGGCCGCCACAGGCATCCTCGGCCGCGGCCACCGGCTGAAGCGCGCCCAGCACCAGCAGGAGGGAGAGCAGGGCGAGCACATGCAGGGCGGCGAGTGTGGCAAGCGCCACATCGGCGGACTGGCGCAGCACGGACAGGGGGCGGACGGCGAGGCGGGTCATCGGTATCGGGCTCCGGGATCATAGAGAAACGGGCATCGGTGACCTGGCCATCGCGCCAGACCGGGCTTTGCGAAGGACGGCAAGGCGCGCATGGGGCATGGTGGCACCCTTGCCGTCATGCCTAGCGAAACGGCCTGCACGAAGCCTTAAAGAACATGGTTAATGTCAGGCGCCCGGCAGGATTGTGGCGGTGTCCGGCGGTTGACTGTCCCGTTTTCAGGCACGCGGATGCGCCCGGTCATAGACCTCCAGCAGCCGGGCCTGATCGACGCCGGTATAGACCTGCGTGGTGGAGAGGCTGGCATGGCCGAGCAGTTCCTGGATGGTGCGCAGATCGCCGCCGCCGGCCAGAAGATGGGTGGCGAAGGAGTGGCGCAGCGCATGCGGCGTGGCGCTGTCGGGAAGGCCCAGGGCGCCGCGCAGCTTCTGCATCTCGCGCTGGATGATCGACGGATTCAGCTTGCCGCCGCGCGCGCCGCGAAACAGCGGTTCCTCCGCGGCGAGATGATAGGGGCAGAGCGTGCGGTAGGTCTCCACCGCCTGCGGCACCACGGTGAGAAGCGGCACCAGCCGCGTCTTGCCGCCCTTGCCGGTTATCCGCAGTGTTGTGGTGTCGGCGGAGACATCGCCGGCCTTGAGGTCCAGCGCCTCGGAAATGCGAAGCCCGCAGCCATAGAGCAGGGTCAGCACGGCGGCATCGCGCGCTGCGATCCATGGCTCCTCGTGCAGCTGCGCCTGCTGGGTCACCACCTCCAGCGCCTGGACGTCGCTTAAGGGCTTGGGCAGCGATTTCGGCTGTTTCGGCGCGCGGATCGCACCGGCGGCAGCGGCATTCACCAGGCCCTTGCGTTCGAGGTAGCGCAGGAAGGAGCGCAGGCCCGCCAGATGCCGCCCGAGCGAGCGGGCACCCGCGCCGTCGCGCCGTCGCTGGGCCAGAAAGGCGCGCAGATCCGCCGTGCGCAGCGTGTGGATATCGGCAAGCGTCGCCGGGCCGCCGAGATGCCCCGTAAGGAATGTCAGGAACTGCCGGGTGTCCCGCTCATAGGCGTCCAGCGTATTGGCCGCCAGCCGGCGCTCGCTGTGGAGGCTTTCCAGCCACTGGCGGCGCTTTTCCATCAGCTCGGGGGAGGCGGGAATCAGGATTTCGCTCACGGAATGCCCGTTGTTTTTGCCGGTGATCGCCCCACATTGGCCGTGTTGCGTTACCAAATTGCTAACCTTACCGGCGGCAGCCCTGTCGCGGTTCGATCGTCATCGTTCGATCATACACGGCTGCGATAAAGTCGGGATAGGCAGGCGGGAGTTTTCATGCAACGCCGTGAGTTGACGTCTTCCATCGGCCAGTTTGCCGAGGCCATTGCCCTCGTTTCCCACGGTACACCCGGCCATATCGTCGATACGCTGATTGCCGAGCGTGGCACCCGCATTGTCCGGCATCCGCTCTGGCCGGTCATGCGGCCCTTTCTGTATTCGCTCCTGCGCTACAGCAGCGCGATCCGCTTTACCAACCGCATCGAGGGCCTTTCGGGGTTCGAGTCCTTCTCCTATCTCAGCCAGCTGTTGAAGCTCGATGTGCGGGTGCGTAATGCCGAGCGCATTCCGGCCAAGGGCGGCTTCATCCTGGTCAGCAATCATCCGACCGGCATTGCCGACGGGGTGGCTGTGTTCGATCTGCTGAAGGATCGCCGGCCGGACATGATGTTTTTCGCCAACCGCGATGCGGTGCGCGTCAATCCGCGGTTTGCCGAGATGATCATTCCCGTCGAGTGGCGCGAGCAGTTCAAGACCAAGGACAAGGCGCGCGAGACGCTGAGGCTTACCAATCATGCGGTCGAAACCGGCAAGGTCACCGTGCTTTTTCCCTCTGGGCGCATCGCCTACTGGGAGAACGGCCGGCTGAATGAACGGCCGTGGAAGACCTCGGCCGTCAGCCTGGCCCGCAAATACAATCTGCCGATCCTGCCCATGCATATGCGGGCCCGCAATTCCGGCCTGTTCTACTGGTTCGCCAAATGGTCGACCGAGCTGCGCGACATGACGGTGTTCCACGAGTTGCTCAACAAGAAACGCGATCTCTTCGATTTCTCCATCGGCCAGATGATTTCCCCCGATGCTCTGGACGGCGATCCGACAGAGATCACGCGGGCGCTCGAGAAGCATACGGTGTTCGAACTGGCCGAAAACCCCGATGCGCGCTTTCACCCGTTGCACATCCGCGCCGCCGCGGCCTGATTTGCGGTTCCCTTTTGTTCCCGGTCGGGGCATGGTCCCGCTCCATGGGAAAAGATTCGTCCGATCTGTTCGGCGCCCTGTTCGATGCGCCTCCGCTTGCCCGCCCGCCGCTTGTCAGCGTGGTCTCGGTTCTGGTGCCGCTGCCGGTGCCGGAGGCCTATAGCTATGCCGTGCCGGACGGCATGGCGGTGATGCCGGGTTCCGTCGTGCAGGTGCCGCTGGGGCCCCGCCAGGTGATCGGCGTCGTCTGGGACGGCGAACCCGATCCGCGTCTCGATCCGAAGAAGCTGCGGCCGATCACCCAGGTCTTCGATTGCCCGCCGCTGACGGACGAGATGCGCAGCTTCATTGACTGGGTGGCCGGCTACACGCTGTCGCCGCCGGGGCTTGTCGCGCGCATGGCCGTGCGCGCGCCGGCAGCACTTGAGCCCGAGCCGATGGTGGAGGCGCTGCGCTATCGCGGCGGTGAGCCGGAGCGGATGACGCCGGCGCGTGCCCGCGTGATGGATCTGGTGCGTGACGAGGTGCCGTTCACCCGCAGCGGCCTGTCGCATGCGGCGGGCGTTTCCATCAGCGTCATCGACGGCCTGGTGAAGCAGGGCCTGTTCGAGACGGTCTTCCTGCCGCCGCCGCCGGTCGTCGCCCGTCCCGATCCCGATTACACCGCGCCGCGCATCGAGGGGCCGCAGAAGCAGGCGGCTTCCGAAATCGTGGAGGCCATGCAGGGCGGCGGCTTTTCCGCTTCCCTCATCGATGGCGTCACGGGTTCCGGCAAGACCGAGGTCTATTTCGAGGCGATCGCGCAAGCCTTGCGCCAGGGCCGGCAGGTGCTGATCCTGTTGCCGGAAATCGCGCTGACGGCGAGTTTTCTCGAGCGTTTTCAGGATCGCTTCGGCGCCAAGCCCGCCGAATGGCATTCCGATCTCGCTCCCCGCATGCGCGAAAAAGTCTGGCGCGGCGTCGTCACCGGCGAGGTCCGGGTGGTGGCCGGCGCGCGCTCGGCGCTCTTCCTGCCCTTCGAGGAGCTTGGTCTCATCATCGTCGACGAAGAGCACGATTCGGCCTACAAGCAGGAAGACCGCGTCTTCTACAATGCCCGCGACATGGCGGTGGTGCGCGCGCGCATCGGCCAGTTTCCGGTCGTGCTGGTCTCTGCCACGCCCTCGGTCGAAAGCCAGGTCAACGGTCAAAGCGGCCGGTATCATCTGGTGCATCTGCCGACACGCTTCGGCGAGGCGGCCATGCCCGATCTCCACCTCATCGACATGCGCCGGCATCCGCCGGAGCGCGGCGGCTTCCTCTCGCCGGTGATGCTGCGGGCGGTGAAGAAGACCATCGAGAAGGGCCAGCAGGCGCTGCTCTTCCTCAACCGGCGCGGCTATGCGCCCCTGACGCTTTGCCGCGTCTGCGGCCATCGCTTCCAGTGTCCGCAATGTTCCAGCTGGCTGGTGGAGCACCGCTTCAAGGGCCAGATCCAGTGCCATCAGTGCGGCTACGCGGAAAAGACCCCGGAAGCCTGCCCGGAATGCGGCACCTTCGACCATCTGGTCGCCTGCGGCCCCGGCGTGGAACGCATTGCCGAAGAGGTGGAGAAGCATTTTCCCGAGGCGCGCACCATCGTCATGTCCTCCGACCTGCTCGGCGGCGTCAAGCGCATGCGCCTCGAGCTGGAGGCGATCGCCAAGGGCGAGGCGGACATCGTCATCGGCACGCAGCTGGTCGCCAAGGGCCATAACTTTCCGCTGATGACGCTTGTCGGCATCATCGATGCCGATCTCGGGCTGGCAAATGGCGATCCGCGCGCCGCCGAGCGCACCTTCCAGCTGCTGAGCCAGGTGACGGGACGCGCCGGCCGCACGGGCCTGAAGAGCCATGGCCTGCTGCAGACCTACCAGCCGCAGCATCCGGTGATGCAGGCGATCGTCTCCGGAGATGCCTCGGCCTTCTACGAGCGCGAGATTGGCGAGCGGGAAAAAGCGCTTTTGCCGCCCTTCGGCCGGCTCGCGTCGATCATCGTCTCGGCCGATACGCGACTTGATGCGGAAACCCATGCGCGGGCCCTGCGGGCCGCAGCGCCAAAGGTTTCGGGAATCACGGTGCTCGGACCCGCCGAAGCGCCTCTTGCGCTGGTGCGCGGTCGCCACCGTTTCCGGCTTCTCGTGCACGGGCGCCGCAACAGCGACATGCAGGGCTACCTGCGCAGCATGCTTGCCAACGGGCCGAAGGTGCGCGGCACGGTGCATGTGCAGCTCGATGTCGATCCGCAAAGCTTTCTCTGACCATTTCGCTGCACTTGCCGGCTTGTGTCTTTCGACTTGTCTCTATTTCCGATCAGGAGTCGCCCATGGATTTTTACTTCCCCGCCGAACGTCCCGAACAGCTGGCTTTTCTCGCCTCCGCGCTGGTGGCCTTGATCGGCCTCTTCATTCTGGCGCTGCCGCAGGCGGCGCTGAAGCTCGCCGGCTTTTCCGTCGGCGAGGTGACGGCCAGCGGCTACGGCGCCACACGCGCCACGGGCGGGCTCTATCTCGGCCTTGGCCTCACCGCCGTGCTGGTTGCCCAGGATTGGACCTATCTCGCTCTCGGTGCCTCGCTGCTGACGGCCGCCTTCGGCCGCCTCGTTTCGATCCTCGCTGACCGGGGTTTCACGCTCCAGAATCTTGCGCTTTTGCTGCTTCAGGTTGCGCTTGCGGCATTGCCTCTCGGCTATGTCCTGGGATACCTCTCCGGGCTGTAGGACGCAGGAGGGAGGCGTCCTGGGGGATTTCTTCGCAAAATGACATAAAATCGGTTCAAGCCCTTGCAGAGAAGGCTCTTTCCGCCGTCACGCGTGTTGCGAGTCCCAACATCCTATGCTAGACGAACCGCGAATTTCGGAAAAAGACCGAAGCCCTTCTTCGGTACTGTTGAGAAAAAGAAGCAAATTCAAGCATTTGTCTGGGCTCCGAAAACAGGCCGAATGCTTGGATGAAAATCAGGGAAATTGTGCCCGTGGCAGACACATCCCAGCGGACTTCCGGCGTTGCCGACCGTTACGCCTCATCCCTCTTCGAGCTGTCGCTCGAAGCTGGTGCGATCGATCAGGTGCGCGCAGATCTTGACCGTTTTCAGGCAATGATCGACGAAAGCGACGACCTGAAGCGGCTGATCGCAAGCCCGGTCTTTTCGTCCGGTGATCAGGTGCGCGCCATCGTCGCGCTCTGCGAAAAGGCGGGCATTCAGGGGCTCGTGGCCAACTTCCTCAAGGTTGTTGCGGCAAACCGTCGCCTCTTTGCTCTGCCGGGCATGATCCGTGCCTATCGTGATGCTGTTGCTCGCCATCGTGGCGAAGTCACCGCCGAGGTCGTCTCGGCCCATGCGCTCTCCGCGGCGCAGGAAGAAGAACTGAAGTCGGCGCTGAAGGGCGTAACGGGCAAGGAGGTCGCGGTTGACGTGACTGTCGACCCGTCGATCCTCGGTGGCCTGATCGTCAAGGTCGGCTCCCGTCAGATTGATACGTCTCTCCGCACCAAACTTTCCACCCTTAAGCTTGCACTGAAAGAGGTTGGCTGATGGATATCCGCGCCGCGGAAATTTCCGCAATTCTCAAAGATCAAATCAAGAACTTTGGCCAGGAGGCTGAGGTTTCCGAAGTCGGCCAGGTGCTCTCCGTTGGTGACGGTATCGCCCGCGTCTACGGTCTGGACAATGTTCAGGCCGGCGAAATGGTCGAGTTCCCGGGCGGCATCCGCGGCATGGCGCTGAACCTCGAAGCCGACAATGTCGGTGTGGTTATCTTCGGTTCCGACCGTGACATCAAGGAAGGCGACACCGTCAAGCGGACCGGCGCCATCGTCGACGTTCCGGTTGGTCCGGAACTGCTCGGCCGCGTTGTTGACGCGCTCGGCAATCCGATCGACGGCAAGGGCCCGATCAATGCGAGCCGCCGTTCGCGCGTCGACGTCAAGGCGCCCGGCATCATCCCGCGCAAGTCGGTTCATGAGCCGATGTCGACCGGCCTCAAGGCTATCGATGCTCTCATTCCGGTCGGTCGTGGTCAGCGCGAGCTCGTCATCGGCGACCGCCAGACGGGCAAGACCGCCATCATTCTCGATGCCTTCCTCAACCAGAAGGCCATTCACGACAATGGTCCGGAAAACGACAAGCTGTTCTGCGTCTACGTGGCTATCGGCCAGAAGCGTTCGACGGTTGCGCAGTTCGTGAAGGTGCTCGAAGAGCGCGGCGCCCTGCCGTACTCGATCGTTGTTGCCGCGACCGCCTCCGACCCGGCTCCGATGCAGTATCTCGCACCGTTCGCCGGTTGCGCCATGGGCGAATACTTCCGTGACAACGGCCAGCACGCCCTGATCGCCTATGACGACCTGTCGAAGCAGGCTGTCGCCTACCGTCAGATGTCGCTGCTGCTGCGCCGCCCGCCGGGCCGCGAAGCCTATCCGGGCGACGTTTTCTATCTGCACTCGCGTCTCCTTGAGCGCGCTGCCAAGCTCTCCGACGAGCGCGGCGCCGGTTCGCTGACGGCTCTGCCGGTCATCGAAACCCAGGGCAACGACGTGTCGGCCTTCATCCCGACCAACGTGATCTCGATCACCGACGGCCAGATCTTCCTCGAAACCGACCTGTTCTACCAGGGCATCCGCCCGGCCGTGAACGTGGGTCTCTCGGTTTCGCGCGTCGGTTCCGCCGCCCAGATCAAGGCCATGAAGCAGGTTGCCGGCTCCATCAAGGGCGAACTCGCGCAGTACCGCGAAATGGCGGCCTTCGCCCAGTTCGGTTCGGACCTCGACGCCTCCACGCAGCGCCTCCTGAACCGCGGTGCCCGCCTGACCGAACTCCTGAAGCAGCCGCAGTTCTCGCCGCTGAAGACGGAAGAGCAGGTTTCGGTGATCTTCGCCGGCGTCAACGGCTACCTCGACAAGCTTCCGGTCGCTCAGGTCGGCAAGTTCGAACAGGGTCTGCTGAACTACCTGCGTACCGAAGGCAAGGCCATCCTGGACGCGATCCGCACCGAAAAGCAGCTGTCGGACGATACCCGTGCAAAGCTGAAGTCGGCTCTGGACGCATTCTCCAAGACCTTCGCCTGAACGGATAAGCTCAAGGACCGATAACGGATGCCTTCACTTAAGGATCTGAAAAACCGGATCGCCTCCGTCAAGGCGACGCAGAAGATCACCAAGGCGATGAAAATGGTCGCCGCGGCGAAGCTGCGCCGTGCGCAGGAGGCGGCCGAAGCGGCTCGTCCTTATGCGGAACGGATGAACCGTGTTCTCGCCAGCCTCAGCGCTGCCAATGCCGAAAACGCAGAGGCACCGCTGCTCCTCAAGGGCACCGGCCGGAACCAGACCCATCTGCTGATCGTTGCGACCGGCGAGCGCGGACTGGCGGGGGGCTTCAACTCCTCGATCATCCGCCTCGCGCGTGACCACGCGCTGAAGCTCATCGCGGAAGGCAAGACCGTCAAGATCCTGACCGTCGGCCGCAAGGGTAACGACATCCTGCGCCGTACGTTCCGCGAAAACATCGTGGATTACGTGACGTTCCGCGAAGTGAAGCAGCTTGGCTTCGTCAATGCCAACGACGTGGCGCAGAAGGTTCTGGCGCTGTTCAACGCCGGCGAATTCGATGTGGCCACGCTGTTCTTCGCCCGCTTCCAGTCGGTGATCTCGCAGATCGCCACGGCGCAGCAGATCATTCCGGCCAAGTTCGAGCAGGGTGCGCAGGCCGGTTCCGCCGATGCGCTCTACGAATACGAGCCGAGCGAACAGGAAATCCTCGAAGACCTCTTGCCGCGCAACATCGCGGTACAGATCTTCCGTGCGCTCCTTGAAAACAACGCTTCCTTCTACGGCGCGCAGATGTCCGCAATGGACAACGCGACCCGCAACGCCGGCGAGATGATCAACAAGCTGACGCTGTCCTACAACCGCCAGCGTCAGGCGCAGATCACCAAGGAACTCATCGAAATCATTTCGGGCGCTGAAGCGCTCTGAAGGCCCAGAGAAGAAGGGTAAGAACACATGGCTAGAGCAGCGACCCTGAATACCAATTCGAGCAGCACGAGCGAGTCCGTCGGTCGCGTGACGCAGGTGATCGGCGCCGTCGTCGACGTTGCCTTCACGGGTGACCTGCCGGCGATCCTGAACGCGCTGGAAACCGACAACAACGGCAACCGCCTCGTTCTGGAAGTTGCCCAGCACCTCGGCGAAAACCAGGTCCGCACGATCGCCATGGACTCGACCGAAGGTCTCGTCCGTGGTCAGCCGGTCGCCAACACCGGCGCCCCGATCTCGGTTCCGGTCGGCGACGAAACGCTCGGCCGCATCATCAACGTCATCGGCGAGCCGGTTGACGAACTCGGCCCGGTTCCGACCCAGGCACGCCGCGCCATCCACCAGCCCGCTCCGGAATATGTCGAGCAGTCGACGGAAGCCCAGATTCTGGTGACCGGCATCAAGGTCGTCGACCTCCTGGCGCCTTACGCCAAGGGCGGCAAGATCGGCCTGTTCGGCGGCGCCGGCGTCGGCAAGACCGTTCTGATCATGGAACTGATCAACAACGTCGCGAAGGCACACGGCGGTTACTCCGTCTTCGCAGGCGTCGGCGAGCGGACCCGCGAAGGCAACGACCTCTACCACGAAATGATCGAATCCAAGGTCAACGTGGACCCGCATGAGAACAATGGTTCTGCTGCCGGCTCCAAGTGCGCCCTGGTTTACGGCCAGATGAACGAACCGCCGGGTGCGCGCGCTCGCGTCGCTCTGACCGGTCTGACGATCGCTGAAGACTTCCGCGACAAGGGCCAGGACGTTCTGTTCTTCGTCGACAACATCTTCCGCTTCACGCAGGCTGGCTCGGAAGTGTCGGCTCTGCTCGGCCGCATCCCGTCTGCCGTTGGTTACCAGCCGACGCTCGCAACGGACATGGGCGCCCTGCAGGAGCGCATCACGACCACCAACAAGGGTTCGATCACCTCGGTTCAGGCCATCTACGTTCCGGCCGACGACTTGACCGACCCGGCACCGGCAACCTCGTTCGCCCACCTGGACGCAACGACCGTTCTGTCGCGCTCGATCGCCGAAAAGGGTATCTACCCGGCCGTTGACCCGCTCGACTCCACGTCCCGCATGCTCGACCCGATGATCATCGGCGAGGAGCATTACGAAGTGGCCCGTAAGGTTCAGTCGACGCTGCAGCGCTACAAGGCCCTGCAGGACATCATCGCCATCCTCGGCATGGACGAACTGTCGGAAGAAGACAAGCAGACGGTTGCCCGCGCCCGCAAGATCGAGCGCTTCCTGTCGCAGCCGTTCCACGTCGCCGAAGTCTTCACCGGCTCGCCGGGCAAGCTCGTTTCGCTGGAAGACACGATCAAGGGCTTCAAGGGCCTGGTCAACGGCGAATACGACCACCTGCCGGAAGCCGCCTTCTACATGGTTGGCTCCATCGAGGAAGCCATCGAGAAGGCCAAGAAGCTGGCCGCTGGCGCCTGATCTCAGACGGACCGGCGCCCGGGAAACCGGGCGCTCTTCCTTTCCGCATAACGCCCAAAGAAGTGGACCGTCATGGCCGACTCTTTCGAATTTGAACTGGTTTCGCCCGAACGCCTTCTCCTGTCGGAAAAGGTGACGGAAGTCGTGATCCCGGCGACGCTCGGTGAAATGACCGTGATGGCGAAGCACGCGCCGACGATGACGACCATCAAGCCCGGCGTGGTCACCGTGAAGCTCGCCTCCGGTGGCGTGAAGAAGTATGTGGTTTTCGGCGGCTTCGCCGATATCCTGCCGACCGGTTGCACGCTGCTGGCCGAATCCGCTGTTCCGCAGGAAGAGGCCAATCGCGACCTGTTCCAGCGCCGGATCGATGCGTTGCGTCAGGACATCTCCGATGCTCCGACCGACGAGCATCGCACCCGTCTCGAGCACATGCTCGGCGACCTCACCCATCTCAACCATGCGATGCCGCACGAGTGATCGCGCGGTCTTGATGAGGGATCGAAGCCGGGTCTTGTGCCCGGCTTTTTCATGTCTGCGGGTCGGTCTCTGCCTGCCGATAGTCCTTGCCAGAGGCTGGATCAGGACGCTTGTGACCGATCGCGGACCTGCCGCGATGGCTGCTCCCTTGCGTCGGAGAGAATGAGCGCCGAGGCCTTTTCCGCCACCATCATGGTCGGGGCGTTGATGTTGCCGGCAGTAATGTTGGGGAAGATCGAGGCATCCGCGATCCGCAGCCCTTCGACGCCATGCACCCTCAGATCCGGAGTGACGACGCTGTTTCGCGGATCGGGCCCCATCGCGCAGGTGCCGCACAGGTGATAGATCGAGCCGCTGTTGTCGCGGAAATAGTCGATCAGGCCGCCATCCTCCGCAATGGCCGGGGAGGGGGAGACTTCCGCTTCCAGCCAGTCCGACAGCGCCGGCGCGGAGGCGATGCGGCGCATCAGCCGCATGCCTTGCAACGCTTCCGCGACATCGCGTTCGGCCGAAAGATAGCGGGGGGCAATCAATGGCGCTGCTGCGGGATCGGGCGAGGCCAGCCGGATTTCGCCGCGGCTTGCAGGCCGGCAAGCGCTGATCGCCATCAGGAAACCGTGATAGGGCTCCGGCTTCAGTCCCGCCTTCGCATCGGGGGGGATGCGATAGGAGAGGGGGTTGAAATAAAGCTGCAGGTTGGTGCGGTCTGCTGTTTCGCTGCCGCGAAAGAAGCCGCCCGCCTGGTTGACGCTCATGGCAAAAGGCCCCTTACGCGTCAGCAGATACCGCAGGCTTAACAGCGCCTGGCCGGTCAGGCTGCCGAACAGCGCATTCAGCGTCGGCCGGCGGGAGCGATAATAGAAGCTGGCGCAGAGATGGTCCTGCAGGTTCTGCCCCACCGCCGGCAGATGGTGGCGAGGGGTTATGTTGAGCGCCTGCAGTTGCGCGCCATCGCCGATGCCCGAGCGCTGGAGCAGAGCCGGGCTTTGCACGGCACCGGCGGCAAGAACGACCTCGCGGCGGGCCGTAAACAGTCGCCGTTGCCCGTTCTGGCGTACGGCGACACCGCTCACCCGTCCGTCCCCGTCGAACAGCAGATGCTCGGCAAAGGCCTGCCGTTCCACGTGCAGATTGGGGTGTTTCAGCGCCGGGCGGAGATATTCGGCGCCGGAATGCGAGCGCAGGCCCCGTCTCGTGTTGATGTCATAGATGCCGGCCCCCTCGATCGAGGCGCCGTTGAAGTCCGGATTGGCCGGATATCCCAGTTCGTCGCAGGCCGAGAGGAAGGCGCGGCTGACCGGATGGATGCCGTCGCGCATCGGCGTCACATGGATCGGGCCCTCGCCGCCGTGCCAGCGGGAGGCGCCATCGGCATGGGTTTCCAGCCGCTTGAACCAGGGCAGCACGTCGTCCGCCCCCCAGCCGGGATTGCCGGCAGCCTTCCAGTCGTCGAAATCGGCCGCGGCACCGCGCACGAAAACCATGGCATTGATCGCACCGGAACCGCCCAGCACCTTGCCGCGCGGCACATAGACCCGGCGATTGTTCAGCCCCGGCTCCGGCTCGCTCCAGTGCATCCAGTTGACGGCGGGGTCGTAATAGCTCCTGGCATAGCCGACCGGAATCTTCAGCCACGGCGAACGATCGCCGCCGCCCGCCTCCAGCAGCAGAACGCTGTAGCGCCCGTCCTCGCTGAGGCGATGCGCCAGGATGCAGCCGGCCGATCCGGCGCCGACGATGATAAAGTCGAACAGCATCGACGGATCACCCCTTGGCCGGCGCGAACTGTTTCACATCGGCGGGCTCGGCTGCCATCTGCAGGTGTAGCCGCTCGCCGCGATAGGGCGAGTGCGCGGCAACCACCGCATGGTTCAGCTCCACCCCGATCCCCGGCTCGCGCGAGGGGATGAGGTAGCCGTCCTCGACCACAAGCTTGGTCTTCAGCACCTCGGCGTGGAAGCCGGAGAAATCCATGATCGCCTCGTGGATCAGGAAATTCGGCGTGGCGGCGGCCAGCTGGATGCTGGCGGCCGCACCGACGGGGCCGTTGTAGAGATGCGGCGCGATCTCGGCATAGAAGCTTTCGGCCATGCCGGCGATCTTCTTCGCCTCCAGCAGCCCGCCGACGCGGGCGACATTCATCTGCAGGATCGAGGCGGCACCCTCCTGCAGCACGCGCTGGAATTCGTATTTGGTGGTCAGCCGCTCGCCGGTCGAGACGGGAATGGAGGTCGCGCGCGCCACCGTCGCCATCGCTGCCTCCTGTCCGGGCGGCACCGGCTCCTCGAACCACAGCGGATCGTATTTTTCGAGCCGTTTGGCCAGCCGGATGGCGGAGGCCGGCACCATCTGCCCATGCGTGCCGAACAGGATGTCGGCCCGCGCGCCGATCGCCTCGCGGATCTTGCGGCAGAAGGTTTCGCAGCGGTCCATCACGCCAAGCGACAGGTGATGGCCGCTATATTGCGTGTAGGGGCCGGCCGGATCGAATTTGAGCGCGGTAAACCCCATTTCCACCATGCGCACCGCTTCCTCGGCGGCGAGGTCCGGATCATTGTAGTCGTAGTCGCCGGCCGCATTCTTCGGATAGAGATAGGTATAGGCGCGCAGCCTCTCATGCACCGTGCCGCCCAGGAGATCGGCAACCGGCCGCCCCGCCGCCTTGCCGATGATGTCCCAGCAGGCGATTTCAAGGCCTGAAACAATGCCCATCATCGTCGGGTCGGGGCGCTGGGTGAAGCCGCTGGAATAGGCGGCGCGCCAGAAGCGTTCGATCCGGTGCGGGTCGTGGCCTTCCAGATGGCGCTGGAACACATCCTCGATCAGCGGCACCAGCGCGTTGGGATCGAAGGCGGTGGAATAGATCTCGCCCAGTCCGCGTATGCCGCAGGCCGTCTCCAGTTCCACGAAGATCCAGTACATGCCGCCGATATGCGGAGGCGGCACGGCGACGACATGGGTTGCAAGCGATGTCAGCTTCATCGGTCTGCTCCTCAGTAATTCAGGATCACGAGCCGTGTCTGGGTGAATTCCAGCATGCCGTGCTTCCCATCGTCGCCGCCAAGGCCGGAGCGTTTCCAGCCGGCGTGGTAGCCCTGATAGGGATCGGCCGGGAAGCGGTTGATGTAGAGTTCGCCCGCTTCCATCGCCGTCGTTGCCTGCATCACCTTGCGGTAATCGTTGGAAAACACCACGGAGGCGAGGCCGTACTGGCTGTCGCTTGCCAGCCGCAGCGCCTCGTCGAAATCGCGGTAGACGATCACCGGCAGCACGGGGCCGAACACCTCGTCCCGCACGATCTCCATTTCCTGCCGGCAGCCGGAGAGAAGGGTGGGGGGATAGAAATAGCCCGGTGTGTCCGGCAGAACGCCGCCGGCCTCCAGCACCGCGCCCTCGGCCACCGCGCGCTCCACCATGGCATGCACGCGCTTTCGTGCGGCTTCGGAGGCAAGCGGCCCCATCAGGCCCGCATCCGTCGCGCGGTCGCCGAAGCTGCGTGCGGCAAAGCCGGCCTTCAGCCGCGCGAGCAGCGCATCATGAATGGAGGCATGCACGTAGAGTCGCTCGACCGAGGTGCAGACCTGGCCGCAATGGGCGGTCTTGGCGGCAAGCACCATGCGCGCCACCGCATCGAGATCGGCATCCGGCTCGACGATCACCGGTGTCTTGCCGCCAAGCTCCAGGGAGGGCTTGGTGATGTTCTGCTTGCAGAAATCCAGCACCGCACGACCGGCGGTCACGCTGCCCGTCAATGTGATCATGCCGACTTCCGGCCGCGTGCACAGTGTTGCCGCCACGTCATGCGTCATGGTCAGGATACTGACGAGACCCTCCGGCAGCCCGGCCTCCGCCAACGCTTCGGCAAAGGCAAAGGCGGAGGTCGGCGTTGTGTTGCTGGGGCGCACCACCACCGCATTGCCGGCCATCAGCGCCGGCGCGATCTTGCGCACCAGCGTGTAGATCGGAAAGTTGAAGGGGATCAGGCAGGCCACCACGCCGATCGGCACCCGCTGCAACATCAGCGTTTCGTTCGGCGTGTCGCTGTCGATCACTTCGCCGTCGATGCGCCGTGCCCATTCGGCATGGTAGCGCATCAGTTCCACGCCGTAGCCGACTTCCGCCGTCGCATCGGCAAGGCTCTTGCCGGATTCTTCCGCCAGTGCCGCGCCGATGATCACGGCCCGCTTCTGCAGACTGTCAGCCAGCCGGCGCAGGGCATCGCCGCGCTCGATCGAAGGCCTTTTGCCCCAGTCCTTCTGCGCGGCGGCGGCGCGCTGCACCGCCTCGATGACTTCGGCATCGGTGGCGGCCGGCACCTCGGCAAACACCGCACCGGTGGCGGGGTTGTGGACCGCGATCCTCTCCGCGCTTGCGGGCTCGACAGGCTGTCCGGCGATGACATTGCGATAGACGCGCATGGGTGTCCTCCCTGCTTTTCCCTGCAAGGAGATGTCAGACGCAGGCTGTGCCGCAAGCGAGGAATTCTCGGCCCGAGCATTCCAAAAAGGAATGTTTCAGGCGCGTCGCGCCCCAGGCGCCGTGGCGCGGTCGCTTTCGAGTTCGCTCTGGAGTTCGTTGCGCAGCCAGTCGCGAAACGCCGCCACCCGTCGCGACGGCAGCTGGTCGGTGCGGGTCACCAGCCAGTAGGCCTCGTGCCCTTCCACCTCCACGTCCAGCACCTGCGCCAGCTGACCCGTCGCCATCAGCGGCGCCACCATCGCCTTGTCGGCAACGGCAACGCCGAGCCCGTTGCAGGCGGCTTCGATGACGAGATCCAGCAGATCGAATTCCAGACCACCCCGGGTATCTGTCTGGCTGAGGCCTGCCGCGTCCAGCCAGCGCTGCCAGGTGAGATAGCGCTGGTCGGCGGAGGCCAGCACATGCAGCAGGGTGAAACGGGACAGGTCGATCGCGCCATCCACCGGTAACAGATGCGGTGCGCAGACGGCGATATGCCGTTCCGTCATCAGCCGCTCGGAGGCGAGAATCGGCCATTCGCCATCGCCGAAACGGATCGCGCAATCCAGCAGGCTGCGCTCGGCGAGGCTGTCGGCAGGATCGGTGGTGATGCTGATGTCGATGTCCGGCAGCGCGGCATGCAGGCGGGAAAGGCGGGGCAGCAGCCAGCGCTTGGCAAAGGTGGGCGGCACATTGATGCGCAGCCGGTGGCGGTTGCTCTTTTCCATGATGCCGCGCACCGTCAGCTCCACCGAATGGAAGGCGTGCTGCAGGCTGGCGTAAAGCTCGGCGCCGGAGGGCGTCAGCTCCAGATGGTGATGGTGGCGGATCACCAGCTTCTCGCCCAGCTGGTCCTCCAGATTGCGCACCTGCCGGCTTACCGCGCTCTGGGTCAGGTTCAGCCGCTCGGCCGCGCGGGTGAAGCTGCGGGTCTGGCCCACCACCTCGAACACCTTCATCGCTGTCAGTGCCGGCAACCGTCGCATGCAGGACCCTCCGTCTGCCGGCATATAAACAGACGGAATGCTGCATCGTCATCCTGTTTTTCCGCGCTACGTCTATCGATTGGGGCGCCGGGTTGAGGCATGTCATGACACAGCGTGGATCCGGCCTTAACCTCTCTGCAAATCCCAGCCACGGAGGACACGGATGAAGGTCGGAATCGTAGGTGCTGGCATGGTCGGCAGCTCGGCAGGTTATGCGCTGGCGCTCACCGGCACGGCGAGCGAAGTGGTGCTTGTCGATGTCAGCGAGAAACTGGCGATTGCCCAGGCGGAAGACATCGCACATGCCACGCCCTTTCACTCGGCGACCAAGGTCCGCGCCGGGGATTATCAGGCGCTGGCCGGTGCCGGCATCGTCATCCTCGCCTGCGGGGTGAACCAGAAGCCGGGCGAAAGCCGGCTGGCGCTCCTGGAGCGCAATGCAGAGGTGTTCCGCCAGGTGGTGGGCGCCGTGCTGGCGGTGGCGCCGGATGCAATCCTGCTGATCGCCTCCAACCCGGTCGACATCATGACGGAAATCACCACGCGGCTTTCCGGCCTTCCAGCCACCCGTGTCATCGGTTCCGGCACCATTCTCGATACGGCCCGCTTCCGCAGCCTGCTCGGTCGCCATCTCGGCATCTCGCCGCAATCCGTGCATGCCTATGTACTCGGCGAACACGGTGACAGCGAGGTCCTCACCTGGTCGAATGCGCTGGCGGGTTCCGTCTCCGTCGCCTCTTTCGCCGAACAGGTGGGGCGGCCGCTGACGCCCGAACTGCGGGCCGAGATCGACGACAATGTCCGCAATGCCGCCTATCGCATCATCGAGGGCAAGGGCTCGACCTATTACGGCATCGGCGCCGGGCTGGCGCGGCTGGTCAAGGCCATCGCGCTCGACCAGCGGGCGGTCTTCTCCGTCTCGATCCTGACGCCGGAAGTGGAAGGCGTGCGGGATGTGGCGCTGTCCGTGCCCCGTGTCGTTGGCGCGTCCGGCGTGATCGTCGATCTCTTTCCCGAACTCGATGCGGCGGAACATGCGGCGCTCGCCCGCAGTGCTGCCCTTCTCAAGGAGAAGACGGCCTCGCTTCAGCTGTAAAGACGCTCAGCGCTTCAAGGCCGGCGTATCGATCCGGTAGGACAGGCCCTCCGGTGCATAAGTGAGCGTGGCGCTGCCGCCGAAATCATGCGGCACCACCCGCTCCATCAGCGTGGTGCCGAAGCCGCGGCGGGAGGGTTTCGTCACCGAGGGGCCGCCCTGTTCTCTCCAATGGAGGATAAAGGAGCCTGCTCCGTCGCCCTGCCAGCACAGATGGACCCGCCCGTCCTCGACGGAGAGGGCGCCATATTTCATGGCATTGGTCGTCAACTCGTTGATGGCCAGCGAGAGCGACAGCGCCTGCTTGTCGCTCAGCATCACCTCCGGACCATCGGCATGCACCTGGCTGGAGACGGTGCGATGCACCGAAAGCGCCGTTTCCACCACCTGCGCCAGGGACACATCGCCCTTCGGCGCGTCGGTCACCAGCGCATGGGCGTTGGCGACGGCGGCCAGCCGCTGCAGCAGCAGCGGACGGCTCTCCTCCACCGAATGGGCCACCCGCAGCGTCTGGCTGACGATGGAGGTGACCATGGCGAACATGTTCTTCATGCGGTGCTGCAGTTCGGAATTCATCAGCCGCACCTGGCGCTGGCTTTCCATCCGCGCCGTCGTCTCGATGACCGTATCCAGCAGCCCGACGATCCGCCCAGCATCGTCGCGCAACGGGCTGTATGAAAAGGTAAAGAAGGCCTCTTCCGCATAGCCGTTGCGTTGCACGGTCAAGGGAAAATCCTCGATGAAGGTTGCCTGGCCTGCCAGTGCCTTGTGAGCAATGGGGGCGATATCCTCCCAGATCTCCGCCCAGACACGGCTCAGCGGTTGTCCCATAGCCTCCGGCTTGCGGCCGAGAATCGGATGGAAGGCGTCATTGTAGATCATGGTCAGTTCAGGGCCCCAGGCGATCATGGCCGGAAAGCCTGAGGTCAGGACCATCCCCGCTGCCGTTTTCAGCGCCACTGGCCATTGCCGGATGGGACCAAGCGGCGTGTTCGACCAGTCGAGGTCGCGGATCATCTCCGCCGAACGGCCACCGCCGTCCAGAAAGGAAAATGTGTCGTCCGTTGTTACCTTGTCCATCATGACCGAGCCTCCGGTCGATAAATGGCGACTGGCGGGCTTTGGTTCCCGCCAGGTTCCAGTCGCGGATGCCCAACGACGAGCCGGCGGCGGCTTGACGCACGGCGCCCGCTGCCCTCACAACAGAAGGCTCACAAAACCCCGGAGCGGTGCCATGATCGACAAGCTGGAATTCTTCATTGCGCTTGCCGGGGCAGGTCATTTCGGCCGTGCGGCGGAGGAATGCGGCATTTCGCAGCCAACACTCTCGGCCGCGATCCGCCAGCTGGAGGATCAGCTCGGCGTGGTGCTGGTGGTGCGCGGCTCGCGGTTCCAGGGGCTGACGCCGGAAGGGCAGCGCGTGCTGGAATGGGCGCGCCGCATCGTCGGCGATACCCGCACCATGCGCGAGGAAATGCGCGCCGCCCGCAAGGGGCTTGCCGGCCATATCCGGCTGGCGGTCATCCCGACCGCGCTTGCCATGGTGCCGCGGCTTACCGAACCCTTTCAGGCCCGCCATCCGAACGTCACCTTTTCCGTCACGTCGCGCACCTCGCTGCAGGTTCTGAGCCAGCTGGAAAACCTCGAAATCGACGCCGGCATCACCTATCTCGACAACGAACCGCTTGGCCGCGTCACCACGGTTCCCCTGTATTCAGAGCGCTATCACCTGATCGCCGCAGCCGGCACGCCGCTTGCGGATCGTCAAAGCGTGACCTGGAAGGAAGTCTCGGATCTTCGGCTTTGTCTATTGACGCCTGACATGCAGAACCGCCGGATCATCAACAAGCACATGGCCGAAGCCGGGGTGCGGGCCAAACCAACGCTCGAATCCAATTCCATGATCGTGCTGTTTTCCCATATCCGGACCGGCCAGTGGGCCTCGATCATGCCGCGTAACGTTGCGGAATCCTTCGGGTTTTCTGAGGAGATCCGGATGATCCCCATCAGCGAGCCGGAGGCCGAGCATCTGGTGGGCCTTGTTGCCACGCATCGCGAACCACACACGCCGCTTGTCTCCGCCCTGCTGCACGAGGCGCGATCCCGCGCTGCAGCATCCGCATTCGATAGATTTTTTCTATCGCACAACGAGACGGCGATATTGACCTGATGTATGCATCTTCGTCATCCTTCACGAACAGGCAGTGATGCCGTTTCGGATGACGGCGCCCGGATCCTCTGCGATCCATGACATCAACCGGTGGTTTTGCCGGGAAGCGTGCCGGGCGTCGGTTTGGGAGGACTGACCATGAATGTTCGGGTGGTTGCCGTGGATGAGGCAACCCGTATTGCGGCCATCATCGAGGACTGTCGGCATCTGGAAGGTCCGATGCTGCCGATCCTGCACAAGGTGCAGGCGGAATTCGGCTATATCCCTGACGGCGCCAAGCAGATCATTGCACAGGCGCTGAACCTGTCGCGCGCCGAGGTGCACGGCGTTGTCACCTTCTACCATGATTTCAAGGATCATCCGGCCGGCCGCCACACGCTAAAGCTCTGTCGCGCCGAAGCCTGCCAGTCGATGGGCGGCGATGCGCTGGCCGAGCGGGTGAAGGCGAAGCTCGGCCTCGGCTGGCATGAAACGGCGGCCGATGGCTCGGTCACGCTGGAACCGGTCTTCTGTCTCGGGCTCTGTGCGCAGGCGCCGGCCGCCATGCTGGACGGTGAGCTTTATGCGCGCCTCGACGAAGACTGTCTGAACGACATTGTCGCGGAGGTGCGTGCATGAGCGTGCCCGAAACCATCACTGTTTTCGTTCCCCGCGATGCGGCAGCCCTTGCCGTCGGTGCCGACAAGGTCGCCGCCGCGATCGAGCGCGAGGCAAAGGCCCGCAATCGCGATGTGCACATCGTCCGCAACGGCTCGCGCGGCATGCTGTGGCTGGAAGTGCTGGTCGAGGTGCGCACCGATCACGGTCGCGTCGCCTATGGCCCCGTCAGGGCTGCCGACGTGCCGTCGCTGTTCGAAGCCGGCTTCCTCGCCGGCGGCGATCACCCGCTCTGTCATGGGCTGACCAGCGAGATCCCTTTCCTCAAGAACCAGACGCGGCTCACCTTCTCCCGCTGCGGCATCACCGATCCGCTGTCGCTCACGGATTACCGGCACTACAAGGGCCTCACGGGTCTTCAAAAGGCCGTGGCCATGCCGCCGGCCGACATCGTCAAGCAGGTCACCGACAGCGGGTTGCGCGGTCGCGGCGGCGCCGGCTTCCCGACCGGCATCAAATGGAAGACGGTCGCGGACGCGACGGCTGACCAGAAATATATCGTCTGCAATGCCGACGAGGGCGACAGCGGCACCTTCGCCGACCGGATGATCATGGAAGGCGATCCCTTCGTCCTGATCGAAGGCATGGCGATTGCCGGCATCGCAGTCGGCGCAACCAAGGGCTATGTCTACACCCGCTCCGAATATCCGCATGCCATTGCGATGATGGAAGAGGCGATCGCCATCGCCAGGCGCGAAGGCATTCTCGGTCCGTCCGTGTTAGGCTCTGCTTACGCATTCGACATGGAAGTGCGCATGGGCGCCGGCGCCTATGTCTGCGGCGAGGAAACCTCGCTGCTGAACAGCCTTGAAGGCAAGCGGGGTATCGTGCGCGCCAAGCCGCCGCTGCCGGCGCTGCAGGGCCTGTTCGGCAAGCCGACGGTCGTCAACAACGTCATGTCGCTCGCCTCCATCCCCGTCATCATGGACCGTGGCGCCCAATTCTACCGCGATTACGGCGTCGGCCGTTCGCATGGCACGATCCCGATCCAGCTCGCCGGCAATCTGAAGCATGGCGGGCTTTATGAAACTGCCTTCGGCCTGACGCTCGGAGAACTGGTCAACGAGATCGGTGGCGGCACCATCAGCGGCCGTCCGGTCAAGGCGGTGCAGGTCGGTGGCCCGCTCGGCGCCTATTTTCCGCCGGCGCTGTTCGACACGGTGTTCGATTACGAGGCCTTTACCGCCGCCGGCGGTCTCATTGGCCATGCGGGCATCGTGGTGTTCGATGACAGCGTCGATATGCTGAAGCAGGCGCGCTTTGCCATGGAATTCTGCGCTGTGGAAAGCTGCGGCAAGTGTACGCCCTGCCGCATCGGCTCGACGCGCGGCGTCGAGACCGTGGACAAGATCGCCCGCGGCATCGAGCCGGAGAAGAACAAGGTGCTGCTGGAAGACCTCTGCAACACCATGAAGTTTGGTTCGCTCTGTGCGCTCGGCGGCTTCACGCCCTATCCGGTGATGAGCGCCATGACGCATTTCCCGCAGGATTTTGCGCCGGCCCCGGTGAGGGAGGCTGCGGAATGAGTGTCGTAGAAAGACCCCTCCCGCTCGCTTTGCTCGCCGCCCTCCCCACAAGGGGGAGGGCTCAGTCCGCGGCACCGTCTCGCCCAACGCAAGCGCATAAGGCAGCTGCGCCGTCACTCGCCCGCTCGTTTGGTTACCGTGAGCAGACGGCCGCCACGGGTTCTCTCCCCCCTTGTGGGGG
>NZ_VJMG01000081.1 GCF_007004135.1 Affinirhizobium straminoryzae
GACCGGCATGTCCCCCTTCCCGCCGATCGGCCAGCTGACCTATCTGCTGACGCTGCCGCCCTTCTCCTTCTACTGGTTCCAGCTTGTTGCAGAGGCGGACGGTCCGGCCTGGCGCACCGAGCCCCCGGAGCAGATGCCGGACCTGACCACATTGGTATTGCGGCGCGACCTGACGGAACTCATCGACGAGGAACGGCTGTCGCAGGCGCTGTCGCGCGATATCCTGCCGGCCTACCTCGCCAAGCGCCGCTGGTTCGGCTCCAAGGGCGAGCGGCTGAAGAGCGCTCGGCTTGTGGCCGCCCAGCCGATGGGCACCACCCACAACATCCTGCTCGGCGAGCTGGAGGCGGAACTGGAAGGCCATACGGAAACCTACCTCCTGCCTCTGTCCACCGTCTGGGACGACCAGCAGCCCTCCGCGCTTGCCCAGCAGCTTGCCATGGCGCGCATCCGTCAGGGCCGGCGCGTCGGTTTCCTCACCGATGGCTTTTCCGTGGAGGCACTGGCCCACGGCGTGCTGCGGGGACTCTGCGAACGCTCGCTCCTGTCAGGACGCACCGGCACGCTGGAATTCCTCGGCACCGACCAGCTGGACTGTATGGCGATCAGCGACGAGATGACGGTGCGCTGGCTGTCTGCGGAGCAATCCAACAGTTCGCTGATCGTCGGCGATCTCGCAATGATCAAGCTGATCCGCCACATCTTCCCGGGCATCCATCCGGAAGTGGAGATGACGCGTTACCTGACGAAGGTCGGCTACGCCAACACGGCACCGCTTTTGGGGGAAGTGGCGCGCGTCGCCCCCGATGGTGCACGCTACACGCTGATCCTCGTGCAGGGGGCCATCCGCAATCAGGGCGATGCCTGGAACTGGATGCTGACCAATCTGCGCCGGGCGCTCGATGAGATCGGGCTGACCCAGGCGGAGCCAGAGGCCGTGGACGACATGATGCGCCCGCTGGTCACTATGGCCGGCACCATCGGCACCCGGCTCGGCGAACTGCATGCGGCGCTTGCGACGGACACGGACGAGGAGGCTTTTCGCCCGCTGCCCGCCCGGGCCGAGAATGTGGAACTCTGGCGGCAGAGTGCAGTCGGCCAGATCGAGAGGGCATTCTCGATCCTCGCCGACCAACGCGCGGAGCTGGAGACCGACACCGTCCGCACCGTGGATGCGCTCCTCAGCCGTCGCGACGAACTGCCCGGACTTGCAGCGGAACTTGCGCAGGCTGCCGAGGGGGTCATGATGATCCGCAACCACGGCGACTTCCATCTGGGCCAGGTGCTGATTGCCGAAGCCGATGCCTACATCATCGATTTCGAGGGCGAGCCGGCACGCGATCTGTCGGAACGCCGGGCGAAAACCATTCCGCTGCGCGACGTGGCCGGTCTTCTGCGATCCCTCAGCTATCTGGCGGCCACTGCGGAGCTGGAAAACGAGGCGGTGACCGAAACGGAGAGCCCGGATCGCACGGCAATGATCCGCCGCTTTACGCAACAGGCGGAGACCGCCTTTCTGGAAGGCTATCTCGCCGCTGTCGAACAATCCGAGGCGCTCCGCGTCGATCCCGACCGACGCCGACGCATGCTCGACCTCTATCTTCTGGAAAAGGCCGCCTACGAAATTGCCTATGAAGCCCGCAACCGGCCCAAATGGCTGCCCATCCCGCTCGCCGGCTTTGCCGCGATCGTGGACAGGCTGACGGAGAAGACTGCATGAACATCGAGCGTTCCGAACTGATGACAGGAATAGATCGCGCGGCGCTGGACGCCCTGGTCGATGGCCGCCACGGTGATCCCTTCGCGCTTCTTGGCCCCCATCCGGCCCAGGGGGCAACGATCATCCGCGCCTTTCTTCCGGGCGCCGAGGGGGTGGAGATCCTCAGCCGAGATGGCAGCGGTACGCGCTTTCGCATGCATGCGATCCATCCCGGCGGTATCTTTGCCGCTGCCATCGATAGGGGGGATGCCTATCGCCTGCGCATCCAGTGGCCCGAGGCCGTGCAGGAGACCGAAGACCCCTATGCTTTCGGCCTGCTCCTTGGCGACCTCGACCTGCACCTGATTGGCCAGGGCACCCATTACGACCTCGGCCGCACACTCGGCGCCCGTGCCATGGAGGTGGACGGTGTCAGCGGCGTACGCTTCTCCGTCTGGGCGCCCAATGCGCGGCGCGTTTCGGTCGTGGGCGATTTCAACGCCTGGGACGGGCGGCGTCATCCGATGCGGCTTCGCCAGCCCTCCGGGGTCTGGGAGCTTTTCGTGCCCAGGCTTGGGCCGGGCGACCGCTACAAGTTCGAGATCCTCGACCGCAACGGCACCGTGCTGCCGCAGAAGGCCGATCCCGTGGCGCGCGCCAGCGAAGCAGCTCCCGCCACCGCCTCGATCGTCGCTGCCAGCCAGCCCTTCCGCTGGACGGACGACGACTGGATGCGCAGCGGCGCAGCCCGTCGCGCCGGCGAAGGGCCGATCTCGGTCTACGAGGTGCATCCCGGCTCCTGGCTCAGGATCGCGGAGGAAAGCAATCGCGTGCTTGATTGGGTGGAACTCAGCCAGCGCCTCATCCCCTATGTCCAGAAGCTCGGTTTCACCCATATCGAGTTGATGCCGATCATGGAGCATCCCTTCGGCGGGTCCTGGGGTTATCAGCCGCTGGGGCTGTTTGCACCGACTGGACGCTACGGCACGCCGGAAGACCTCGCCTATTTCATCGACCGCTGCCATGCGGCCGGGATAGGCGTCCTCCTCGACTGGGTGCCGGCGCATTTTCCGACCGATGTCTGGGGCCTTGCCCGTTTCGACGGCACGGCGCTTTACGAGCACGAGGATCCGCGCGAGGGCTTTCACAAGGACTGGAACACGCTCATCTACAATCTCGGCCGTAACGAAGTGAAGGGCTTTCTGATTGCCTCGGCGCTGGAATGGCTGGAGCATTTCCATATCGATGGCCTGCGGGTCGATGCGGTCGCCTCGATGCTCTATCGCGACTATTCGCGCAAGGACGGCGAGTGGATCCCGAACAAATACGGCGGACGCGAAAACCTCGAGTCCGTGGAATTCTTCAAGCACCTCAACAGCATCATTCACCAACGCTGCAGCCATGCCTTCACGGTGGCGGAGGAATCGACCGCCTGGCCGGGCGTGACCAAACCTGTTGAAGAGGGTGGCCTCGGCTTCGATTTCAAATGGAACATGGGCTGGATGCACGACACGCTCCACTACATGGAAAAGGAGCCGATCTTCCGCCGGCACCACCACGGCATGATGACCTTCGGCATGGTCTACGCCTATTCCGAACGCTTCATGCTGCCGCTCAGCCATGACGAGGTGGTGCACGGCAAGGGCTCGCTGATCGGCAAGATGCCCGGCGATGCCTGGCAGAGGATGGCGAACCTGCGGGCCTATTTCGGCTTCATGTGGGCGCATCCCGGCAAGAAACTGCTCTTCATGGGTGGCGAAATCGGCCAGTGGACGGAATGGAACCATGACGGCTCCATCCACTGGGATCTGCTCGACAGGCCGGAGCATGCGGGCCTGCAACGCCTGGTGGGTGACCTGAACCGGCTCTACCGGGCCGAACCCGCACTGCAGTTCGCAGACCTGCACCCGGAAGGCTTCGAATGGGTCATCGGCGACGATGCGGAAAATTCCGTCTTCGGGCTGCTTCGAAAGACGGGCGACGGCAAAAGCCTGATTCTCGCGCTCAGCAACATGACGCCCGTGGCGCGCGAAGGCTACCGGGTCGGTGTGCCGCAGGAGGGCCGCTGGCAGGTGGTACTGAACACGGATGCCGGGCTCTATGGCGGCTCGAATCTCGGCCAAGTCGAAGTCTGGACCGACGCGGAGAGCGCGCATGGCCATCCACAGTCCGTGATGCTGACACTGCCGCCGCTGGCAACGATATATCTCAAGTGGACGCCCCCCGGAGGCTGATCGCAACGGCGGTCATGGAGAACCCGCCTGCCTGCCGCAGGCGGGCCTCGGCATCACGACAGATGTGAAACGACGTCACTCCTGCGATCCAGCCAGCGCGAGACAAAGGTGACGCTGCCGACGAAGACGGATTGGCCGCGCTGGTCCCGGACCTCGAGCACGATGGACATGGCGTCGCGGCCGAGCAGATCGTCTCTCGCCATGTCGGAAAGAATGCGGTGCGCCTCGCGCTCCACGGCCTCGCGGCCCTCCAGTTCCATGGCCACCGGTCCATACAGCGCGCCGTCATTGAACACATCGAAATAGTAATGGGCCATCGCTCTTACCTCGCCTTTCGTTGGTCCAATCAACCACCCTAAATTTTTGTTCCCGCCTCTGGCACAAAACTGCGCGCCATCTGTTCACCCCTCGACCGAGAGGGGAAGTGATATGGCAGACACGGACATGATCGAGCCTTTGCTGCTCAATCTGGAGCAGCGCGACCGGCTGAGCGACGACGAGCGGGAAATGCTGCGGATGGCAATCACGCGGGAACGACGGGTCGCAGCCCAGGAAGACATCGTCACCGAGGGTGACAGACCCCTCACCAGTTCTCTCCTGCTCGATGGCTTTGCGGCCCGCTACAACATCACCGGTGACGGACAAAGACAGCTCACCTCCCTGCATGTGGCCGGTGAATTCATCGACCTGCATGCCTTCCTTGTGAAGACGATGGACCATGGCATCATTGCGCTCTCGCCGTGCCGCATCGCAATGGCGGATCACAGTGCGTTGAAGACCATCACCGAGAGCGCCCCGCATCTCGCACGGTTGCTATGGCTCGACACCCTGGTGCAGGCGGCCATCAGCCGGCAATGGATCGTGGCCATGGGCAGACGCTCCCGCGCGGCTCACCTGGCGCAGATCATCTGCGAGCTTTACATGCGCCTGCAGATCGTCAACCGCGTTGAGGGCGGCAGCTTCCACTTTCCTCTGTCCCAGACCCAGATGGCCGACATCATGGGCCTCTCCACAGTGCACATGAACAGAGTGATTCAGGAGCTGCGCGCTGCAGGATTCGTGACCTGGTCAAGGGAGCGCATTACAATTCTCGATTGGGGAAGACTGCAACGTTTCGCCGAATTCGATCCGGCCTATCTGAATATTCGAAGTGAACCGCGCTGAACGCTCACAGCAAGTGATTCTGCAAGCATTTTATCCGCAGAAGCCCCAGCAAAAACATGATGAATGATCGGTTAACATCCTTGATCCTGCCAGATGACGCCCATATTAAGCCCCACCTTACATTGGACGACAGACATGAATATTGAGTCTCTTCTTGAATGTCAGGAGCGCGGTGCGCGGGCGCGCATCCTGGGCGCGGTTGCAAGTGACAATCCCTATCTGCTGCGTACGGTTCCGGACATGGACCCGGATACTCAGCAGCAGATGCGCGAGGCCTGGGCCTTCGGCTGGACGATCGAGGATGCCATGCGCCGGATCGATACAGGCTTTTACGGCTTCTTAATCCGAGATGAAGCTTTGCAGCAGACACACAGCCGCGTCGCTTGAGCGGCGCGGCCTCTGCCGGTTAAGGGACCGGCAGCCGGCATGTCCTGCCGGTCAGGGGCTCGCGGACCCCCTTCTCACATGAGTTGGTGAGCCCCGCCTTTTTGAAGGCAAGCCGTTACGCCCCTTCCGTCTCGACATAGAAAGAGCGCATCGACACCTGAGGCGGAGGCGAGCTTTCCGGCTGGCTCTTCGGTGTCGCAGCGTTCCATCCAGCCGTCACCGGCATATCAGCGTCGCAACGAAAAACCCCCGGCGCAGGGCACCGGGGGTTTTCGAAACTGTCAGAGGCGCGTGCGTCTTATTCGGCGTCGCCTTCAGCGGCCTTCTTCTTCGAAGCAGCCTTCTTCTTCGGGGCCGGAGCTTCTTCGCCCTCGGCAGCCTCGGCAGCGTCAGCCTTGGCAGCCTTCTTCTTCGGGGCAGCCTTCTTCTTCTCCGCCGTGTCGGCGTCTTCAGCAGACGCTTCGTCGTCAGCCATCAGCTCGTCCTTCGTCACGGTCTTGTCGGTGACGTCGATTTCGGAGAGCAACTTGTCGATGACCTTCTCTTCGAAGATCGGAGCGCGCAGCGAAGCGGCGGCACCGGGCGTATTGCGGAAGAAATCGAGGATTTCCTTCTGCTGGCCCGGGAACTGCTGCAGCTGGGCGTAGAGGGCGCGCTGCATTTCTTCTTCGGTCACTTCGACGCCGGCCTTTTCGCCGATTTCGGAGAGAACGAGGCCGAGACGGACGCGACGTTCGGCAAGCTTGCGGTATTCCGCACGGGCTTCCTCTTCGGTCGTGTCTTCATCAGCAAAGGTCTTGCCGGACTGCTGCAGGTCGGTGTTGATCTGGCGCCAGATGTTTTCGAACTCGGCGTCGACCAGGCCGGCCGGGGTATCGAACTTGTACATCTCGTCCAGCTGGTCGAGGATCTGACGCTTGACCTTCTGGCGGGTGACGTTGCCGTACTGGCCCTCGATCTGGCCGCGCACGATTTCCTTCAGCTTGTCGAGCGATTCGATGCCGAGCTGGGTGGCCAGCTCGTCGTTCAGCTCGAGGCCAGCCGGGGCCGCGACTTCCTTCACAGTGATATCGAAGGTGGCTTCCTTGCCGGCCAGGTTGGCAGCCGGATATTCGGACGGGAAGGTGACCGTGATGACCTTCTCTTCGCCAGCCTTCAGGCCAACCAGCTGCTCTTCGAAGCCCGGGATGAAGCGGCCGGAACCAATGACGAGATCGGCATCTTCGGCAGCGCCGCCATCGAAGGCAACGCCATCAACCTTGCCGAGGTAATTCATGGTGACGCGGTCGCCGGTTTCGGCGGCGCCATCCTTGGCGGCATAGGTGCGGGCGTTTTCGGCGATCTTGAGGATCTGCTCGTTGACCTCGTCTTCCGAGACTTCAACGACTTCGCGGGTCACCTTGATGCCGCTCGTCGGCTGCAGTTCGATCGGCGGAATGACTTCGTAGGACAGGGTGAATTCGAAATCGACCTGAGCGTTGAGGATCTTCTCGGCTTCGGCTTCATCCTCGGTCATCGAGATCTGCGGCTGGGTGGCCGACTTCTCGCCACGCTCGGAGAGGATGGCAGCGGGACGGTCGCGCACGATCTCGTTGACGAGCTCGGCCATCACCGACTTGCCGTACATCTTCTTCAGGTGGCCCATCGGCACCTTGCCCGGACGGAAACCGTTGACGCGCACCTTGTCCTTGGCTTCCGCCAGGCGCTCGTTCATGCGCTGTTCCATGTCCTTGGCCGGGATTACGACCTTGATTTCGCGCTTCAGCCCTTCAGCGAGCGTTTCGATAACCTGCATTGTCATACCTTCATATCATGCGGCGGTGCTCACACAGCCGGGGTTTCCATGAGCACGACGCCGGAACCTGTCGCCGGTCGTGGCTTCGATGCAATCTCGTTTGCGCTGGGGCTCATGCTGCCGCCAGGCGGATCAGGCCTGCGGCAATGCTGCCGCGGAACTGGTGCGGGTAGAGAGACTTGAACTCCCACGCCTTGCGGCACCAGAACCTAAATCTGGCGTGTCTACCAATTTCACCATACCCGCGCCCCGATACCACGTCGAAATTCCTCGCGCAGAGGCCTTCCGGAGCGCGCGTCTCTATAACAACCGTTTTTTCCCCACGCAAAGGAAAAATGACAACCGCAGCACCGTCTCCCGGGCGCACATCCCCTCTTCAACAGGCAAGCCCGCGGCAAGGTTAATTTACCAAATTCTAATGGATTGGCGATAGTGTGGTTCACGGCGATACAGAGCCATGAGGTGAGGGAATAGCTCGCATTCCCTTATTGCACTGCACAAAATGCGGCAATTCGCTATAGTAGCTTCAAGAGGAACAGAGATGTTCCAACGACGTGGCGGTCGGGAGCCCTGCTCTGCAAAAGCCTCGGGTATTTTCCCGAACGAATTTCGTGGTTTCGCACTCCTCCTCCCGGCGAACCACGATGGACTGGCGATACTCCTCCTCCCGATCGCCAGTCACTTTCCTGACGCCCACCGGTCCTCCTCCCCCGGTGGGCGTCTTCATTTGTGCGCCCCGCCCTGGCAACAGACCTTCCCCAGCTCCAATCCTGCCCGTTTTTCGCTCATTTGCGGCCATCATCCTTAACGATTTTGGCGGAGCAATGCGCGTAATGCATAGGTGTCATACAGGATGGGCGCTGTTCTTATACGCGGTGCAGCATATACTGCATTCAATCGATTGAGAGACATGCCGATCGGCCCTGCCACGGCGCACCAGAGACCAAAGGACGAAAACCATGAACATCGCACGCTCGCTCAACAACTGGCGCAAGTACCGTCAGACCGTTTCCGAACTCGGCCGCATGTCGGACCGCGAACTGACCGACCTCGGCATTGGCCGCTCCGACATCCGCCGCATCGCTCGCACCGCCGTCGGCATCTGATCTGCAACGACAGGCGGCCCTCGGGCCTCTTCCAAAACGCCTCCCATTCCGGGGGGCGTTTTTTTGTGCGCCGTTTCCACGCCGCGTCCAATCTGCCGCTTAAATTTCGGCCAAAGATGCAAATTTCGGCACCACATTGCACAAATGCATGGCAGTCGCTTCGATTTTGCACTGCACCTTCATATTATGCGGATGTATAAGAGCGCCATCGCCGGCAACGAGATCGTGACGACCACGGTTCGACCGGCAGGCAAAACAAAAGTCTTGAGGAAACACCCATGAACCCGATTCGTCTCGCCAAGAGCTGGATCAGCTACCGCCGCACGATGAACGAGCTCGGCAGTCTTTCGAACCAGGCCCTCAGCGATATCGGCCTGACCCGCTACGACATTCGTTCGATTGCATCCCGTTCGTTCCGCTGATTGGCGGAAACATGATCCTGCAGCCCGCGCCATGACGGCGCACGGACAGCATAACGCATGACCAGCCCCCAGGCATCCGCTTCGGGGGCTTTATGCTGTCTGGAAGCAGGCATTACGAGACGGGGCGCAGAACATGTCTGCGCCCGGTCTCGTCCCTCTGGCAAAGGCCAGGGGGTTATGGCTGGATCGGCTGACGATCCATAAGCTTCAGCGTATGGTCGGCCTGGACCTGGTAATGTTCCACATAGGCATGGCCCTGGTCGATCACGTCCTGCGAGACCCAGTCACCGACCGAGTGGATGCTGAGACGGCCATTGGCGGCGTGCCGCAGGTCTTCCGCGAAGACGACGGTGCTGGCGCCGATCAATGCGGCAAAGGTAAAGGCAATTACGCGTTTCATTTCGCTTCGCTCCTCAAATGATCCGGAAGACCTGAAGGCCTCCGGTTACTGACTTTCCAACAGTTGCGAATCCACAAATTTCAGGCGTCCGTCCGGCTGGACGATGTAGGTGACGCTATAGGCGTCAGAGCCGGCATAGATCTTGTCGTAGACCGGCGTTCCGGGCGGTGCCTTCTGCAGATGGGCCGTCGCTTCCGTCTTGTAGACCTGATCGCGGATGGCATCATCCGGGATCGGGCTGGCGGCGAATGCGGCAGTCGTGCCGGCAAGGGTTACGGCGAGGGTCGCGGCTGCAATCAGCTTGGCCATGGGAGTAGCTCCTTCTTCTGTTTCCTCGCGCCGTTCATTGCGACGCACCATGGACATGGGAGGAAAAGAGAAGCGAAACAACGGCAACACTGCTCACCTTAGCGTGTCTGTTTCGCGAACGGTCGTGAAGGATACGCAACGCCGAAGATTATATTTTTATTTCAATGACTTGAATTCTAGAACCTGCGCTTGCGGAGTTGGATTCCATCTCTCACAAGGATGTGAGCCATGGCAATTTCGCAATAGCATCCCCACCACACATGCAATCTACGCAACACAAGTGCGCTGCGGGGCAGCATCATGCCCCTTCCACAGGACCGCGTTCACGGGACGAGGAAGCGATCCCCGGCCGCACCCCGCATGACCCGGCCGTAATCGTCGATAAGGCGCCTGCACAGTTGCGCCACCGTGGGAATGTCATCGATGGCGGACACGCCCTGCCCCGCCGACCAGACGCTTTTCCAGGCCTTGGCCTCGCTGCCCAGATCCATCGGACCGTGCGACACGAGTTTCTGCGGGTCGAGACCGGCCGCCACGATGCTGGCGCGCAGGAAGTTGGCGTTCACGCCGGAGATGGCGTCCGTGTAGAGGATGTCTCCCGCACCAGCCTGCAGCGTCATCTGCTTCTGGGCCTCGCTCACCATGGATTCCCGCGTCACCAGGAAACGGGTCCCGAGATAGGCGAGATCCGCCCCCATCAGGCGGGCCGCTGCGATCTGTTCGCCCGTGCTGATCGCGCCGGACAGCAGGATGGTGCCCTCAAAGAAGGAGCGAATTTCCGGGATGAAGGCAAAGGGGTTCAGCGTGCCCGCATGCCCTCCGGCCCCCGCGCAGACGGCGATGATGCCGTCGACCCCGGCCTCCGCCGCCTTTTCCGCATGGCGCCGGCTGATGACATCGTGGAAGACGAGACCGCCATAGGACTGCACGGCCTTCACCACATCCGCAACGGCACCAAGCGAGGTGATCACGAGCGGCACCTTGTGTTCGACGACGGCCTTAAGATCGGCTTCGAGCCGCGGATTGGAGCGGTGCACGATCAGATTGACGCCGAAGGGGGCGGCAGCGGGATGCGGCGCCAGTCGCTGCCGGATCTCGTCCAGCCAGGCCACAAAACCCTCGGTCGTGCGCTGGTTCAGCGCCGGAAAGGTACCGACCAGCCCGGCGCGGCAGGTTTCCACGACGAGATCCGGTCCCGATGCCAGGAACATGGGCGCCGCAACAGCCGGCAGGCGAAGCGTCTCGAACGATTTCGGCAATGGCATCATGTCCTCCCCAGGCACACGCGATGTCTAATCCTCGGGCACAGGTATAAACCGCAGTTTACGTAAACGGCAAGTTTTGAATGCTCCTGCGATCCGACCGCAGGGAAAGCGGGATAGGGAAACGGAAAGGGCGCGGGGAAGATCTCCCCGCGCCCTTGTGCAATCTTCGGCCTTCACGCGTCTCGGGAAGGCTTTTCCGTCTCGCGGCGCCGGCGGGCAGGAGATGATCGCCCGCTCCACCGACCACCCTTAGTGGTGACCGCGGGCGGCCGCCACCATATCGCGCAGCATGTCTTCGCGTCGAACGCCCTGCCGATAAAGCTCCATGGTGATGGCAGCCAGTCGATTGGTTTCCTCCTGATCGTCATCGGGGCAGATCTCGGCCCGAAGGCGCTCAAAAACCTGCTGGCACCGCGCCAGATCCTCGGAATTGAGAGGATCATCGCTCGGCCTTTTTTCGCTCCTGATCATCAGGGTCTCCTTGCATTTCGAATCACCGCAGTGGCCCGGCGGCTGCCATAGGCCTGAACAAGGCGGCGACAATCTGTCTGTTGGTGGGTGCGGGGCTGACCATGGGGCGCGCTGCGCTCCGCACGCCGTTCCTGCCCATGGGCTGCCACGCATTGTCGGGGAAGGTCAGCGGAAGCGGACAAGACCGCACGCCGGACAAGACCGGACGGTCTGCACCGGCGGTTCCATGGCGCACATCGTCATAGCAACATGAATGATCGGTATCGGCATCGTCCTTCTCCCGCACGGCCCCAATAACGGACAAGCCGGTTTGCGGTTCCGGCGCGGTGAAAAGATTTTGATTCCGCCGTGCGTGGTGTCAGACGTGGAAGGTGCCGGAGGCAACCTTGACCGCCTGTCCACCAATACGAGCACGCGAAATGCCGCCATCCTTCACATCCATGTGAAGGTGGATGTAGGACGGTCGCCCCATCTCGACCCCCTGCTCGATCAGCAGCGGGTGATGCCCGTCCGGGAGCGCATCGAACTGGTGGATAGCACCAGCCAGCGCCGCCACGGCACCGCCGGTCGCCGGATCTTCGGCAATGCCCATGTCGGGCGAGAACATGCGGGCATGAAAGCGTGCGGCATGGTGTACGCCGCCCCGGCAATAGGCATAGACCGAGGCAAGCCGCCCTTCGACCAGGGGCGCCGCACGCTCCCACAGCGTGGCATCGAAATCGATCGACTCGGCGGTTGCCAGATTGTGCAGCGGGACCATCAGAAACGGCACGCCGGCGGTCCAGATTTCCGGTACGTGATTCTCGAAGCCGATATCGGCAAGCTTGACGCTGAGCGCGTCGGCCAGTCCCTGCCGGTCAAGACCAAGCGGGATGCGCTGCGGATTGCGCGGCAGATCGAATTCGGCAAAGCTTGCCTGCCTGTCCGAAAGCCGCACGGCACAGCGAACGGGACCGACATTTTCCTCCAGCACGCAGACAAGATCGAGATCCGGCCGCTCGTCCGCATGTCGCCGCTCGGCAAGCGCAATCGCGGCACCGACCGTCGGATGGCCGGCAAAGGGGAGTTCACGGGTGGGGGTGAAGATGCGCAGCCTTGCCGCATGGGCCGGATTTTCGGCCTGCTGCACGAAGACGGTCTCGGACAGGTTCATCTCACCAGCCAGCGCCTGCATGGCTTCGTCCGTCATGCCATCGGCGTCGAAGACCACGGCCAGCGGATTGCCCTGCAGCGCCTTGTCGGTGAAGACGTCGTAAATGGCATAGTTCAGACCCAAGGAAGCCTCCCCCTTTGTCGCGGCACCATCACGGCCCGGTGATAAGATGCGGGCCAAGGTGCCCGAGACAACCCGGCGGATCAACCCGCCGCGTTCATCCTGCGCGCGAAAAAGAACGCGAGAATGATCGGCGTCAGGTCGTGATAGCGATGCGCATGGCCCTCGTCGGCCGTGAGCGCGAAGACCGCATCGATTTCCGGTTCCGTTTCGCCCTGCATATGGCGCTCTACGCGCCGGCAGATCTGTTCAGCCGTCTCGGACAGGTGAAAGAAGCGGAACACGAAGAATCGGCGTCCGAAATGCACGGCATAGAGCGCCGGCTCTGCCGTCGCCTCCCGCTTGAGATCGATTCCGGTTTCTTCCAGCACCTCGCGCGTCATGCTGCCCAGCACGTCGCAGGTGCCGTCGTCGCGCACATCAGAGAGGTCGAGCGAACCGGTCGCGAAATAGACCTTGCCGGCATTGGCGGTGTGGGGCGCCATGCGGATCGCGATCGGCAGGCCATCGGCGGAAATCGGCACGGCGCTCGCATTGAGAAACAGGCCTTCGGTCGGGCTTACGTGCTTGCGCCACCACAGCGTGGTGGCAAAGCCGGTGGCACGTGCCGTGGCATGGATCACGCCCTCCCGCAGCACCATCTCTTCGGGCAGCAGCACCTCGCCGTTGAACAGAGCCGGATTGGCGGCAACCTCCGCCGCCCAGTTTTCGGCAATCTCGGCGGCGGCCAGCGCCTCCAGCCGATGGCGGCCGGGAGCGACCCGCATCTCGATGCCGGCGATCTTAAAGACGGTGCGTTCCGGCGGCCAGGCATTCAGCGGTTCAGTCACGGTCGGGCTCCGGTCGGATGGACGACGCAGACCTGCACTCTCTGCGTCTCTGGGAATGAGGAAGGGACAATAGCGCCCTCTCCCGCGCTTACAACCGCCAAGCGGAGCGGATGACGACGCGGATGCGCTCGCCGACCGTCACGGGACGCCGGCTGAAGGCGCGCAGTGTCTGGCCATCGGGGAGCCTCAGGCGCAGCGCATGGCGCTCCCCCTCGAACACCGCAGTCTCCACCACCACGTCGAGGCCCTCATCCGAGATCACCACATCCTGCGGACGCACCAGAACATCGGCCAGATGGGCGCCGGGCTTCGGCCCGAAGCAGGCCTGCAGGGCTGGCCATTCCAGCGCGCGGTCCGCACCGACCGGCCAGGCAAGATGCAGGATGGCGCCCTGCCCGATCAGACCGCCCACCAGACGTCCCTCCGGTCGGGCATAGATCTCCTGCGGCGACGCCAGCTGCAGCAGACGTCCCTCGGCCATGACGGCGACGTCGGTTGCCAGCGCCATGGCTTCCGCCTGGTCATGCGTCACATAGATCATGCTGGCGCCGGAGCGGGCGTGGAACTCGCGGAAGGTTTCCTCCATCTCCTGGCGCAGATGCCGGTCGAGATTGGCAAGCGGCTCGTCGAGCAGCACCACGTCGGGATCGGTGACCAGGCAGCGGGCCAGCGCCACGCGCTGGCGCTGGCCGCCGGAAAGATCGGCGGGACGGCGGTCCGCATAGGCTTCCAGCCGCACGGCTTCCAGCGCCTCGCGGATCTTGCGGTCGCGCGCCGCGCGCCCCACGCCGCGCACCTTCAGCGGATAGCCGACATTTTCGGCCACCGACATGTGCGGCCACAGCGCATAGGACTGGAAGACCATCGCCATGTTGCGCTTTTCCGGCGGCACCATGGCATTGACATCCGCAAGACGCCACTCGCCGAGAAAGATCTCGCCATCGCTCGGCTGTTCGAAGCCGGCAATCATCCGCAGAACCGTGGTCTTGCCGCAGCCGGAGGGGCCGAGCAGGGCCAGGAAGCCGCCTTCGCGAATGTTGAGAGAAACCCCCGTGACAGCCGGCTTGCCTGTACCGAAATCCTTGGACACATGGTTGAGGATCAGCTGCGCCACGGCACCACTCCTTTGGGCAGCCGGTTCGCCATCAGTTCGAGAAGAACCATCATGACCACCACCATCGCCACCACCAGCACGGAGAGCGCCGAGGCGAGGTTGAAGCTGCCGCTGTCATCGAGATTGTAGATCGCAACGCCGAGCGTCTGCGTGCCGGCGGACCAGAGAAGCGCCGAAACCGTCAGCTCGTTGCAGGCGATCAGGAAGACCAGAATGACCGCCGCCCCGGCGGCCGGTGCTACGAGCGGGCCGAGAATATCGCGCATGCGCCGCCCGAAGCCCGCGCCCGCCAGCCGCGCCGCCTCCTCCAGCGAGGGGTCGAGCTGGCGAAAGGCGCTGGCGATCGGCCGGAGGCTCACCGCAAGGAAGCTGGAGAGATAGGCAAACAGCAGGATCCAGAGCGTGCCGTAGATCGATACGCCGATCAGCGGCAGCGGTGCCGCAAACAGCAGGATGCAGGCCACCGCCAGCACGATGCCCGGCAGCGCATAGGGAATATCGGCAAGCGCGCTGATCACCGCCGCCAGCCGCCGCCGGCTGCGCGCCACCACATAGCCCATCAGCACCGTGATCAGCAGCAGCCCGAAGGCGGTGGCAAGCGACAGGCCGATGGAATTGGCAAAGGCCGTTCGCGTTACCGCCTGCCGCAGGATCACCTCCTGATAGGCAAAGGTGGTGGCGGTCTTCAGCGTCAAGGGCACGCCATAGGCGGGCGCCAGCGAACTGGCGACGAGGGCGGCAAAGGGCATAACGAGGATCGCCACCAGCACCAGCCAGAGCAGGATTTCGCTCGCCCCGCGCCAGGCCTTCAGCTGGAAGACGGCGGTACGGCCGGAAAGACCGATGATGCGGTAATCGCGGCCGCTCAGCACTCTCTCCTCGACGAGAAGGCCGGCAATCGACAGCAGCGCGATGAGGCCGGACAACAGCGAGATATCGCCAAAGGTATTGGCGCCGAAGCTTGCGAATTTCGCATAGATCAGCGTCGTCAGCGTATAGATCGAGGCCGGAATGCCGAGGATCGCCGGAATGCCGAAATTGCCGACATTGGAGACAAAGGCCATGGCGGCGCCTGCGGCAAAGCCCGGCAGCGTCAGCGGCAGGATGATGTCGCGCATCACCTGCAGCGCCGAGGCGCCGGAAAGGCGCGCCGCCTCGATGCCATCGCGCGGCAGCGCCAGAAGGCCGGCGCGCAGCGACAGATAGACGAGCGGCGCATTCTGCACGCCGAGCAGCAGGGCAAGCCCGCCCAGCGAATAGAGCGGCTGCGGACTGCCGAGCGGCGGCGCCATGCCGACGGCCTTGAGCAGCGTGCTGGAGGGGCCCGTGAGGCCGATCCAGGAAAGCGCCGTCACCTGCGGCGGGATCATCATCGGCAGCATGAAGAGGAAGCCGAGAATTCCGCGGCCGCGAATATCGAACAGGGTCAGCAGAATGGCAAACACACCGCCGAGCAGGACCGAGACCAGCATGCCGAAAAACGAGGTGGTCAGCGTGTTCCACAGCGCCGTCCACAGCGCAGGATCAGAGAGAAGCCCGTCACCGCCGCCACGGATGAGCGACAGGATGCCGGTCACGGCAAGCCTCCCCAGCGGCAGCACGCTCAACAGGAACAGGGAAACAAGGATAAAGGGAAACAGCCAGCGCGGCTGGCTGCTTCCTCCGAAAGCGTGGCGAGGCATCAGAGCGCCGGATCAGTTGCTGCCGAAGATCTC
Source organism: Affinirhizobium straminoryzae (assembly GCF_007004135.1). Taxonomy (GTDB): domain Bacteria; phylum Pseudomonadota; class Alphaproteobacteria; order Rhizobiales; family Rhizobiaceae; genus Neorhizobium; species Neorhizobium straminoryzae. Next base: position 16,185 of record NZ_VJMG01000081.1, read on the forward strand.
GGAGAAGGTCTTCAGATCCTTGTCGGTGTTCTTCAGCGCCTCTGAGGCATTGAGCGGCATCAGCTTGATCGTTTCGCGGGCCGGGAAACCGGCCGGAACCGGCATGCCGTTGCGAGCCGGGATATAGCCGAGCTTCAGGAAGCCTTCCTGCCCCTTGGCCGACAGTACGTAATCGACAAACTTCTTGGCGGCGTCGGCATGCTTGGTGCCGCCCATGATGGCGACCGGCTCGGTGACGGCGGAAACGCCTTCGGCCGGGAAGACGAATTCCACCGGCGCGCCCTTGGCCTTTTCGCGGATCGGCATGTAATCGACCACGACGCCATAGGCCTTCTCGCCGGTGGCGACCGACTTCAGCACGGCACCGTTGCCGCCGGAGGCCGTCGCGCCATTGGCCTTCAGCGCGCGGTAGTAATCCCAGCCGAGGCTGGCATCGCCGGTCAGCGTCTGGGCATGGATCAGCGCAGCGCCGGAGGTGAGCGGGCTCGGCATGGTCACGAGACCCTTGGCTTCCGGCTTCACCAGATCCTTCCAGCTCGTAGGCTTCATGGAGGCCTGCGTGTTGTACATGATGCCGGTGGTGATCAGCTTGGTGGAATAGTAGTAGCCGTCCGCATCATAGAGCGAGCCGTCATAGGCCTTGGCCTCGGGAGACTGGTAGGCCAGCAGGCGCTTGTCCTGCTTCAGGCGCTCGAGCGTCACCGTGTCGGAGATCAGGAGCACGTCAGCAACCGGATTGCCGGCCTCGATCTCGGCCATCAGCTTGGCCATGATCTTGGTGGTTCCATCACGCACCCACTCCACCGTGATGCCCGGATTGGCAGCCTTGAAGCCATCGACGGTGGCCTGCGCATCCTCGTTGGGCTGGCTGGTATAAAGCACGAGGTCGGCGGCATGCGCCGACGCGGTCAGTGCGCCAAAGGCGACGAGAGCGGTAAAAGCGGAAAGAAGCGTCTTCATGGGGCAGTCTCCTTGTCTCGGTTGCCCCGCTTAACCATGGTCGTCTAACAGAGATGTGACAAAGTCGACTCGCAGAGGCAGGAATGGCAACCGGCGGGCGCCGCGCCATCTCGGCCTCTCCCCCGCAGCCCCGTCAGAGACGGGAGAGAAGCTCGGTTTTCTTGGCGGTGAATTCGGCTTCGGTCAAAATGCCGGCTTCGCGCAGCGCGGCAAGCTTTTCGATCAGCGCCAGGATGGCCGCACCGTCCGCCGGCGCCGCAACGACCTCGGGCTTGACCATCGGCGGAACCGGCGGGATCGCCGAGGGCTCGGCGGGACGAGGCTCGGCGACCTCCTGCGTGGATGCCGCAGGCACCGGAACCGGGAAAGCCGGATCGGCAGAGGCACCGGCATTGCTGTCCGGCGCGGCGGCGGGCGCTGCCTCATCGACGCGCCGCAGGCTGCTGACGGAAAACGAGCCGTATTGGCTGGAAAAGGTCAGGCCGGTATTGGAGCCCTGCTGCTGCCCGACGCCCGAGATGAAATGGTCGCCGGTGTCGTAAAGATGCACGCCTGCACCATCCTTGATCGCGAGGCGGCGATGGTTCGGAAACACCGCATAGGCGCTGTCATTCTGCGCGCCGGTGCTGGAGGGAGAGCCCAGCCACTGCGGCCACCAGGCCGAGGCAGCACCGCCGGCGCTCGGCAGGTGGATGCGCCCCGACGACAAGGCCTGCGACAGGGCATTGCAGAGCCCGTCCACCGTGTTCTTCAGCCCGTAATTGAACATGTCGCCGACCATGGTCATGCCACCCAGCATCCACTGGCCGCTGCCGCCGAGTTCGCCGATGTTGAACTGCGCCATGGTGCCCTGCCCGCGCTGCACCGCCAGCAGCATGGCAAGGGCCGCGTCCTCGCTGACCCCGTATTGACGGGCGATATCGATGAGTACGCGGCGTGTGTCTTCGGAAAGGCCCTGCATCCGCTCGTCCTCCTGCCGTCTCAACCGGATGCGACGGCACCCGGCGGCGACATGCCCTGTCATGGCACAGCGCCGCCGGGAAAGCGAAGAGATTCGCGACGAAACGCGATCGGACGCGGCAAAGGCCCGCGGCAGACGTCAGGCGGCCTTGGCTTCCGCGCTGCGGATCAGGCGACCGAGACGCTGGATGCCTTCCTCGATCATCGCCTCGTTGGCGCAGGAGAAGGAGAGGCGCAGCGTGTTGGCACCGGAGCGATCGGCAAAGAAAGCCTGGCCGGGCACGAAGGCCACCTTTTCCGTCTCGAGCGAGCGGGCCAGCAGTTCCGCCCCATCCAGCCCCGCCGGCAGCGTGACCCAGATGAACATGCCGCCTTCCGGCTTCGTCCAGCTGGCGCTGGCCGGCATGTACTTCGCAAGGGCTGCCAGCATGGCATCGCGGCGCGCGGTGTAGGCGGCCTTGATCTTCGCCACCTGCGCATCGAAAATCCGCTCGGCAACCGTTGCGATGGCGATCTGGTTGATCGTCGAGGAATGCAGGTCGGCCGCCTGCTTCATCAGCACCAGCTTGCGGATGACCGACATGTTGGCGACGACGAAGCCGACGCGCAGGCCGGGCGCCAGCGTCTTCGAAAAGCTGCCGGAATAGATGGTGCGGGTGTTCTCGATGCCGCCCTTGCGGGCAATCTCGATCGCCAGCAGCGGCGCGATCGGCTCGCCATCGTAGCGCAGCGACTGGTAGGCGGCGTCCTCGATGACGGCGATGTCGAGTTCGTCGGCCAGATCCAGCACCTTCTCGCGGCCCTGGCGATCCACCGTCTCGCCGGTCGGATTGGCGAAATCGGCCGAGAGATAGGCAAACTTCACCGCGCCGCCATTCTTCGCCGCCGTGTCGCGATAAGCGTCCGGCGTGCGGTTGCCGTTCGGCGTCAGCTGGTCGTAGTTCGGCTCATAGGCATTGAAGGCCTGCAAGGCGCCGAGATAGGTCGGCCAGGTGACGAGGGCGGTATCCTTTGGCGAAAGGAACAGCTTGCCGAGATAATCCAGGGCCTGCTGCGAACCGGAGGTGATGAACACGTTATCGACGCTGCAGGGAATGCCGATCTTTTCCATTTCGCCGACCAGCCATTCGCGCAGCGGCTTGTAGCCTTCGCTGACCGAATATTGCAGCGCGGCGTTCACCTGCGGGCTGGAGAAGATGTCCGCATAGGCATCCTTGAAGGCCGCATCCGGAAACAGCGCCGGATCGGGAATGCCGCCGGCAAAGGAGATGATGTCCGGCCGTTCCAGAAGCTTCAGAAGTTCGCGAATTTCGGAAGCGCGCATCCTGGACGAACGCGTCGCAAAGATATGATCCCAATCGAGCACCGATGTTTCCTCATATTTCAATTCTTCTGCCATCTGCTTTACACAATATCCAACAGGTCAGCAATACTGACCTATCGAAAAGATCCCCTCCCCGGCATGTTTTTGACCGATGGCGACCTCCTCCGGCTCCTCCAGGATGGCTGCATGAACAGCGGGCACGCTTTCCTAACAGAATCGCCTGACACCGGAAAGCAGCACGACGAGGGCGGCGGAACCGGTCCGCCGCCCTCGTCGTGACAATAGTGATTCTGGGAAGCGGTTCAGGCGTGACCGGTCATGCCGAGGAACTGGCGCAGTTCCGGCGTCTGCGGATGGGCAAACACGTCCTCCGGCGGCCCGATCTCGTGCACGCGCCCCTGATGCATGAAGACGACGCGCGAGCAGACATCGCGCGCGAACTTCATCTCGTGGGTCACCATCAGCAGCGTCATGCCCTCCGCCGCCAGTTCGCGCACGACGGCCAGCACTTCCGACACGAGTTCTGGATCGAGCGCCGAGGTGATTTCGTCGCAGAGCAGCGCGATCGGCTGCATGGCAAGCGCGCGCGCAATCGCCACGCGCTGCTGCTGGCCGCCAGACAGCTGGTCGGGATAGGCATCGAACTTGTGGCCGAGGCCGACGCGGTCGAGCATCTTGCGGGCCATGACCTCGGCTTCGGCCTTGCCCGTCTTCTTCACCACCATCTGCGACAGCATCACATTGCCGCCGGCCGTCAGGTGCGGAAACAGGTTGAACTGCTGGAAGATCATGCCGACCTTCAGGCGCAGCGCCTTCAGATGCACCTCGTCGTCCGCAAGCTGGGCGCCGGCAACGGAGATGGAGCCGCCGCTGATCGTTTCCAGCCCGTTGATGCAGCGCAGAAGCGTCGACTTGCCGGAACCGCTCTTGCCGATGATGGCGATCACCTCGCCCGGCTGCACATCGAGATTGATGCCCTTCAGCACCTCGTTGGCGCCAAAGCTCTTGCGAACCTCAGTGATTTCGATGAGCGACATTGAGCTTCCTTTCGAGGATCTGGCTGCTCTTGGACAAGGGCCAGCAGAGCGCGAAATAGATGAGGGCCACGAAGCCATAGACGGTGAAGGGCTGGAAGGTGGCATTGGTGACAACGGTTCCGGCCTTGGAAAGCTCGACGAAACCGATGATGGAGGTGAGCGCCGTTCCCTTGACGACCTGTACCGAGAAGCCGACGGTGGGGGGGATGGCAATCTTCAGCGCCTGCGGCAGGATCACGTAACGCATCTGCTGCAGGCGTCCCATGCCAAGACTGGCCGAGGCCTCCCACTGGCCGCGGGCGATGGATTCCACACAGCCACGCCAGATTTCCGTGAGGAAGGCCGCCGACCACAGGATCAGCGCCATGCCGGCGGCAAGCCAGGCCGGCACGTCAACGCCGAACAGGCCGAGACCGAAGAAGGCGAGAAACATCTGCATCAGCAGCGGCGTGCCCTGAAACAGCTCGATGTAATAGCCGATGGCTTTCGACAGCCAGCGCCGCGGGCTGATGCGTGCGAACAGCAGCGCAAGGCCGAGCAGGCCGCCACCAATGAAGGAGACGAGCGACAGCAGCACCGTCCAGCGGGCGGCCAGCAGCAGATTGCGCAGAATGTCCCAGGTGGTGAATTCGATCATGCCGCCGTCCTCCTCGGAAAGAGCGCCCGGCCGACAAGCGTCATGACCTGCCGCACGATGACGGCCAGCACCAGATAGATGACCGTGGAGACGATATAGGCCTCGAAGGCGCGGAAGGTGCGCGACTGGATGAAGTTGGCCGCGAAGGTGAGGTCCTGGGTGGCGATCTGCGAGACGACGGAAGAGCCGAGCATCACGATGACCACCTGCGATGACAAGGCCGGCCAGATGCGCTGCAGCGAAGGCACCAGCACCACATGCCGAAAGGTTTCCACCGGTGACATGGCAAGGCTGCGCCCGGCTTCGAACTGGCCCTTCGGCGTTGCCTGGATGCCGGCGCGGATAATCTCGCAGCCATAGGCGCCAAGATTGATGACCATGGCGAGATTGGCGGCCGTCAGTTCCCCCATCTGCACGCCGATCGACGGCAGGCCGAAGAAGATGAAGAACAGCTGGATGAGGAAGGGCGTGTTGCGGATCAGCTCGACATAAAGCCCGACCGGCGCCTTCAGCCAGCGCGGCCCGAGCGCGCGCGCCCAGGCACAGAAAATGCCAAGCAGAATGCCGAGCACCCCACCGACGGCAATGAGTTCGAGGGTGATCATCACCCCCTTGAGGATATCCGGCGCATATTGCGGCAGCCAGCTGAAATCCAGATGATACTTCACGGGGTTTCTCCCGATGAGCAGCCGAAGGATGCGAGGCGAAGGCAAAGCCCCCGCCCCGCGTGGGAAATGCGGCTTACAGATCTGCCGGGATGTCCTGGCCAAGCCACTTCTGGGCGATCTTGTTCAGCGAACCGTCCTTCTTGGCGGCGTCGATGATGGCGTTCACCTTTTCCAGCAGGGCCGGCTCGTTCTTGTTGAGGCCGATGAAGCAGGGCGAGTTCTTGATGAGGAACTTCAGCTCGGGACGCTTCGGCGGGTTCTTGGCAAGAATGGCGGCTGCCACCACGTTGCCGGTGGCCACCACCTCGACCTGGCCGGAGAGGAAGGCGGAGATCGTGCCGTTATTGTCCTCGTAGCGCTTGATCGTTGCGTCAGCCGGCGCGACCTTGGTCAGTTCGAGGTCTTCGATGGCGCCGCGCGTGACGCCGACCGTCTTGCCGGACAGCTCTTCCGGCTTGCTGACCTTGACGCTGGCAGGCGCAAAGACGCCGTTGAAGAAGGGCGCATAGGCCACGGAGAAATCGATGACCTTTTCGCGGTCCGGGTTCTTGCCGAGGCTGGAGATCACCAGATCGGCCTTGCCGGTCTGCAGATAGGGAATGCGGTTGGCGCTGGTGACCGGCACCAGTTCCACCTTCACGCCCAGCTTCTCGGCGATCAGCTTGGCAGTATCGATGTCATAGCCCTGCGGCGCCATGTCGGTGCCGACGCTGCCGAAGGGCGGAAAATCCTGGGGAACGGCGACGCGCAGCGTGCCACGGGCAGTAATGTCGGACAGGGCATCGGCATGCGAGGCACCGGCAAAGCCGAGCGAGGCAGCAAGAACGGTGGCGGCAACAAACAGTCTTCTGGTCAGCATCAGGGGTCTCCTTCTGGGGCTATCGGTTGATGATCTTGAGCATGGGAGAGGCGGAGGGCGCCTCGGTATCGGGCTGCAGACTGCGGCGCAGGTCGGCGAGCGGGTCCGGCCGACGCGTGAGATCCAGCCCCTCCTCCACCTCATCGAGATGGCGAATGGCGAGGGCTGCGGCCGCTTCGGGATCGTTCGCCTCCAGCGCCGCCACGATGGCGCAGTGTCCGTCATGGGACTGCAGGGCGTGAACCACCGACTGATACATCAGGGAAATCAGGATGGTGCGGGCGGTCAGGTCCCGGAGCACCTCGGTCAGCACCGGATTGCCGGCAATTTCCGCGAGGCGAATATGGAAATCGCCCATCAGACAGGTCAGGCGCTGCCGATCGGCTGCGGCAATGGCCTGCCTCTCATCCTCGAGATGCCGGTGCAACGCTTGCCGGTCTTCAGCCTTCAGGCATGGCATGGTCCGCAAAAGGCCGGACTCGATGATGCGGCGCGCGCCATAGACATGCCTTGCCTCTTCGGCCGAGGGTTCGGACACGAACCAGCCGCGCCGGGGACTGACGGTGACGATACAGCGTGCCTCCAGCCGCATCATGGCTTCCCGCACCCGGGTACGGGAGACGGAAAACAGCGCGGCCAGCTGGTTTTCGCTGAGGCGGGCGCCGGGCTGAATGCGGGCCGACAGAATGGCATCGACAATAGCCTTGTCGATGGACTGGAGCTGCGGCGGGACTGTGGACAAATCTTGCATACAAGACTGGAAAGCAACCCGCATGCCAAAGCTGAAAACGGCAGAGGCTCTGGCCGTCCGATGATTGCGGAATGCCGCATATGCCGATCAAGCAGGCGACAGGCTGCGAAAAATCAGGCAGGGCGCTAACGAAAAAGGCCGGGCGGAAGACCGCCCGGCCATCAATCCGCTCCTGAAAAGCGCCTTGTGCGATCGACAATCGCCGAGGTGGCCCAGAAGACCCCGCCGCCTCACTGGAGCCGACCGGATCCGGCGGCACCAATCCCGGATAACGGGATACAGGCTGCAGCCTCGACAAGGCCGCGCGCATGCTATTGCCGCGAAACCGCGGTCTCACATTCGCTGGAAATGCCCCAGAGTTTCCGGT
>NZ_VJMG01000082.1 GCF_007004135.1 Affinirhizobium straminoryzae
GATTGGCGCCCTTGCCGCCGAGCCCCTCTTCCACGCCGTCGGCATTCAGCGTCTCCCCCGGTTGCGGAAGCCGCGCCAGGTGAAAGCTGCTATCGACGCAGACATTGCCGACGACGTGAACGGTCATGGTGCGGCTTCAGTCCGTTGCCCAGGCCAGCATCTGCGCAAACAGCGTCTTGTATCCCGGCCAGGCAATGAATTCCGGTGGCAGCCAGTGCGGGCCGACATCCGAGGTCCAGACGACCGTGCGGCCTTCGCCATAGGTACCGGTCACCAACAGGGGCAGGGAGCCGTATTCGCTGGAAACGGTCATCAGCTGTTGGGCGCCTTCCTTCAGCACCACCTCGTTGAATCCCAGAAGATAGGGAAACGCGCCGGAAATGCCGGAGAGGATGGGGTGGTTCGCATCGCCGGAGACGACCGGCGAAAAACCTTCCGGAACCTCGACGCGGTCATCCACCGGCAGGCAGGAGACGGGCAGAACCTCCTCGACCGGCGTGTTGCGGTAACGCGCGCCACCATTGATACCTTGAAAGGAATAATAGCCGCCGAACATCAGCAGCGCTCCGCCGCCTGCGACATACTCCTTTAGCAGCTTCAGCCGGTTCGGCGTGCGGCGCGAATGGATCCAGGTATCGGGATGCAGAAGCAGCGTATTGGCGCCGATATCCGACAGGACGATGGCGTCATAGGCCTGAAGGCCTTCGAGCGTCAGCGGGAAGTCGCGCTGCGCCTCATGCGCGGGCATGAAAGTGACCTCGAACGGGCTTTCCTTCAGGGCGCTGAGCAGTTCATCAGCGCCGGTGTGATAGGTGACGGTCGGAAACTGGTCGAAACCCTTGATGTGGGTCGCGGTCGATACCCAGGATTCGCCGGCGAGCAGCACTTTCTTCTTGGTCATGGAAACTCCTTCACACGATGCCGGCGCTCAGCGCCCGGCGGAAAACACGGTTTTGGGATTTTCGACCAGCATGCGGTCGATGGCGGCCTGGTCCACACCATGGCGCTTCAGGCGCGGCAGGAAGTGCTTGAGGATGTAGCCGTAGCCGAAACCGCCGTAACGGGTCAGCATGATCTTCAGGAACACATCCTGCGACAGAAGCAGCCGATCGGCAAAGCCCCTGTCGACGAGGGTCGCGATGGCGCGCGCATTCTGTTCGTCGGACGGCGACTGGGCATCCTGATCGGCATAGTAATAGTCCATGCCGATCATGTCGTATTCCAGAAAGGCGCCGCGGCGGGCAAGCGCCATCTGGTAATCGAGATCGTCATGGCTCGGGTTCATGTGGCAGAGCACGGTGTGACGAAGATCCGCCCCCTCCTCCTCGATGACATCGAGCACGCGATGCGCCAGCCGCTCCCAGCCCGGCAGGTGGATGGAAAGCGGCAGGCCGGTGAGGCGCGAGGCCCGCGCCGAGGCGCGAAGCGACTTCTCCTCCTCCGCCGTGAAATGACGGCTGACGCCGACCTCGCCGATGATGCCGGCTATGATCCCGGGCTGGGTCTCGCCCCCGCCGACATCGTTGACGATAAAGGCCGTCACCTCGTCAATGTCCATGCCCTTCAGCCAGTCGGGATGGGTGTGTTCGAGATAGAACCCCGTCCCCATCACGATACGCAGGCCGGACATACGGGCAATCCGGGCAAGGCCCTCCGCATCGCGCCCGATGCCGAAATTGGTGGTTTCCACCACGGTGCAGCCGCCAAGCGACTGGAATCGCTTCAACTCGCTGAGCGCCAGATCCCCGTCGTCCAGCGAGACATTGTCGCGGTTCATGTAGGGGTTCATCCGCAACTCGCCGATGATCTCCATCGAGACCTTCTGCTCGGCAATCGCCTTCTCATCGGGGTGGCATGGGCATATCCAGCTGCGGGCACCGTCCAGAAAGATGTGCTCGTGCATCAGCGTCACGCCGAGATCGTCCACCGGAACGGGGCCGGTCACCGTCATGGCGCAACCGGTCCCGACACCGATCGGGTGGCGCTCGCGCGGCTTTTCGGCAAACAGATGGTCCATCATCTCAGCGACCTCGCGCGCCGCCGCGGAACAGGCGGAAATTGAGCCAGATGGCGACCAGAATGATGAAGCCGGTGACGATGGGCGTGAAGAACGGCGACAGATGCGACAGGATCAGACCGTTTGCCAGCACCGCTACGGTAAGCGCCCCGAGGATGGTGCCCGCCAGCGACCCACGCCCTCCAAACAGGCTCGTGCCGCCGAGCACCACGGCCGCGATGACGTCCAGCTCGAAGCCCTGGCCTGCATTGGAAGAACCGGAGCCGAGGCGGGCGGCGAGGATGATGCCGGCGGCGGCGGCGGCCATGCCCGACAGCACATAGACCCAGAGGATGATGCGCCGGGTATCCACGCCCGCCCGGCGGGTAGCCTCGGCATTGGCCCCCACGCCCGTCACGTAGCGGCCGAAATGGGTCTCGTTGAAGACGATATAGGCGATGACGAGAACGACGGTGGCGATCAACGCCGGAGCGGGAATGCCGAAGACCCAGGCCCGGCCGATTGCCACGAAGGGGCTCGTCGGTTCGATCGGGATCGAATAGCCGCCGGTGATCAGCAGCGCAAAACCCCGGATGACCGACAGACCGGCCAGCGTGACGATGAAGGCGGGAATACGTTCATAGGCGATGAAGTAGCCCTGGATCACGCCGACCAGCGCACCGAGCGCCAGCATCATGAGGATCGCCACCGGCCAGGGAATGCCGGCCTGCAGGGATGCGGCCGATAGCGTCGCCGTCAGCGCCAGCACCGAACCGACCGAAAGATCGATACCGCCGGTGGTAATCACGAAGGTCATGGCGGCCGCGACAATCAGCAGCGGCGCGGACTGCCGCACGATGTTGAGCAGGTTCGGCGCCGTCAGGAAGGCATTGGTGGTGACCGAGAAAAACAGGCAGCAGACGATGAAGAACAGCGCAATCGACATGACGCCGCCATGGGCAATGGTCCTGTCGAGAAGGGTCGCCTCGCGCATCCGCGGCTGATGGCCGGCATAGGCATTGGGTTCGGCGCTCATGCGGAAACGCTCCTTTCAGCGGGATGGCCTGCGGAGCGGGCGGCAAACTTGCGCCCGACGATGAGATTGACCACCTCTTCGATATTGGTGTCCTCGATCCGCCGCTCGGCGACGTTTCGCCCCTCGTACATGACCTGGATGCGGTCGCAGACGAGGAAGAGATCCTGCAGGCGATGGGTGATGAGGATGACGGAGACGCCGCGCTTCGAGACGGTGCGGATGAGTTCCAGCACCGCTTCGACCTCCGCCACGGCGAGTGCCGCCGTCGGCTCGTCCATGATGAGGACGGAGGGATTGAAGGAGGCGGCGCGACCGATGGCGATCGACTGGCGCTGCCCGCCCGACAGGTTTTCCACCTTCATGCGCGTATCGGGAATGACGATGCCGAGATTGGAGAGCATGTCGCGGGCCCGCGCATGCATCAGCGTCTTGTCGAGCATGGGCACGCCTGCCAGTCGTCGCTTCGGTTCGCGGCCGAGGAAGAGATTACCCGCGACATCAATCGTGTCGCAGAGCGCAAGGTCCTGGTAGACCATTTCGATGCGGGCGGCGCGCGCATCCGCCGGCGACGTGAAGGAGACGGTCCTGCCGTCGATCTCGATCGTGCCGGTATCGGGAATGACGGCGCCCGAGAGAACCTTGCTGATGGTCGATTTCCCCGCACCATTGTCTCCGACAAGGCCGAGGACTTCGCCGGGCTTCAGATCGAGCGAGGCATTGTCGAGCGATTGGAGAGCGCCGTAGCGCTTGGAAATGCCGGTCATGCGGACGCGGCTGACGGACGTGTCGGTCATGGTCTATGGCCCTTGCGGCGACGCCGGATGGGAACGCCAGACAGACATTCCCGGAATTCGGCGCCTCGGAACACGGAGAGCGGCTGGCCTGCCATCGGCAGGCGCCGCCCTCCCCTGACGCCACCCGCTCCTTATGCGGATCGGGTGGCCTGCGAAACGGCGCCTTATTTGAACATCGCGCGGAACTGATCGACATTCGCCTTCGTCACGATGGTGACGGGGACGTTGATGATCTTGTCGATCGTCTGGCCCTTCTTCACCTTCACGAGCGCTTCGACGGCGGCCTTGCCCTCGCCGGCCGGATCCTGCTGGATGACCGCGGTGACAAAGCCCTGGTCGATGCCGTCGATGGCGGATTTCGTCAGATCCCAGCCAAAGACCTTGATCGAACCGGTCCGGCCCTGGCTGGTGACGGCAGAAACAGCACCGAGCAGCGCCGGCTCGCCCGTCGCATAAAGGGCAGACATGTCGGGATTGGCAGTCATCAGGTTTTCGGCAGCCGACAGCGCCACGTCCTGCACGTTCTGGCCATCGACTGTATCGAGGAACGTCACCTTCTGGCCCCCTGCCGCAACGGCGGCCTTGAAGCCATCGAGGCGCTGGTTCTGGATGAAGGAATTCAGCGCACCGACGACGCCAACCTTTGCCGCGCCACCCATGCTGGTCTTCACGTAATCGGAGAAGAACTTGCCGATGTCCTTGCCGGCGGCCGTGTTGTCAACGCCGACGAAGGCGATGTTGTCGCCATCCGGAATCTGCGCATCGATGGCGATGACGGGAATTCCGGCCTTCTTGGCCGCCGTGATCGCGGGCTTCACGCCGTTGACATCGATGGCGACGAGAATGATGCCGTCGACCTTCTGGGTGATGTAGTTTTCGATGGCGTCATTCTGTGCCGCGGGCACGTTGTTGGCATTGAAGATCACGAGGTCGGCGCCGGCCGCCTTTGCTGCAGCCTTGGCGCCATCATTGATCTGGTTGAAGAACAGCGCCTGCTGGTTGATGGTGACAAGCGCGAAAGTCTCGGCAAAGGCATGCGAGACGCCCATGGAAAGCGTCATGGCGGCGGCTGCGACGCAGCCCATGAAATAACGAGTCCGACCCATTTTATGGTTCCCCTTTTATGGCGCCGTGTCCGGCACCGATCCGACAAGGAGAAATATTCAAGTAACTTGAATTAATGTCAAGAGACTTGAATAGCCAGAAACCCTCAAATTTCGGGGGGCGTATTCAGAATGTCGGCGGCGTATTGACCCAGAAGATGGAGGCCCGCTCCTGGCCCACATTGCGATACCAGTGCGGAAGTTCGGAATTGAAGACAAAGCTGTCGCCCGCGGAAAGCCGGAAAGTCTTGTCGGCGATCATAAGCTCGATTTCGCCGACAAGCACATAGCCCACCTCTTCCCCCACATGCTGAATGGGGCCGGCGCTTTCGCCATCGACGTCGATGTGATGGATGTTGCACTGGAGAAGGTGGCCGGGCGAATAGGGAATGACCCGCTCCAGGGAGATCCCCTCGCCACGTCGCAGCGGATCCAGCGATATCAGAGGGCGATTGCCGGCCCGGAACACCACCCCTTCATCCGTATCGGTTTCCTCGAACATCCAGCCGATATTGGAATCGAGCGCCTGGACCAGCCGGTGCAGCATCGGCAAGGACGGCGAGGCCTTGCCGTTCTCAATCTTGGAAAGCAGGCTTTCCGAGCAGTCGGCTGCCTGTGCGAGCGCCTTCAAGGTCAGCCCGCGCGTCTGCCGCGCAAGCTTCAGACGCGCGCCGAGGCGCTGCGGATTGGAGTGTATTTTGTCCTCTCGTGCATTGTCAGATGCGAGAGTGGGGGTCGCCATGTTCATGTCTGTTGCATCGCAATTTTCAATGCCACCACTATAGGAGCCTGAAAGCGAGCCTGTCCAGCAAAGGTCGCGGCCCTTCCGCGCGGCTAAGGATGAACAGGTGTCCGACTACGGGCAGCGCTGCCCGCTTCTCCAAGGCGAAAGGTGCGGACGTTGGCCTCACACGCCGTCAATCCTGCAGGAACCGCTCCGCCAGACGCGCCCACATGGCGGCCCCGACTGTCAGGCTGCCATCGGCGAAGTCATAGTTCGGGCTGTGCAGGATGGCAGACGACAGGCCGTTGCCGAGGCGCAGGAAGCTTCCCGGCTTGCGTTCGAGGAAATAGGCAAAATCCTCGCTGCCGGGGATCAGGGGGCACGTGGCCACCTTGTCCGCACCGATCAGTTCCTCCGCGACGGTGCGGGCAAAGGCCGTCTCGGCCTCGGAATTGACCACCACCGGATAGCCGTGGTCGTAGTGAATGCCGATCGTGGCATCGAAACCATCGGCCACGGAACGGGCGAGCTTGGTGATGCGCTGCTCCAGAAGCGCCCGGATCTTCGGCTCGAAGCTTCGCACGCTGAGCGCGAGCCGGGCATATTCCGGAATGACATTGACGGCTTCCCCGGCATGGATGGTTCCGACCGTCACCACCGCCGTCTGTGTCGGATCGATGTTGCGGGACACCACCGTCTGGAGGGCGACCACCAGATTGCAGGCGACCACCACGGGATCGATGGTCAGGTGCGGGCGCGAGGCATGGCCGCCCTTGCCCTTGATGGTGATGTTGACCGTGTCGGACGAGGCCATGATCGGGCCGGACCGCAGCAGGATCGTGCCTTCCGGCGCACCGGGATGATTGTGCAGGCCGAAGATCGCATCCATGGGGAAACGCTCGAACAGCCCGTCGGCAATCATCTGCTGCGCGCCGCTCGGGCGTCCATTCTCCTCCGCCGGCTGGAAGATCAGGGTCACGGTGCCATCGAAGCGGCGCGTGCGGGCAAGATATTCGGCCGCACCGAGCAGGACTGTTGTATGGCCGTCATGGCCGCAGGCATGCATCTTGCCCGGCGTCTTGCTGGCATAGGCAAGCCCGGTAGCCTCCTCGATGGGGAGCGCATCCATGTCGGCACGAATGCCGATGCTTTTCTTGCCGTTGCCGTTCTTCAGCACCGCCACGACACCGTGACCGCCGACATGGCGCGTCACGGCATAGCCCCAGGCTTCGAGCTTGTCCGCCACGAAACGCGACGTCTCGACCTCCTCCTGGGAAAGCTCGGGATGGGCGTGCAGATAGTGTCGCGTTGCCTTGAGATCCGCCTCCATGGCATCAAAATCGCAAACGCGGGCAAAGTGATTGTCGTTGAGCATCAGGATATTCCGAAATCCGGGAAAAGAACGCCGGCCAAAGGACCGGCGCCAAGGTGGGGAGAATGCGGCTGGCGGTCGCGCTAGAGGAAGCGCGACAGAAAGGCCTGCGTGCGGGGATGCTGCGGATTGCCGATGACATCCTCCGGCTTGCCCATCTCGACGATGTGGCCGCCATCCATGAAGATGACGCGGTCGGCGGCCTCGCGCGCGAAGCCGATTTCATGGGTGACCACGATCATCGTGAGGCCTTGTCTGGCGAGATCGCGCATGGTGGCCAGAACTTCGCCAACAAGTTCCGGGTCGAGCGCCGATGTGGGTTCATCGAAGAGCATCAGTTTCGGGCGGATGGCGAGCGCGCGGGCGATGGCGACGCGTTGCTGCTGACCGCCGGAGAGCTGACGCGGATAGCTCTGCGCCTTCTCCGACAGGCCGACGCGTTCCAGAAGCCGCATGGCATTGGCGATCGCCTCCTGGCGGCTTTCGCCATGGATACCGATCGGTGCCTCGATGATGTTCTGCAGCACCGTCATGTGCGGATAAAGGTTGAACTGCTGGAACACCATGCCGATCTTGCGGCGCTGCCTGGCGATGCCATTAGCGGAAAGTTTTTCGAGGCGCCCCTTGCGGAGCGCGTAGCCGATCTGCTCGCCATCCACCTGGATATAGCCCTTCTGGATCGCCTCCAGATGGTTGATGCAGCGCAGGAAGGTGGATTTGCCGGAGCCGGACGGGCCGAGGATCACCACCACTTCACCCGGCATGACATCGAGGTCGATGCCCTTCAGCACCTCCAGCTGATCGAAGGACTTGTGGACGTTGCGGGCTTCAACGAGAGGCGTTTGCGAATTGGCGGTCGTCAATGGCTTGCCTCCTCTGTCACGGCAGCGGGCTTGGCGACAGTCGCGTTACGGCGATCGCTGCGACCGTAATAGGCCTCGATATAGCTCTGGCCGATATTGAGAACGGTGGTGATCATCAGGTACCAGATGACCGCAACCAGCAGCATGGGAATGATCTCAAAGGTGCGGTTGTAGATGGACTGCACCGAATAGAGCAGATCGGCCATGGCAATCACGCTGACGAGCGAGGTCGCTTTGATCATGCTGATCAGCTGGTTGCCGGTGGGCGGCACGATGGAGCGCATGGCCTGCGGAATGATGATCCGCCACAGCGCACGGGCCCGCGTCATCCCGAAAGCCTCGGCGGTTTCCGACTGACCGCGATCGACCGACAGAAGACCGCCACGGATGATTTCGGCCATGTAGGCGGCTTCGTTGAGGGCAAGGCCAACAATCGCCGCCGTCATGGGCGTGATGACCGAATTGGTCTCCCAGCTCACCAGCGTGGGGCCAAACGGGATGGCAATCGACAGCTGGGGAAACAGCGTCGACATGTTGTACCAGAAGATCAGCTGGACGAGCAGCGGCGTGCCGCGGAAGAACCAGATGAACAGCGAGGCGAACGAACGCGCCAGTCGATCATTCGACATGCGCGCAATCGCGATGATGAGGCCAAAGGCGATGCCGAGAAGCATGCCGACCACCGTCAGCCCGAGACTGACGGTCAGGCCGCTCATGACGACGGGATCAAAGAAATAGTGTGCGACGACCGGCCAGCCGAAGTTTTCGTTGTTGGCAACGATCCAGGCAAAATCCGCCACCACGAGAATGATGACGAGCCACAGGACCAGGCGTCCGGTCCGGAAGGGCGTGTGGGCTGTGGCCACATCCCGGAAGTCCGCACCGCCCGAAGGCGGTGCATTCGAGGCGGTGCGATCACTCATTTGGGCAACTGCCCTCCGAGGTTGATGCCGGCCTGCTTGAGCATATTGTTCTCAAGACCCCATTTCTTCATGACGGCGGCATAGGTGCCGTTGTCCATCAGGATCTGGATGGCATCCTTCAGCAGCGGACCGAGCTCCGATCCCTTCGGAACGACGGCCCCCTGATACAGGTCCTCAAAGCCGTTCTTCTGGCCGACACCCGTCAGCTCCAGCTGGCCGTTTGCCTGCGAAACGAAATAGGTGAGCGGGGCCTGGGAGGAGAAAAAGGCGTCCGCCCGCTTGGAGCGAACAGCCAGAATGGAGCTTGGCTGGTCGGTATAGGACTGGACTTCGATGGGGCTCTTGCCATCGGCCTTGCACTTGTCCGCCTGCACCTGGATGACGCGCTCGGCAGAACCGCCGGACATCACGGCAATGCGGTTGCCGCAGGCGGTGTCCAGCGAAGTGATGCCCTTGGGATTGCCCTTCTGCACCGCAAAGACGACGAATTCCTGAACCCAGTCGACAAAGTCGTTGGCCTCTTCACGGCTCTTGAAGTCACCGACCGGACCGATGGCGAACTGGTAGCGACCGGCATTGATGCCCGTCAGTTCTGCCGGCAGGCCACCAACGGTCGCATGTTCGATCCGGATGCCAAGAAGCTGGCCGATGGCATTCGCCAGATCCTCGCTAGCACCTTCCATCTTGGTTCCCGTCACGATCTCATAGGGCGGAAAGGAGCCGTTGTTGACGGAAATCATCTTCCCTTCGGTGCGGATCTTTTCCGGCAGGCGCGCGCGAAGCTCACCGTTGACGGTCTGGGTCGGAAGTGCCGCATCCTCGGCAAGAACGTTGCCGGTCATCACCATGCCGATCAAGGCGGCAGATGCAATCAGTTTGGCATTCATGTGCTGTTCCCTTTTCTATGCCTGAAATCTCGTGATCACCTCGCAGAGCCGGACGGCCGGTCAGAGGTTGGCCGCCTGCCACGGAAAGAGCTCCTGCGGTGTCAGGCGCCGAGCCAGAATCTTCTGTTCGTAAAGCTCGGCGGCAAAATCGGCGATCATGCGTTCGTTGGCCGCAAGACCATTGGTGTTCCAGCCCGCCGGCAGATCGGCTGCACAGCGGCGCAATTCATCAATCATCCACGGGGTGGTATCGGCATATTTCTCGCGCTTTTCCAGCCAGACGCGCTGGGATTCGTCGATCAGGGCGCTCAGCTCCTCCATCACCCAGGGATGTTCGGCAACGAAGTCCGCCTTGAAGCCGATGAGATGCATGCCCGGGACGTAACCAACGGCGTTGAAATAGGCCACCTCAGACGCCCGGTAATCATCCAGAAGCGGACGCAGCGCCGAGTCATGGTCGAAAAAGCCCTTGGGCATGAAAGGCGTGAAAACCGCATCCAGCCCGCCGTCCATCAAGAGATCCACCATCGGACGTTCGCCGGGGGTCGCCTCGATGCGGCCAGGCCGCCCGAAACCGTCGAGGCGGTCGACAATCGGATGCGCCTCGGTCAGCCGCCCCGCATACCAATAGGCGTCCTCCACGCCGACGCCTTCGCGGCGCAGAGCGGCACGGGTCCACGTATTGCCGGAATCGCGCCAGCCCGTGACGCCGATCTTCTTGCCGGCCAGATCGGCGAAGGTCCTGAGCGGGCTTTTCTTCGTGGTGATGACACAGCGATGGCGGAAGCCGCGCATGATGAAGTTCGGAATGCCGACGACGCTGTCATCGCCATCATGACGCAATTGCGCATAACGGCTGAAAGACATCTCCGCCGCATCATGCGCCTCGTCCTTGGCGATGTTGGCGACCAGCGTTCCGACCCGATCCACCTCGATCTCGAGGCGAGGAGAGGAAACGTCTCCCAGAACGAGAGGGGTCATGTAATCCCAGTCACGCAGAGCGAGGCGGAGTTTCAAAGCCATTTCGGATGCTCACAACAATGTTCACTGACCGCCACGCTAAATGTTCATTTTGATATCCACAAATGTTATTACGTTATTGAACATTTAAGAGTGAGACAAAAATGGGCGAAATCCCCACTGCGCGCTGGCTTGCCGAAAAGATAACCAATCGAACACAGCGCGGAATCGCGCTTGAGACCAGTGCGCTGGTGCGCGCCGGCGTTCTTCCCGTCGGCTCCCGTCTGCCCGCCATCCGCGATCTCGCCTACGAACTGGGCGTAAGCCCCGCCACTGTATCGGAAGCCTGGAGCGACCTTCGGCGCCAGAAGATCATCACCGGGCGCGGCCGCAATGGAACCTGGGTGAGCGGCGAACGCTTCGTCGCCAAGCCGGAGCGCCTTGCCAGTTCCGGCAATTATGCAGACGGCGTCCTCGACCTTTCCATGGCGGTGCCGGACGTCACCCTTCTGCCGCGGCTCGACAAGGCTCTCGCGCATGCGGCGAACGTCGGCGATCTGAACAGCTATGAGCGAAGCCGGATCGTGCCGGAGCTTCGCGATGCGGTGATGGCAGAGTGGCCCTATGTGCCAGAGGCTTTTCTGGCCACCAATGGCGGCTACAATGCAGTCTACACAACGGTGCGCGCACTGCTGATGCCGGGTTCCGTGGTGGCGATCGAGCATCCGACAGCCATGCGCCTGCTCGATATTCTCGAAGATCTTGGCGTGCGGATCGTGCCGGTCGTCTCCGATATGCATGGACCGACACCGGCTTCCTTGCGCGAGGCCCTGAAGGAGCGGCCAGCAGCCTTTCTCTTCCAGCCGCGTCTGCACTCCGTCACGGGACAGACCGTCAGCGCGGAACGCATGGACGAACTGGGGCAGATTCTGGCTGGCAGCGATACACTGATCATCGAGGACGACGGGATTGGCGACATTTCGTCCACCAGACCCGTTTCCCTTGGCTCGCACTTTCCCGACAGAACCGTCCACATTCTGTCCTATTCGAAAACGCTTGGGCCGGACCTCAGACTGGCTGTCGTCTCCAGCTCTTCGGCGATTATCGAGCAGATCCAGTCCTACCGCGCCTTCAGTGCTGGCTGGACCAGCCGAATGCTGCAGGCGGCGGCGGCCTGGCTGCTGCAGGATGAAGAGGCAGCGGACAGGGTGGCAAAGGCACGGTCGATCTATCAGGCGAGACGTGATCGACTGGCTCTGGAACTCTCGAGTCGCGGCATTCAGACGCCGGCCGGCAGCGGATTATGCCTGTGGGTTCCAGTGGAATCGGAGCCCTTTGCCATGGTGACACTGGCCGCCCGCAACATCGCGGTTGTTCCTGGCGGCAAGTTTTCCATTCTGCCCAGCCATCATCTGCGTGTGGCAACCAGCCGATTGAGCGACCGATGCGCGGAGGCGGCGGACGCCATTGCACTCGCTCACCGGCTGTAGCAACGCCGGGCAGCCTTTTGAAGCGAGCGGGAACAGATGAGGCGCCGGCCCGTCTGTCACCCTTCCTTGGGTCCAGACAACTGACGTTGGAACATCGCGCTGTAGCGCGAAAGCGGATGCTCTCTCGGCAGCGATAAGGGACCGGCATCCCATCGAGCAGACAACCATCATGAAAACGCCACCTGCCCGGCGGCCCCTTCAGACGCATTGGACGGCGAAGCGGCTTGAAAGCATCAGTGCGTCGCAGCGCTGAAAGCTATCCCGTCGACGAGAAAAGCACCGAGGACAGGTGGGACGAAAAATTGCATCATGGCATAGCCCGCAACTGACGCCATCTGTGGGTCGGACGGGCCGTCCACCAACGGCGGGAACTCGCTTTTGACCGAAACGTTGATGCGACATGCGTCTGCCATCTCCTGACCCCAGCATACAGCGACCCTGCCCACCGCCAGCATGAATTTTGAGCACTTTCGACAAACGTAGATTTCGTGGGCACCCCGCTTGCACGGATCCTGTCTTCATGCTTGTATAGACAACCAAGAGAGCATCGGAGAACGGGCCGGGTCCGATGACTGAGATACGGGAACTGCGCCATGATCACATTCGATACCGTCAGCAAGCACTATCGGGGCCAGACCGTTGCTGTCGACAAGCTGTCGCTGACAGCGCCCACCGGGAAGCTGACGATTTTCGTCGGCCCGTCCGGTTGCGGCAAAACCACCTCGCTGCGGATGGTGAACCGGCTGATTGCGCCCTCTTCGGGCAGAATTCTTCTGGATGGTGAACCGACGGACACGATGGATGTTGCCGTGCTGCGCCGCAAGATCGGTTACGTCATTCAAAACGCCGGTCTTTTTCCGCATCGCACCGTCGTGCAGAATATCGCGACCACGGCGCGGCTGAACGGCACCCCCAAGGACCAGGCACTGCGCATCGCCCATGATCTCCTGGAGCGTGTCGGGCTGTCATCGGCTTTCGCCAATCGCTATCCTTGGCAGCTTTCCGGCGGACAGCAGCAGCGCGTGGGGGTTGCCCGCGCCCTGGCATCCGATCCGAAATTCATGCTGATGGATGAACCGTTCAGCGCCGTCGATCCGGTCGTGCGCGGGCAATTGCAGGACGAGTTCCTCCGGCTGCAGCGCGACATCGGCAAGACCATCATCATGGTCACGCATGACATCGACGAGGCTCTGAAGCTCGGCGACCAGGTGGTCGTTCTGCGCACCGGCGGCACGCTTGCGCAGGTTGCGACCCCGCAGGAACTGCTGGCAAGACCGGCGGACGACTTCGTCGCCGATTTCATCGGGCGTGACCGCGGTTATCGCGTGCTTGGCTTTGCCGAATTCGCCAAGGGCGGCGTGCCGCTCGGAGCCGAGCCGACGGCAACGCTGGGCGCAACGCCCGAGACCCTTCGCCAGATTGCCACGGACAGATGGGTCCTCGTTACGGATCCCCTGAACCGCCCGCTGGGCTGGGCGGATGTCGACAGCCTCAAAGGCCCCTTGCGGGACGGCGACCTCAACCTCAGCGGCACGCTTGCCGTCGAAGGCAGCAGCCTGCGGCATGTTCTCGACGCGGTGCTCAGCTCTCCGTCGGGCCGTGGCGTGATTGTCGGTCAGTCCGGCGAGTTGATGGGCACCGTGACACTGTCGCATGTTGCCGAAGCCATCGAAGCCGCGCGCACCGGTCGCCTGGGGACGCAGCCATGAGGTTCGACTGGCTCTACCGCGAGTCCGGCCGCATCGCCGAACTCTTTCTCTGGCACCTCGGGCTGTCCGTGATCCCCGTAGTGATCGGATTACTCCTTGCTTTGCCGCTGGGATGGCTTGCGCAACGGGCGGGGTTCTTCCGTTCGACCCTGCTCGGTGCGGCAGGCCTGCTCTATACCATTCCGTCCCTGGCCCTCTTCGTGCTTCTGCCGCTTGTGCTCGGCACACGTATTCTCGATCCGATGAATGTGGTCGTGGCGCTCACGGTCTACGCGCTCGCGCTTCTGGTGCGCACGGTCAGCGACGGCCTTGAATCTGTCCCGCCGGATGTCATCCAGGCGGCCAATGCCATGGGCTATCGCAGGCTGCCACGCCTCTTTGTCGTTGAACTTCCCCTTGCCGTTCCGGTGATTGCGGCGGGGCTTCGGGTTGCTGTTGTCTCCAATGTCAGCATCGTCTCGGTCGCAGCCCTGATCGGCACGCCGCAGCTCGGGCTGCTGTTCACGCAGGGGCTTCAACTGCGGTTCCTGACGCCCATCATTGCCGGCATCGTGCTTTGCGTGCTGCTTGCCGCACTGCTGGACGGTCTCGTGCTGTTTGCCGCGAAACGCATGACACCCTGGCAGCCGGGAGGTGCCGAGCGATGATTGCATGGTTTTCAGACCCGACCCATTGGACGGGAAGCGACGGGGTGTTCGCGCTTGTCATCCAGCATCTGATCTATAGCGGGGTCG
Source organism: Affinirhizobium straminoryzae (assembly GCF_007004135.1). Taxonomy (GTDB): domain Bacteria; phylum Pseudomonadota; class Alphaproteobacteria; order Rhizobiales; family Rhizobiaceae; genus Neorhizobium; species Neorhizobium straminoryzae. The sequence goes on from NZ_VJMG01000082.1 coordinate 14,592, forward strand.
CCCTCTTCTTTGCCTGCCTGATCGGCCTGCCGATCGGTCTCTATGTCGGACATACGGGCCGCGGCGTCGTCCTGATCGCCGGGCTTGCCAATGCCTTGCGCTCGCTGCCAAGCCTTGGCCTCATCGTTCTTCTGGTGATCCTGTTCGGGCCTGTCTTTGCCTCCGACATGGCTTTCATCGTGCCGAGCATCATCGTGCTCGTCCTGCTTGCCGTGCCGCCCATCATGAGCGGAACCTATGCCGGCGTTGCGGCGGTGGATCCGGCAGCGGTGGATGCGGCACGCGGCATGGGCAAACGCCCGCTCGACATTCTCTTCGATGTCGAACTTCCCTGCGCCCTGCCGCTGATCTTCTCCGGGCTGCGCAGCGCGACGCTGCAGATCATATCGACGGCCACCATTGCCGCTTACGTTTCGCTGGGCGGGCTCGGGCGCCTCATCATCGATGGCCGCGCCCAGAACGATTACTACCAGATGGCGGCAGGTGCCGTCCTGGTCGGCGCTCTGGCCCTCCTCGTCGATCTGGCAATCGGCATCCTGTCCAGGCTGACAGTCTCACCGGGCCTCACCCGCCGGCTCTAGGCGGGCGACCGTTCACCAAACCGCGTTTTCAGTCTCATGACGTTGAACCTCAAGGAGTAGCTAGCATGGCATTCAGTATCTTAAAGGCCGCCGGCGCGTTTGCGCTAATGGCGCTTTCCGCCACCACGACGCTTGCCCAGACCGATCCCCTCGGGGCTGCTCCGGCCGCACGCACAGACAAGACCACCATCATCGTCGGCTCGGCGGATTTCCCGGAGAGCCAGCTTCTGGCCACCATCTATGCCAAGGCGCTTGCGGCAAAGGGCATCAAGACCGACACGAAGCTCAACATCGGCAGCCGCGAGGTTTACATGCCGGCGCTTCTCGACGGGTCGATCGACCTCCTGCCGGAATATGCCGGCGCGACGTTGAGCTATCTCGACAAGAACGCAACGGCGCATTCGCCGGAAGACGTCGCCAAGGCCCTGAAAGCCGCGCTGCCGGCCGGCGTTTCGATGCTGACGCCATCGCAGGCGCAGGATTCCGACGGTGTTGCCGTGACCCGCGCGACCGCCGAGAAATACAAGCTGAAGACGATTGCCGATCTCGCACCGGTTGCGTCCCAGCTGGTGCTGGGTGGTCCTCCGGAATGGAAGACGCGCAAGGAAGGCATCATCGGCCTGAAGGAACTGTACGGCCTCGAGTTCAAGTCGTTCAAGTCGCTCGATGTCGGCGGCCCGCTGACGCTTTCGGCACTGGTGAATGATCAGGTCCAGGCGGCAAACCTGTTCTCGACAGACCCGGCGATTGCGGACAACAAGCTGGTCATCCTCGAAGACGTCAAGAACCTGTTTCCGGCCCAGAACATCGTGCCGGTCATTGCCAAGGCAAAGGTCAGCGACGTCGTGACGAAGACGCTCGATGCCGTGTCTGCCGCTTTGACGACCGATGATTTGATCGTCATGAACGGTCGTCTGGCCAATCACGACAGCTTCGACGTCGTCGCCGATGAATGGCTGGCGAAACACAAGTTGAACTGACCGAGCTTCGCGGGTATGGCACTCACCATACCCGCGCACGCGCTGAAGATGTGTCAGATGCCGAACACTTGTCGTTCGCTTTGTGGAGCCTCATGCAGACGGTAGAGAACCAGGTCGAAAAAGCGCGGGACGAGCAGGCATCCGACAAGCCGCTTTACGTCACGCTCAAGGATTATGTTCGAAGCCGTGTCGAGACCGGCGAGTGGTCCATCGGGCAGCGAGTGCCTTCGGAAAACGAACTGGTCGACCTGCTCGGCGTCAGCCGCATGACCGCCAATCGCGCCTTGCGCGAACTGGCGGATGAAGGGTTTCTTGTCCGCGTGCAGGGCAAGGGCTCCTTCGTCGCCAGCAAGAAACGCACATCCCAGTTCCAGAGCGTTCCCAACATTGCCGACGAGATCACCCGCAATGGCGGCGTTCATACGGCAAACGTGATCGCGCTGCGCATGGAAACCGCCGATGCGCAACTGGCAGAAGCGCTTGCCATCGAGATCGGCAGCCCGGTGTCCCATTCGATCATGGTTCATGCGGACGATTCCATACCGATGCAGATCGAGGACCGGTTCGTCAACCACGCGATCGTGCCGCACTATATCGAGCAGGATTTCGCAAGGACGACGCCCAACGGATATCTGACCGCCGTAGCGCCGATCGTCAGGGCCGAGCAACATATCGAGGCGGTGACGGCGCAGCCCTGGGAATGCAAGCTGCTGGCGATCTCCAAGACGGAACCCTGCCTTCTGGTTCGGCGCCGAACCTGGTCGCAAGGCGGCGTCATTTCCTCGGTTCGCCTGCTCTATCCGGGCAGCCGCTATCGCCTCTACAGCACCTGATCCTCGGGTCGTTTCAGGAAGGGCAATCGCCTGACCATGAACGACCGTTGTGCCCCCTTCCCCAAACTGATTTCAGGAAATCCCATGACCGTGCTGCTCAATGACACGCTGACCTGGCAGGATGTGGCGCGGGTGAGCAACGGCGATGGTCTTGCGCTTTCAGAAGCCGCCTGGCACCGCATCGACAACGCCCACCGGATCGTCGAAAGCATCGTCGAGCGCGGCATCCGCGCCTATGGCATCAACACCGGCGTCGGCGCCCTGTCGGACACGGTGGTTGATCGCGGCGCGCAGAGCAAGCTGTCGCGCAGCATCATTCTGAGCCATGCCTGCGGCGTGGGGCCGCTTGTGCCACGCCGTGAGGTGCGCGCGATCATGGCGTCGCAGATTGCCAATTTCGCTCATGGCTATTCCGGGGTTCGCAGGCAGATCGTTGCCCATCTGGCGACCTTTCTGGAGCGCGACTGCGTTCCGGATGTGCCCGCCCGCGGATCGGCCGGATATTTGACCCATAATGCGCACACCGCCCTCGTACTGATCGGCGAAGGCTCTGCCCATATCGGCGGACGCGCTTTTGGCGGGCGGGATGCCTTGGCCGAGATCGGCCTTGAACCACTGGTTCTGGGCGCCAAGGAGGGCCTGAGCCTCGTCAACGGAACGGCCTGCGCCACCGGTCTTTCGAGCGTGGCTCTCGACCGCGCCGCCCGTTTGCTGGATTGGGCGGATGCCATTGCCGCGCTGACGCTTGAGGCGGCGGGCTGCCAGATGCCGGCCTATAGCGAGCCCGTGCTGTCGCTGCGCGTGTCCGACGGGATCGCAGCCGTTGGTGCAGCATTGCGTGCCCGCCTGGAGGGGAGCAGTCTGATCGAGGCGGCGCAGGGCAGGCGTACCCAGGATGCGCTCAGCCTGCGCTCCATTCCGCATGCCCATGGCGCTGCCCGCGATCTCTTTGACAATTGCGCCGCCGTCGTTGACCGGGAACTGGCCTCGGTTACCGACAATCCGGCCGTTGCGGGCACGCCGGAAGAGCCGCTTGTCTGGTCGGAAGCCCATGCGGTGGCACCGGCGCTGGCCCAAGCCGCCGACGCGCTTGCGATTGCCATCACGCAGATCACCGCCATGAGCGAGCGACGGATCGACCGGCTCGTCAATCCTCTGGTGAGCGGGCTGCCGCCCTTCCTCGCCTCCGATCCCGGCAGCCATTCCGGCTTCATGATTGCGCAATACACGGCGGCGGCCCTTGCAAACGAGAACCGGCGGCTGGCCGCCCCTGCCTCGACGGATGGCGGCCTGACCTCCGGCCTGCAGGAGGATTTTCTCGCGCATCCGACCGCTGCCGCCAACAAGCTTCTCGCCCTCCTCGACAATGCCGAATATATTCTCGCGATCGAATGGCTGGCAGCCACGCAGGCGCATGATTTTGTCGAAACCCAGGCCCGGCGTGCGGCGGGGACGGATGTGCTCTACCGCCATCTTCGCGCTGAGGTCAGCCATTACTCGGACGACCGGCCCATTGCAGCCGACATGGAAAAGGTCCGGTTGCTTCTGTCACAGAGCGCCCCGCCCCGCTGTTCTGATCGCGGGTGACGCGGCGGCTACATCAGAACATCGAGATCGATCCGCTTGGCGCGGATGAAGGGCAGCCCCGTTCGCCGTGCCGTCCAGCCGACGACGTGGAGCTCTTTCGCCGCCGGTTCATGCCGTTCGGCCAGCATCCAGGATCTGCAGTCGACCGCGGCAAAGTCCGTCTTGCCTTCCGCCACGGCAATGACCGATGCGCGATGCGCCCCCGTTGCGACCACATCCGCAAACAGGTCGAGGTTTTCACCGGCGGCTTCCAGATCGCGCTTCAGGGCGAGATAGCCTGACATCGACCGGTACTCATTGAAGGCCAGTTTCCTGTCGCGGAACAGTTCAATCGGCAAGAGCGCCTCGCCGGTCTCCGGTGCGGCGGTGCTTACCCCCTCCCCCTTGTGGGCGACGACGGCGCTTGAATAGAGCGCGCCTGCGCCACCGGCGATGCCGTCATAACTGCCTTGCCCAATGACCTGCACATGATCCTGCAAGCCAAGCTCCATCGGCCCCCAGCAGGTTTGAGACACGAGCAGTGCGGGATGACGCCAGAGAACATCGAGATCGAGGGCGTCTGGATCAAGCGTCGCGGGATCCGGCGCGATGACCGAGCCATCGTTGCCGCAGATGCCGCCGGAAACTGCCGGCATGTCGCCATTGCGTCGAACGAGATCTCGAGGCGCATCGATGCCCTGTTCGAGGAAGCCTGTGCGCATCCTGGCCCAGGCTGCGTCGGTTTCATCGCGCACCTCGGGCCAGTCATACATGGGAAGCGCTGCAATCCAACTCATCTAGGCAGATCCGATGTGACTGCGTTACCGGGCATCAGATACTCCGCGAGATCGACCTGTTCATTCGCAACGGGATGGGCTGCGACCGCGTACTCGTCCCGCCGCAACACAGGATGCACAACGGGCTCCTTTGCCTTGAACGCGAAAGCGCGAAAAACCTCGAAATAGTTGGCGAAGACATAGCCATCATTCATCGCCAGCCATTCGGCGCGTCTGGCTCTGTAGAGCGACGGCAGCCTGTACCAGGCAGCAGACGGCAGCTTGTGATGCACGAAGTGCAGGTTGTTGTTGAGAAAGAGCGGCGCAAGCAGCGAGGTCTCGACGATGATCGTGCGTCCATCCGGCCGCTCGGACCACTGGTGCTCGCAGTAGGACCGCAGCGCAATGATGGAGAGCCCGAGATAGGCGGAGACGCCGATGTAAAGCCAGACCGGGATACCGAACACAAGGGACACCACCAGCAGTGTCGGGATGAGCCCCAAGACATGGAGGACCCATGCGACCATCACTTGGCGATCACCCTTCATGATCTTAAGCCATTCCGACGCTGTAAACCCGACGACCATCAGCGGCGGTCCGAGCAGCATGCGCCCGATCAGTGTGTTGTTCCAGACCAGCAGACGCTTCAGGACGACAGGCATCGTCTCCCAGTCCTTCAGCGCGCGATAGTAGCTTTCCGGATCGTCGAAGGGGTCGGTCAGACGCTCATCCTCATGGTGCTGGATGTGGGTTCGCTTGTAGCTGCGATAAGGATAGAAGACGCCCAAAGGCGCGAAGACCAGCGCTTCATTCAGCCATGCGCTGCGTGTCGGATGTCCATGCAGAGCCTCATGCTGGAGTGACGAGTGCAAGGCAATGGTGATCCCGATCAGCACCAGCGCCACGATCGGTTCGGCGGGATAAAGGACATATCCGGCCATCCCCCAAAGGCCATAGCACGCCACAAGAAGCGCGACTGTCGGCCATTCGATCCGAAGAGCCCATGATCGCCCACGGCTGACAGGAAAGTTCGATCTCTTGAAGGAAATGTCGCTCATTACGTCCCCTGATGTTCCAATGGGATCAGAGTTTCACCAAGCGGAAGGGCGGACAATGAGAGTATGGTGACCGATTGTTGATTTTGATAATAAAAAAAGAAATATGTTTACAATTATGAACAATGAGGTGATTTGTGGACAAACGCGCACTGTCGGACCTTTTCCGCATCCGACTGATGGAACTCGTGACCCGGTCCGGCGCCAGCCACTCCGCTTTCGCGGAGGGAATCGGCATCGACAGATCTGCGCTTTCACAACTGTTGTCTGGCAGTTCCGCGCGTCTTCCACGCGTCGAAACCCTTCTCAAGATTGCGGAGCGCCACTCGGTGTCGATGGACTGGCTTCTCGGCATATCGCACGATCCGGGTCTGACGGGAGAGTTGCGGCCGAGCTTCGAAATCGAGGAAGGCGGCGAGGATTATACCGAGACGCTGCTCATGAAATGGCATGCCGAGGCGACCGGCTCCAAGATCCGCTATGTCCCTGCCCGTATCCCGGATCTTCTTCGCACGCCGGAAATCATCGCCTTCGAAGCCGATTCCGCGCATCAGAGCGTGAAGGCGCAAACGAGCGAAACGGCCTTCCGTCTCGATTATAATCGTCAGCCCGGCACGGATATGGAAGTGTGCATGCCGCAGGAGACACTGCAAGGCTTCGCACAAGGGCGCGGCATGTGGAGCGGTTTGAAGCGCGAGGTCCGCGCCGAACAGCTGCAGTATATGGCCAGCCTGATCAACGAGCTATACCCCTCGTTTCGCCTGTTCCTGTTCGACGAAAAGGAGCGGTTTTCCGTTCCCTACACGATTTTCGGATCACAGCGCGCCGCCATCTTCGTGGGTGGAATGTATCTCGTGCTGAACAATGCCGACTCGATCCGGAAAATGCAGCGTCATTTCGATCAGTTGATCAGGTTCACCCGTATCCATGCTCACCAAACCGCTGACTACGTGCGAACCCTCAAAGTGTCATGACCGGATTGTTCCGTCTTGAACAGCCTCGGGATTTGTAGGCGCTGACCTGCTGCAGAGGTGGCACGGGAAATCCGCACAGCGGGTGTAAGTGGAATTTCTATCTGACTGCGGCTTCGATGCGGGGAACACGAGATACCATAAGGAGACGACCGCGCCGGAACCTCAGTCCGGCTTTCAAGGGAAAGCAGCATCGCCGCCATCCGAGGCGAGCAGACGCTGGAAGAATTGCCACAGCACTTTGTGACGCGCATGTGAACAAGATCAGACAGCGGAAAGACCAGCTTCTTGAGGGATGAAAAGCGTTTTGGCGATGAAGCGAAGACGGAACCGGCTGCCAACCGTCAATGTGAAGACGCTGTACGCCACGATCGGCGGGTTGACAGTTTAGAACGATGCTCTGCCTGGGCTTACGCGGCCCCACCGGGACCACGGTCCCTGCTTCGATAGCCGGAGCGTTCGCCATGGCGGGATTGCCGGACGAAAAGAAATGATCGACCGCTCGCAAAAACTGTCGATCGCACGCCAAGCAGAGCTTCTCGGCTTCAGGCGTGGCAACGTTACAGAGGGCCGATCTTGCGATTGCCGATCACCTACCATATCCCCCATAAACGATCCGCGCACCAATGCCACCGGCATGATCTTGGTCAATCATCCGACGACGGTGGAGGCGGACCTGCCCTTCGGCGGCATCCAGCGCTCCGGTTACAGGCGCGAATTGCTGGGGCTCGGCCTCAAGGACAAAATCAAGCAAAAATTGAACACCATTATCGATGTCGACGCGCGCGTCTGATCGCTGGACATCCGGGCGGCGCAACGCAGGCCACCCGCAGCCCGGATATCTCATTCATCGCCGAGCTTCGGTGGCCGATGAGCGCAAACGACCCTGCTCACCAGCGCGCCACGCGGGGGCCGAGGATCGTGCCCAGCAAGGCAAGGCCTGCGATCGCGATGGAATACCAGGTGGCAACGAATAGCGGAGAGTCGTCCGGGCAGTGCGCGGCATAGAAAGTCGCAGACAGCCCGCCGGCAAGCAGTCCGGCAACGGCGCCGGCAACCGCCGGGTGGGTGGGCGCGCCATGACGAAGTGCCAGCAGGAACACGGCCAGCGGCACAAGCCCGATCAGGGGAATGAAGGTCAGGCAGGTGGAGATGTTGGTGCCCCACCAGACCGTACGCCACTGGTCGGAGGGCACGGCGACGAGTTCGGTGACGACGGCAAGTGCAACGGCGACGGGCGCTGCGGCCATGAGCAGTGCCGGCCGCACAACATTCGAGCCCGGCCGCGAAAGCGCCCGTACAAGTTCAAAGGCGGTCGATGCTAGCAAAAGCGTTGCGACGAATTTGAACAGGAAACGCAGCGTATGGGCTGCCGCCATGAAATCCGGACGCGGACCGAGCGAAAGCCAGAAGACGACTGCGGCGGCGAGCGTCGCCCCCGCCAGGGCCACCTGCCAGGTGCGACCAAGGGATATGGGCTGTCGCGCATTATCGGCCTTCAGCGCATTGATCAGGTCTTCGGTCTGCATGTCAGCTCCGTCCAAATTTCTTCGCGATTGCGCGCAGTCCTCGATGCAGCGTCACCCGCACCGCCGTTTCCGTCATGTTGTATTTCGCGGCCGTCTCGCCGATCGAATGGCCTTCGATCGAAATGGCCGCAACCACGGAACGCTGGCCCGGTGCCAGTCCGTCGAGCACCCGGCGCATGTCGCGCTCGCTCACCGTCTCCGCTTCCTGCTGGGCAACGGTGTTGGCGATATCGTCGATATCGACCTCCACCCGGCGACCGCGCTTGCGAAAGGCGTCGATCAGCTTGAAGCGCGCTATCGCGAAAACCCACGGCAGAACAGGCGCATCACTCCTCCAGGTATGCCGCTTGGTATGGATCGCCAGAAGCGTTTCCTGCACGATATCCTCGGGATCGAGGCTACCGTCGATGATCCTGCGTCGGGCAAAACCCCGCACGAGAGCCCCGGTTCGCCTCAGAAACGCGGCATAGGCCTTCTCGTCTCCCGCGATCGCGGCCTGCAGCCACATGGCGAGCTCTTCTTCGTCCTGGCCGCTCAACGCATGTCTCCTGTTCGTGCAGACCAGCCAGATTGTTACGCGTCGGTCGGGATCTTGTCCAATCGCCTGCAAAAGCCGCTCACGAACTCGTGTTTAGCGCCGGCCGTAACAGGTGGAGTGCCGGAACGAAGACACAAGTACGCAGCCGGCAACCGGCCTGCGGACGTCAAAGAGGAGAACACACATGAACCGTTCCACGCTTACGCTCGCGCTTGCCGGCTCGCTCGCCAGTGCCATCGCATCCACCGCCTTCGCGGCACCGCTCGCCCCGGAGAAGATGGTCGGCAACGAGAAATGTTACGGCATCGCCCTGAAGGGCCAGAATGATTGCGCCGCCGGCCCGGGCACCACCTGCGCAGGCACCTCGACGATGGATTACCAGGGCAATGCCTGGAAGGCCGTGCCGGCCGGCACCTGCGTCTCGATGAACGTCAACGGCCACAAGGGCATGCTGGCTCCGGTCAAGAGCTGAACCTCGGTCGGAGGCCCGGCTTGCCGGGTCTCCGTCTCATCCATCACCCTCGGGAGAACGGCAATGTCCATCACAGCAGACCGCGCCCTCGCCTTGCCGCAACGCGCCGGCCTTGGCCTCAAGCCGGAACATTACGCAACCATCCTCGCCGACCGGCCGGATGTCGGCTTCTTCGAGGTGCATGCCGAAAACTACATGGGCGCCGGCGGGCCGCCGCATCGCTATCTCGAGGCGATCGCGGATCTCTATCCCCTTTCCGTGCATGGCGTCGGCCTGTCGATCGGCGCAGCACGCCCCCTCGACAGGGAGCACCTGAAACGGCTGCGCCTGCTGGTGGATCGTTACCGGCCGCAGAGCTTTTCCGAGCATCTGGCCTGGTCGACACACGACAGCGGTTTCCTCAACGATCTTTTGCCTCTGCCCTATACGGCGGAGACCCTGGCGCGGGTCATCGACCATGTCGATGAGACCCAGCAATGGCTTGGGCGACCGATGCTGCTTGAAAATCCCTCGACCTATCTGCTGTTTTCCGAGAGCACCATCGACGAGATCGATTTCCTCGCGGCCGTTGCCAGCCGAACCGGCTGCGGACTGCTGCTCGACGTCAATAATGTCATGGTTTCCGCCGTCAACCACCGTCTTGATCCGGTTTCCTACATTGACCGCTTTCCGATCGAACGGGTGGGGGAAATCCATCTGGCGGGCTATGACGAGACGATCGATGGCGCCGGTGACCGGCTGCTGATTGATGCGCATGGCAGCGCCGTGAGAGCCGACGTCGTGGAACTTTTCCGGCATAGCCTGTCACGGAGCGGTCCCCTGCCGACCCTGATCGAGTGGGACAATGACGTGCCGGATTTTGCCACGCTTCACGCAGAGGCGATTCGCGCGGATGCCATGCTGTCTGCCGCTGCCCCGCACGGGGGCGTCATACGGGCCGCATGACCATGACCTTTCAGGACAGCCAGAACGCCTTTGCGTCCGCCCTTCTCCATCCGGACCTACCGCTGCCGCACGGCATCACGACTGCGCGCGGCACAGCCGATCCCCTGCGCTTTGCCATCTATCGCAACAATGTCCATGTCAGCCTGACGATGGCGCTCGCGCAGCGTTTTCCGGTCACGCAGCGGCTGGTCGGCTCCGACTTCTTCACCGGAATGGCGCGCGTCTATGCGGCTGACCACAAGCCGGCCTCGCCGCTTATGATGCATTACGGCGACGATTTCCCCGCCTTCATCGCGGCATTTCCGCCTGCAGCCTCCGTCGCCTATCTGGCCGACGTGGCGCAGATCGAGGTCGCCTGGAGCGAGGCCTATCATGCGGCCGACGGGCCGCCTCTCGAAATCGCGCAGCTCGCCGCCATTGCGCCCGAACGCATCGCCGATCTGGTGGTGATACCGCATCTTTCGACACGGCTGGTGCGGTCGGATTTCCCGGTGGGCTCCATCTGGAGCGCCCATCAGGACGAGACGGTGATGCCGGTCGGCGAATGGCGGGCGGAAGCAGTTCTCATCGTCAGGCCGGAAATGCAGGTGGAGATCCGGATCCTGCCGGAAGGCGATGGCGAATTCCTCGCCTGCCTGCTTGGTGGCGCCACCCTCGGCGACGCCGCAGAGGCGGCCTTTGCGGTGGCTGCAGATTTCGATTTCGGATCGGCGCTGACCGGCCTGACCATGCTCGGCGCCTTCAGCGCCTTCGAACCTTCGGAAGGAGAAGTCTCATGACCACCAACATCACCTCCTCCCGCGGGCGCGGCGAAGCACTTGCCTCGCTTCATCGCCGCGCCGATGGCCTGCTTACCACCATTCCGCCGTCACTGCCGCTGCTGGCCTTGCGCTTCGCCCTCGCGATCCCGTTCTTCAATTCCGGGCTGACCAAGTGGGACGGCTTCCTCACTCTGTCGACCGGCGCGCGCTATCTGTTCCAGGAAGAATTCAGACTGCACCTGTTCGGCAGCGAATTTCCCTATCCCCTGCCGCTGACCATGGCGGCAGCCGCCGGGACCGCCGAGCTCATTCTGCCCGTTTTGCTGGTGCTCGGCCTGTTCACGCGCTATGCGGCCCTCGGCCTGCTGACGATGACGGCCGTCATCCAGCTGACCATTCCGGATGGCTGGGTCAATTTCCATCTTCCCTGGGCCGCCATGGCATTGGCCCTTGTCGTTTACGGCGGCGGCCGGATTGCGCTTGATCCCCTCGTCCCGTGGGGCAGGAACTGATTGAGATCAGCTCTGGCGCAGGAATCGTTCATTGCGGTGTCGCAGGTGGTCACCGGTGATTTCCTGTCGGTTCGGTTGGTTCAAGCTCAACCTGAGGGACACCACCGATGACAGACGACGTGATGAACCTGCGCTCACTCGTTAAGAAGAGCGCCGATGCGGGTTTGGCTCGCGCGAGATGCGCTCTGCGAAGGGGATCACCCTGTGATAGCCATGCAAGACGATGCCTGAAACAAACCGTTCCCTCGTTGCTTCAGCCAAAATTCACGGCCCAGACAGATCGGACCTCGTGGCGGATGCGACCGCCTGGATCCCGATACCGACAATCCTTCCCCGCCGATCGTCGATAAAAGTATTGATGTCAGCATCGTTCAATCCGCGTTTCCGTCTCCCCCTGAGCCGCCACACTCGATCTCCCAGCCTGACTATTTTCCTTTCTCCGACCTGCGCGTGGATCACGCCAACACGCAGATATGGCCCACGTTCGAGCGCAATCGACAGCCAGACTCCCTGAGGGGACGCGACGGATTTGCCTTGCGTGAGCAAGCCCCAATTTTCGACCCCGTTGGCGGACCCCTTCGCAAGAAACGACGATGCCACGCTCCAGCATCAGTTCCTGGACGATGCGCAGGCGCGGCAGGAGCCGAAAATTGAGCCACATCGTTACGACTGATGCACGCGACGACCCGCCGGCTCTGAATCCAGCTCGGCAACGGAGCGAAGGCGGCTTTCGATCAGCAGGCCGCTGTTATCCAGGATCGGATGGGCGACCGAGACGATGTGGGCATTGATCCGCTTGAGATCGCGCAGGATGTCCAGATGCAGCGAACTCGTCTGAAGGCTTTCCAGCTTCCCGTCACGCAGTCGTTCGATATGGCGCTCGGCGGATTCCTTTTCCATACGACGCACCTCGACTTTCACTTCCATCATCTGGCGGGCAAGGCGGAAGTCGCGCGTGACGAAAATGGTCTGCGCAATGCGCAAATTGTCGAGCGTCAACTCAAACAGCGTGCGCAGCTCGCGGTGACCGTCTTCGGAGAATCTGAGGCCGAGCGTCGCCTTCTTTGTGACCTGCGCCAGCAGACCCTTTTCGATGATATCGCCGATATGTTCGAGATTGATCGCGTAGTCGATGATATCGATGGAACGACGGCTGTCTTCCGGGGAGAGGCCCATGCGGCCGAGTTTGGAGAGATAGACCTTTACCTCTTGCTGAAGCCTGTCCACACGCGCTTCCAATGGCGGGATGTCCATCAGCTTGGCCAGATTGTCCCGCTCGAAGGAATCGGACGCGCGCATCAGCATGCGCTCGATGAGGTCGCCGATGCCTAAAACCTCGCGCGTGGCACTGGCGAGAGCCACGCGCGAGGTTTTAGG
>NZ_VJMG01000083.1 GCF_007004135.1 Affinirhizobium straminoryzae
GACCAGAGTTTCGAGGCCGCGCGCGAGGGCGGCCTCGAAACTCTGGTCGAACAGGAAGAATTCGAGTTCGCTCGCCATGAAGGCGGTATAGCCCATATCCGCCAGACGCTTCACCTGGGTCTTCAGGATCGTGCGGGGCGAGTGCGGCACCTCTTCATGGGTATGGTGATCGAGCACGTCGCACAGCACAAGCGCAGTGCCTTCAAGCCACGGCAGCTTGCGCAGCGTCGCAAGGTCCGGCTTCATCGTATAGTCGCCGTAACCCTTCTCCCAGCTGCTGGCCTTGTAGCCCGGCACGGTTTCCATCTCCATGTCGGTCGCCAGCAGATAGTTGCAGCTGTGCGTTTCCTTAAAGGCGCTGTCGACGAAATATTCCGCCTGAAAGCGCTTGCCCATCAGACGGCCCTGCATGTCCACCTGCGCCGCGATCACGGTGTCGATCCGCCCGGCCGCCACGTCGATCTTCAGGTCGTCAAAGGTATAAGTCGAAGTCATATCGATATCCGTTCGAAAGGAGGATACCGCCGCGCCTCCCCGCGCGGCGGCAGGATGCCGGCGATGGCTCAGGCCTCGCCGACGGCTGCCTCGGCGGCAGCAATCTCGGCCTTGCGCTTGGCGATGGCGTCGCCGATCGGCGGGCCCATGAAACGACGGTTCTCGAAGCCGAACCAGACGATCGCCGTCAGCACAAGGAAGCCGACGGTGATTTCCAGCGCCCAGTCGTTTGGCGGCTGCACGCCGATGTAGAAGATGATGGCCATCGAGATGATCACCAGCACTGACACCAGCTTGTAGGTACCGATCCCCATGTTCCACGGCCCCATCTTCGGCCACTTCGGCGTGCCGATGGCCACCAGGCCAAGCGCGATCGGCAGGGCAAAGGACAGGAACAGGAAGATGACCGTGCAGGACACGACGATCGAATAGGCCGGCGTCCCGGCAATCGTGATCGCCGAGGTGAACCAGATGAACAGGACCGACAGGATCGACCCCGTCCAGATGGCCGCCACCGGCGTGCGGTATTTCGTGCTGACCTTGGCAAGCGCCGCCGAGGCGGGCAGGCCCTTGTCGCGCGAGAAGGCGAAGATCATGCGCGAGACGGAGGTGACCGTCGCCAGGCCGCAGAGGAACTGCGAGACGAAAATCAGCGCGTAGAGCACGGTCTTCACCGTGGCATTCACCTGGGTATCCATGGCCCAGAAGAACACGTTCCAGCCCTGCTTGGCCGCATCCTCCATGTTGGGCAGCATCAGGACGAAGGCGCACAGCATGATGTAGCCGAACACGGCGGACCATATGACGGCAGACACCATGCCCTTCGGCACGGAGACGGCCGCCTTCACCGTTTCCTCCGAGGTATGGGCAGAGGCATCATAGCCGGTGATGGTGTAGATCGGCAGAAGCAGGCCAAGCAGGAAGGCCATGCCGCCCGAGACGACATTCGGCCAGACCGCCGCGCCCGTCATCGTGCCATCGGCAGCCATTGTCGGCTGGCCCGTGTAGTTGGCGAAGGTGAAGAGCCGGGCAAACTCGTAGCTCGGCGCAGACACCAGACACACGATGGTGAGAGCCAGCGCGGTGGCAAAGATCAGATAACCGGAGAAATCGGTCAGCTTGGCGGTCAGGCCGATCCCGAAATGATTGATCAGGGCCTGCAGTGCCGTGATGACGGCAGCAAAGACGACGCGATGGACAAGCGTATCCTCGATGCCGAACGTGGTACCGAAGGCGCCGAAGAAGAAGTAGAAGGTGCCGACATTGATCGCGCCGAGCACGGTGACGAGGCCAAGCAGGTTGAGCCAGGCCGACAGCCAGCCGGTAAACCGGTTGCCGAGGATGGAGCCCCAGTGATAGAGGCCGCCGGCTGTCGGATAGGCGGAGCTGATCTGCGCCAGACCCAGCGCGAAGATGCCGGAGATCAGGCAGCCCAGCGGCCAGCCGATGCCGATGGAAGCACCACCGGCCCCGGCCGTTGCCTGCCCCAGCGAATTGATGCCGCCGGACAGGATGCAGATGATCGAGAAGGAAATGGCAAAATTGGAAAACGAGCTCATGCGACGCTCGAGTTCCTGCGCATAGCCCATGGAGTGCAGGATCTGGATATCCTGCTTCTTATCGCTTTCAGTATAATCGGACATGACGTTCCCCTGTTCACAAGATCCGCCGTCTGCCGGACGGATTCCGAGATTGAACTTGCGCAGCTTTCGCTGCGGTCACGCAAACAACTGCTCCCGCGGGGTCTTCGTCTTTTTATGATCGGTGCATGTCGGCGAGTGTCTCGCCGAGCAGCCCCGTCAGGAAATCGGCCACAACCCCTTGGCCGGTTTCCTCCTGAATAAGGTCGTTGCGCACCTCGATCATCACGTTGAGCAGGCCCGCCGGAATGGCGTGCTCTTCCAGCGTATGGGTCACCCCGTCCGTGGGCCCATACGGCTCGTTGCGCGCGATGCGATAGAGATGCGTGGTCTTGGCCGCCTTGAGGAGCGCATCGGCAAGACGGGCATCCCGCTCGTGCAGGATGCCGATCTCCACCGCGCGCGGCTGACCGAAATAGATGGGTGTGAAACTGTGGACGGTGACAAGCACTGTCGGTCTGCCCGCCGCACGGCGCGCGGCAATCTCCTGCGCAATCCGGCTGCGGAACGGCAGATAGATGGCTTGCGCACGCGCCGCCTTCTCCCCGTCCGTCAGGTTCGCATTGCCGGGAATCTGATAGACTTCGCTGACATCACGGATGGCGCCGGGCGATTCCGGCGGACGATTGCAATCATAGGCGAGCCGCGAAAAGCGCTGGTGGATGAGAACGGCATCGAGCTGCCTTGCCATGATCATCGCGACCGGGAGCGCGCCGGGATCCCAGGCGATATGCGAGGACAGCGCCTCTGCCGATAGACCGAGCGTTCCGAGCGATGCAGGAAGCAGGCGACCGCCATGCTCGCACACGAGGAGAACCTCGCCGCGTCCTTGCGGGTTTTCCACAGCGACCGGTTGCCCGTCCGCCTCAGTCAGCAGGTGCGTCTGCGCAAGCATGGATCATCCAGCCCCCTGTGATCATGAAGAAGAGAATTCTTCAACATTGGGTCGCCGTCAATCACCATGCTGAAAGATTCTTTTCAGCGGACACATTGACTTTCATCCGCAGTCGATTGTTAATTCCTGCATGTAAACCGGCAGAAGACCGGCAAGGGGAAAACAGGGAAACGTGACGTCACCTCCACACACGGTGCTGGACGTCATCCGTCTGAACTATGACGGACTGACGCCTGCCGAGCGAAAGCTGGCCGACAGCCTGCTGGAACACTATCCGGTGTCCGGCCTCGGCAGTATTACGACCGTTGCGGAAAATGCCGGCGTATCAACGCCGACCGTGGCCCGCATGGTGCAAAAGCTCGGCTACAAGGGATATCCGGAGTTCCAGCAGCACCTGCATCAGGATCTGGAAGCAACCATTTCAAGCCCGATTGCCAAGCACGACCGCTGGGCGGCCGGCGCGCCGACAGCCCATATTCTCAACCGCTTCGCCGATGCCATCACCGCCAATCTGCGCGACACCCTGAGCAGTCTCGATGTCGCGACTTTCGATGGCGCGGCCGCACTCCTGCGGGACGAAAAGCGCAGCCTCTATTTCGTTGGCGGTCGCATTACGGGCGCGCTTGCCGAATACTTCTTCACCCACATGCAGGTGATCCGGCCGAAGACAACGCTCATCTCCACCAATCGCAGTTCCTGGCCGCAATATCTCCTGAACATGAGCCCCGGCGACGTGCTGGTGATTTTCGACATCCGTCGCTACGAGCAGGAACTTGCGACGCTCGCAGAAGCGTCGGCGGCCAGCGGCGTGGATATCATCCTGTTCACCGATGTCTGGGCCTCTCCGGTCGCCCGCCATGCCCGCCATGTGTTCAAGATCAGCATCGAGGCGCCGTCCGCCTGGGATTCGTCCGTGGTGACGCTGTTCACGGTGGAGGCGCTGATCGAGGCGGTGCAGAGTGCGGCCTGGGAAAAGACCCGTGAGCGCATGAATTCACTGGAAAAGCTCTTCGAACGGTCAAGGCTGTTTCGCCGGCCGACGCCGGCGGAAGGAAGCTAAGCCACTGTAAAGACGCCAAAAGAAGAAGGAGAACGCAAGGCGGCATCGCCATCGTCAGTGTTAACAATCCTGTCACATGCCATTCATCAAACGACTCTACGAGTCGCGCCACACGACAACACCCCAGGAGGACATCGTGATGACCAAGTTCCATCGACTGCTTTCCATGACCACTGCCATGGTCGTTGCGACGGCAAGCCTCGCCTATGCCGAACCGAGCGCAGAACTGATTGCTGCCGCCAAGAAGGAAGGCATGCTGACGACGATCGCCCTGCCCCACGACTGGTGCGGCTATGGCGATGTGATCGCTTCGTTCAAGAAGAAGTATCCGGAAATCCAGGTCAACGAACTGAACCCGGACGCCGGCTCGGCAGACGAAGTCGAAGCCATCAAGGCCAACAAGGACAACAAGGGCCCGCAGGCTCCGGACGTCGTGGACGTGGGCCTCGCCTTCGGTCCGCAGATGAAGAAGGAAGGCCTGCTTCAGCCTTACAAGGTCTCCACCTGGGCCGAAATCCCTGACAACCTGAAGGACGCCGAAGGCTACTGGTACGGCGACTATTACGGCGTCATGTCGCTTCTGGTGAACAAGGACCTGGTGAAGAACACGCCGAAGGACTGGTCTGACCTGAAGAAGCCGGAATATGCCGGCCAGGTTGCGCTTGCCGGCGACCCGCGTGCCTCGAACCAGGCCATTCTCGGTGTTCTCGCGGCCGGCATGGCAGGTGGCGCCAAGGCTGGCAAGGATGCCGGCGAAGCCGGCCTGAAGTATTTCGCCGAACTCAACAAGGCCGGCAACTTCGTCCCCGTCATCGGCAAGTCCGGCACGCTGGCACAGGGCGCAACCCCGATCGTCGTGATGTGGGACTATAATGCGCTGGCCGCCAAGGACACGCTGGCCGGCAACCCGCCGGTGGACGTCGTCGTTCCGGCGTCTGGCGTTCTGGCCGGCGTCTACGTTCAGGGCATCTCGGCCTATGCACCGCACCCGAACGCCGCCAAGCTGTGGATGGAGCACCTCTATTCCGACGAAGGCCAGAACCTGTGGCTGAAGGGCTACTGCCACCCGGTCCGTTTCAACGCCATGGTCAAGGCCGGCAAGGTTCCGCAGGACCTGATCGCCAAGCTGCCGCCGGCAGCCGCCTATGAAAAGGCCTACTTCCCGACGCTCGAGGAAGTCGATGCCAACAAGGCTGCCGTCACCGGCGGCTGGGACAAGGTCGTTGGCGCCAACGTCAAGTAACTGAACTGAAATCCGGTGCCGCCTCGCATTTGACAATCGAGGCGGCACCGTTTTTGCATAACCTGCGATGACTGCAGGAAAGAGGGGCAAGACGAGATGTCGACAGAGACGGCCACGAAGGCCAACAGCGCTGCGCCGCCAGGACGGTTCGCGCGCTTCCCGATGCACTGGCTGGGTGTCGTGCCATTTGCCGCCTTCGTTCTGCTGTTCCTGATCCTGCCGACGATGAAGATCGTCATCGGCGCGTTCCAGACCGCGGATGGCGGCTTCACGCTTTCCAATGTGGCGGGGCTCTTCACGCCCTCGATTCTGGCGGCCTACTGGATTTCCATCAAGATCAGCTTCATGTCCGCGATCCTCGGCTGCCTGATCGGCTTCGCCATGGCCGCCGCCGTGGTGCTGGGCGGCCTGCCGCGCTCGATCCGCGATCCGCTCCTGACCTTTTCCGGCGTCGCATCGAACTTTGCCGGCGTGCCGCTTGCCTTCGCCTTCCTGGCAACGCTCGGGCCCGTCGGCCTCGTCAACCTGTTCCTGCGCAGCGAATTCGGTGTGGACCTGCGCATGCTGGGCTTCAACATTCTTTCCTTCTGGGGCCTGACGGTCACCTATCTGTTCTTCCAGATCCCGCTGATGGTCCTGATCATCACGCCGGCGCTGGACGGGCTGAAGAAGGAATGGCGGGAGGCGGCCGCCATTCTCGGCGCGACCAACGGCCAGTACTGGCGCATGGTGGGCTTTCCCATCCTGCTGCCCTCGCTGCTCGGCACGCTGGCGCTCCTGTTTGCCAATGCCTTCGGCGCCGTGGCAACCGCGATCGCGCTGACAGGCTCCTCGCTCAATATCGTGCCGATCCTGCTCTATGCCCAGATTCGCGGCGATGTGCTCGGCGATCCGCATCTTGGTTATGCACTGGCCTTCGGCATGATCGTCGTGACCGGCTGCGCCAATGCGATCTACATCTGGCTTCGCGCCCGCAGCGAGAGGTGGCTGAAATGAAACGTCTCTGGGCCTGGGCCGCGCTGATCATCGGCCTCATCTATTTCATCCTGCCGCTCGTCGGCATGACCAATTTCTCGCTGAAGATGCGGCGCGGCGAATATTCCTTCGATGCCTATGCCAAGGTCTTCGCCGACAGCCGCTTCCACGAGACCTTCGGCTACTCCGTGTGGATGGCACTGCTGACCATCGTCTTCGGCGTATTCCTGGTGGTGCCGACGGCCTACTGGGTGCGGCTGAAGCTGCCCTATCTTCGCCCCTATATCGAGTTCGTCACGTTGCTGCCGCTGGTCATTCCGGCGATCGTCATCGTGTTCGGCTATATCCGGCTCTACAATACCTCGAGCTGGCTGCCGCTGACGGGCTCCTATGTCGGCACCGACGTGCTGCTGGTGTTCGGCTATGCGACGCTCAGCCTTCCCTACATGTACCGCGCGGTGGATACGGGGCTTCGCACGATCGACGTGACGACGCTGACGGAGGCCGCCCAGAGCCTCGGCGCCGGCTGGGCCACCATCATCGGCCGCGTGATCCTGCCGAATGTCACCGTTGCCGTGATGTCCGGCGCCTTCGTCACCTTCGCCATCGTGATGGGCGAGTTCACCATGGCGGCGCTTCTGAACAAGCCCGCCTTCGGCCCCTACATGCAGTTGCTCGGCGCCAACCGGGCCTATGAACCTGCCGCGCTGGCGGTTATCGCCTTCGGCATCACCTGGGCCTGCCTTGGCCTGATGCAGCTTGTTTCCCGGCTGCAGAAAACCCCGCAGCGCCCGGTTTGAGGATTTTTATCCATGAGTTTTCTGACACTGACCCATCTGCAAAAATCCTTCGGCACCGTGAAGGTCGTCCATGACTTCAATATGGCGATTGAGAAGGGCGAATTCATTTCCTTCCTCGGCCCATCCGGCTGCGGCAAGACCACCGTGCTGCGCATGATTGCCGGCTTCGAAACGCCGACCGGCGGCACCATCGAGATCGACGGCAAGAACCAGACCAACCTTCGCCCCAACCAGCGCAATATCGGCATGGTGTTCCAGGCCTATGCGCTGTTTCCCAACATGAATGTCTTCGACAACGTGGCCTTCGGGCTGAAGGTGGCAGGCAAGCCGAAGGGGGAGATCGAGACCCGCGTGAAGGAGATGCTGAAGCTGATCCATCTCGAGCATCTGGCCGACCGCTATCCCTACCAGATGTCCGGTGGCCAGCAGCAGCGCGTGGCGCTCGCGCGCGCCCTGGCGCCAAAGCCGCAGGTCCTGCTGCTCGACGAGCCGCTGTCGGCGCTCGATGCCAAGATCCGCGTGTCGCTGCGCGAGGAAATCCGCCAGATCCAGCGCCAGCTTGGCATCACCACCGTCTTCGTCACGCATGACCAGGAAGAGGCATTGTCCATTTCCGACCGCATCGTGGTAATGAATGCCGGCAAGGCCGACCAGATCGGCACGCCGGGCGAAATCTACAACCGCCCGACCACCCGCTTCGTCGCCAATTTTGTCGGCACGCTGAACGTGGTGCAGGCCGTGCTGGTGAATGGCGCAGCCGGCACCGTGCAGATCGGTAACAAAACGCTGCAGCTGTCGCAGCCGGTCACGGGCAAGGCCGATGGCAGCAGCATCTCCCTCGCCTTCCGTCCCGAAGCCGCCACGCTGGCGGATGCCGCAAACGGCGATGCGGCGCTCTCCGGCACCGTGATCTCCTCGAACTTCCTCGGCTCGGTTCTGCGCACCAAGGTGGATCTCGGCGGCAACATCGTCTCCTTCGACATGTTCAACCAGCCGTCTGCCGTTCTGCCGAAGACGGGCGACACCGTTTCGCTTTCGCTGCAGCAGGATGGACTGATGGTGCTGGGAGACTGAGCCGAGCCTCTTGCGATCCGGGCAAATCAGGCTACTGCTATGCCCGGTTTATGACAGGAGACGAGATCATGCGCGCCCTCTATTACGAACGTTTCGGTGAAGCGCCGGTGGTTGCCAACCTGCCCGATCCGACGCCGTCCGACGATGGCGTGGTGATCGCGGTCAAGGCAACGGGCCTCTGCCGCAGCGACTGGCACGGCTGGATGGGGCATGATTCCGATATCCACCTGCCGCATGTGCCGGGCCATGAATTTGCCGGTGTGATTGCCGCGACAGGGCGTGACGTGCGCCGCTTCAAGGTGGGTGACCGCGTCACCGTGCCTTTCGTCTCCGGATGCGGACATTGCCATGAATGCCGCTCGGGCAACCAGCAGGTCTGCGAGGCGCAGTTCCAGCCGGGCTTCACCCACTGGGGTTCGTTTGCCGAATATGTGGCGATCGACCATGCCGAGCAGAACCTTGTATCGCTGCCGGAAAGCATGTCCTATGCGACGGCGGCGAGCCTTGGCTGCCGCTTCGCCACCTCCTTCCGCGCCGTGGTGGACCAGGGACGGCTGAAGGGCGGCGAGTGGCTTGCCGTGCATGGCTGCGGCGGCGTCGGCCTCTCGGCCATCATGATCGGCAAGGGACTTGGCGCGCGCATCGTGGCGATCGACATTGCCGCGGACAAGCTGTCGCTGGCGCGCGACCTCGGCGCCGATGTGACCATCAACAGCCGCGACGTGGCCGATGTGGCGGAGGCCGTGCGCGAGGTGACCGGCGGCGGTGCGCATGTTTCCGTCGATGCGCTCGGCCATCCGCAGACCTGCTGCAACTCGATCTCCAACCTCAGGCGGCGCGGCCGCCATGTGCAGGTGGGCCTGATGCTGGCCGACCATGCCATGCCGCAGATCCCGATGGCGCGGGTCATCGCCCATGAGCTGGAAATCTATGGCAGCCATGGCATGCAGGCCTGGCGCTACGATGCCATGCTGTCGATGATCGAGGCCGGCACGCTGCAACCGGAGAAGCTCATTGGCCGCCACATCAGCCTCACCGATGCGGCAGAAGCCCTTCCCGCCATGGACAGCTTCCGCGAAAGCGGCATCAGCATCATCGACCGCTTCGAGTAACCTCCCATGACCTTTCGTCTCGACGTCATTGCCAGCCTCTCCGATGCTGGCAAACCGGGCCGTCCCAACGAGGACCGTTTTGGTGCCAACCGAACCGCCGCCTTCGTGCTGGACGGCGCCACCGGCCTCGGCGACCGGCAGTTCATGACCAGCCATGACACAGATGCCGCCTGGATTGCCGATTACGCGACGCGGCGGATGGCCGTGGAGCTGACGCCGGAGGTGGAGGTCGCAGATGTGCTGCGCGCCATCAGCGCCGATGCGCGCACACTCTTCGATGCGACGGCGGGCGAACAGCCACGCTATGCCTGGCCGGCGGCCGCGCTGGCAGGGCTCCGCGTCACGGAGCGCGGCCTCGAATTCTTCGGCCTCGGGGACAGCGTCGTCTATCTCCTGCATGATGACGGTCGCGCCGAGACGCTGACCGCCCTGCCCCAGGCCTTCGAACGGGAACAGGCCGCCGCCCGCGCCCATCTTTCCCGCCTCGGCGGCATCGGGGCGGCGGGCGCCCTCGTTCACGATCCGCAGACGCTTCAGGATCTGAGGGCAAGCCGTGCCAGACAGAACACGCCGGAGGGCTGGGTCTGGTCGCTGGGCCTTGTCCCCGAGGCGGCCGACCATCTGGCGCTCCAGACGATCCCGCTCTCGGGCGGCGCCACCGCCGTGATCTGCTCGGATGGCCTTGCCGATCTCGTCAGCCTCTACAAGACGACGGATGCCGCCAACCTCGTCCGCCGCGCCGCCACCGCCGGTCTTGGGTCCCTTATCGCGGAACTCAGGCATCTGGAGCGCGAGGTGGACCCGGACGGGCTCAAATACCCACGCTTCAAGCAGAGCGATGATACCACGGCGATGCTGGTGCGGGTGGAGGGGTGAGGCAGGTTTCAATCATCCGCCAGAGTGTGACAATGAATATATCTAACTATCTCCAAATGCGGAGAGCCAAAGAGTGAAGCGGCAACATACGACACCTTTATTGATTTCAGCGGATGATAATTCCGTCTCTCTAGCCGTTGAACTTGACCTCGGAGCATCGGGGCATGGAATGGCCGAGAGCGAAATTCGGGATCTTATACATAAGCATCCGCTGTGCTTACCTATCGCTGAAATTGACCCACTCTTCACCGGTGCCGTTTCCATATGCACAGAGCTTCGAACACCCGCGGGACCAATCGACAATTTTCTCGTGACTGCAGACGGGATGCCAGTGATCGTCGAGTGCAAACTCTGGAGGAATTCGCAGAGCCGACGCGAGGTGGTTGGCCAAATACTCGACTATTCCAAGGAACTGACGAAGTGGTCAGCATCAGATGTCCAGCGTGAGGTTAGCCGTCGAACAGGTCGGAAAGGTAACGTTGTCGTCGATATTCTCCGCAACGGCGGATACGAGATCAATGAGATATTTTTCAATGATGCTCTGAGCTATAACCTGCGCCGCGGAAGATTTTTGTTGCTAATCGTAGGCGACGGGATACGGGAGGGTGTTGAGGCTATATCGGATTATCTGCAAGCACATGCTGGCTTGCACTTCACATTCGGTCTCGTTGAAATGCCGGTCTATAGAACCCCGGACGGCGGCAAATTACTTGTGCCCAGGGTGCTGGTACGCACCCAATCAGTTGTGAGAACTGTCATATCTCTGCCGAACGGCACAGTTATTGCTGAAGAACAAAGCATAGAAGAAGAATTGGAAACTTCGCCCGAGCGGACAGAAATCTTGATTAGACGCAGGGAGGTAAACAAATCGTTTTGGGAAGATTTCCTGCAAGATCTGAAACTTGATGACCCTGATCAACTAGTGCCGAAACCCTCCATCGGGGGCAAAATTACGTTCAAACTCGGCTCGGCTTCCGGCTCGGCATGGATAACCGTTTACCGTGAGGTAAACCCGGATACTGTGGGCGTGTTCCTATCATTCCGCAGCGGCTCGATAGGAGAGCATACGTCGCAAGCGCTTTCAGCTCAGGCATCGGAAATCAAAGAAGAACTTCCATTTGCAACAGTGGATTTCGCTCAGGCACGTCCACAGGTTTCTGCAACTCTCCGCGTCGGAGATCTTGAGGATGCCGTCAACAGGGACCGTGCGCTGTCTTGGTTACGGGAAAAGGCAAACAGCTTCATCAACGCCCTGCGCCCAAGAACGAGATCAATTGAGGAAGAACTGCAGTTGGGACGCAACGGCCGGGAGCAATAGGGAGGCTGAAAACCGCTTCCTAGCGTTCCCGGAAGTCCATAACTGATGCCGGTCATCCATATGCGTCTGGAAGAGTAAAGCCCCCCTCACGCCGCGTCGTCCACCGCCTCCTCGCCGCTCACCGGCACGTAGTTCAGCACAGGCCCCAGCCAGCGTTCAACCTCGGTGATCTCCATGCCCTTGCGACGGGCATAGTCTTCCACCTGGTCGCGCTCCACCTTGGCCACGCCAAAGTAATAGCTGTCGGGATGGCCGATATAGAGGCCGGAGACGGAGGAGCCGGGCCACATGGCAAAACTTTCCGTCAGCACCACGCCAGTGGTTTCCTCGGCCTTCAGGAGATCGAACAGCGTGCGCTTTTCGGTGTGGTCGGGCTGGGCGGGATAACCGGGCGCCGGGCGGATGCCGGCATAGGCTTCCGCCACCAGCTCTTCGTTGGAAAAGCTTTCGTCCCTGGCATAGCCCCAGTACTCGCGGCGCACCTGTTCATGCATGCGCTCGGCAAAGGCCTCGGCAAAGCGGTCGGCGAGCGCCTTGACCATGATCGAGGAATAGTCGTCGTTGGCGCGCTCGAAGCGTTCGGCGATCGCCACCTCCTCGATGCCGGCCGTCACCACGAAGCCGCCGACATAGTCCACCTTGCCGCTCTCGAGCGGGGCGACGAAATCGCTGAGGGCCACGTTCGGACGGCCATCGCGCTTGGAAAGCTGCTGACGGAGCGTGAAGAAGGTCGCGAGGTCTTCGGCGCGGTTCTCGTCGGTGAACAGGCGGATGTCGTCGCCCACCGCATTGGCCGGCCAGAAGCCGATGACGGCGCGCGGACGGAACCACTTTTCCTCCACGATCTTCTTCAGCATGGCCTGCGCATCGGCATAGAGCTGGCGCGCCGCCTCGCCCTGCTTTTCGTCCTCAAGGATCGCCGGAAAACGCCCCTTCAACTCCCAGGTCTGGAAGAAGGGCGTCCAGTCGATATAGGGCACAAGCTCGTCCAGCGCGTAATCCTCGAACACCTTGGTGCCGGTAAAGCTTGGCGTGGTCGGCTGATAGGCCGCCCAGTCGATCTTCTGCGCATTGGCGCGCGCCCGCTCGATCGGCAGGCGCACCTTCTCCGCCTCGGCGCGGGCGTGGGCCGCCGCCACCTTGGCATATTCGGCCCGGATCGTTTCGACATAGGCCTCGCGGCCGCCTTCGGCGAGCAGGCTGGAGACGACGCCGACGGCGCGGCTGGCATCCGTTACATAGACCGCCTGCCCCGCCTTGTATTGCGGATGGATTTTGACGGCCGTGTGCACACGGCTGGTGGTCGCACCGCCGATCAGCAGCGGCATGTCAAAGCCCTGGCGCTCCATTTCGGCGGCCACATGCACCATTTCATCCAGCGACGGCGTGATGAGGCCGGAGAGGCCGATGATATCGACCTTCTGTTCCTTCGCCACCTCGAGGATCTTCGTCGCCGGCACCATGACGCCGAGATCGATGATCTCGTAATTGTTGCAGGCGAGCACGACGCCGACGATGTTCTTGCCGATATCGTGCACATCGCCCTTCACGGTCGCCATCAGCACCTTGCCGGCGGCCTGCTTCTCGTCGCCGCCGTTGAGGCGCTTTTCCTCTTCCATGTAGGGAAGCAGCACGGCAACCGCCTGCTTCATCACGCGGGCGGATTTCACCACCTGCGGCAAAAACATCTTGCCGGAGCCGAACAGATCGCCCACCACGTTCATGCCGGCCATCAACGGCCCTTCGATGACATGCAGCGGACGCTCCGCCTGCTGGCGGGCCTCCTCGGTATCCACCTCGATGAAATCGGTGATGCCGTTGACCAGTGCATGCGACAGACGCTTTTCCACCGGCCATTCGCGCCAGGCGAGATCCTGCGCCTTGGCCTCCTTGGCGCCGGCGCCACGGAAGCGCTCGGCCACTTCCAGCATGCGCTCGGTCGAATCCTTGCGGCGGTTCAGCACCACGTCCTCGCAGGCCTCGCGCAGGTCCGGATCGATATTCTCGTAGATCGCCAGCTGGCCGGCATTCACGATGCCCATGTCCATGCCCGCCTGGATGGCGTGGTAGAGGAACACCGCATGCATGGCCTCGCGCACCGGCTCGTTGCCGCGGAAGGAGAAGGAGAGGTTCGAAACACCGCCGGAAATATGCACCAGTGGCATTTCCTGCCGGATGGTGCGCGTTGCCTCGATGAAATCGACGCCGTAATTGTCATGCTCCTCAATGCCGGTGGCGACCGCGAAGATATTGGGGTCGAAGATGATGTCTTCCGGCGCAAAGCCCGCCTGTTCCGTCAGGATCTTGTAGGCGCGCCGGCAGATCTCCACCTTGCGGGCATAGGTATCGGCCTGCCCCTGCTCGTCGAAGGCCATCACGACCACAGCGGCGCCATAGCGGCGGATCAGACGGGCCTGCCGGACAAAATTCTCCTCGCCTTCCTTTAGCGATATGGAGTTCACCACGGCCTTGCCCTGCACGCATTTGAGGCCGGCCTCGATGATCTCGAATTTTGACGAATCGATCATCACGGGAACGCGCGCGATATCCGGCTCGGCAGCGATGAGGTTCAAAAACTCCACCATGGCGCGGCCGGAATCGATGAGGCCCTCGTCCATGTTGATGTCGATGATCTGGGCACCGTTTTCCACCTGGTCGCGGGCGACCGCAAGTGCCGAGGTATAGTCGGCAGCTGTGATCAGCTTGCGGAATTTGGCCGAGCCCGTGACGTTCGTGCGCTCGCCCACGTTGACGAAGGGAATGTCCTTGGTGAGCGTGAACGGTTCGAGACCGGAGAGCGACATGAAGGGCCGGTGTTCCGGCACCTGGCGCGGGGCAAATTCCTTCACCGTCTCGGCAATGGCGCGGATATGCTCAGGGGTAGAGCCGCAGCAGCCGCCGACCACGTTGACGAGGCCTTCCCTGGCGAATTCGCGCACCTGCCGCGCCATGTCGTCCGGCGACTGGTCGTACTGGCCGAATTCGTTCGGCAGGCCGGCATTCGGATAGGCGCAGACGAAGGTATCGGCCACCGCCGACACTTCCTGCAGATGCGGGCGCATGGCATCTGCCCCCAGCGCACAGTTGAAGCCGATGGTGAACGGGTTGGCGTGGCGAACCGAATTCCAGAAGGCCGTCGGCGTCTGACCGGACAGCGTGCGGCCGGAAAGGTCGGTGATCGTGCCGGAAATCATCACGGGCAGGCGGATGCCCTTCGCCTCGAAGCGCTCCTCGCAGGCAAAGATCGCCGCCTTGGCGTTCAGCGTATCGAAGATCGTCTCGATCAGGATGATGTCGGCACCGCCATCGATCAGACCGTCGATCTGCTCGGCATAGGCAAGCCTCAGATCATCAAAGGAAACAGCGCGGTAGCCGGGATTGTTGACATCCGGCGAGATGGACGCGGTGCGGTTGGTCGGACCGATGGCGCCGGCCACAAAACGGCGCTTGCCATCCTCGCGCATCGCCCGCTCGATCGCCCGGCGCACCACCTGCGCGCCTTCGCGGTTGAGATCGTAGACCGCCCCTTCCATCTGGTAATCGGCCTGGGCGATGCGGGTCGAGGAGAAGGTATTGGTCTCGATGATATCCGCGCCCGCCATGGCATAGCGATAGTGAATCTCCTCGATCGCCTGCGGCTGCGTCAGAATCAGCAGGTCGTTGTTGCCCTGCTGGTGGCAGGCGCAGCCGATGAAACGCTCGCCGCGGAAATGATCCTCATCGAAGCCCAGCCCCTGGATCTGCGTGCCCATGGCGCCATCCAGAATGAGAATGCGCTCGCGCGCGGCCTTCGCCAGCGCCTCGAAGATCTCGTGACCGTTGCGCGCCGCTCCTTCGGGACCAAACAGATGATCAAACACAGGCACTCTCCTCGGGGGCTTGGATGGCAGATCAGGGTTAATCACATAAAGATATCTTTATGTCAATATTTTACCGGGAGAACGCTCTGGCCTGCAATCGGTCATGACAGTCTCTCCCGGGACCGGTATAGGCATGTTCCGTTGCCATTCCAAGTTTCGGAGCTCGCATGAACGCCGCCGGACCGCTTCCTTCGCTCTGGGCAGACCGCCCGTACCATCGCCACTGGCTTCTTGCCCAGGCGGAAGGCCTGATGGATTTCTTCCAGTACCGCGCCATCAATCCAAAGGGCGGTTTCTACGATCTGGACCCTCAGGGCGCGCCGCTTACCACCCACAACCCGGTGCGTGGCATTCACGCCAGCGCCCGCATGGTGCACTGCTTCGCGATCGCCCACCTGCTCGGCCGTCCGGGTGCCGCCGACGTGGTGGATCACGGCATGCGCTACCTCTGGGAAAAGCATCGCGACCAGACCCACGGCGGCTATTTCTGGCAGGCGAATGACGATGGGGCAGCCGACGCCTCCAAGCAGGGGTATGGCCATGCCTTCGTGCTGCTGGCGGCATCCTCCGCCAAGGTGATCGGCCATCCCCTGGCCGACAGCATGCTGGCAGACATTACCGAGGTCATCGAGACGAAATTCTGGGAGGAGCGCCACGGCGCGATTGCGGAAGAGTTTTCACAAGACTGGCAGCCGGTGCCCGGCTATCGCGGCCAGAATTCCAACATGCACCTGACCGAGAGCCTGATGGCCGCCTTCGAGGCGACGGGCGAGCGCCCGTATCTGGCAAAGGCGGAGAGCATTGCCGACCTTTTGATCAACCGCCGCGCCCGCGAAGAAGGTTTTCGCGTAGCGGAGCATTTCTCCGAGGAATGGGTGGTCGACCGCGACTACTACCATCCGAACGAGATGTTCCGTCCGGCCGGCACGACGCCGGGCCACTGGCTGGAATGGGCACGCCTGCTGCTGCAGCTTTATGCGTTGGGTGGCAAGCGCCATGCCTGGATGCCGGAGGCGGCCGCAGCCCTGTTCGAGCGCTCGATGACGCTCGGCTGGGACAAGGAGAAGGGCGGCTTCTTCTATACGCTCGACTGGCAGGACCGGCCCGACAAGCGCTCCAAGCTGTGGTGGCCGATGAGTGAGGCGGCCGGCGCCGCCCACTTCCTCAACCAGCATGTGCCGAGCGCCTTCCACGAGGAGAGCTATCGCACCATCTGGTCTACGATTGCCGCTCATTTCCTCGACCGCCAGAACGGCGGCTGGTTCGAAGAAACCACCGAGGATCTCGTACCGGCCAATACGCTGTTTCCCGGCAAGGGCGATATCTATCACGCCTTGCAGGCCTGCCTTATCCCGCTGTTCCCGGCAACCGGCAGCCTGACCAAGGTCGTTCAGGAGCATGGCGCGGCGCTTTAGGGGAATTTCAAGCCACCGGCCATTGCGCCGGTGGCGCCCCTCCAGCAGGTGGCAAGCCCGGCTTGCCGCCTCTTCTCACGCGGCAGCTTCAAGCATCTTGCGGCGCAGAAGCCAGGCATTCTTGCCAAGACGGAAACAGAACCCTGGCGCCGGCACGCCGGAGAGGTTCAGCACCGTCTCATACATGTTTTCCGCGCCAAGCTTTGCCACCGCCTTCTGGGAGCGGATATTGGTCGGCGCGATGTGGAACCACACCTCGTCATAGGTTTCAAACGCATGATCGAGCATCAGCCGCTTCAGCTCGAAATTGGTGCGCCCGCCCCAGTATTCATGATTGATGAATGTGTAGCCGATGGACAGGCTGTCTTCACGATCCGGCGCCGGGTAATAGCGCGAACAGCCGATGATCGTGTCTCTTGCCCTGTCGATGACGGCAACGGTTCCGCCGCTGTCCAGCAGAAGCCCGAAATACGGTTCGAATTTTTCACGCGTGTAGCGGTCGCTGGCCGGATGGCCGGCCCAGACGGCGGGATGGCCGGCAGCAGCAAACAGCCCGTCCCAATCGTCGCGCCCGAGCGGCCGGATGGAGATCGACGGACCATCAAGGCTCGGCTGCGGATCAAAACTCGGCCTGAACATCAAGATCTGCCTTCCAATCATGAAACGGGTTCCCCGCCGGGACTTCGGGGAGACGTGACTGAATGTCAACGACGGATATCGCCCACCATCTCGCGGATACGGCGCGCCAGCACGTCGTAATCATAGGGCTTGGTCACCAGCTTTGCCTTGGCAAGCCCCTCCGATCCCGGCACATGCATGTCGCCGGTCGCAAAGATCACCGGCAGGTCCGGATGCGTGTCGCGCATGCGCCGCAAGAGATCGAGACCATTCATGTCCGGCAGGTGCACATCGGTCACAAGAATGTCGATCGCGGCCCCATCGACGGCCTCCAGCGCCTCGCGCGCCGTGCCCGCCTCCACCACCGTCATGCCGAAATCCTGCAGGTAATCAGCCGTCGAGATGCGGATCAGCGCCTCGTCCTCGCAGAGCAGAACGCGGATCGATGGAGGCGGACCACTCGATGCCGACGGGACGGTCGTTGCACCGTCCGAAGACGGGCCGCGTAGCCTCGCCTTGTCCAGCAGCATGCGGATCTTGCGGGCCAGCGTTTCGCGGGCATAGGGCTTGCTCAGAAGATTGACGCCGGGATCCAGCCGGCCGCCATGCACGATGGAATTTTCGGTATAGCCCGAGGTGAACAAGACCTCGATGTCCGGTCGGCGCTCCTTGGCCTTGCGGGCCAGTTCGCTGCTCTTCAGACGCCCGGGCATCACCACATCGGTAAAGAGAAGATCGATCGGCACGCCACTTTCGATGATCGCAAGACCGCTATCCGCATCGCGTGCCTTCAGCACCTTGTACCCGAGTTCGCTGAGCAGGCTGACGGTGATGTCGCGCACCGCCTCGTCATCCTCCACCACGAGAATGGTCTCCGTGCCGCCGGTCACCGGACCACCGGAATCATCCGCGAGCATGTCTTCAGCATCCATGGAGCGCGGCAGGTAGATGCGCACCGTCGTGCCGCTGCCAACCTCGCTGTAAATGTTGATGTGACCGCCCGACTGCTTCACGAAGCCATACACCATGGAAAGCCCAAGGCCCGTACCCTTGCCTTCCGGCTTGGTCGTGAAGAAGGGATCGAAGGCGCGCGACAGCACCTCAGGCGGCATGCCGCAGCCGGTATCGCTGACGGCGAGCATCACATATTGCCCCGGCTCCACATCGAAGGCGTTCTGGGCATAGCGATCGTCGAGATAAGCATTGCCGAGTTCAATGGTCAGGCGCCCGCGCCCATCCATGGCATCGCGTGCATTGATGGCGAGGTTGAGAAGCGCATTCTCCACATTGGATGGGTCGACCAGGGTGTTCCACAGACCACCACCGACGATGGTATCGATCTCGATCGCCTCGCCCAGGCTGCGGCGGATCAGGTGGTCCATTTCCCGCACCAGCCGGCCGAGATTGAGAACCTTCGGTGCCAGCGGCTGGCGTCGCCCGAACGAGAGCAACTGGGAGGCAAGGCGCGCGCCACGCGAGGCTCCGGACAACGCACTGCTCAGCCGCCGCTCGGCCGCCTCGTTGCCTGCAAGATCCTTTGCAAGCAATTGCAGGTTTCCGGTAATGACCTGCAGAAGATTGTTGAAATCGTGCGCGATGCCGCCGGCCAGATTGCCGATAGCCTCCATCTTCTGGCTCTGGCGCAGCACTTCCTGCGTGCGCAGCAGTTCGGCCGTACGCTCCTCCACCCGGGTTTCAAGCGTATTGGCCAGGTTTTCCAACCGGCTGACCGTCTTCTTCTGCTCCTCGATATCCGTATTGGTGCCGACCCAGCGGACAATGTCGCCGCGCGCATTTCGGATGGGCACCGCACGACTGAGGAACCAGCGGTAATTGCCTTCCCGGCAGCGCAGCCGCATCTCGGTGTGATAGGCATCACCCGTCTTGATCGACGCGGCCCATGTCGTCGCCACGACCGAGAGATCATCGTGATGCACGAGGTCACGAATCCGGCTCAGTTCTTCCGGTGTCTCGGGCAGGCCGGAATAGTCGCGCATGGCAAGGTTGGCCCAATCCAGCGTTCCTTCGGCGGTCGCGGTCCAGACATGGTTCGGCAGCGACTGCGCCAGGGTCTGGAATCGATTCTCGCTCTCGCTGGCGGCATCCTGTGCCCGCTTGAGATCCGTCACGTCATGGCCCTGTACGAAGGTACCGATGATCTCGCCGCTGCCGTCGCGCAATGGCTGATAGATGAAGTCGAGGAAGCGATTCTCCCGCTCGGCATCGGGCCCACGCTGCAGCGAAACGATGGCGCCATGCGCGCTGTAGGGCTGGCCGGTGCGATAGACCTGATCCAGCAGCTCGAAGAAGCCCTGGCCGCTGATATCAGGCAGCGCTTCGCGCACAGGCTTGCCGATGAGGTCACTGCGCCCCACAAGCGCCAGATAGGCCGCATTGGCGATCTCGAACACGTGGGTCGGCCCGCGCAGCACCGCCATGAAGCCCGGTGCCTGTTCGAACAGACCGCGCAGATATTCCCGCTCACGCCCCAGCGCCAGGTTCTCGCCCTGCACCGCATCGGCTCGCCGCAGCACGTCCGTCTCGATCTTCCATGCATTTTGCGGCGCCGCCTGCCGCAACATGTGCAGTTCGGTCACATCCACCGTATGCTGCAGGATCAGCCGCACCTGACCGTCTTCGCCAAGGATCGGTGTATGGGTCGCGCTCCAGAAGCGCTCTTCCATGGAGCCATCCGGCTTGGCGATCGGATAGGGAATGATCGGCAGATGATCCACCTGCCGTGTCTGCAACACCTTGGCGAAGGACTGCCGCAGCATGCGTCCATGCCCCGAATCCGGATCGCTCGGAAACGCATCGAAGATGCCGCGGCCCAACAGCGCCTCGCGCGTCTGCATCGTGGCAGCAAGATAGGCATCGTTCATGCCGACCATCACAAGCTGCGGATCGACGATGACGTAAGGATTGGGAGATAGATTGAAGAGGTGATCAAGATCGAGCCCGGAGAGCCCAGTCCTACGAAACATTCGATGCCCCACGCCACTGCCCTGTTATTTGCGCGCATATAGCGCAGCACTGGACAAAGACAATGGCGCAAGCATTCACATGCGACAATGCATCGGAATTTGTTTCAGACGCGGTGGCGCGGCGCGGTCAGTGGAAGACGGGAACCATGTCGGCAAGGCGCCTCGCGGCCGCGAGATCCCGTTCGTAGGACTTGCGCAGACGCGGATGCTCGTTGGCAAGACCGACGGAGCGCATTGCAGGAAAGGCACCATCGGGATAGGTGCCTGTCGGCTCGGCAAGGTCGCTGCGGTTGCGAAGTTGTTCGATAAGCCGGAATACCATGACGCCCTCCTGTTCAGCCCGATAACGACACATCGGGCCACACGTTCCATGAAAAACCGGAAACCTTAAGAATTAACCATGCAAGCAGCTGATCGAGCTTGGCTTTCGACAAAAAGGTTTTCCACAGGAGGGAGGCTGGTACGGTGAAGCCAGCAGTGAACAGAACGGAACATAGCAAAAACGCATTTGTTCCCTTTCCCGCGCTATCCACAGATTGTCCACAGTTTGTCCAGAGCGCACGGATGCTTCGGATTGCCTGACATGCAAGCCTTTGCGGCATCCGCGTTGGTCGCCCTGTGCATCGGGCCCCTTCACCATCCACCGCAGAGAGCCGTCGGTCAAAAAATCACCGGTTCGGACCACTTCTCTACAATTATGTCGCATTTGACTGACATTTTGCGCGTGTTGCGGAGGAACAGGGCATGGAAAGCGATCTCAGCATCAATGATGTCAAGGCAGACCCGCTGATCGCACTGCTGATGCAGGCAGACGGCGTACGGATCGAGGATCTGGAAATCTTGCTGAAGGCAACAACGCAGGCACAGGTGGAGCGTCTGGAAACGCGCATCCGCGAGCAGCGCGCCCGCGAATTCTATCAGCGTCTGGATCTCAGCCTTGCAGGCACATCGACGCAGCGTGGCCAGCGGCGCACAAGACCCTGAAAGCCTGGAGAGTGACGGTGAGGATCGATTGACGGGTGGCGGCACATGCTACTGCCTGGCGCGTGACGGCTGACCTGGCGTGATCCGCAGATCCACGTCTTCTTCGGACTCCGGCATCGCTTCATTTTGAAACACGGCATTGTGCGGTTCTTGACACTTGCACCACCCCGCCGGAAGGTGCCCCCCCCGCCCGGGATCAGGCGTGCATGGCGGCGGGCGCCGCGGCAATATAGCCCGTGAAAAGCGCAGTCAGAGACCGCGACAACGACCCCTTGACTGGACGAGCCTTGTCAATCAAGGCTTCCCATCCGCTGCGACGAGAACAGCGCGCGTGAGGCGACCTGCAACGCCAGGTGGGTAGTGAAGCGCTTGGGAGGACAGCAACCCAAGAGAGTATTGCGCGCCAGCTATAAACAATCATAAATTGATTGAGATAAAATGTGAGCGGCACTCGGACGGTTTGCGGGGCGATTTGCGACAGCCATGCCGCATCGCCACTTTCCTTTCACCAAAGGAACTGACAAACTATCCCTATTGATTTGTACGGGGACACAATCATGAAGACAGATACGGAACTTCTCTGCGCACAGGCCAGCGCCCTGTCGTCAGCAGCCCTGCTGACCTCGCTGATCGGTCGTCTGGTCCAGAACGGCGTTCTTTCACAAGACGACGAAAAGGCGATCTACACCAACGCACTCGACGCCCTTGACGAGAATGGCGAAGATGATCCGTCCGGTGTTTTCGACCTTGCACGCGAACTGATCGAGGACCAGATCCCGTCTTCCAGTGAAACCGTCACCCTCACGCTGGTCAGCGCATCGGCTTGATATTCTTGTTCGCGTCAGTTTTTGGCACGATCTCCAGCGCAAAGCAAGCGGCTCGCGACGGATTTGTCGCGAGCCGTTTCATTTTGGAACTTCCGGATATTCGATATCTCCGATTGGCTGGCGCCGAACCCGGTCGCTGGAGCTTTTCCGGTGAAAACCAGATCACCTGAAATGCTCTGTCTCTTTGTTTTCACACAGTCAGGACGCAAAACCGCTGACGCACTTTTGGCTCGGACGGGCTCTCGGGCCGGCATGCTCCATCGGATCAGAATTCTTCCCAGTCTTCCTTGAGGGCGTTGGCACCGCTCACGGCCACAGCCGGGCGGGATCGGGCAGGTGTCCGGGCAGGCGCAGCGCGCTGCTGCACGGCAGGCCTTGCCCCGACGACAATGGCGCCGCCGTGACCGCCGAGCGCAAAGCGGCCGAGCAGTTCGCGAAGGCTGGCGGTTTCGTTGGCAAGGGCGGCGCTGGCGGCATTCGACTGCTCGACCATGGCCGCATTCTGCTGCGTCATCTGGTCCATCTGGTTGATGGCGGAATTCACCTCGGCAAGGGCAACGGACTGCTCCTTGGCAGCATTGGCGATCGCCTCGATCCGCTCGTTCACCGCGGAGATGTTCTGCTCGATCGCCTTCAGCACCTGGCCGGTCTCGCTGACCAGACGCACCCCGCTTTCGACCTCGACGGAGGAGTTCTGGATAAGGCCCTTGATCTCCTTGGCGGCGGCGGCAGAACGCTGGGCAAGTTCGCGCACTTCCTGCGCGACCACCGCAAAGCCCTTGCCCGCCTCGCCGGCACGGGCAGCCTCGACGCCAGCATTCAAGGCGAGAAGATTGGTCTGGAAGGCGATCTCGTCAATCACGCCGATGATGTTGGAAATCTGTCCGGAGGACGATTCGATGCGCGCCATGGCGCTGACCGCATCGGCCACGACACGTGCCGAACTGACGGCACTGGAGTTTGCGGTGGCGGCGGCGGCCTTCGCCTCGTCGGCACGCTGCGAGGAATTGGTCACATTGGTCGTGATCTGGTCGAGGGCTGCAGCGGTCTCCTCCAGGGATGCGGCCTGCTGTTCCGTCCGCTTGGACAGATCCTGCGCGCTGCGGCTGATTTCGCGCGTGCCGGTATCGATTTCCTGGGTGGACTGCGAGACGGAGCGCAGCGTGGTCCCCAACTGCCGCAGGGCCTCGTTGAAATTTTCGCGCAGCGGTTCGAAGTCCGGTGCAAAGGGCTTGTCGATGGTTGTGGCAAGATCCCCGGAAGCCAGACGCTGCAGGCCCTGGCCGATGCGACCCACCGCCTTGACGCGATCGGTCACGTCCGTTGCGAACTTCACGACCTTGGCCACCTTGCCGTTGGCATCGAAGATCGGGTTGTAGGAGGCGCTGATATAGACGGGCTTGCCACTCTTGCTGATGCGGGTGAATTCGGCAGCCTGATAACGCCCCTCGTTGAGATCGGCCCAGAATTGCTTGTAGGCGGGGCTTGCCGCGTAGTCCGGCTCGACGAACATCGCATGGTCCTTGCCCTGTATCTCGTCCAGCCGGTAGCCCAGCACCTTGCAGAAGTTTTCGTTGGCGGTGACCACCTTGCCCTGGGGCGTGAACTCGATGATGGCCTGCACGCGGCTGATGGCTGCCATCTGGTTCTGATAATCAAGATTCTGAAGACGGGCATTGGCGTCGAACCACTCCACCGCGAACCCGATCACGCTGCCGCCTTCTTTCAGCGGCGTCACCGTGAGATCGAAGGCCCGCTTGCCAACCCAGATGGTGGCCTTGTGTGGCGCCTGCAGCCGCGCCAGCATGCTGCGCTGGTGCTGCGGATTCTTGTGAAAGACGTCGATGGTGCTGCCAACCAGCGTGCTGACGTTGAAGCTCGGCAATTCCTTCTTGAGATCGGACTCCGCCTCCTGGAGCAGGCCGCGAACCGCCTGGTTCATATACCGGATCCTGAGCTGCGTATCCGCGATCATGATATTGGCGGACACATCGTCCAGCGCCCGCATGCGCGCGCGGTTGCTCTTGCTCATCAGGTCCAGCATTCCTACCTCCTTGGTGACTCGGTCAAACGGACACCGGAACCAGGGATTGGAACGGTCGAGGCCTTGGCGTGAGCGGAAACACGTCAATCCGATGCAGCCTCTCTTCCAGAGTCCGACAGACAGGCTGAAACAGCAGTTAAGAACGGACTGCTAATATGTGCCATGCAGAATTGGGGTGCAGCCGTGAAACCCCTTGTGAACGGGTGATCCGTGCGCTCACCACGCATTGGCACGATGAAGGAATGCTGCGAACTGTCAGACCGTGCGCAGCCGGGAAAAGGCCAGAATATCCGCAACAACCGGCGTCTCGACCCGCGTCTCGGCCGGCCGGGACCACTCCAAGCCCCCCTGCCTGGATCGCTTGTGACGATAGAGCGCCGCATCCGCACGCCGCATCAGCCCGGTCAGATCGCTGCCATCGCGTTTGCTGCTCGCAATGCCGACACTGACCCCAAGCGCCAGTTGATGCCCCCTCCACACATGCGGCCGCCGCAGCGCATCACAGATCCGCCGGGTCACTCCTTCCACCTGCTGTTCGCGGGTGACGGACAGCAAAATCGCAAACTCATCGCCACCGAGACGACAGATCGTGGCCGATGGCGGCACCGCCTCGCGCAGCCGGTCTGCAACGGCCTTCAGCACCTCGTCACCGGCCTCGTGGCCGAAATCGTCGTTCACCTGCTTGAAGCGGTCGAGATCGAGCAGGATCAGCGCCAGCATGCCATCGGTGCGCCCCTCCAGACAACGCAGTTCGAACTGCCAGCGCTCGGCCAGCGCCCGGCGGTTGGCAAGCTCGGTCAGCGGGTCCTCGTGCGCGACACGGCGCAGGGCATGCTCCACGGCCTTGCAGTGGGAAATATCCTCGAAGGTGGCAATGGCCACGCCTTCGCCACGGTCAATCGCCACCCGGTGCAGGGTCGAGACGATCGTGCCATCGGCACAGCGAAGATCCAGCTCCAGGGCTGCAGGCGAAGCGCCAGAAACCTCATCCTCGCGTGCAAGCGCCTGCCAGAGCGCCCGTGCCCGCTGACGGTGTTCCGGATTGGAGCAGGCCGCGGCAAGCCACTCATCGATGGAGGAAAAGCAGCCATTCAAGGCTCCGAAGCGCCCGATGAAGGCGGAATTGGCGGCGCGCACGGCAAGATCGGGAAGAGACGCCCAGAAAAGGGCCGTGGGCGTGAGATCGAGAACGGCATGGAGCTCGCGCCAACCCAACACAGCCTGCCTCTGCGCCTGCTCAACCACCCGCGTCATGCACCTCTCCATAGTGATCAGCCGCGGCTCGGGCGATTTTCCCCGTTCCTCCTGCGGCACACATGCCCCCGGTCAGGGGTCATGGGGTGAGGCAAAACCTGCCCGCCTGATGGTCCCGGTCCGAACGGATATGAAGCATCGATCCTGATATTGAATGTCAAAGCATCATGCGCCGCGTCACGCGGGCGTCACACTTCTGTATCGAACTGGAACGACTGCCGCTGCACGATTTTGGAGATACAGCGCAGGGCGCCGTTGCGGCTGGCGAGCTGGCTGAAACCATGCACGGGCACCACCGCGAAGCCCAACTCCTCCCACAGTGCCCGGTTGGCGGCATCATAGGCGTCGAGCGGCTCCACATCGGCAAACTGCGGCAGAAAGACCAGCGGGCGCTCGCCTCCCGGCCGCACCGCATTTTCCAGCACCAGATTGTTGTAGAGGCGCGGCAGGCGCTTGCCGCTGTCCGGCGTCACGCAAAAAGGCACCGGATTGCGCCTGACGGCAAAGCCCTGATCGGCAAGACGACGCGCGGAGGCATCGAGCTGACGGCCGATCTGCTCCACCATCGGACTCGTGCCGGCATCGGCCATCTGCGCCTCGGCGACGATCAACAGCGGCTGCCCCGCGTGCCGAAGCCCGGTCACCGTCACATACTGGTCGACATGGAAGCCGCATTGATAGACGCCCTTCAGCGAGCGCGGGTCTGGAACCGGCATCGCCGCACCGCCGAGATCGGAGGCACGATAGGCGAAGAGGTGCACGGGGCGCGGATCGAGCGACAGGAGGGCCGCCCCCGCCCCGCCATCGCCCGGCGGAAACGCCTCTCCGGCAATCGCCGAACGGCCGATGAGCCGGAAATCCGGCCCCACCAGCTGGTTGCCGCCATCGAGATCGACACCGGGATCGGCCACCTGCCAGCCGAGCGCGGCCGCGAGCGTCGGGCCGATGCGGGCGCCAGGACGGGCGAGAATTTTCCCCTGTTCATCGGCAGCCGTGGCGGGCGCCCGGACGTGAAACAGATCCTGCGTCCAGGGGCTCTGGCGGGCGCGGGCCGGCCCCTCCACCGGGATGATGCGCAGCGGACAGGCAAGCGGCAGGCTGCCGATCCAGGCTTCGGCGGACGCGCACGCATCCGGCTCGACCAGCACGAAAACCTCGATATCCGCGACCAAGGCCTGCAAAAGGTTGCCGATCGGCACCAGCGGACGATACCACTCCGAAGGCCGCGCCTCCAGAAAGACAGGCGGCACCGAGAAGGCGATGCGACGGATGAGGCCGCCGCAATCCGGCAGCAGACCGCCCTCCGGCAGTCCCGCGGCCTTCGACCCATCGCACACCTGCTCGACAATCATCGGGTCACCCATCTCAACGCTGCCCCGCAACGCGGACCGCGAGGCTGCGGAAGAACAGCGTGTTCTGGAACCGCCAGCCCGGCTGAGGCGCTGCAGAACATTCGTTCTGCAGCAGGGTCAGCAGCGCCAGCGCATCGGCCTGTTTCGGGCTGACGGCGCGTTCGGCAAGGACCTGCGCGACATCAGCCCCCTCGCCGGCGGCCAGCGCCACGGCGCGCCAGGTGCGGCGGGAGAAATGCAGCGCACGCGCCGCAGAGAGAAGCCGGGCGAGCCGTGCCGGTGCAAGATCCGGAGCGAGCGCCGCAAGCGTCGCCTCCGCATCCACCAGCGCCAGCGTCAGCGGCCGGTAATCGAGATCGGCCGGCGCATGGGAAAGCGCCACATCCGCATCGGACACGCGCAGACCATCGCGGTAGGCCTCGTAAATCCGGCCGACACCCTGCATGCCGAACAGGTCGCATTCGGCAGCGCGCAGCGCGCCCATGCTGGCCGCACCGTAGACAGCGACACCCTGCGACAGGGCAAAGAGGATTTCCTTGTGCCACACGGCAGCGCAATCGCCATAGAGCCCGTCGATCAGGCCGATCGCCCGCGCGCCCTGCTGCACGGCCTGCAAAAGATCGCCGCAGGCGGCGGGACCGCGCCAGACAAGACCGGGAAAGGCCGAAGGATCCAGCCCATGCACGGAGGGGCCGGCGAAGATCACGGTGTGCGGGATTTGCGTCATCGTCTCAGGAACCCGTCGAGCGTGGACAGCGACATGCGGTTCAGTCCGCCATGGGCGGCAGACAGCCCATCGGCCAGCACGCGCACCACATGAATATCGGGATCGCCGGTTTCCAGCGCAAAGACGTAGACATCCTCGACGCCATGGCGGAAGAGATGCGCGGCAAGGCGGTGCCAGAGCGGCCCCTCCCCCTCAAGGTCAAGCCGTTGAGGGCCGGCGCCGGAGAGGGTTGCGCTGACCGGCGGCGCCCGGCCAGCCAGATCGGGAAGATAGCGGTCCGGCGCCAGATCGTCGCGCGCGCCGCTGATATCGGTGAGGCGCGACTGGATGGCCTCGAGCAGCGCCGCCTCGGCGGCGGCCAGCGGATCGAACCGGCAGGCCATGCCGGCGGCATGGCGAAAGCCGGGACCGCTCGCCGACATCACCGGCCGCTCCAGGCTTGCCAGAATGACGGGTACGCCGTTCGACGCCGTGACATCGAGAAAGCGCGCCGCAAGACCCGCCGCCGACAGCGTGGCGATCAGCCCGTCGAGCGATAGACGGTGGCCGGCGGCCGGCGCCCAGGGGCGCAGACCGAGCGAGCGCGTCTCGAACGTATCGATGAGGATGCAGGCATCGTGCTCCACCAGTTCCAGCAGGGCATGCAGCACCACGCGGTCATGATCGAAGCCGGCGGCGAGCCCCTGCGAACTCATCTGGAACGCCTTGCGGTCCCAGGGAAAATCGGCGCGGAAATCCATGCCGACCAGTTCGAAAGGGGCGAGAACCGGGCCGCCATGGCGGGCGGAAACCCCGCGTACCCAGGCCCGCTCGCGGCCGGCCTCGAAATGATCGGGATTGACGCGGGCGAGCCGGTCGAGCGGAACCGTGCGCTCGCCGCGCGCCTGCAGGGCCGTCCAGCTGCCATGCGCGGCCACATGGCGCTGCGTCTCTTCTGCCACAGCGCCTTCGATGGCTTCCATCAGGGCGGAAAGCTGCGCCTGCCGCTCCGTCAGGCCCTTGCCCTGCGAAACGGAGAGGCCGCGCGAATTCGGCCGCACGGCAAACCAGACGGGCACGCCGATGATATCGAGCCCCGTGACATCACCGATGCGGGTGACCCCGAACCGGCGCAGCCGCGCCCGATCCCCCAGCAGCGCCGCACCCTTGTCGGGAGCGACCTGCCCGCCCTCGCAGCCGCCGGATGCGACGGCTGCGGCCTGCCCTGCCTGCTGCATGGATTACTGGATCGTGTTCGGCGCGTCGGACATGATGGCGTGATGCAGGCCACCCCGCGCAACAAGCCCTGCGGCAACAGTCTCCTGCCGGTCACCGGCAGGTGCATACACCTTCCGGTTCGTATCCCAGCCCTGCCCGACAATGTCACCGACGACAGCGATGTCCAAACCGGCCACCTCGCCCCCCAGCGCCGTCATCACATCATCCAAAGGCGTGCTGATGAAGCGATTGGAATCCCAACCATCGTTCAAAACGCCGCCGACCATCGCGATGTCCGCAGCAGCGCCCTCGGGCTGCAGGGCGGTCATGACATCATTGAGGGGGGTCTTGATGTGGCGATTGAGATCCCAGCCGTTTTCGACAACACCGCCAACCATGGCAATGTCGGCTTTCAACGGATGAGCCTGATTTGTGATATCGAAACCATCAGACGGCATGGTGATATCCCGGTTGAAGTCCCAGCCGTCATCGCCGACACCGCCCACCATGGCGATATCCGCCGGTTCCGCGCCGGGAGCCGCCTTGGTTGCACGACCGTTCTGAGGGCCGAGCGCCACCATCACATCATCCAGCGGCGTGGTAATGTCTCGATTGAAATCCCAGCCCTCGTCAGCCACGCCGCCAACCATGGCGATGTCGGCCTCCCGCACAGGCTCTCCTTGCGTCATGCGGGCTTCGAGAGCCTCCATCTCCGCCATGTCGACAAAACTGTCGGCCTCGCCATCGTTTTGCACCAGCATGGCCTTGGCCGCGGCCGCAACCCTGGCATAGCCATCAATGCCCGGATGCCCGGCCTCATAGGCAAGAATCGTCTCATGCGAAACGAGCGAGACGCGCAAAGGCTCGGTGCGCACGAACAACACGCCGGAGCCCCGCTTGCCGACGATGAAAAGCTGCGATTTGGACATGATGCTTCCCCTCTGGTTCGATCTCGGCGCCGGCGCTTGCAGCCTCGCCAAAATGCAACCATTGCTCAGGTTTTTCTGGTTGTACAGAGAGCTTTCGAAGTCAGACGAACAATTTTGCCGGATGTCGGCAAATGGCGCGTCCAGGAAGATCCACGGCCGCCATGGCGGCGACCGTGGTGTCGATTTTCACGCTATCAGACGGCGCTGTTCGGGCTGTCGGAGAGAATGGCATCGAACAGGTCACCACTTGCCGGCGCATCTGGCCCCAAAGCCGCGAGTGCGCCTTCAAGAGGTGAATTGACCATACGGTTTATCGTCCAACCCGAGTCGGTAACCTCTCCCAGGAAGGAGAAATCTACATCAGAAATGACCGCACCGCCTGCGACAAGGGCCTCAATTCCTGCTCTTTGCGCTTGATCGATGGCGCCCTCAGGCTGGCCGTCGCGGGAAGCAAGAAGCGCCTTGGCCGATGCGGCGACTTTTGCATAGCCGTCAACACCGGGATGCGCTTCTTCATACTTCAAGATGGTTTCATCAGAAACCATCGCGACGCGAAGCGGTGCAGTTCTAACGAACAGCACGCCCAAACCCCTTTTTCCAATTACGTACAGATGAGAAGTGCCCATAGTATCTCCTATTTTAGGCCTGCCAGTCGAAGCGCATGACAAAAACGTTCGTTCGCGTCGACATCTTGATCGGGAGACAACCCGCTAATTTGCTTGGCCGTCATGCCCGGATAGTTTTGTTGAAGCCGCTCGCCCGCGCTTTGGGCTTCCTCCAGATCTCCGCTCAAAGCGAGGCTCGCCGTTAATACACGCAAGGCGGGCTCGTCATTCTGCATGCGTCGACACAAACGGACCGACTCGGCATAATCCTCAAGCTTGAAGGCGATGCTGGCACCCGCCCACCAGTAAATATCCGGCGCAAGCGGATTGAGATCGATGGACTGCTGGAAGCGCAACCAAGCCGCACCCGACTGTCCGAAATGCGCCAGCGCATCGGCATGCTGCAGCAGCAGGTCCGCGGAATTTGGCGCAAGCGCCTCGGCTTCGAAAAACTTTTCGGCCGAGGTATCGAAATCGCGGCGATAGAGCGCCACCACCGCGCACATCCAGTGGCCGATGCCGGAGGCGGGGTCGAGATCGACGGCGGCTTCGGCCTCGGCCTTGGCGCGGTGCAGGAGATGCGGATCGCCGCCGCCCAGCATCAGCCATTCCAGCTGCAGCGTCTGGGCAATGCGGGCTCGCGCCACCGCCATGCCGGAATCCAGATCCACCGCCTTGCGGAATTCGGAGCGCGCCCGCCGCAGGATCGGCAGATCGCATTTGCCGCCCAGCATGTGCTGGCCGGCCAGCAGATGGCGATAGGCATCCGCCGCATGACTGCGCACGAGATC
Organism: Affinirhizobium straminoryzae; assembly: GCF_007004135.1. Taxonomy (GTDB): domain Bacteria; phylum Pseudomonadota; class Alphaproteobacteria; order Rhizobiales; family Rhizobiaceae; genus Neorhizobium; species Neorhizobium straminoryzae. Next base: position 31,076 of record NZ_VJMG01000083.1, read on the forward strand.
GATCTGCAGCCGCTCGATCTGTTCGGCAAGTGCTGCGGCAATCTGCTTCGACAGCAGGCGGAAGGCTGCGTGGGCATTGCCTTCGTCCAGCGCCACCTCCACCGACCAGAGAATTTCCGCGGTCGCATTCTCCACCAGCGTCAGGGAGAGGCGCGCCTCGTCCAGCAGCAGCGACTGCACCCGGTAATTCGCGCGCAGCGACTGGTAGAGCGCGCCGGTCTCATCCGCGGCGGCGGCAAAGCTGCTGTGCGGGGCAAGCACCGTGAACGTGCGATAGCGCACGAGGCTGTTGGCGACATCCTCGATGAAGGCACGGGCAAGCACCGGCACCAGCCCGCCGACCGACGCCACCGGCGGCAGAAAGGCAACGCGCGGCCGCGCCGTACGCGCCGGCTCCGGCTGAACCTCCGGCGACTCGGCCGGCGCGGCATGGCTTCTGAGGCGCCGCATCAGGGCAAGCGTCGCAGCCTCGGGCTGCACCCCGTCCAGCTTCAGCCGCTGATTCAGCTTGTCGAACATGCGCTCGGCGGCTGCCGCATCGCCTGCCCGCGCATAGGCAGAGATCACCATGCGGTAGGTCTCCTCCCGGTCGTCCTCCAGCCTGAGCGCGGTTTCGGCAAGAGCGGCGATATCGGCCAGCGGCCGGGCGCCGAACCGGGTCATATCCTCCAGCAGGCGGGCGGTCGCGGCAAAGAAGAGGTCCTTCAGGCGGGCCCGCTCGGCCAGCAGCCAGAGATGGAACTGTTCCTGATCGGCATCCACGCCCTGCAGCAACTCGCCGCCAATGCCGCGCAGCACCTTCAGCCGCAGCGCCACGTCGTCGGCACCGACGACATCGAGAAAGGCAGAGAGATCCGAGCGACGGGCCAGCGGCCCGGCGGCAAGCCCGCCGGGCGTCGCCTCGATCAGCGCCTCATCCCCCTCGGCAAAGGGCTGCAGGCGCGACAGCAACTGCCGGAGATTGCCGAGCGCCCGCTTCTGGTCCGCATCTTCCCACAGAAGCAGCGCCGCCGCCTGGCGGGTCAACACCCGGCCGGGCGCCAGAAGCAGGGCCGCCACCAGCACGAAACCCTTGGCCGGAAAGAAGCCGTCACGCTCCAGATGGCAGCGCGGGATCCCCAGAAGACTGATCGTGAAGCCCTGCTCATGCCCTGCCACGACTATTCCCTACCCTGCCCCCGGAGGTTGCAATAAAAATCAACTACCTGTCAGATTTGACGTCTGCGTGACGCTCTTTGTGCATGATTCTGAAACAATCTACAGCAAGGAAAACGACACGCGTCTAAATATTGCGTGACACTTCATGACAGATCGCGTGCACTTCAAGCATTCCTATATGAGTTTCCCCTTACGAACGGAGCCCTATCAGCGCGCCGACGATGTGGGTTATGCCATGACGGAACTGCTGTGGCACAATGGAAAGCCCTTTTATCCCGTCACCGCCCTTGCTGAAGCAAGATATGCTTGCGCAAGACTTGCGGAGGGACGCTTTGACGAGACTGATGAAGACAATATCGACCTGATCCTGCAGATGCGGCGGGCAACCGGCGGCTATTTTTTCGAGATCATCCTGCGCAACGACAAGGGCACCGCCTATGGCGGCTGGGCCTGGGGCCAGGAACTCAGTATCGGCGACGAGATCCATGATGGCTATCGCGTTCTGACCACCCACAATGGCAGGCACGCTTTCCGTTTTGCCTGGGATGCGACTACCGGCCGCTACCGCTGCCTGAACGAGTTGCCGGTCAGCAAAGGCGGAGGCAGCTGAGGGAGAGGCCGCCGCTCAACCGCGATCGAGGAGATAGCGAACAATCTGCCGCGCGCCCTCGTCCGGATCATGCCCGTTCGTTTCGATGCGCAGGTCGGGCGAAAGCGGCTTTTCATAGGGCGAATCAAGCCCGGTGAAATTGCGCAGCTCTCCTGCCGCTGCCTTGCGATAAAGCCCCTTCGGATCACGCCGCGCGCATTCCTCGATCGGCGTATCGACGAAGATCTCGATGAACTCTCCCGGCTCCATCAGGTCTCGCGCCATCTGCCGTTCCGCCGCGAAGGGCGAAATGAAAGCCGCCAGCACGATCAGCCCGGCATCGGTCATCAGCCGGGCCACCTCCGCCACGCGGCGAATGTTTTCCACCCGGTCCTCGGCCGTGAAACCAAGATCGCGGTTCAGGCCATGGCGCACATTGTCGCCATCGAGGAGATAGGTATGGCACCCCTCGGCATGCAGAAGCGCCTCCACCCGGTTCGCCAGTGTGGACTTGCCGGACCCGGACAGGCCGGTGAACCACAGCACGGCGGGCCGCTGTCCCTTCAGATGCGCACGATCCTGTTTCGTCAGGCTGGTGGCCTGCCAGTGGATGTTGGCCGCTCGCCGCAGCGGAAAATCGAGAAGGGCCACCCCCACCGGCTGACCCGAGACACGGTCGAGCAGCACCCCATTGCCGGTCGCCCGGCTGTCGCGCGAGGCATCGAAGGCGATCGGACGCGCCAGCGACAGATTGCACACCCCGATGCGGCCGGCCGGCAGCAGGCGGACAGCCTCATGCGAGAGGCTGTCATCGCTCATGGCGTAACGCAGCGCCGTCACGGTCGCGACAACCTCATCGCCTTGCGTCTGCAGCCGGTAACGCCGCCCCGGCAACAACGGCTCGGAATCCAGCCAGAGGATATGGGCCTGCACCTGATCCGCCACATGCGGGCGCGCATCAGGGCAAACCAGCAGACGCCCCTCTGCCACCTCGGCATCCAGAACCAGCGTCAAGGCCTCGCCCGCCGATGCCGATGCCTGCTCGCCGTCCTGGGCGCGAATGCCGGTCACCCGCGCCGCCTGACCGGTTTCTGCGACCACGACCGGATCGCCGAGCGCAATGCGCCCGCCAATCACCCGTCCGGTCACGGCCGCCGCCGTCCCGATCCTGAAGGAGGCGCCGCCCGCGGCAAAGCGAAACGGCGCTTCTGTCAACGAGGGCGCGAGGGGAGCCGCCTCGATTTCGTCCAGAAGCGTGCCGCCTGCAAACCACGGCATCCGGCCTGACTGCCGGACAAGATTGTCACCGGATGCGCTTGCCACGGGAATGGCCCTGATCCAGCGGAAACCGATCTGCGCCGCCGCCTGCTCATAGACCTCGACCATCGAGGTGAAGGTCCTTTGCGAAAAGTCCACCTGGTCCATGTGATCGATGACGAGGATGACCTGCGACGCGCCCTGAAGCGCGGCGGCGAAACTGTGCTGCAACACCGGCGAGACCAGTCCGTGACGGGCATCCACCACCATCAGCGCCAGATCGGCTGTCGGGCTGCCCGCAAGGTTACCCCCGGCCGCGGTCATCGCGCGTGACACATCCACCGGTTCAAAACCGCGATGAGCCGTGACAGGACAAGGCCCCGTCGAGGCGCCCGCTTGGGTTCCCGGGACCTGCATCAACGCCAGCAGCCTGTCGATGAGAGCGCCTGTCCCGGCAGGTGCAGATCCACCGACCAGCAGGCGGCGCAAGGATTTCGTTGGAAACGCGAGAGCGGCCTTTTCCGTCGTCATGTCCAGAGCCCCATCCGCTGCCATCCTAACTGTCCTTCCACTGCCGGCCGCCTACAGGGCAGCCAGGCCTTCAGAAAATGCCGACTGGCCCCGTGCCGGTAGTCTGACGGGGCGAGGGCCACATGTACGAATCTCTGCTCAGCTCGACAACAGGTCGAACGCGATCCCGCGCCTCGCAAGCTCGGCGGCGACATGTTGCGGCGGCGCGAGGTCGTCAATCAAGAGATCGAGCACAGGAACAAGCGCCTCTCGACGCTTCAGGCTGCGGGCGACATCGTGACCGCAGCCATGAATCAAAAAGACGGACACTGGATGCGTTGCACCGGCAAGGATCGCCTCGGCATGGCGCACATCGTCGCCGACGTCACTGCCACAGAAGATCATGTGGTCAAGATCCTGCGCCTCGGGACAGGGGCCGTGAGGCAGGCAAGTCTCGAACCGCCAGTTGTCTATTTCCGCAATCTGATCCTGCCAACGCCGCTCCCAGGGGCAATGATCAGGGTGCACGGAATACTGGGGACAGAAGGCAATGGAACGTCGGATCCCGGGCAATACAAGACTGAACAGGATGGCTGCGAAGCCCCCCATGCTGTTGCCCAGCGTGACGACAGCCCGGCCGTCCTGCATCGCCAGAAACGGAGCGAGACATGCCGGATCCACGCTGTTATACCAGAGTGCCGGCCGTTCCCGAACGAAGGCCACGTGGCGCCGGGCTTCCTCGACATTCTCATCCGAGGTGAGCGTTTTCGCAAACTCCCACACCTCGATGCCACCCAAAATGGACTGAATGCCGGCAAAGGCAATGACGGCCCGCCTGACGTCAGGACTCCCGGGCAGAACATAAACTGTTTCCATGTCAGTTTGATCGGTTGCGTCCAGAATGCACCTCCAATACAACCAGAAATAACATCATCGCACGCATAATGACATCAATAATGAACGCACTCTTGCAGGCCTTCTTCGTCCCGCCTTCTGCACAGCAGGCATACCGGGGCATGAGTTCGGCGAAACGCGTTGAAACTTCGCAGAATGCTTCACGTCAAGGAGGTGATGACGTTTCACCCACCTCGCATGACGCTCTGCCGAAACGAGCTTGCGTGAACCTGCTTGCGGTCTGATTTGCGAATGCATTGAAAGGGGACACATGGCTGATATTCTGATCACTGGTTTTCCAAGATCGGGCACGACACTGGTCGCATCGCTCCTGAACACACAGCCGGATGTGATTGCGCTGGCAGAGCCCTTCGCGCTGCCGCAGGGACAGGATAGAGAGGGAGCTGTCGAACATATCCGTGCGCTGATGCACGACTATCGTTCGCAGGCCCTGGCCGGCTCGCCGCTGGTGACAAAGCATATGGGCGGCAGGATTCCGGACAACTGGGTGGAACCGCCCAAGGAAAACGGAGGCCTGCGGCGCGTTCTGGAAGAGCGGGGCGCCCTGCTGTTCGACAAGCCGCTGACCGACGACTTCACGCTGGTCGCGAAGCATCCCGCCGAATTCACGGCACTCGCGGATTTGCTGGTGGATCACTTTCCGCTTTATGCGGTGGTGCGCGATCCGCTTGCGGTGATGGCGGCCTGGCAGACGGTCGACATGCCCATCAACCGTGGCAGGATGCCGATGCTGGAGCGCCTCGCGCCCACCGACTGGCGCGTGCAGCTGGATGCGATCGAAGAGCCGCTGGAGCGCCAGGTGAAGCTCCTCTCCCTGCAGCTGCAGACGTATCTGTCGCTGCCGAAGGGTCGCCTTCTGCGCTACGAGGATCTGATCGCCAACCCGCGCGCGACGCTTGCTCCGATCTGCCCGGGCCGATCAGCCTATCCCGAACAATCCGCATTCGATCCTGTGCAGCGCTATGTCGGGGTGGATTTTTCGGCACTGGCGAAACGGCTGATGCCGCTTCTGCCGATGATCGAGGAAATCTATCCGGATTTCGCGCGCCGATGGGAAGCCTATCTGCCGGCGAGGACGGTGGTCCCCGTAGCGGAAGGCAGCCTAACCCGGCAGATGCCCATTCCCGTAGCGCCCCATACCACCGATCCCCCCAGGGTCTTTGTCATGGGCGCCTACATCCCCGCTGGCGGAACACGCATGGCCTATGAAATCGGGCACGTGGCAAGCGAGGACATGGGATTTGCGTGCTATGCCGTAAAATGGGGGCATGAAAGCCCAGAACAATCATTTTTCGATTATCCTGCGTCATTTGCTTCGGTTGATCGCGCAGAACTGGCCGGGCTGCTGCGCCCCCAGGATCTGCTTGTGTGCAACCCTTCCTTTTCAAACGGATCGGTGGGCCTCACCCATCATTGCCGCAAGCTGATGTATGTGCAGGGTTTCAACACCTTCTCGACGCTCGACTGCTGGTTCGACCGGCATGTGGCGGTCGGCAGTTTCGTTCAGGATTTTCTCGCCAACATCTATGGGGTGGAGGCGCCGGTCATTGCGCCGTTTGTATCCACCCGGGGACTGACTCCCACAGACTGGTGGAACAGGGAACCGAACTCGATATGGCTTTATCTCAAGGGCGAGGGCGGGTTGCAGATCGCGCTCGTTGCGCGGTTGCGTGAGGAACTTCGACGCATCGATCCGGCAGCCGAGGCAGCCATCGACTGGGAAGGCTCGATCCTGCGCGCCGGCGAATACAGACAGCACGACCTGCTCCGAAAACTCGGGGAGCGCCAGCACCTGGTGAGCCTGTCGATTTGCGAGGGCTTTGGCCTTGTGCCTCTCGAGGCCATGGCGCTTGGCACCATGGTTCTTGGTTTTGACGGATTTGGCGGCCGGGACTATGTGCGATCCGGTGCGAATTGCAGAGTCCAGCCCTACCCGAATCTGGCAGGCATCGCCCAGGATCTTGTACACTGCCTCCGGCACCCGGAATCCACCGCGACCATTGCCTCCCGCGGGCCGGCCACCGCCGCCCGCTATTCTCAAGAACGATTTCGAGAGAGCTGGAGACGGGAACTGGCACTGATGCTCGGCAGGTAAGGACCAGCCTCAAGGCACCATCCAGAGTTTGCCACGGAAACGTGGGCTCCTGTAGACCGAAAGAACAAACACAAACAGTTCAAGCAAGCGTCTGTCGGCGTCAATATGGACCGGACAGACGCTGTTCAACGCCACGTCACGTCACGCCACTTTCGCAGGCTTGCGGTCCGCCGCAGCCGAGACCTTGAAGCGGGAAACCAGTTCGAACAGCTTGGCGGCCTCCTGTGCCAGGTTCTGCGATGCCGCATTGCCCCCATGGAGGCCGCGCTGCATTGCGCGCCCTGATCCAGAGCATTGATGGCGGCGGAGACCTCGTTGATGCCGCGATCCTTTTCGTGGCTGGCCGTTGCGATGGCCGCCACGTTCTGGTCCACGATCTGCACCTGTTCGACGATCTGGCAGAGCACATGCCCGGTCTTCTGAACCAGAGTGACGCCCTGTCCCACGCTTGTCGAGGACTTCGCGATCAGCGCCTTGATTTCCTTTGCGGCAGAGGCCGAACGCTGGGCAAGTTCGCGCACTTCCTGCGCAACAACCGCCCCCTTGCCAGCTTCCCCGGCACGCGCCGCCTCAACCCCATCCCACAAGCCTCTCGCCATTGGTTGGGCTCAAAAGTTATCAAGCAGAAATTTTTAACTTAAGGTTGCACTGGAAAAAGCATCACGTTCCCTCTCCGGCTTCCGAGGCAGAGCACAGACAGGCGGAGTGCCCGTGTCTTGGTCCGGACAAGGGATACGCCACTCCAGGGCTTGGATGCGAAGGTGACATCTCACGAAACAAGACGACAGCGCGAAACATCGATACGCATGACGACGCTCAGAACGCGTGAACCAGTCGCGCCGGAACACGAACCGATCAAAATTTACGTATTGAATACGTCACAACACACAAAGAAACGCACAATGAAAATATAAAATTGAGATATAATAGATATTCAAAATAATATCATGATTTTAAATAAAAAATTAAATGATATTACGATAAATTAAATGATAAATTCCATTCAAAGCACCAAAACACATCCATATCGACTGAATTTACCACACATTAAATTATTCGAATATACGCTGGCTCATTAGGCGCTTTCCAGGTCCGGATACATGACGGACGGGCAAGCCGCCGCCCTTGCGCCGCGGAGCGAATATGTCGAACTTTCTGGACTTCAAGAAGTCATCTCGGTCAGCCACTGCCACGGCGGCCATCCGTCATCTCGCAAGCGTTGTGGACAAAGGCGATCTCTCGGCGCGGGCCGACCTCTCGCAGGCCACGGGCGAAGCGCAGGAGATCCTCGCAGCCGTCAATGACCTCCTGGACAAGGCGTTGCGGCCCGTCGCGGTCATGAACGGGCAGATCGGCCGGATGGCGGCAGAGCATGACAATGGCGACATTGACGTGCGCATCCCGGTCACCGAGTTCCGGGGCGACCTCGCCGACATGGCGCAGGGCATCAACGCCATGGTGGCCGGTCACATAACGGTCAAGAAAAAGGCCATGGCCTGTGTAAAGGAATTCAGCGACGGGAATTTCGAGGCAAGCCTCGAGCCATTCCCCGGCAAGAAGGCCTTCATCAACGACACGATCGAGACGCTGCGGCGAAACATGAAGGGGCTGATTGTCGAGATGAACCGGATGTCGGCGGAACACGACCGCGGCGACATCGACGTCTTCGTGCCCATCGACAAGTTCAAGGGTGACTTTGCAACGGTTGCGCAGGGCATCAATACCATGGTGGCGGGCCATATTGCGGTCAAGAAGAAGGCCATGGCCTGCGTGAAGGAATTCGCCGACGGCAATTTCGAAGCCAAGCTGGAGCCGTTCCCGGGCAAGAAGGCCTTCATCAACGAGACGATCGAAACCCTGCGCGGCAATCTCCAGGGCCTCATTGCCGAAATGAACCGGATGTCGGCGGAACATGACCGTGGGGACATCGATGTCTTCGTTCCCGTCGACAAGTTCAGCGGCGATTTCGCGTCGATGGCGCGCGGTGTCAACGCCATGGTGGCCGGCCATATCGCGGTCAAGAAGAAGGCCATGGCCTGCGTGAAGGAATTCGGCGAAGGGAATTTCGAAGCGAGCCTTGAGCAGTTTCCCGGAAAGAAGGCCTTCATCAACGAGACGATCGAGACGCTGCGCCGCAACCTGCGCGCCATCATCGCGGAAATCCAGCGCCTCATCGAAGCCTCCACCGCCGGACGCCTCAGCGAGCGCGGCGATGCGGGCCGCTTCGTCGGCGATTTCGGCAAGCTGGTCTCGGGAATCAACGGCATGCTCGATGCCATTCTTCTGCCGATTGCGGAAGGAAACCGGGTGCTGGCCCTGGTCAGCAACGGGGACCTGACCGAACGTGTCACGATTGCCTGCGAAGGCGATCACCAGCGCATGAAGAATGCGATCAATGATCTCGTGGAAAACCTCGCCAAGTTTGCGCTTGAGGTGAACAGCGCTTCGTCCCAGGTGGCTGGTGGAAGCCAGGATCTGGCGGCAAGTTCGGAACAGATGAGCCAGGGGGCTTCCGAGCAGGCGGCAGCGACGGAGGAAGCCTCGGCCTCGATGGAGCAGATGGCGGCCAACATCAAGCAGAACGCCGACAACGCATCGCAGACCGAAAAAATCGCCCGTCAGTCCGCCAAGAATGCGGAACGTTCCGGAGACGCCGTGCGCAAGGCAGTGGAGGCAATGCAGACGATTGCCGAGCGCATTTCCATCGTGCAGGAAATCGCACGTCAGACCGACCTGCTGGCCCTCAACGCCGCTGTGGAGGCTGCACGGGCCGGCGAACATGGCCGCGGCTTCGCGGTTGTCGCGTCCGAAGTGCGCAAGCTTGCCGAACGCAGCCAGACAGCAGCTGCCGAAATCGGTTCCGTTTCGTCCGAAACGGTCCGCGCCGCCAAGGAGGCCGGCGAAATGCTGGCAGCGCTCGTGCCGGATATCCGCAAAACCGCGGAACTCGTCTCTGAGATCACGGCCGCCTGCCGTGAACAGGATGTGGGGGCCGAGCAGATCAACCAGGCCATCCAGCAGCTCGACACCGTAACCCAGCAGAATGCCGCAGCATCGGAAAAGGTGAACGCAACCTCGGAAGAACTGGCAAGCCAGGCCGAACAGCTGCTGACCTCCATCGCATTCTTCCGCACCGCCCGCGAAGGCACCCGGGCGCAATACACCGCCGCAACGCAGGCGGGCCGATCCGAACAGGGCCCGCGTCGCCCGGCCCAGAAGCCCGCAGGCCGCTCCGGCAGGGATTCCGCCGCATCATCGGTCGGCCAGCAGCAAGCCCGCGTCCGCGGCTTCGCCCTCGAACTCGGCGGCCCCGACGAGGACGACCGGCATTTCGGGTGAGGATGGTGAAGGTGCCGTCATCGCACGAGGTGCGGGGCGGCATCGCTTTCTTTTCGATGAGACACTGACAACCGGACGGCGTGCGCGGACGCCTTGAGCGCATCTCGGGAGACATCGCCCCTTCATTGTCCTTCACGGCCGATTGTCCGCATGTTGCACAAGCAGCTTTCGCGGATGGCGGCATCTGCACTGCATGCGGCAATCATCGCGCACAACGGTTTCTTGCCTTGGCACATGGTTCTGGATATTGGGCTTCCTCAAAGAGGACACCCCTGCGATGTGCCACAAAGCCAAATACCAGTTTGCATTGATCGCGCTTGCTGGCGCCATCCTGCTGTTCCTCAGGAACCCTGACCCGATGCTGGTGCCAAGTCTGTATGGCGAGGATGCTCCCTGGAGCTCGGGCATTCTCTCGGGGAACATGACCGCAGCCTATTTGCGGACCCGAGCGGATTACCTCACCATCGGCCAAAGCCTGCTCTTGCACCTGGCTGTCGTTCTGAACACGGCTTCTTTCGGGGACAGCATCGCTCATCTGCCACAAATCATCGCCGGCCTCTCCTACCTGTTATGGTCATCGACCGCCGCGCTGGGCTTCTTGGCGTTCAGGCCGTGGATCAGAACGGAATGGCGGCTGGCCATTGCGGCAGCCATCCTTCTGATGCCCCTGGGTCACCATACCAACGAGGTGCTCGGCCGCGCGCTCAATCTTGGCTTCATGTTCTTCCCGATCTCGGTATTCCTGCTGGCGTTGAGGACGCAGCTGACATCGACCCGAAGCCGGATCATGACGGATATCTTGCTCTATATCTGCTGCTGCACGAACCCGCTGGCAATTATTGTGGTGGGTCTGCATGCCGCAGCATCTGCTGTGCGACGTCAATTTGCACAAAGAGTGGTGCCCGTGCGTGACATCCTCATGGGGTCTGCAATCGGGCTGCTCTGTCTGTTCTATGTGATCCGTTTCGGATCGGCGCCCCCCATAGATCGCGGTGAACTCCAAGCAGCGCGATTGGTCGAGGCTCTGGTCGCGCGATCCATTCTGTACCCATTTGTCTTCCCGTTTTATTCGGCTCTGTCGGATACCGTCTCCCTCCTTCTGCTTGCAGCCCTCGGCGCAGTGATTGTGATCGCCTTTCGTGCGTCGGACGAAAGACAGAAACGTTTCGGAACAGGCATCCTGGCAGCAGCAGCAGTGGTTATCATGGGAACCATCGTTACCCGCTACAATCTGACCACGCTGCTGCAGGGATACTCGACGACTTTTCCCGACCGCTATTTCTACGCACAGAACATCATGACCTGCGTGGTACTGGCCTGGGCTGGATCCAATCTTCCCGCGAAGACGGCGAAAGCGGCGCTGATCATCCTCTGCGGCGTCTATATGTCCGCCACGCCGAATCTGTTTGAGTGGCGCGAACCACAGATGGCAATCGCAACCTCAGGCTCACTTCGTGAAAGTGCCAAACAGGTCTGGGATACCGCCAGTTCGCCTCATCCGACACAGATCATCCATATACCCACCTATCCCGAGAGATGGTCGATGGGGACACCGGCCTACATCGTCGAAGCGACCGCCACGGATTCCTACAGAAGCAAGATCGCCCGACCACAACAGTTGACGGGAACCGGAAAGGCCGCCATTGGCGCTTTCCTCATCGCGCTTCTTCTGGTTTTTCTGGTTGTTGCCATCCCAGGGAAATGGGCCAGGCACGACTGAGCAGCGCCGGGTTTGCCGGCGACGTCAACTCGTAAGACGTAGGGTCTCAGGTCAACCGAAGTGTTCAAGGCCCTTAACGGTCAACACGACAGGCCTTCGTTGCCGTGCCGCGCGCCAGCGACCGCCTCTATGCCCTCGCCATGGCAGCCGATGTGACGGCCATCCTCTATGGATCGACGGGGCTGGACGCGCTTGCGGGCATCTCCGTCGATCTCCTCATCTGTGCCAATGCCTTCGTGTTCGTGCCGGCATGGGTCCGGCAACAGGCACGCTATGCGATCGGGTTTCATCCGTCGCTCCTGCCGCTCTATCGGGGAAAGACATCCGTTGCCGACGCGATCGCAGCCGGCGAGCGCATCACCGGCGGCACCGTCTACCACCTGACCGACGAGATGGACGCCGGCCCGGTTGCGTTTCAGGACGGGTGCTTCATCCATAACGGCGAGCAGGCGCCGGATCTTTGGCGGCAGGCACTGGCACCGATGGGACTGGAACTGCTGATCAGGGCGGCCGACCATCTTGCCGCCTATGGCTTCATCCCGGCAGAGGAACAGGCCATCCTTTGAAGGGTGTTTGAAGGGGCTTTGAGACGGCTTCGAGGCCCCTTCGATAGTGATCCTGGAATTCGACGCATGCCGTTCGCTCAGCATAACCCATGCTCATGATGTCTCAATGAGACCGTCTAACGCAGCGTCGCGCCGGCACCAAAACAACGACCGAAACTGTTAATCCGGCACGGAATGCAAAACCTGTTTTCACCTCAAAGAATCTTCTATAGCCATCGCTCGCAGAGAGAATTGGGGGCATCATGCGAGTTTTTGCTATTTTTTCGTTGTTGATACTGGCTGGCTGCACAGAAACGTCGACCATGCGGATGTCATCGAATGAACTGATCATCAACACCAGTGCCGAACCCATATGCGGTGGGACGGGAGCGGCGAAAGTCGCTCAACAGATGGCAGCAGTTGAGACGCTCCGGAACGGCTTTGACAGCTACATCATCATGGCGGCCGACCAGCAAAATAATGTTTCGGTCGTCCAGACGCCTGGCAGCTACACAACCTACGGGCATGTGAATAGGTACGGGAACTACAACTCCTTTAGCGCCAACACCTATTACACGCCGGGGATGACATACACGACCGGAAGCCATGACCAGCAGCTTGCTATTCGCATGTTTCGGCGCGGAGAACCCGGAAGCGCCCGTGCCATTCCCGCGAAGGACGTATTAGGACCCAAGTGGGCATCGAAGGTCAAGACGGGTGTGGCGACCTGCGTTGATGATTGAGATCGCGGCGGAACTTTAGTGGCGGTTGCCGGCGCCGACGTCGCGGAATCTGGAGGGCAAAGTGACCTGCACCGGGTCACCTACGGCTTCATTCAGGCAGGAGAAGAGGCCGCTCCTTGAAAGACTCCAAGGGGCGTGATGCCCCTTCTCTACTGTCCAGAGGGCAACTATCGCGCTACCTTTCTGCCATTGGTTTGGGTGAAAGAGTCCGCCAATGAATGACCTCTGGCAGATCCTTGCAGAACTGGAAGCGGCGAAGACCCACGCAGAAAAGGCCGGACAACCGCTCTTAGCCTACCTTATTGCAATGGCTATCGCTGAGGCGGAAGAGCGGTCGCGCAAGCCAGAGATCACTATAAATCGCCGGATATGGGTATTCAAATTAGCTTGCATTGTGATAGATGGCCTGCTGCCGGTTTTT
>NZ_VJMG01000084.1:0-5000 GCF_007004135.1 Affinirhizobium straminoryzae
GTTTTTTGACAATTGAATATGGATGAGAAAGAGAAACGTGGTCGGCGCGGTTTCGCGGGGAGCTTATGCTTCCTGTTTGAAAACGATTAGAGACGGTCACGTTTTGATATGAGAACACCAGGCCGATTGTGCAGTGATGCATTGGTTGGTCGAGTGAGTTCTCGTCGATTCAGAACAAGTGATAGTCTAGATTGAATTCTCAACTTGAGAGTTTGATCCTGGCTCAGAACGAACGCTGGCGGCAGGCTTAACACATGCAAGTCGAGCGCCCCGCAAGGGGAGCGGCAGACGGGTGAGTAACGCGTGGGAACGTACCCTTATCTTCGGAATAGCTCCGGGAAACTGGAATTAATACCGAATGTGCCCTTTGGGGGAAAGATTTATCGGATAAGGATCGGCCCGCGTTGGATTAGCTAGTTGGTGGGGTAAAGGCCTACCAAGGCGACGATCCATAGCTGGTCTGAGAGGATGATCAGCCACATTGGGACTGAGACACGGCCCAAACTCCTACGGGAGGCAGCAGTGGGGAATATTGGACAATGGGCGCAAGCCTGATCCAGCCATGCCGCGTGAGTGATGAAGGCCCTAGGGTTGTAAAGCTCTTTCAGTAGGGAAGATAATGACGGTACCTACAGAAGAAGCCCCGGCTAACTTCGTGCCAGCAGCCGCGGTAATACGAAGGGGGCTAGCGTTGTTCGGAATTACTGGGCGTAAAGCGCACGTAGGCGGACATTTAAGTCAGGGGTGAAATCCCGGGGCTCAACCTCGGAACTGCCTTTGATACTGGGTGTCTTGAGTGTGGAAGAGGTCAGTGGAATTGCGAGTGTAGAGGTGAAATTCGTAGATATTCGCAGGAACACCAGTGGCGAAGGCGGCTGACTGGTCCACAACTGACGCTGAGGTGCGAAAGCGTGGGGAGCAAACAGGATTAGATACCCTGGTAGTCCACGCCGTAAACGATGAATGTTAGCCGTCGGGCAGTTTACTGTTCGGTGGCGCCGCTAACGCATTAAACATTCCGCCTGGGGAGTACGGTCGCAAGATTAAAACTCAAAGGAATTGACGGGGGCCCGCACAAGCGGTGGAGCATGTGGTTTAATTCGAAGCAACGCGCAGAACCTTACCAGCCCTTGACATCCTGTGACCGGTAGAGAGATTTACCTTTCCCTTCGGGGACACAGAGACAGGTGCTGCATGGCTGTCGTCAGCTCGTGTCGTGAGATGTTGGGTTAAGTCCCGCAACGAGCGCAACCCTCGCCCTTAGTTGCCAGCATTCGGTTGGGCACTCTAAGGGGACTGCCGGTGATAAGCCGAGAGGAAGGTGGGGATGACGTCAAGTCCTCATGGCCCTTACGGGCTGGGCTACACACGTGCTACAATGGTGGTGACAGTGGGCAGCGAGCACGCGAGTGTGAGCTAATCTCCAAAAGCCATCTCAGTTCGGATTGCACTCTGCAACTCGAGTGCATGAAGTTGGAATCGCTAGTAATCGCGGATCAGCACGCCGCGGTGAATACGTTCCCGGGCCTTGTACACACCGCCCGTCACACCATGGGAGTTGGTTTTACCCGAAGGCGCTGCGCTAACCGCAAGGAGGCAGGCGACCACGGTAGGGTCAGCGACTGGGGTGAAGTCGTAACAAGGTAGCCGTAGGGGAACCTGCGGCTGGATCACCTCCTTTCTAAGGAAGCTTGTTTGAAGCGAATAGGGAGTAGCGAATAGCGAATAGTTGTTCGTCCCTTGAGCCAAACCCGCTTTTTAGAACATAGATGGCACCAGTCAGGTGACCATCGAAACGCAATACGCCGCGACACTCTTCGGAGGCCGACGGTATGGCGAAATCCGCCGACCACGTTTCTCTTTCTTTGGAAGACAAGACCGAAAGGTCATCCGGAATGGGCCCGTAGCTCAGTTGGTTAGAGCACACGCTTGATAAGCGTGGGGTCGGAAGTTCAAGTCTTCCCGGGCCCACCATTGCTTTTTGCTGGCTGGGTTTGGGCGGCTTTGTCCTGGTTGATGTTTTGGGATTGAATGTTGCTGGAGCCGGTTGGGCAAGTCCTGTTCGGTTGAAGCGCTGGATGGGGCTGTAGCTCAGCTGGGAGAGCACCTGCTTTGCAAGCAGGGGGTCAGCGGTTCGATCCCGCTCAGCTCCACCATTCGCTTCGCTCATGGCGGAAGCTCTGTTTATGTCCTCACGCTGTCGCGCTCTTGACGAGCGCTTCGCTGCGGCCATGTTGGCAGGATGTGCGCCGAACGGTCGGCGACGGGCTTTGCCCTGTATGGGTGCCTGATGGCTGGCGTGAGTTGATGTTCTTGTCTTTCTTGAAAGTTTAGGTTTGCACGACGCGTTTTGCGTTTGTGCCTGTTTTGTCCGTATTGTGAAGAGAAGATTGATCCGGATGAGCCCCTTGGGTTCATGCCAGTCAAGGATCATTTGTTGTTCGGCAAGCTTGCTTGCTGTCTGACGGATGGTCTGGTGGATGTTGCCTGACCGCGCATCCTCGGATTTGATCTCGAGAAGCTGGTCTTAAGATCCGGCCCGGATGTCGCTCGGCGTGACATCTTTATGAGGGACCGGATCGAACACGTCGATGGCATCTGAATGGTCTGGTTGTAAAAGGTAGCCAGATTGTTGGTTGTGATTTGGAGTGCGATTGCGGGTTGGGTTTGTCCCTATTCGCTATTGGCTATTCCCTATTCGCTCCAACTCAAGATGAGCATTGGCAATGAGAACGATGAAGTGTCGTAAGGGCATTTGGTGGATGCCTTGGCATGCACAGGCGAAGAAGGACGTGATACGCTGCGATAAGCCGTGGGGAGCTGCGAATGAGCTTTGATCCATGGATCTCCGAATGGGGCAACCCACCTTAAGATACTTGGGAATCTGATGCGCCTTTGGCGCATGAGCGAATAGTTGTTAGCGAATAGCGAATAGGGTTTTTGACCAACTATTTGCTACTCGCTATTGGCTATTCGCCGCGTCGAAGACGCATGAGGTTCCAAGTATCGATGATAAGGTATCTTACTCTGAATCCATAGGGGTAAGAAGCGAACGCAGGGAACTGAAACATCTAAGTACCTGCAGGAAAGGACATCAACCGAGACTCCGCAAGTAGTGGCGAGCGAACGCGGACCAGGCCAGTGGCAATGAGGAATGAAGCTGAACAGGTTGGAAAGCCTGGCGATATGGGTGATAGCCCCGTAAGCGTATAACACTCATTGTCCTAGAGTAGGGCGGGACACGAGAAATCCTGTCTGAACATGGGGCGACCACGCTCCAAGCCTAAGTACTCGTGCATGACCGATAGCGAACAAGTACCGTGAGGGAAAGGTGAAAAGCACCCCGACGAGGGGAGTGAAATAGAACCTGAAACCGGATGCCTACAAGCAGTCGGAGGGCGCAAGCCTGACGGCGTACCTTTTGTATAATGGGTCAACGACTTAGTGTGACGAGCAAGCTTAAGCCGGTAGGTGTAGGCGCAGCGAAAGCGAGTCTGAACAGGGCGTTCAGTTCGTCGCATTAGACCCGAAACCGAGTGATCTAGCCATGAGCAGGCTGAAGGTTGGGTAACACCAACTGGAGGGCCGAACCCGCATCTGTTGCAATAGATTGGGATGACTTGTGGCTAGGGGTGAAAGGCCAATCAAACTCGGAGATAGCTGGTTCTCCGCGAAATCTATTTAGGTAGAGCGTCGAGCGAATACCCCGGGGGGTAGAGCACTGGATGGGCTATGGGGACTCACCGTCTTACTGATCCTAACCAAACTCCGAATACCCGGGAGTACTACTCGGCAGACACACGGCGGGTGCTAACGTCCGTCGTGAAAAGGGCAACAACCCTGACCTCCAGCTAAGGTCCCCAAGTCATGGCTAAGTGGGAAAGGATGTGAGGATCCCAAAACAACCAGGATGTTGGCTTAGAAGCAGCCATCATTTAAAGAAAGCGTAACAGCTCACTGGTCTAAATAAGGGTCTTTGCGCCGAAAATGTAACGGGGCTAAAGCCATGCACCGAAGCTGAGGATGGTGATCTTCTTACGAAGACACCGTGGTAGCGGAGCGTTCCGTAAGTCTGTGAAGGCGGACCCGTGAGGGCTGCTGGAGATATCGGAAGTGCGAATGTTGACATGAGTAACGATAAAGGGGGTGAGAGACCCCCTCGCCGAAAGACCAAGGGTTCCTGCTTAAAGTTAATCTGAGCAGGGTTAGCCGGCCCCTAAGACGAGGCGGACACGCGTAGTCGATGGGAACCACGTTAATATTCGTGGGCCTGGTGGTAGTGACGGATTGCGTAACTTGTTCATTCTTATTGGATTGAGTGGGCAGGGAAGCGGTTCCAGGAAATAGCTCCACCGTACAGACCGTACCCGAAACCGACACAGGTGGTCAGGTAGAGTATACCAAGGCGCTTGAGAGAACTATGTTGAAGGAACTCGGCAAATTGCACGCGTAACTTCGGAAGAAGCGTGACCCCTTTTTACGCAAGTGAAATGGGGTGGCACAGACCAGGGGGTAGCGACTGTTTATCAAAAACACAGGGCTCTGCGAAGTCTGTAAGACGACGTATAGGGTCTGACGCCTGCCCGGTGCTGGAAGGTTAAGAGGAGAGGTGCAAGCTTTGAATCGAAGCCCCAGTAAACGGCGGCCGTAACTATAACGGTCCTAAGGTAGCGAAATTCCTTGTCGGGTAAGTTCCGACCTGCACGAATGGCGTAACGACTTCCCCGCTGTCTCCAACATAGACTCAGTGAAATTGAATTCCCCGTGAAGATGCGGGGTTCCTGCGGTCAGACGGAAAGACCCCGTGCACCTTTACTATAGCTTTACACTGGCATTCGTGTCGGCATGTGTAGGATAGGTGGTAGGCTTTGAAGCTTGGACGCCAGTTTGAGTGGAGCCATCCTTGAAATACCACCCTTATCGTCATGGATGTCTAACCGCGGCCCGTCATCCGGGTCCGGGACAGTGTATGGTGGGTAGTTTGACTGGGGCGGTCGCCT
>NZ_VJMG01000085.1 GCF_007004135.1 Affinirhizobium straminoryzae
CTCCATCGACGATTTTCAGTCGGACGAATGGAACACGGCGGCCGTCGGCCCCACCAAGCGCGACCGTGCCGACGTGCTGATCCGCCGGCTGCGCGAGCGCTTTGCGCCGGGCGGCTTCCTGCATTATGGACAGGGCAAGTGGTATCCGGGCGAAAGCCTGCCGCGCTGGACCTTCTCGCTCTACTGGCGCAAGGACGGCCTGCCGATCTGGAGCGATCCGTCGCTGATCGCCGTCGAAGGCCGCCGTTACGAGGTGACGGAGGATGATGCCGGCCGTCTGCTGACCGCGATTGCGGGCGAACTGGACATCACGCCCGACATGGTGGTGCCGGCCTTCGAGGATCCGGGCGAATGGATTTTGCGCGAGGCAAACCTTCCAGACAATGTCGATCCGGCGAACTCCAAGCTGAAAGACCCGGAAGAGCGCAATCGCCTGGCCCGCGTCTTCGAACGCGGCCTGACCCGGCCGTCCGGCTATGTCATGCCGGTGCAGGCCTGGAACAGCCGGGCAAGCGGCCGTCGCTGGATCAGCGAGAAGTGGCGCACGCGCCGCGGCCGCATTTTTCTTGTGCCCGGCGACAGCCCTGTCGGCTACCGCCTGCCGCTGAACGCGCTGCCATACATTCCGCCCTCGCAATATCCCTATATCAACCCGATGGATCCCAGCATCCCGCGCGCGCCCCTGCCGAATTTCCAGGAGGATGCCGGACGCCCGCTGCAGGCCGCGCATTTCGAGCCTTTCGCACCCGATCACACGCCGCAGCCGCGCAGCGCGGAAGAGATCGGCGGTTACGTGCGTACCGCCATGTCGGTGGAACCGCGCGATGGCCGGCTCTGCGTCTTCATGCCGCCGACCGTCTCGATCGAGGATTATCTCGATCTCGTCGCTTCCGCCGAACGCGCTGCCGCGCAGCTCGGCCTGCCGGTCCATATCGAAGGCTACGCGCCGCCGCATGACGAGCGCATCAACGTGATCCGCGTGGCGCCCGATCCCGGCGTCATCGAGGTCAACATCC
>NZ_VJMG01000086.1 GCF_007004135.1 Affinirhizobium straminoryzae
GGTGGCATTATCACCACCTGGGATGGCGGCCGGCCTGAACAGGGCGGCGATATCATCGCCGCCGGCAGCCGCGCGGTCTATGAAGAGGCGCGCGCGCTGCTCGCCTGATGGCTTTGCTCAGGCCACTGCGTCGGACAGCGGTGGCATGGTCTCGCTGCCCGGCATGAAGGCTTGGATCGCGGCGAGTGCCTGTGCGCGGTAGATGTCGCGTTCCTGCAAAATCTCGTGGCGGGCACCGGTGACCGGGATCAGCTGTGCCGCGCGAAAATTGCGCGACAGGTTTTCCTGCGCCGGATAGGGCACCACGCCATCGCGCATCGGCGCGATCAGCAGTGTTGGAATGGTGATGCGCGTCAGATGTGCCTGCTGGCTGACGCGGCTTGCCGCCATCAGCGTCTCGTGCAGCCAGCGCGCCGTCGGTGCGCCGATCGTCAGCTGCGGATGCGCGGCAATGAAGGCTGCGTTGCGGGCAAAGCGGGTGGCGTCCCCCGTCAGCGGATTGTCGGCGAAGGGACGCTGGCTGCGATCCTGGCCCATGGACTTTCGCCCGAAACCGAGCGCCGAGAAACCGGCCGCCAGGCGGCGGATCCACGGCTCCGGCAATTGCTGGTTGGCAAGCGCCACGTAAGGCGCCAGCAGCGCCATGCGCTCGATGCGGTTGGCAAGCCGCGGCGCCGCCGACAGCGCAATCAGCGCGCCGGTGGAATGGGCGAGCAGAAAGAAGGGCAGGCGGGCATCCGGCAGCACCACCTTTTGCAGAAACAGGTCGAGATCGCGCTCGTAATCGGCAAAGCGACGCACATGGCCCTTTCGATGATCTTTCAGCAGCCGCCCCGATCCGCCCTGGCCGCGCAGGTCGAAGGTCGCGACCCACAACCCCATGGCATTGAGATCGCGGATGGTCTCGGCATATTTCTCGATGAATTCGTTGCGACCCTGCAGCAGCACCACGGTGCCGCGCGCCGGCGACACGGCGGAACGGAACAGACTATAGCGCAGCCGCACGCCGTCATGGGCCGTCAGGAAGCCTGCCGTAAAATCCTCCGGCAGCGGATTGTCCGGCGTGGGGAAGAGAATGTCGTCCATCGGCTCGCCACCTGCTATGCCTGTCCACGGATAGGATCTGCATCCGCTCTCGTCAAAGAAAAAAGCCGGAACCGGAGATTGTTTTCCGGCACCGGCAGCAGGGCTGATGCGAAGGGACGGACGTCAGCCGCCCGCATGCATCAGAGCGGGCCGGCAATGTCCGCTTTGACCGGAAGCGCCTGAACGGCAGTGGAACCACCCCCTCAGGCAGGGTTCAGCCATGGGATGTCCGGCGTGTTGAGCGATCGTCATTTTTCGTCGTCACGGCTCTTGAAGCCGATTTTTGCCGCTCCCATCTCAAGGTCACGGACGCCGCAAGGGTCCGGACCAGGGCCGGCGCCGCCAGACGGGGCGCCGTTCCGAGATTGCAAAAACCGCAAACGTCGCTTCACAGGAGGACACCATGCGTCACATCGATTTTTCGCCGCTCTATCGCTCGACCGTCGGCTTCGACCGTCTCTTTTCCATGCTGGACGGTGTCGGCCAGCCCGAGCAGGCCCAGACCTACCCGCCCTACAATATCGAGCGCACCGGCGAAAACACCTACCGCATCACCATGGCGGTCGCCGGCTTCGATGAAAAGGAACTGAGCATCGAGGCACATGCCCATGTGCTGACCGTCAAGGGCGAGAAGTCCGAGGAAGAAGCATCGGACAAGAGCGAGTATCTTTATCGCGGCATTGCCAAGCGCGCCTTCGAGCGCCGCTTCCAGCTGGCCGATCACATGGAAGTGCGTGCCGCCTCGCTGAAGAACGGTCTGCTGCACATCGATCTCCTGCGCAATATTCCGGAAACGCTGAAGCCGCGCCGCATCGCGATCGCTGCCGATGTTCTCAGCACGCCGAAGACGATCGAGGCCCAGCCGGATCCGCAGAAGGTCAACTGACCGGATCTCGGCGCGGCGTCATTGCCTGCCCGACATTGTCTGCTGACGCAAAAGCCCCCTCCCGAGCGTCTCGGGAGGGGGCTTTCGTTTGGCCGTCGACGGGTCCGTCAGGCTGCGGCCGTCACGGCGGCAGCCTGGCGCGCCGCGCGCTTCGCGGCATATTTCTGGGCAAGCACCGCGCAGGTCATCAGCTGGATCTGGTGGAACAGCATCAGCGGCAGAACGATGGCGCCGATGCTCTGGCCGGCAAAGATGGCGCCTGCCATGGGCACGCCGGACGCCAGGCTCTTCTTCGAACCGCAGAAGGTGATGGTGATCTCGTCTTCCTTGTTGAAGCCGAGCAGGCGGCTGCCGAACATGGTGATGCACAGTACCAGCGCCAGCAGCAGTGCATCCATGACGATGACGACGCCGATATCGGTGATCGAGAAGGTGTGCCACAGGCCCTCGTTCACCGATTCGGAGAAGGCGAGATAAACGACCATCAGGATCGAACCCCGATCGACCGGCATCAGCAGCTTCTTGCGGGCGCGCACCCAGCCGCCGATCCAGGGTTCCAGCAACTGGCCAAGGATGAAGGGGGCAAGCAGCTGCAGCAGGATCGTCTCCAAGGCATCAAGCGAGAAGCCGGAGGTACCACTCGTCGTCATCAAAAGGCCGACGAGGAGCGGCGTCAGGAACATGCCGAACAGGTTGGAAGCCGAGGCCGAGCAGATGGCCGCCGGCACATTGCCGCCGGCAATCGAGGTGAACGCGATCGAGGACTGCACGGTCGACGGCAGTACGCAGAGATAAAGGAGGCCGACATACAGTTCCGGCTTCAGGATCGTCGACGGGATGAAGCCCGCCCCGAGGCCGAGAAGGGGGAAGATCGCATAGGTGACGGCAAGGATCGTCAGGTGCAGGCGCCAGTGCAGGATGCCGGCAATGACCACATCCCGCGACAGTCTTGCGCCATGCAGAAAGAAGAGAAGCGCGATGGCGCAGTCTGTCGCATAGCCGAAATACGTGGCAAACGCGCCCTTGGCGGGCAGGAAGGATGCGATGATGACCGTCGTCACCAGCATCAGGGTGAAGGTATCGGGCAAAAACCGGCGCATGGTCGTTCCTGTCAGCTGATCTGGCCTTTACGCATGCGCTATCATGAAACAGAATGCAAAGACTAACAGTTATTGTGGTTCATGATAAAATGCTGAATCTCGTCCATCTGGCCAGTTTCGTCCGCCTGCATGAAACCGGCAGCTTCACGCTGGCGGCCGAGCAGCTGGGCGTCGGCCAGTCCACAGTCACGCACCATATCCAGCGGCTGGAGCAGAGCCTTGGGCGGCAGCTGATCGATCGCACCACGCATCGCGTCAAGCTGACGACGGAAGGGGAGGCGCTTCTCAGCTACGCGCGCGGCATGCTGGACCTGAACGGCAAGGTGATGTCGATGTTCGGGGAGAGCCGGCTGCGGGGACGCCTGCGGCTCGGAGTCTCCGAAGACGTGGTGGCCAACCGGCTGACCGGCATTCTGGAGGATTTCATCCGCCTCTATCCTCTGGTCGATCTGGAGTTGACGGTGGCGCTCAGCGCCTCCCTCTACCAGATGCAGGATGTGGGCGATCTGGATCTGGTGCTGGCCAAGCGCCACATCGGCGAAACCCACGGACGTCTGCTCTATCGCGAGCCGCTCGTCTGGCTGGCGCGCGACCCGGATCTCCTGCAGGTCGAGCCGGGCCATCCCGTGCCGCTGATTGCCTTTCCGACGCCCAGCATCACACGCCGCGTGGCGCAGGAGGTGCTCGACAGGGCAGGTCTGCCCTGGCGCATTGTCTGCACCTGCGGCAGTCTCGCCGGCCTCACAGCCGCTGCGCGGGCCGGCATGGGCGTTCTCGTGCAGCCCCGCAGCATGGCGCCGGATGGTCTGAGGGAGGTGGCAGGCGATCGCCTGCCGGTTCTGGAGGATGTGGAATTCGTGCTGGTTGCGCGCCGCGGCGCAGATACGGCGCTGACGGAGGCCTTGTCGAGCCTGATCGTCCAGCGCATCCGGCCGCATGGTGCGCCCTGAGCGGCACGCCATGCGCCTCTTGATATCGTTCGGTTGAGACAGGCGCCGGACCTGCCAGCCGGCGCCCCTTGTGGCGGATCCGTCAGCCGGCGGCGATCACGTCGAGAAACGCATCCACATCCTGGGGCTCGGTCGCAAAGCTTGTCACGAGACGGATCAGCAGGTCGTGCTCGGCAACCGGTTCCGGCATGTCGTGCGGCTCCAGCCAGTCATAGAACTTGGCGCCCCCGGCCTCGGCCGCCTGGGCGGTGGATTTCGGAATGACGGCAAAGACTTCGTTGGAGGCTGTCGGCCAGGCCAGCCTTGCGCTGTTGGAGGCCTCGAGCCCGGCGCGCAGACGATCCGCCATGGCATTGGCGTGACGGGCGAGGTCTAGCCAGAGATTGTCCTGCAGGTAGGCCTCGAACTGCGCGGCGATGAAGCGCGACTTGGAGAACAGCTGGGCCGAGCGCTTGCGGATGAAGGGCAGTTCCCGTGCCATCTCCGGATCGAAGAAGACGATCGCTTCCGCGCACCAGCAGCCATTCTTGGTGCCGCCGAAGGAAAGCACGTCGACGCCGCGCTTCCAGGTCATCTCGGCGGGGGTCGCGCCCAGCTGCACGAGCGCATTGGCAAAGCGGGCGCCATCCATGTGCAGCGGCAGGCCATGCTCTTTCGCGATCCCGGCAATCTCCTCGATCTCGGTGAGGCTGTAGATGCTGCCGACTTCAGTGGCCTGCGTCATGGTGATGGCGGTGGCGCGGCCGTGGTGGACGGCATCCTGCGGATAGCGCGCGATGCGGCTGCGCAGCTGTTTCGGGTCCATCTTGCCAAGCGCCCCGGGCACGGGCGACATGCGCATGCCGCTGAAGAAGTCCGGCGCGCCGCATTCGTCCTCGATCACATGCGCTTCGGAATGGGCGAAGGTGACGCCACCCGGCTTGGCGAGGCTCGCCAGCGCCAGCGAATTGGCGGCCGTGCCGGTCGCCACGAAGAAGACGGCGACCTCGCGCTCGAAAATCTCGTTGAAGCGCTGTTCGATGGCGCGGTCCAGTTCGCTCGTGCCATAGGCTGCGGCAAAGCGCGTCGATTCTTTCAGCAGGCGTTCGTTGATGGCGGGGTGAGCGCCAGCCCAGTTGTCCGAGGCAAAGAACATGAGGCATTTCTCGCAAGAGGGGTCAGGATGCGCGGAAAGATGCGGCCGTTCGTCCTGCGGATCAATAGCATTATGGGGTTGGCGCCGGCGGACCCGATTTTGGGGCATGAAGTGGAAAGAAGAGCTCCGCTTTCGATAATTTTCTTGCGTGAATGTGGGGCGGAACGGCAACTTTCCGGCTGTGAGGGGTGCTCTTTTTCCCTGCCGCGCCCTTGCGCGGGACCCTGATTTCTGTCATAGAAAATGAAAACTAGGACAGTCATTCTGTCCTAATTCGCCGCGAAAGGCCGTAACGAAGCGTTAACCTCCCGTCCGGGAGGTCTTGTCGTCTGCGGTTCACCTGCGCTGTGTAAGTCTGTGTGGCGCCTTGTGCGCCTTATGAGATCAACCCTTGCCCGCTCCGGCGGCCGATAAGGAGGACGAATGATGACCGAGGCTGAAAGACCCCATGGCGCCGAAGGCGAGACCGTGAAAGCCGTCATTCCGGCTCGTCCGTCCTTCCCCGGTCTGCCCATGGCGCAGGGTCTCTACGATCCGCGCAACGAGCACGACGCCTGCGGCGTCGGCTTCATTGCCCACATGAAGGGCCAGAAGTCGCACCAGATCGTCAAGGACGGCCTGTTCATTCTGGAAAACCTCACCCATCGCGGCGCTGTCGGCGCCGATCCGCTGATGGGCGATGGCGCGGGCATTCTCGTGCAGATCCCCGACCGTTTCTTCCGCGAGGAAATGGCCAAGCAGGGTGTGACGCTGCCGAAGGCTGGCGAATATGCCGTCGGCCATATCTTCATGCCGCGCGACCCGGAACAGATCGCCCATTTCAAGAAGGTGATGATCGACGTCATCGCCGAGGAGGGGCAGCAGTTCCTCGGCTTCCGCGATGTGCCGGTCGATAATTCTTCGCTCTCCAAGGCACCGGATATCGCTGCGACCGAACCCTATCACTGTCAGGTCTTCATCGGCGCCGGCCGCGATGCGGCGACGAACCATGACTTCGAGCGCAAGCTGTTCCTGCTGCGCAAGGTGATCTCCAACCGCATCTACGACCAGTTCGGCGGTCAGGAGACCGGCTTCTATCCGGTGTCGCTGTCGTCCTCGACGATTGTCTACAAGGGCATGTTCCTGGCCTATCAGGTGGGTGCCTATTACAAGGACCTGTCCGATCCGCGCTTCGAATCCGCGGTTGCCCTCGTGCACCAGCGTTTCTCGACCAACACCTTCCCGTCGTGGAAGCTGGCGCATCCGTACCGAATGGTTGCCCATAACGGCGAAATCAACACGCTGCGCGGCAACGTCAACTGGATGGCGGCGCGTCAGGCGTCCGTGTCTTCGCCCTTCTTCGGCGACGATATCTCCAAGCTCTGGCCGATCTCCTACGAAGGCCAGTCGGACACCGCCTGCTTCGACAACGCGCTCGAATTCCTCGTACGCGGCGGCTATTCCATGGCCCATGCGGTGATGATGCTGATCCCGGAAGCCTGGGCGGGCAACCAGTCCATGAGCCCTGAGCGCAAGGCCTTTTACGAATACCATGCCGCGCTGATGGAGCCGTGGGATGGTCCGGCGGCCGTTGCGTTTACCGATGGCAAGCAGATCGGCGCGACGCTCGACCGCAACGGCCTGCGTCCGGCCCGCTATGTCGTCACCTCCGACGACCGCGTGATCATGGCCTCCGAAGCCGGCGTGCTGCCGGTTCCGGAAGAAACCATCGTCAAGAAGTGGCGCCTGCAGCCCGGCAAGATGCTGCTGATCGACATGGAGAAGGGCCGCATCGTTTCCGACGAGGAAGTGAAGAGCGAGCTTGCCACCAAGCATCCCTACCGCAACTGGCTGGACCGCACCCAGATCATTCTGGAAGACCTGAAGCCCGTGGAGCCCCGCGCGCTACGCCGCGACGTGTCGCTGCTCGACCGCCAGCAGGCTTTCGGCTACACCTCGGAAGACACCAAGATCCTGATGTCGCCGATGGCGACCACCGGCCAGGAAGCCGTCGGCTCCATGGGCACCGACACGCCGATCTCGGCCATGTCGTCGAAGTCGAAGCTGCTTTACACCTATTTCAAGCAGAACTTCGCGCAGGTGACGAACCCGCCGATCGACCCGATCCGCGAAGAGCTGGTGATGAGCCTCGTCTCCTTCATCGGCCCGCGCCCGAACATTCTCGACCATGAGGGCATGGCCAAGGCCAAGCGCATGGAAGTGCGCCAGCCGATCCTGACCAATGGCGATCTCGAAAAGATCCGTTCCATCGGCCACATGGAAGATCACTTCGACACCAAGACGCTCGACTTCACCTATGATGTGGAGCGGGGCGCCGAAGGCATGCCGGAAATGCTCGACCGTCTCTGCGAGCGTGCGGAAGCGGCGGTCAAGGGCGGTTATAACATCATCGTTCTCTCCGACCGCCAGATCGGCCCGGACCGCATCGCCATCCCGGCGCTGTTGGCGACGGCTGCCGTGCACCATCACCTGATCCGCAAGGGGCTGCGCACCTCCGTCGGTCTCGTCGTGGAATCGGGCGAGCCGCGCGAGATCCATCATTTCTGCTGCCTCGCCGGCTTCGGCGCCGAGGCGATCAACCCCTATCTCGCCTTCGATACGCTGACGGACATGCATGCCCGCGGCGAATTCCCCAAGGAAGTCGATGCGAGCGAAGTGGTCTATCGCTACATCAAGGCCGTGGGTAAGGGCATTCTGAAGGTCATGTCCAAGATGGGCATCTCGACCTACCAGTCCTATTGCGGCGCGCAGATCTTCGATGCCATCGGCCTCGCTTCGGAACTGGTCAACAAGTACTTCTTCGGCACCGCCACCACCATCGAAGGCGTTGGTCTGGCGGAAATTGCCGAGGAAACCGTGGCACGCCACAAGGCTGCTTTCGGCAAGGACCCGGTTCTGGCCTCCACGCTCGATATCGGTGGCGAATATGCCTACCGCATGCGCGGCGAAAGCCATGCCTGGACGCCGGATGCGGTGGCCTCGCTGCAGCATGCAGTGCGCGGCAACAGCCAGGACCGCTATCGCGAATTCGCAGCCATGGTGAACGAGACCTCGCTGCGCATGAACACCATTCGCGGCCTGTTCAAGATCAAGTCGGCAGAGGCGATCGGCCGCAAGCCGGTCTCGATCGATGCGGTCGAGCCGGCGGTGGATATCGTCAAGCGCTTCTCGACCGGTGCCATGTCCTTCGGCTCGATCAGCCGCGAGGCGCACACCACGCTCGCCATTGCCATGAACCGCATCGGCGGCAAGTCGAACACCGGCGAGGGCGGCGAAGAGAGCGATCGTTACATGCCGCTTGCGGACGGGTCGCAGAACCCCGAGCGTTCGGCCATCAAGCAGATCGCCTCCGGCCGCTTCGGTGTGACGACGGAATATCTCGTCAATGCCGACATGCTGCAGATCAAGGTGGCGCAGGGTGCAAAGCCCGGCGAAGGCGGCCAGCTGCCCGGCCACAAGGTGGATGCGACGGTGGCCAAGACCCGCCATTCCACGCCGGGCGTCGGCCTCATCTCGCCGCCGCCGCACCACGACATCTATTCGATCGAAGATCTGGCGCAGCTGATCTACGACCTGAAGAACGTCAACCCGGCGGCCGATATCTCGGTCAAGCTGGTGTCGGAAGTGGGCGTCGGCACGGTTGCCGCCGGTGTCGCCAAGGCGCGCGCCGATCATATCACGGTCGCCGGCTTCGATGGCGGCACGGGCGCTTCGCCGCTCACCTCGCTGAAGCATGCCGGTAGCCCCTGGGAAATCGGCCTTGCCGAAACCCAGCAGACGCTGGTGCTGAACGGTCTTCGCTCGCGCATCGCGCTGCAGGTCGATGGCGGCCTGAAGACGGGTCGTGACGTGATTGTGGGTGCGCTGCTGGGCGCCGACGAGTTCGGTTTCGCGACCGCGCCGCTGATCGCCGCCGGCTGCATCATGATGCGCAAGTGCCATCTGAACACCTGCCCCGTCGGCGTTGCCACGCAGGATCCGGTTCTGCGCAAGCGCTTCAAGGGTACGCCCGAACACGTCATCAACTACTTCTTCTTCGTGGCCGAAGAAGTGCGCGAAATCCTCGCCTCGCTGGGCTTCACCCGGCTGGACGAAATCATCGGCGCTTCCGAACTTCTGGAGAAGGATGAGATGCTGGCGCACTGGAAGGCCAAGGGGCTCGATTTCAGCCGCATCTTCCACAAGGTGGAGGCTCCGAAGGAGGCGACCTACTGGACCGAGCGCCAGAAGCATCCGATCGACGACATTCTCGATCGCAAGCTGATCGAAAAGTCGCTGCCGGCGCTGGAAAGCAAGGAATCGGTGGTCTTCGAGGTGCCGATCAAGAACGTCGACCGCTCGGCTGGCGCGATGCTCTCGGGCGCGCTTGCCAAGCGCTGGGGTCACAAGGGTCTCAAGGACGACACCATTCATGTCACCCTGCGTGGCACGGCCGGCCAGTCCTTCGGCGCCTTCCTTGCCCGCGGCATCACGTTCGATCTGGTGGGTGACGGCAACGACTATGTCGGCAAGGGGCTCTCGGGTGGCCGCATCATCGTGCGCCCGCCGGAAAACTCGAAGCTTGCCGCTGAACAGTCGATCATCGTCGGCAACACGGTGCTTTACGGCGCGATCACCGGCGAATGCTATTTCCGGGGTGTGGCGGGCGAGCGCTTTGCGGTGCGCAACTCCGGTGCGATTGCTGTCGTCGAAGGCGTGGGCGATCACGGCTGCGAATACATGACGGGCGGCATCGTGGTGGTTCTCGGCGAAACGGGCCGCAATTTCGCAGCCGGCATGTCCGGCGGCGTGGCTTACGTTCTCGATGAGAGCGGCGATTTCGCCAAGCGCTGCAACATGGCCATGGTCGAGCTGGAGCCGGTGCCGGAAGAAGACGACATGCTGGAGAAGCTCCACCATCACGGTGGCGACCTCATGCACAAGGGACGTGTGGATGTTTCCGAGGACATGACGCGCCACGATGAGGAGCGACTCTACCAGATGATCTCCAACCATCTCCACTACACGGGCTCCACCCGCGCCAAGGAGATCCTGGATCGCTGGACCGAGTATCGTCCGAAGTTCCGCAAGGTCATGCCGGTCGAATACCGCCGTGCTCTGGAGGAAATGGAACGCATGCGCATGGGCGTTGCGGCGGAGTAAGTCGCCGCAACCGATCATTCACTGATCAAGCCGTTCGCGAATGCCACGCTGGCCTTTGCGAACGGAAAGATCGAAGGGAATTTCATCGTATCGGCGAGGGCGCAAATGGCGACGGTCGATACAGGGAGCCTGAAGGTTCCCAGTCTGAAGTGAGGGATGAAACATGGGCAAGGTTACGGGTTTCATGGAAATCGACCGGCAGGTGGCAAAATACCAGCCTGCGTCGGACCGTATTCGCCACTTCCGCGAGTTCACCATTCCGATGTCGGATGCCGAGGTGACGAAACAGGCAGCCCGCTGCATGGACTGTGGCATTCCCTATTGCCATGGCCCGACCGGCTGTCCGGTTCACAACCAGATCCCGGACTGGAACGATCTCGTCTATAATAACAAGTGGGAAGAGGCGATCCGCAACCTCCATTCCACCAACAACTTCCCGGAATTCACCGGGCGCGTCTGCCCGGCGCCGTGCGAGGAAGCCTGCACGCTGAACCTGGAAGATGCCCCCGTCGCCATCAAGACGGTGGAGCAGGCGATTGCCGACAAGGCCTATGAGCTGGGCTTCATCTCGCCGCAGCCGCCGACCATCCACACCGGCAAGAAGGTCGCCATCATCGGCTCCGGTCCTGCCGGTCTCGCGGCTGCCCAGCAGCTTGGCCGTGCCGGTCACGAGGTGCATGTCTACGAGCGGGAGAGCAAGCCCGGCGGTCTGCTGCGCTATGGCATTCCGGACTTCAAGATGGAGAAGAACTTCATCGACCGCCGCGTCGAGCAGATCAAGGGCGAGGGCGTCACCTTCCATTGCGGCGTCAATATCGGCGTCGATCTGCCGATGGAAAAGCTGCTGGCCGAGCATGATGCGGTCATCTATTGCGGCGGCTCCGAAACGCCGCGCCCGGCCGGTATTCCGGGCGTGGAACTGCACGGCGTCTATGATGCCATGCCCTATCTCGTGCAGCAGAACCGTCGCGTCGGTCGCGAAAACATCGACAGCGTCGGCTGGCCGTCGGAGCCGATCCTCGCCGGTGCCAAGCATGTCGTCGTCGTCGGTGGCGGCGATACGGCTTCGGACTGCGTCGGCACGGCCTTCCGCCAGGGTGCCGTGAAGGTGACCCAGCTCGACATCCGTCCGATGCCGCCGGAAAAGGAAGACAAGCTGGCTGTCTGGCCGTTCTGGGCCACCAAGATGCGCACCTCGTCTTCGCAGGCCGAAGGTGCCGTGCGCGAGTTCCAGGTGGCAACGCTGGAATTCGTCGGTGATGAGGACGGCCAGCTGACGGGCGTTCGCTGCTGCCAGGTGGATGAGCGCCGCAAGCCGATCGCGGGCACGGACTTCATCATCAAGGCCGATCTCGCCTTCATCGCCATCGGCTTCTCGGGTCCGGCGAAGGATAGCGTTCTGAAGGATCTGGGCGACAAGCTGGCGCTCAATGTCGACCGCCGCGGCTCGACCAATGTTGTCGCCAATGACCGCGACTACAAGACCTCGGTCGACAAGCTCTGGACGGCTGGTGACGTACGCCGCGGCCAGTCGCTGGTGGTCTGGGCGATCCGTGAGGGCCGTCAGGTGGCACGCGCCGTGGATGAGGCCCTGATGGGCAGCACCGTGCTGCCCGCCTGATAGCGACAGATCAGGATCGGCTCGGGAAACCGGGCCGATCTGTTTTTCACAATCCCTTTGCCGCCGCCTTATCGCCAGCGCATTTACCGGAAGACCGGCCCATGACCCTGAAACTCTATCTTGCCGGGCCGGAGGTGTTCCTGCCCAATGCCCGTGACATGCTCGACCGCAAGGCGGCGATGGCGCGTTCCTATGGCTTCGAGCCGATCTGCCCCGGCGACATCTCCATCGAACCCGCCCCGACCCGCCACGAATTCGGCCTCAAGATCAGCGCGGTGGACGAGGGCATGATGAACCGCGCCGACGGCGTGATCGCCAACCTGACCCCGTTCCGCGGCATCGCGGCCGATGTCGGAACGGCCTTCGAACTGGGTTACATGTGCGCCCAGGGCAAGCTGGTGGCGGCCTATACCAATGTGGCGGCCAATCACTTTGCCCGCACCAGCGCCTATTACGGCGGTGAGGTGCGGGAAGGGGCGGATGGCCGCAAGCGCGGGCCGGACGGCATTTCGCTTGAGGATTTCGACATGATCGAGAACCTCATGCTGCATGGTGGCATCGAACGGCGCGGCGGCCATATCGCCATCCATGCCGCGGCGGCTGATGCCGTCTACACCGATCTCACGGCCTTTGAAGAATGCCTTTCGGTGCTTGCAAAACGACGCGACGAGCAGGCGGCGTAAGGCCGTCCGTTGTTCACAGGCTCGACGTTGACGGACTGCGTCTTGCTCAGCGGGTCGAGCCGGTAATCTCCGTGCGGTAATAATCGACGCGGCCGGCCGGCGCCTCCGGCAGTTCGCCGCGCTTGACCAGAAGCTCGCGCGGTGTCTCCCCCGCTGCCGGTTTTGGCGCGTCAGATGTCTTCTGGCCCAAAAGTTCGCCGCCACCGTCCAGTTCCGGATCGGTCAGGCTGATCGGCTGTGTCTTGACGCTGGGTTCCGCTGCCGGCGGCAGGCTGGAAAGCTGCGGCAGATTGGCGGCATCGCCCCGGATGATGTCGGTAATGCTGAGATCGCCGAGATGGCGTCGCGCCAGCTTTTCCACGTAGAAGGCGAGCTTGCGCTTGCCCGCATCGGTAAAGCCGATGCCGTCGGCGCTGCGCAGGCGCACCGGCTGGCCGTTGATGTCGGAGCCTGTCACGATGAAGGCACCGCTTTCGCTGACGAAGCCATCCCAGATATCGACGAATTCGCCGCCCAGCTTCTCCACCTGATGGCGGTAGATGCCGTTCAGTGTCACGGCGTCGGTGGTGAGGGACGGCGACTCGAAGGCCGGCAGTCCCACCCAGAGAAGCGGCAGACCGGCATCGGTCACCAGCTTCGCCAGCCGTGCGATGCGAGCCTCGTAGGCGGCCAGCCACTTTTCGCTGCGGAAGCGCTCGCGCGTGGCGTCAACCTGCATGGCCTGCCGGTCATTGGCGCCGATCATCACCACCACCAGCTTCGGCTTTTCCTGCGCCAGCAATTGCTGCAACTGCTGTGGCCAGTTGAGGTGATCTTCGCGCACGAGGCCAGACGAGCCGGAGCCCTGTTCGACAATTGCGACGGAAGGATCCTGCGCAAAGGCTTCGGTGAGGCCCTTGCCGAGGCTCATGGCCGTGAAATCGCCGATCACCAGGATCTTGCGGGCATCCTCCATCTTCTCCACCGGCGCCGGTTCGTCCGGACGCGCGGTTTGCGACGTTGCCGGACGGCTCTCGCCGGGCGCGGCCGTCCGGGGCGGTGTGCGCCGTCGCGGCCTTTCGGGAGAAGGGGTAGCCCGCTCCTGAACCTGGCGACGATCACCGAACAGCATGTCCATCAGGGTGCGGCGCTCCTGCGCGTCTGCGGGCGCAATGTCGAGCGGAACGAGCAGCAGGACGCACAAGGCTACGAACGCCGCCCGTTTTCCCTTGCCATTGCCTTCCGTCATCGTATCCGTCCTTCGCGTCAGGGGCAGAACACTCACCTGATCGGTTTTTGACCCTGATGGAGCCTTTCCAACGCCAAAGGCGCCGGCCATCTGAAGGATGGAGCATCGGCGCCTTCTCAACCGCGGGCAGACCCTGACCGCCGTTCCAGCCCCTGAACGACGATCAGTTGCGCAGCCGCTTCAGCAGCGTCTGCGACGGCTCGCCATCCGCCTCCATGCCGAGACGCGACTGGATGGCACTGATGGCCGCCCGCGAGCCCGAGCCGAAATTGCCGTCGATCTCGCCATCATAATAGCCAAGAGCCTTCAGCCGACGCTGCAGCTCGAATTTTTCCTTCACGTCCAGCGTGCCGTGCGGGCGCGGCCAGGGCTGAACCATGCCGCCATAACCGGCAATTTCGTCCGCCAGAAGGCCGACGGCCAGCGCATAGCTGTCGGCGGCATTGTAGCGCTTCACCACGAAGAAATTCCGCAGCATGAGGAATGCGGGGCCTTCGGCGCCAGCGAGAAGTTTCAGTTCCGCCCGATCGCTGCCACGGGGGAAGGGTTTTCCATTGGCGCGGATAACACCGAGGGCGGCCCATTGGGCAAGCGTCTTCGTCTGGCCGGCATAACGGGTCACCGTCGGCGGAAGAAGCGCCTCGTAGCCCCAGGTCCGGCCATTCTCCCAGCCGTTCTGCGCCAGCAGGTTGGCGGCAGTGGCGAGCGCGTCCGGAACGGAACTCCAGATGTCGCGGCGGCCATCGCCGTCGGCATCGACGGCATAGAGGAGATAGCTCGTCGGGATGAACTGGGTATGGCCCATGGCCCCGGCCCAGGAGCCGGTCAGGTGTCTTGGCGAGATTTCGCCGCTCTGCAGGATCTTGAGCGCTGCGATCAACTGCGTGCGGGCGAATTTTGCCCGCTTCGGATCCGCCCAGGCCAGCGTTGCCAGCGCCTGCGGAATGTTGTGCAGCCGCTCCGGCTGGGACAGCACTGCGCCGTAATTGGATTCCATGGACCAGATGGCGAGCAGAACGTGCTTGTCCACCCCGTAGCGGCGCTCGAGCGCATCGAGAAGCCTGCCGTGCTTGGCCAGCATCTCGCGCCCGTTGCGCACGGTAAACGGATTGACGCGTGAATCCAGGTACTGCCAGATCTCGGTCTTGAATTCCGGCTGATAGTTCGCCTTGCGCAGCACGTCCTCGTCGGGACCCGTGACGCCGGCAAATGCCTTGTTGTATGTGGAACGCGTGATACCGTTTTCTGCTGCAGTGCGGTAGAAATTGGCCACCCACGCCTTGAAACCCGGCTCGGCCTGGGCATCTATGGCAGTGGTGATCAGCATCATGGCCGCGATCACGGAGAGGGCAAGTCCGGCGAAACGATGTGGGGTAAAAAATCTCATCGGCTGTCGTGTTCCTTGTGCTTTCCGGTCTCAAATTCGCCAGGATCGGGAACCACGCCCTGGCTGTCACGGCAGGATACGGCAGACAGTGTCAACAAATTCTTTACCATCACTACACTGATCTGTCATTGTTTGTGATTATGTGGTGATTATCGGATAAGTGCGATTCCGCACCGCAATGATTGTAAGTGCTTTAGGAGGCATGAGTGGGACAACAGAAAATCCGTAAGGCCGTATTTCCCGTCGCAGGACTGGGAACCCGCTTCCTTCCAGCCACGAAGGCTGTTCCGAAGGAAATGCTGACGGTCGTTGACAAGCCGGTCATCCAGTACGTTGTCGATGAAGCCGCGGAAGCAGGGATCGAGCATTTCGTGTTCGTCACCGGCCGTGGCAAAGGTGTTATCGAAGATTATTTCGACATTCAGTTCGAACTCGAACAGATGCTGCGCGAGCGCAACAAGAATGCCGAGCTGACCTTGCTTGCGGATCTTCTTCCCAAGGCCGGCACGGCAAGCTTCACCCGCCAGCAGGTTCCGCTGGGTCTTGGTCATGCCGTCTGGTGCGCCCGTGATATCGTGGGCGACGAACCCTTCGCGGTTCTGCTGCCCGACATGATCATGTCGTCGGACAAGAGCTGCCTCAAGGGCATGGTCGAGCTTTACGACAAGACCGGCGGCAATGTTCTCGCTGTTGAGGAATGCGCACCGGAACTGGCCCACAAGTACGGCATCGTCGGCGTGGGCGACAAGGTCGGCGAGGAAGGCTTCAAGATCACCGAGATGGTGGAAAAGCCGGCCAAGGGCACCGCTCCCTCCAACTTCTTCATCAACGGCCGCTACATCCTGCAGCCGGAGATCTTCAAGATCCTGGAAACCCAGGAGCGCGGCGCCGGTAATGAAATCCAGCTGACCGACGGCATGCTGACGCTGGCCAAGTCGCAGGAATTTGCCGCTTACCACTTCAAGGGCGAGACCTATGACTGCGGCGCCAAGGACGGCTTCATCCTGGCGAACCTCGCCTTCGCGCTGAAGCGTGGCGACATCCGCCCGCTGATCGAAGGCCCGCTGAAGGCGCTGACCGCCGGTCTCTGATCCGCTCCGCACGAGCAATCCAGGAACCCCGTGGCGGACGCCGCGGGGTTTTTTGTTGCCATTTTATCTCTTCGCGAGAGAGGGGACGCCCTATCGCCGCAGGCTGACGCCGATGCCGGCGCGCACCAAGTTGCTGTCCGGGCCACTCGCATTGCCGGTATGCTCGTAGCCGAGATTGGCGGTGAGATCGAAATAGCGGTTGAGGTTCCAGATCAGGTCGAAGCCGGTCTGCCAGTCGGTCTCGTCGGGGCTTGCGGAAAAGTTGCGCTGCGTGACGGAGCCGGTGAGGCGGGCGGTCAGGCGGGTGAGCACCTGTTGCGAGAGGCCGGCCGTCCACTGGTATTCCCGCCAGCCGCTGACGCCGGCGGCTGTCGAATCCTGCAGGGTGGTGCGCAGGCCGACATCGACATCGGTGCCCCGGTGCGGCGACCAGAACAGCGTGCCGTCCAGGGTGACGGCGCCGAGCGAGGCGAGACGGGCATCCTCGTAATCGACGGTGGCGTAGCCGATCCCGAACTCGCCGCGCAGCTTCTCGCCGAAATCGAACTGCAGGCCGCCGCGGCCACCATAGCTGTGCGATGAGCGGGCATAGCCGGAGCTATCGCGCGCATCGTCGTAGATTGCCCGGCCGAGGCTTGCCTCGATGAAGGGAATGAGGGCGGGGGAGAGTTCGTAACCCAGCCGCAGTCGGCCCTCGACGGCCCAGCGGTCCCGGTCGCCAAGCGAAAGACGGCTGCCATCGGCAAAGCGCGCCGAACCATAGGTGGAGCGCACGGCCGCGAGACTGGCCGTACCGCGCAGAATTCCGAAATCGCGCGAGAGGGAGGCGCCGGTGCTATAGCGGTTGACGCCGGCCTGGGTGGTGGCGCCGCTCACCGCGTTCGGATCGCTGGTCGATTCCCGCTGGAAGGCATAGCCGCCGGTGAGATGCGCCACGGTTTGATCGGCCAGATCGAGTCTCAGGTCGGCGTCGATGCGTCCTTCCGGCTTCGTGCTGGCATTACCGCTCAGATTGCGCTCATGGGTGCCTTCCGCCGTCACCGTCAGGGCATGGCGCGACCAGTCGGAGGACAGCGTGCCGTTGACGGCGGTGGCGGCATAGGTGCGGCGTGTCTCGCTGCCGCCAATGCGGGTGCGCTCGCCGTTGATGCTCTCGTTGATTGTTGGTCGCAGCATGAAGCTGCCGAGCCGGATACCGGTACCGTCATCCGCTGTGCGACCTGCATTGTCGCCGTCGATTGTCGGTTCCGGCAGGTTCTGCGCCCCCTCGATCAGCGTGTTCAGGTCATCGGCATCCGTGCCGTCGCTTCTCAGCGGCACGTCCTGCCGCAGCCCCATGCGCAGCACTGTTGCGCCAAGCGGGTTCGGGGGGCTGCCGGCCGCGGAAGCCGCATCCGTTGTCCCCGCATCGCCGCCGTCGGTGACGAGGGATTGCGCGGACGCAAGCGCCGGCGCCAGCAGCGCCGCCGCCGTCACGAGCAGCGCCACCGGCCGAAAATGCCGGGCCGGGTTGCCGTGACGGAGAGGGATGCGGGTCATGAACAGCCTTATGCACTGCGGGTCGTGGCGCGACGCCATGGTGAGCAAATGCTAAAGGAACAGGGTTAATCCTTGGTTGCGGGCCGCTTGTGGTTCCTTGCACCGCCGGGACCGGGTGCCGCATGGACTTCCGCCGTCCGCCGCGCTATGGCAGCGGCATGAACAGCAAAGCCATTCTCCCCGATCAGGCCGATGTGATTGCCTCGGCGCTGCGCACCATATCCATCGAAAAGCAGGGGCTGAGCGCGCTCGAGGCGGCCCTCGGCAACGGGCTCGCGGAACCCCTGCGTGAGACGATCGCGCTGATCGCCGGCATTTCAGGCCGCGTGATCGTCACGGGGGTCGGCAAGAGCGGCCACATCGGCGCGAAGATTGCGGCAACCTTCGCTTCCACCGGCACGCCGGCCTTTTTCGTCCATGCAGCCGAGGCCAATCACGGCGATCTCGGTATGATTGCCGGCAATGATCTGGTGCTGGCCATTTCCAAGGGGGGCGAAAGCGCCGAACTCAAAAGCATCATCGCCTATACGCGCCGTTTCTCCATTCCGCTGGTGTCGATCACCTGCGCGCCGCAGGCCTCGCTGGCCCGCCAGAGCGACGTGGTGCTGCTGGTGCCGGCCGAGCAGGAGGCCTGCCCGCACGGGCTGGCACCGACCACCTCCACGCTGATGCAACTGGCGCTGGGGGATGCGCTTGCGGTGGCGCTTCTGGAAGCGCGCGGCTTTACCGCAACCGATTTCCACGTCTTCCATCCCGGCGGAAAGCTGGGAGCGAGCCTCACCCATGTGGGCGACATCATGCATACCGGCGAGCGCCTGCCGCTGGTGGCACGTGGAACGCCGATGCCCGACGCGGTGCGCACACTGTCCCACAAGCATTTCGGCTGCGTCATCGTCCTCAATGAGGATGGCACGCTGGCGGGTATCGTCACGGAAGGCGACATGGCGCGCAACCTGCACCGCAATCTCGGCGAACTCTGCGTCGATGACGTGATGACGGTAACGCCGAAGACGATTGTCGCTTCGACGCTTGCGACGGCAGCGCTTGGATTGATCAACAAGCACAATATCGGCGCGCTGATTGTCATAGACGAGGCGCGCAAGCCGATTGGCCTCGTGCATTTTCACGATCTTCTGCGCATCGGCGTCGCCTGACGACGGCGTTTGGCCGCCCGTCGCTCAGCCGACGACCGGTTCCACGATCAGTTCCGTGCCGGTCCAGGCGGCGACGCGCACCCGCATGCCGGCCGGCAGGTCCGGCCCGGAGACCGACCACCAGCTGTCATCCAGCTTGATGCGACCGCGGCCCTCGCGGATCGGCTCGGCGAGCGTTGCGGTGCGGCCAACGAGGCTGTCGCCGCGCCGGTTCAGCATCGGCTCGTCGCTTTCGCCATGCGCATGGGCGAACAGGCGGCGACCGATGAGCGTGATGGCGACCGCAAGGGCGGCAAAGATCACCAGCTGCAGCTGCCAGCTCCACAGGCTCTGCTCCCAGAAAAACAGGGAGAGCGCGCCCACCAGCATGGCGGCAAGCCCGATCCAGATCAGGAAGACGCCGGGCGCGGCAAGTTCCGCCGCGAGCAGAACCAGCCCGATGATGATCCAGCTCCAGGGGCCGAGGGCC
The DNA here is from genome assembly GCF_007004135.1 of Affinirhizobium straminoryzae. GTDB lineage: Bacteria > Pseudomonadota > Alphaproteobacteria > Rhizobiales > Rhizobiaceae > Neorhizobium > Neorhizobium straminoryzae. Next base: position 19,472 of record NZ_VJMG01000086.1, read on the forward strand.
ACGACCATCTGCGGGATCATGCCTTAACCCTCGCTGCCCGGCCGGTTGAACGGATTGACGGCCGGCGTGCTGCGCGGGGCGGCCACGGTGCGCGGTGGCACCGGCTGGACGTTCTGCGCGGTCTCGCCAAACACCTCGCGGGCAATCGCGCCGATGCCGCCGAGCGAGCCGATCAGCGAGGAAGCCTCCATCGGCATCAGCACGATCTTGGCATTCGAGGCGGTGCCGATCGCGGCAAGCGCCTCGGTATATTTCTGCGCGACGAAGTAGTTGATGGCGTTGATCTCGCCGCCGGCAATCGCCTGCGACACCACGAGCGTTGCCTTGGCTTCTGCCTCGGCCAGACGTTCGCGGGCTTCGGCCTCGCGGAAGGCGGCCTCGCGCTCGCCCTCGGCTTTCAGCACGGCCGCCTGCTTGGCGCCCTCGGCGCGCAGGATCTGCGCATTGCGCGAGCCCTCCGCTTCCAGCACCTGGGCGCGCTTCTCGCGCTCCGCCTTCATCTGGCGCGCCATGGCTTCCACCAGATCGCGCGGCGGCTGGATGTCCTTGATCTCGACGCGCGTCACCTTGATGCCCCAGGGACCGACCGCCTCGTCCACCACGCGCAGCAGGCGCTCGTTGATGAGGTCGCGGTTGGAGAGGAGTTCGTCGAGATCCATCGAGCCCATCACCGAGCGGATATTGGTCATGGTGAGGTTCTGGATGGCGTTTTCCAGATTGGCGATCTGGTAGGCGGCCTGGGCAGGATTGAGCACCTGATAGAAGGCCACCGCATCAGCCGAGACGCTGGCATTGTCCTTGGTGATCACCTCCTGCGTCGGCACGGTCAGCACCTGCTCCATCACGTTCATCTTGGCGCCGAGCTTGTCGATGAAGGGCAGGATCAGGTTGAGGCCCGGATCGAGCGTGCGGGTATAGCGGCCAAAACGCTCCACAGTGTAGCGATAGCCCTGCGGCACCGTCTTGATCCCGGCAAACAGCACGAGAATGACGAAGACCACGAGCGCGATGACGACGATGTCGAAGCCGGACAGCGGCATATATCCCTCCAAGGGTTCCTGCGGTTAACCAGGATGTATGGTTTCCGCTGGCGCGAGACCAGTGCCAGGCCAGGATTCCTCTCTTGATTTGCAAGGGGAGCGGAATTCGGCTAAGGCCCGCGCGTTACTCTCCGGTCGCAGCCTACCCGGTCAAAACAAGGATACCTGCCATGAAAACCCTCGTCGTCTGCTCCGGCGGACTGGATTCCGTGTCGCTTGCCTACAAGGTGGCGGCCGAACATACCCTGATCGGCCTGATCTCCTTCGATTACGGCCAGCGCCACCGCAAGGAGCTGGAATTCGCAGCTCTCGCGGCGAAACGGCTCGGCGTGCCGCATGAGATCATCGACATTTCCAATATCGGCCGGCATCTCTCCGGCTCGGCGCTGACCGATGATGTGGCGGTGCCGGACGGGCACTATGCCGAAGAAACCATGAAGGTCACCGTGGTGCCGAACCGCAATGCCATCATGCTGGCGATTGCCTTCGGCCTTGCCGCCGCACGCCAGGCGGAAGCGGTGGCGATTGCCGTGCATGGCGGCGATCACTTCATCTATCCCGACTGCCGCCCAGGCTTCATCGACAGTTTCCAGGTGATGCAGGACCATGCGCTGGAAGGCTATGCCGATGTGGTGCTGCATTCGCCCTTCGTGATGGGCTCCAAGGCGGACATCGTCACCGAAGGGGCGCGCGTCGGCACGCCCTTTGCCGAAACCTGGTCCTGCTACAAGGGCGGCGAGCGGCATTGCGGCCGCTGCGGCACCTGCGTGGAGCGGCGCGAGGCCTTCCATCTGGCCGGCGTCGAGGACCCGACCGCCTATGACGATCCGGATTTCTGGAAGGCGGCCACCGCCGGCTTCCGTGCGGATGAGGTCTGATTGCCCATGTACCGCATCACCAAGGAATTTCACTTTTCCGCCTCGCACCAGCTGGCGCATCTTCCGGCCGATCACCAGTGCGCTCGCCTGCACGGCCACAATTACATCGTGGTGGTGGAGCTGGCCGGCGAGACGCTGAATGCCGACGGCTTCGTGCGCGACTATCACGAGCTGAAGGTGCTCAAGACCTATATCGACGAGCATTTCGATCACCGGCATCTGAACGAGGTGCTGGGCTCCTCGATGAGCACGGCGGAAAACCTGGCCCGGCATTTCTACGACTGGTGCAAGGCACGCTTTCCGGAAACGGCGGCGGTCAAGGTCAGTGAGACGCCGAAGACCTGGGCGGAGTATCGTCCGTGACGGAAGCCGGGGGATCGCTGATCCGCGTCAGCGAGATTTTCGGGCCGACCATCCAGGGCGAGGGCGTGCTGATCGGCCAGCCGACGGTGTTCGTGCGCACCGGCGGCTGTGATTTTCGCTGTTCGTGGTGCGACAGCCTGCATGCGGTTGAAAGCCGCTTTCGCGCCGACTGGCAGTCGATGAGCGTCGCGGCGATCTGGAGCGAGGTCGAGAGGCTGTCCGGGGGACGTCCGCTGATGGTATCGCTGTCCGGCGGCAATCCGGCGATCCAGCCACTCGGCGGCCTGATCGCCCATGGTCATGCCCGCGGCTATCGCTTCGCGCTGGAAACGCAGGGGTCTATCGCTCGGGACTGGTTTGCCGATCTTGACGTGCTGGTGCTCTCACCAAAGCCGCCTTCCAGCGGCATGGCGTTCGATCCGCAAGCCCTGCTGGCCTCCGTCGAGGCGGCATCCGGCGGCCCGCGCACGGTGCTGAAATTCGTCATCTTCGATGAGGCGGATTTCGCCTTTGCGTGGGAGGTCGCCGCGCTCTGTCGCTCGCTGCCGGTCTATCTGCAGCCCGGCAACCACACGCCCCCGCCGCCGGAAACCGACGATGCGGTGATCGACCTCGATGGCATCATGGGGCGCATGCACTGGCTGCTGGACCGGGTGATGGCCGAGGGCTGGTTTGCCGCGACCGTGCTGCCGCAACTGCATGTGCTGCTGTGGGGCAACCGGCGCGGCGTCTGAACGGGCGTTTGCATTCCATCTCTTGATTGGACCATCAATGCCGTCCGGCGCAGTCTGCCCCAAAGCCGTGCTGGAACCCATGATGTGTGACGTTTACACCTATCTGAGCCGCGATCCGTTCACGTCGATTTCGCTCCTGAAGTATCTGCAGTCCTATCCGCAGGATACCGAGAGCTTTCACGTGCGCGGAGAGGAGGGGGAGGCCGTGCTGGTGCTTTTGCAGGTTGCGGCCAGCCCCTATGACCGCGAGACCTATCCGGGCGCAGCATTCGTCTGTTTCATCGCGAGCGACGGCCCCAATCTGACGCGCCGGCTGCTCGACCATGTGCCATGCGGCGTGAGCGTCGTCTTCAAGCTGGCAGCAGAGGCAGATCGCGCTGTCGTGGCAGAGGGGTTTGATCTCAGACGCACGACAAGCTTCCTGTCCTTCACCGGCAGCTTTGGCGCACCATCTCTCCAGACAGATCCACGGCTGCCGATGACGGACGATCCGCTGCCGCAGGCCTGGTCCCTGCTGGAGGCGCGGGGCTATCAGCGCGACTGGCTTATGCCGCTGCTGGCATCGGGCCATGCCTTCGTGGTGGAAGACAGCCATGGCGATGATGTCGCATCGGTCTGCTTTGCCTTCCAGAACCACGGTCATATCTGGGAAGTCGGCGGGCTTTCGACGCGGCCGGATCGTCGGCGTCAGGGCCATGCCGCACGCGTCGTCCGCTCCGCGATCGCCGAACTTGCAAGGCGCGGTGTCCAGGGCCGTTATGTGGTGGAAGAAACGAACCGGCCCTCTCTGCAGCTTGCCCAGGCGATCGGCCTGCAGCATGTGCTGACGCTCACGCATTTTCTCGCCTCTGCGCCTTGCGCAGGCGAGCCTGCCGTCGGAACGATTTCATGAAGCTGCAACTGATCCGCAATGCAACGCTCCGGCTTGCCTATGCCGGTCGTGTCATCCTGATCGATCCCTATTTTGCGCCGAAACACAGCCTGCCCTCCTATGCGGGCAGATCGAACAATCCACTGGTCGATCTGCCGATGCCGGTCGAAGCGATCCTGCAGGATGTCAATCTGGTCATCGTCTCGCATCTGCATTCCGATCATTTCGATTCGGTTGCCAGAGCACGTCTGCCGAAAGACGTGCCGATCCTGTGTCAGCCGGGGGACGAGGAGACGCTGCGATCGGCGGGCTTCGTGGATGTCACCCCGCTTGCGACGGCACTTCACTGGAACGGCATCACGATCACCCGACGGGATGGCAGCCATGGCCTTGGAGCTGTGCTGGCAGAGATGGGCTCAGTGATGGGCTTCAGCCTGATGGCGGCAGGGGAGCCGCACCTCTACTGGCTGGGAGACACCGTGCTCTATCCTCCGGTACTCGACACGATCCGGCAAACCGCGCCAGAGGTCATCGTCAGCCATGCCTGCGGGGCATACTGGGGCGAGGACCTGATCGTGATAGATGCCGCGCAAGCCATCGCCCTGTGCGAGGCGGCGCCGCTTGCCACCGTGGTCGCCACGCACATGGATTCGCTCGATCATGCGACGGTGAGCCGTGCCGATCTTCGCGCCGCCGCTAAGGCGTACGGCCTTGGAGACCATCGCCTGCGCATTCCCGCGGACGCAGAGGAGATCATGTTTCCGGCACCACGGTGACGGATCCTCTGCCGCCTCGTCAATCGGCGCGGTGGTCAGGATGCCAGTGTTATACCCAGCCCATCAGTTCGCGGCGCACCACATGCTCGATCACCGCCATGCCTTCCTGGCTGTCGTTGAGGCAGGGAATGTGGGCAAACTTTTCGCCGCCATTGTGGAGGAAATCCTCGCCGGCTTCCTCGGCGATTTCCTCCAGCGTTTCCAGGCAGTCGGACACGAAGCCGGGATTGAGGATGGCGATGCGCTTGACGCCCTCCTTGGCCAGCTTTTCCACGGTCTTGTCGGTATAGGGCTGCAGCCATTCCTCCGGCCCGAAGCGGGACTGGAACGTGACCATCAGCTTCTCCTTGGGCCAGCCCAGCCGGTCGCGCAGCAGGCGCGTCGTCTTGTAGCACTGGCAGTGATAGGGATCGCCCTTCTTGAAATAGGACATCGGGATGCCGTGATAGGAGGTGATCACGATCTCCGGCTCCCAGTCGAGCGTCGCCAGATGCTTCTCGATCGAGGTCGCCAGCGCATCGATATAGACCGGGTCGTCGTGATAGCGGGGCACGGTGCGCAGCGCCGGCTGCCAGCGCATCTTCAGAAGCGCCTTGAAGGCCTCGTCATTGACGGTGGCGGTGGTGGCGGCGGCATATTGCGGATAGAGCGGGAAGAGCAGGATCTTCTCGCAGCCCGCCTTCTGCATCTCGTTCATCTTGGCCTGGATCGCCGGCTGGCCGTAGCGCATCGCCCAGTCCACATGCACATGCGGCATGTCCTTGAAGCGTTCGGCGAGCTTTTCCGCCTGGTTGCGGGTGTAGGTGCGCAGAAAACTCTCGTCCAACTCCTTGTTCCAGATCGACTCATAGGCCTTGCCGACCTTCTGCGGCCGCTTGTTCAGGACGATGCCGTAGAGGATCGGATACCAGAACAGGCGCGACCATTCGATCACGCGGCGGTCCGTCAGGAACTCCTCCAGATAGCGGCGCATGGACTTGTAGTCCGTGCCATCCGGCGTGCCGAGATTGACGAGCAGGACGCCCACCTTGCCGAAGCGGACCTCCGGATGATCGGCGGGCAGGTGGACGGCGGAGGCGTTCATCATGGGCAGGAGTCCGATACTGAGGGCGTCGACGCGATTTACGTCCGCAAAAGGCGAGTGGTTCTTTCTAGAAATAAAAAACGGCCCGGGAAAGCCCCGGACCGTCGATCGTCAGAGACAAATTGTCCGACCTGGCCGTCCCTTACTTGGTCGGTGCAACCGCGGTGGCAGCGCCGGCCGTGGCGGGCTTGGCGGCAGGGGCGACATAGCCAGCCGGTGTGGTTTCGGTGATGCGGCCGTCCGTATAGGGCTTGTAGGGCGCGTGGGCGGCAATGTATTCGGCCGTCACGTCGGCGAGATCCGGACCGTAGTCATAGGCGTTCTTGCCGTTCTTGGCGAACACGCTGTAGCCGTCGCCGCCGGCACGCATATAGTTATTGGTGACGACATTGTAGGTCTTTTCCGGGTCGAGCGGCACGAATTTGTCGCCATCCTTCACCTCGACGGTGCCCAGCCGGCTGCCGGCCGGCTTGGAGCGGTCGAAGGTGTACTTGAGGCCGGAGACCTGCGGGAAGCGGCCGGCGCCGTCGTCGATCTGCGACAGACCGTTTTCGAGGGCGACCTTCACGTCGGACCCCTTCAGCTGGAAGGTGGCGAGCGTGTTCTGGAAGGGCAGTACTGTGATGACGGAGCCCATTGTCACCTTGCCGTCGCCGATGGAGGCGCGCAGACCGCCGCCGTTCTGGATGGCGATGAACGGACCCTGGTTCTTCACGCGGTCGACCATGGCATCGGCGACCAGATTGCCCATCGAGCATTCCTTGGCGCGGCAGACCGTGCTGGCGCCGTCGATCGGGCCGGCCGATTCGCCGATCACCTTCTCGCGCAGCGCCTTGATCGGGCCGGCCAGTTCCTTGACGCGGGCCTGGATGGCCTCATCCGGCTTGAAGGAGGAATCGATCAGGATCGGATCGCCCTTGGCGGACTTGACCACGCCGTTATCGTCGAAGGTGATCGTGATGTCGCCGAGATACTTGCTGTAGGAGGCGGCGGTGACGACCGGCACCTTGTAGCCGCCCGGATTGTCGACGAGCGTCGGATAGGGACCGGCAGCCTTCGGGTCGGTGTTGGAGAGAAGCGTGTGCGAATGGCCGCCGACGACCACGTCCACATCCGGGATCTTGGCGATGGCTTCGAGGTCGCGGTTGTAGCCGATATGGGTCAGCGCGATGATCTTGTTGACGCCTTCGGCCTTCAGCTTCTGCGCTTCGGCGGCAATCGCGGCCGCATCGTCGGTGAACTTCACATAGGGGCCCGGCGATGCCAGTTCCGGCGTCTCGGTGGTGACGACGCCGATGATGCCGATCTTCTGGCCGCCGACGGTGACGACGGTCGAGGGCTTGATGTTCTTCAGCGTCGACTTCGGGTCGAGCGTGATGTTGGCGGTCACGACCGGGAACTGGACCTTTTCGAGGAAGGGCGCCAGCGCCTTTTCGCCGTCGTCGAATTCATGGTTGCCGAGCGTCATGGCATCGAACTTGATGGCGTTCATGACTTCGAGTTCGGCGGCACCCTTGTAGGTCGTGTAGAACAGTGAACCCTGGAAATTGTCGCCGGCGTTCAGCGTCAGCACGTTCTTGCCGGCAAGGCCAGCGCGGGTCTGGTCGATGGCGGTCTTCAGGCGGGCGGCACCGCCGAAGCAGGCGTTCTTCGTTTCTTCGTCGGCCGAGCAGGTCGAATCGTATTTGTTGATCGATTCGATGCGCGAGTGGAAATCGTTGATGTGCAGGATGGTGAGTTCAAAATCGGCAAAGGCTGCGCCCGCCGAAAGGGCAAGCGATGTTGCGGCCAGAAGGCCAAGACCGAATTTCTTCATCATGTCCGTTGCTCTCTCCTTAACGTCGACGCCGTTCCTGCGCCTGTCCCGCCTGTTCTTATGAGGTGATTGTGACACCCATTCAACGTCGATGGTTTCATTCCCGCCGCGGGAGTTCAAGCCGAATGTGACAGTGGCGATGTTTTTGATGAGGACAACCAAAAGCAGAAACCCCGCCGGAGCGGGGTTTCGGGCATGCGGGAATTGTGGCTGATCAGCCGCGGCGGGTCAGCGAGAACTGCGAGCCGGTGTCGGAGGTGCAGTTCAGCTGCGTCGGGGTGACCAGAGCGCAATTGACGCGCGACTGGGTACGCCGCACGATGGACGTCATGTTGATTTCCACCAGCGTCGGCGAGGTATTGATGTAGGTGCCCGAGGCGAGAAGGGCATTGTTGTCTGTGGAGCGCGTGTTGAACGTGCCGCCTTGGAACGTGGACACGATGCCGTTCGGATCGACCCAGGCACCCTCGACACCCTGCGGCTGCGCGGGCGGCATCGGGCGCGGCTCCGGGGATGATACACAGGCCGACAGCATCATGGCGGCAGCAACGAGCGCGAGGCTCCCTTTGATCTTCATTCTTTCGTCTCCCGCGATTCGAGCGCAGTATCGTCAGGCCCGACGATGGCGCGAACGCTAATCTAATGCAAGGCGGCCGCTTTGACAGGGGCCGCCCCGCGGACATTCAGGGCCGTATCCCGATCCCGGAGGCAGGACTTACGTCCGCACCAGGATGTTCCGGAACTGCCACGGATCCTTCTCGTCCAGATCCTCGGGGAAGAGGCCCGGGCGGCCATCGAGCGGTGTCCAGTCGGTATAGTGACCCTCAACCGGGCCAAGATAGGGCGACTGCACTTCGAGGCAGCGCTTGTAATCCATCTCGTCGGCTTCCACGATGCCGGCCTGCGGGTTTTCCAGCGCCCAGACCATGCCGGCGAGCACGGCAGAGGTGACCTGCAGACCGGTTGCGTTCTGGTAGGGGGCGATCCGGCGCGTTTCTTCGAGAGAAAGGCGCGAGCCGTACCAGTAGGCATTCTTGTCGTGGCCGTAGAGCAGCACGCCAAGTTCGTCGACGCCATCGACCAGTTCGTTCTCGTCGAGAACATGCAGCACCGGCTGTGCATTGCCGCCATTGCCGAACATTTCGTGCAGCGACAGAACCGCGTCATTGGCCGGGTGATAGGCATAATGGCAGGTCGGGCGGTAGACGGCTTCGCCATCCTTCTCGACGGTGAAGAAGTCGGCGATCGAGATCGACTCGTTATGGGTCACCAGGAAGCCGTATTGCGGGCCGGGCGTCGGGCACCAGGTGCGTACGCGGGTATTGGCGCCGGGCTGCTCCAGATAGATGGCGGCCTTGCAGCCCTTCTTGTGCTTTTTGGCGTTCTTCGGCATCCACTTTTCGTGCGTGCCCCAGCCGAGTTCCGAGGGCTGCAGGCCTTCCGAGATGAAGCCTTCGACCGACCAGGTGTTCCAGAACACGTTGAGCGGCTTCGGGTTCTTGGTGCGCTGGGTGTCGCGCTCGGCAATGTGAATGCCCTTGACGCCGACCTTCTTCATCAGCTTGGCCCAGCCTTCGCGATCATCGAAGGCCGGCTCCTCGATCTCGAGGCCGACATCCTTGGCGACGTTCAGCAGGGCCTGCTTGACGAACCAGGAGACCATGCCCGGATTGGCGCCGCAGCAGGAAACGGCCGTCGTGCCGCCCGGGTTCTTCTTCTTTTCCTGGCGCACGGTTTCGCGCAGCGCATAATTGGTGCGGTCGGCATTCTTCATGCTTTTGTCGAAGTAGAAGCCGAGCCAGGGCTCCACGACGGTGTCGATATAGAGCACGTCCAGCTTGCGGCAGAACTTGATGAGATCGAGCGAGCCGGTATCGACCGAGAGGTTGACGCAGAAGCCCTGGCCTTCGCCTTCGGTCAGCAGCGGCTTCAGCAGCTCCTTATAATTGTCCTTGGTGACATGCGCCTGGATGAACTTTACGCCGTGCTGTTCCAGGATCGCCTTGTCGTCGTCACGCGGGTCGATGACCACCATGCGGCTCTTGTCGAACTTGAAGTGCCTCTCGATCAGCGGCAGCGTGCCGCGGCCGATGGAGCCGAAGCCGATCATGACGATCGGACCGGTGATTTCGGCATAAACCGGATGGGTGGTTTCAGTCATCTGTAGCTCCTTCGGTCCCTCGGATCTTCAAGCAGTGAGGGCCGTGTTGCGGCAAGGTTACGTGCGCGTATGGGGCGTCTAGACCACAAATCGCTCACACAATAAAGAGGGCGAACACAACAGGCCTATGGCAGAACCTGTGAAAGTTGGAGGCTTTCGGCCTCCTCCGTCAGCCGTGTGATCAACGCCTCGCGTTTGCGCGACAGACCCTTGTAGGCGGCCTGTTCCTCGCTCATTGCGCCAAGCTGTTGGGCAAGGGCGCGCATCAGGCCTGCGCCGTCCGCCTCGCGGGCAAGGGCTGCGATCGGATCGAGATAGATGCGGATGGTGAACAGGATGTCGCCGCTCTCCGGCAGCTTGCGCAGCGTCTGGCGCTCGACGCGAAGCACCGCCTCCTCCGGCGGCAGGTCCGGCATCACCCGCTGGCTCTTCGCCTTGGGCAGGAACAATTCGTGCGTCCAGTTCAGCGACCAGTTGAGCCGCTTGACGGCGCGATCGGCCGGCAGGCGGTCGAACATGCGGTTGATGAGGTCCGCATTGCGGCTGCCGCCCTGGAAATCCGGCACCTCCGCATGCACCTCGTCCATCACGCGGCCGAACTTTTCCTCGAGCGACCAAGAGGAGGGAAAGGCGACGAAGGCGGCGGCGATGCGCCAGCCGGCATCTCCCCGGCGCATCAGGACGAGATCGTCCTGCACCAGAAGCCCTGCGGTTTCGAGGGCGGGCCGGGCGGCATCGGCAAGGGTCACCGCCGGCGCGGCCTCGATCTCGATGCGGTCCTCCGTTCTACGGTAAATGTCCGGATGACGATCCGGCAGGTAGGCGGCAAGCAGCGCCAGCACCTCGGCCTGCGCCCCTTCCGTGCCGGCCTCGGCCTTGAAGATCATGTCGCGGTGGCTGGCGAGCAACCGGCGCTTTTCCGCGAGATAGGCGGCAAGATCGCCATCCGGCTCGATCCAGTCGGCCAGATCAAGCTGCGCAAGCCCGATGGTGAAGGGCGTCGCGGAGCCGTCATAGGGGGTATAGGTGGGCATGGCGTTTTCCTGGAGGTGGGGCGCACGCGTACGGTCTCAGCCGGCAGCGGCAAGCTCCGCGGGGATAAGGCCCCGCAGCGAATTGCCGACGAAGAGCTTGGCGCCCTCCAGATCCTTCGGCAGCAGCACTTCCGAGCGGGCCCTGCGCTCGCGGATCAGTTCGGCGCGCAGCACGCCCGGCAGCAGGCCGCTGTTGAGCGGCGGCGTCACCAGCTGCCCGTCCGCCGCTTCGACGAAGAGATTGGTGATGGTGCCCTCGCAGACCTCGCCGCGCTCGTTGAGCAGCAGAACCTCGTCGGCCTCCTCGGACGAAAACTCGGCGCGTGCGATCTCGTAGGGTTCGCGCCGCGTCGTCTTGTGGCGGTAGAGCGCATCGTCGGACACCATCCGGTGACTGGCGATCCGCAGGCGCCAGACCTTGCCCTCGGGTTCCGGCACGAAGGGCGTGGCCGTCACCTCGATCTTGCCGCGATAAGTCATCGTGAGGCGCACGCGCATCGGGTCGGAACCCGACACATGCTCCTTCAGCTGCTCCAGCACCTGCTGCGGCCCGCGAAAGCCCAGTGCATCGGCCGAGCGCGTCAGGCGCCGCACATGCTGGTCGAGCCTCAGAAAGCCCTGTTCCGGTTCCCAGCGCAGCGTTTCGATCAGCAGGAAATCCGCTGCCGGTTTACTGCGAAGCGCGCTTTTAGAAGACATTCTTCATATTCCGTCTCGGCCTTCGAATCGAACACGATGCCGCCGCCGACATTGAAGACGGCATTGCCCGTCTTGAAAAGGGTCAGCGTGCGGATGGCCACTGAAAAACGCATGGGTCCGGCCGGATCGCACCAGCCGATCGCCCCGCAATAGACGTCGCGGGGGCCTGTCTCCAGTCTGCCGAGAATCTGCATGGCCCACATTTTGGGCGCGCCCGTGACCGAGCCGCAGGGAAACAGCGCCTCCAGGATCTCCGGCAGACCGATCTCCGCCCGAAGCTTCGCCTGAACGTGGCTGACCATCTGGTGCACGGTCGGATAGGTCTCGATGGCAAACAGCTTGGGCACCGAAAGCGTGCCGACCTCGGTGATGCGCGAGATGTCGTTGCGCAGCAGATCGACGATCATGCGGTTTTCGGCCTGGGTCTTCTCGTCCGAGAGCATGGCGGCAATGATCGCCTCGTCGTCGGCAGAATCGGTGCCGCGCGGCGCCGTCCCCTTCATCGGATGCGTCTCGATCATCCGCGCCGCATCCACCTTGAAGAACAGTTCCGGCGACCGCGACAGGATGATGGGGCCGCCGTGCTCCGCCTCGAGATCGATCAGCGCGCCGTAGCGCACCGGCTGGCGCTCGACGAGCGACCAGAAGGCGCGGCGCGGATCGCCCCGGAAGCGGGCGGCGATCGGCATGGTGAGGTTCGCCTGATAGCAATCGCCCTGTCTGAGATGCCGGTGCAGGATGTCGAAGCGCGTCCGGTAGGCCGGAAAATCCCAGGCGGCCCGCGGCTCGGTGAGGAAGGGGGCGGCTTCGTCCTCCGCCATCGTCCCGTCCGGCGGTGCTGCCAGCGGATGGTCGGGCGTTGCGGGGCGCTCGAACAGACCCATGCAGATCAGCGGCGTCTCGCGATCGGCGACGATCAGATGCCGCAGCTTCTCCTCGAAGATATGCCCTGCCTCATAGGAGATATAGCCGGCCAGCCAGAACCCCGCGCGCCGTGCCGCCTCCAGCCGTGCCAGCGCCGGCAGGATCTCGTCCGCACGGCGTGCGACGACGATCTCCACCGGCTGCGTGAAGAGCAGGCTCTTCTGGGCCCGATCATCGCGGAACAGGGTGTAGGCGGAAGGGGAGGGCGCTTGCAAGGGATCGTTTCACCAATCTCGGCCGGAAGGTGGCGGGCTCATAGCGTGCCCGCGTTCCACCGGCAAGGCGCCCGTCAGCCAGCCACCGCGGCAGCGACCCGGTATGACGATTCGGTATCGAGTTGCCGCACCATATCGGCAATCGCGTCCGGATCGGACAGTCTGCCGAATTCCTGCCCGCCAAAGCCAAACGGGAACGATGCCAGCCGCGGATTGTAGAGCGCGTGGGTCTGGATGTTCGGAAAGGCGGCGGTGATTTCGCCCACCGACATATGCGGCAGGATATCGGCGACCTGCACGCCAAGAACATAGAAATCCTCGTCCGGCCAGCCAGCGCCCGGCATGTCCGGAGCGATGGTATCCCACAGTTCATCGATGAACTGCCGGGTCGCAGTTTTATCCCCCGTGAAGCGCGATCTGAGGCGGTCTCTCTGCGCGCCGGAAAAGCGCAGTTTGCGGGAGATGTATGGCCCGTCGTCCGGGAACGCCATTACGCCATCCTCAATTGATTGAAATCGATTATGATCCTCAGCCCAGAGGCACGCAAGATGCCTGCGACATTTTCAAGATGGGTAGCGGTGCGATCCAGTCCCAATCCATAGCGGCCTGACAGATTGTTGATCTCCCAGACATTGTCCTCCGGCAGAAAGGTTGCCTCGCCTGCGATCCGTCCAAGCTTGTCTTCATTGAGCAAGGATGGGTGGCCGAGCTTGCTCCATCCTGACTGCTGCAGCATAGCCGTGATGTCGTTAATGAGCGGTATTCGCCGGTCACCGTCTGAAAACGCTTCCTCGACGGCGATGCGGAGCGCGCCCTCCCGATCGATGATCCACAGGATGGTAAAGCCGCCGCTTAAAAAGCCTGAAAGCGCGCAACTCTCCTGAACGGCGCGCATGAAACCGACGATACCCGGCGCATCGTCCGTCTCTGCCAGCATGACCAGCGACCTGGGGGCGAACATGTCTTCCCCTTGCCGCAGGCCGTGCGCCTGCGGCGGGACGGCACTGCCGTATCGCTGATCCAGATCCATGGCATCCCCCCGTTTCGGCCAACTCAGCCTGTGCGGGAAGATGCTGTCAAGATGCAATCAGGCCTGTTCCAGCTCGTCGATCAGCCCCTCGATCATCGAAAGCCCCTTGCTCCAGAAGGCCGGATCGGTGGCGTCGAGGCCGAAGGGGGCGAGCAGCTCCGAATGGTGCTTGGTGCCGCCGGCCTTCAGCAGCTCGAAATACTTCTGCTGGAAGCCGCTTTCGGCGTTCTGGTAGACGGCATAGAGCGAGTTCACCAGGCAGTCGCCGAAGGCGTAGGCGTAGACGTAGAAGGGCGAGTGGATGAAGTGGGGGATGTAGGTCCACCAGGTTTCATAGCCTTCCGAGATGCGGATTGCCGGTCCCAGGCTCTCGCTCTGCACCGAAAGCCAGAGTTCACCGATCTGCTCGGCGGTCAGCTCGCCCTCGCGTCGCGCCGTGTGCACCTTGCGCTCGAAATCATAGAAGGCGATCTGTCGCACGACGGTGTTGATCATATCCTCCACCTTCTGGGCGAGCATGGCCTTGCGTTCACGCCGGTCGGTGGTGCGCTCCAGCAGCGCACGGAAGGTCAGCATCTCGCCGAACACGGAGGCGGTTTCGGCGAGCGTCAGCGGTGTCTGGCACATCAGCGCGCCCTGTTCGCCGGCCAGCACCTGGTGCACGCCATGCCCCAGTTCATGGGCGAGCGTCATGACGTCGCGCGGCTTGCCGAGATAGTTGACGAGCACATACGGGTGGGCGGAGGGCACGGTCGGATGGGCGAAGGCGCCCGGCGCCTTGCCGGGGCGGGCGGGGGCATCGATCCAGCCCTCCTCGAAGAAGCGGCCGGCAATCGCCGCCATCTCCGGCGCGAAGCGGCCATAGGCCGACAGCACCGTGTCCTTGGCCTCATTCCAGGGGATCAGCGCGGTGGGGCTTTCCGGCAGCGGCGCGTTGCGATCCCAGAAATTCATCTGCTCCATGCCGAGCCATTTCGCCTTCATCGCGTAATAGCGATGGGAGAGACGCGGATAGGCCTCGCGCACGGCTGCCGCCAGCGCATCCACGACCTCGCGCTCGACGCGGTTTGCGAGATGGCGGGAATCGGCAATGTCCTCGAAGCCGCGCCAGCGGTCGCCGATTTCCTTGTCCTTGGCGAGCGTGTTGGTGATCAGCGTGAAGACACGCAGGTTTTCACCGAAGGTCTTGGAGAGGGCTTCGGCAGCCTTGCGGCGCTTGCCCTCTTCCGGTTCCTGCAAAAGGTTCAGCGTGCGCTCGAGCGGCAGTGTCTCCCCGTCGATCTCGAAGCGCAGGTCTGCCATCGTCTCGTCGAACAGGCGGTTGAAGGCGCTGGCGCTGGTCATGGATTTTTCCAGGAACAGCTGTTCCAGCCGGTCGTCCAGCTGGAAGGGCTTGTCCTTGCGCAGATCCAGCAGCCAGGGCGCATAATGGGCAGCGGCCTCATCGGCTTTCAGGCAGGCCTCGAGCACCGCATCCTCGATGCGGTTCAGCTCCAGCGGGAAGAACAGGAGATGGGCGGAGAGATCCGTCAGCTTTGCCTGCACGTCGCCGAAGAACTTGCCGTTGGCCGGGCTTGCCGTATCCGAATAATAGGTGAGGCCGGCGAAGGAGCCAATGCGGCCAACGAGATCATCCAGCGCCTCGTATTCGGCAATTGCCGCTCCCAGTCCCTCGGCGCCCGTGCGGGCGGCGGCGTCTGAAAGTCTGCCCTTCCATTTCGCCTCGAAGGCAAGGGCCATCTCCATGGAGCGGGCAAGATCGTTAACAAATTCGGCACTGTCGCGCGCTGGATAGAGATCCTCGAGCTTCCAGCTCGGCAAATCGCCAAGATCGGCATCGGACGGACTTGCGGAGGTGGCTCCATTCGATACAAAGGGAATATGCCTGAAAAGGTTGCTGCGACTGGCGGAAAAGGCGGATGACACGATCTGGCTCCCTTGTAATCTCTGATATATTCGGGTCTCTGGTTGTTTTCATGGCTGGCGGGTAAAATGCAAGCATTTCTCAAAACGGGATGTTTAAGCCTGCCTGAGACAACCTTGCATACTGGGTCCCGCTGTGGGACAAAGACATGATTCTGGAGCGAGCATGACGGCCCATATTCTTGTTGTCGACGATGATCCCGTTCAGCGGCGCCTCCTGAAGAACGCCGTGGAGCGCTACGGGCATGCCGCCCATCTGGCCGAGAACGGCCGGATCGCGCTGGAGTTCCTCAAGCGCAATCCAAGCCAGTTCAACGTCATCGTGCTGGACCTGATGATGCCGGAACTCGATGGCCTCGGTTTCCTTCAGGCGGCGGGCGAGATGGGGATCGACACTCCTGTGATCGTTCAGACCGGCCAGGGCGGCATCGATACCGTCGTTCAGGCCATGCGGGCCGGCGCCTTCGATTTCGTCGTGAAGCCCGTGTCACCGGAGCGGATCGCGGCCTCGATTTCCAATGCGCTCAAGGTCGATCATCGCGAGGCGAAGGTGAGGGCGGTGCGCGGTGATCGCGGCACCAGCGTCAGCTTCGGTGACATCGTCTCGGCAAGCCCCGAAATGCTGCGGGTCATCGATCTCGCCCAGCGCGCTGCGCAATCGAACATTCCCGTGGTGCTGGAAGGCGAATCGGGCGTCGGCAAGGAAATGATCGCGCGTGCCATCCAGGCCGGCGGCGAGCGTGCCTCCAAGCCCTTCATCACCGTCAATTGCGGTGCCATTCCCTCCAACATGGTGGAAAGCGTGCTCTTCGGCCATGAGAAGGGGGCTTTCAGCGGTGCGACGGAACGCCATGTGGGCAAGTTCGTCGAGGCCGATGGCGGCACGCTCTTCCTCGACGAGATCGGCGACCTGCCGCTTGACGTGCAGGTGAAGCTTCTGCGCGCCGTGCAGCAGGGCGAGATCGAGATCGTCGGTGCCGGCAAGACGCAGAAGGTGGATGTGCGCCTCGTCTCCGCCACCAACAAGGACCTGATCGAGGAAGTGCGTGCCGGCCGCTTCCGCGAAGACCTCTACTACCGGCTCAATGTCTTCCCGATCACCATTCCGGCACTGCGCCGGCGCAAGGAGGATATTCCGCATCTCGCCCGCGTGTTCACCGAGCGTTTTTCGGGAGAACAGAAACTGGAGCATGCGCTGCATGTCGGTCCGGGTGCGCTGGCGCTTCTGACCGCCTATGACTGGCCGGGCAATATCCGCCAGCTGGAAAACGCCATTTTCCGCGCCGTGGTGCTGGCCGAAGGGCCGGAACTGACGGAAAAGGATTTTCCGCAGATCGCCGCCCAGATCCCGGACTTCCAGAGCCCGGAACTTCTGGCAACCGCGGCAGAGCCGCTCAATGCCGACGACGCCGACGAATCAGACGCCGGCTTTGCCGAGGCCTATCGCCAATCCCGCGCCGAATCGGCGCTCGCGCATCCGATGTTCGGGGGACCTGAGAACATCATCGTGAGCACCGACGAGACAGGAGAGGTTCGCAAGCTTGCCGATGTGGAGGAGGAACTCATCCGCTTCGCGCTGAAATTCTATCGCGGCCAGATGAGCCAGGTGGCGCGCAAGCTCGGCATTGGCCGTTCGACGCTCTACCGCAAGCTCAAGGATTACGGGATCGATCCTGACGACCCTTTGAAGGAGGCGGCGTAACCCCCACGCCGCCTCACACCCACTGAGCCTGCCTCCGAAAATTCGCATATTCATTCTCGGGCAAGTATGTTCGGTCATCCTTCGTCAACCTTTCGGTAGGGATTTGTTGACTATGAAGGAAGGGCTTGTGAACGTGTGGCAGATTTGCCATCGTGTAACCGCAATTCACGGTCATGTGAGACAACGCCTGATGTTGTCTGTCAGACGGGGAACGACTTGCCGTATCAGTATGCAGTTTCAACGCCTTCGGGTGACAACGGATGGCGGCCTGTCAGGCGCTTGCTTCAAGCCTTCTTGAAGCGCGTCGCGGTTACCTTCCTCTCGCTGGCGCTCAGCGTCACTGCTGTGTCGGTGCAGGTCGGCCAGGCCGCGGCTGCGGGTGAGACCCGGAGCCTGAAACTTTATTTCGTCCACACGGGCGAATATGCGGAAATCACCTTCAAGCGGAATGGCCGTTTCGATCCGAAGGGCCTGCAGCAGTTGAACCAGTTCCTGCGGGACTGGCGGCGCAACGAACCGACCCGCATGGACCCGCGCCTGTTCGATCTGGTCTGGGAAGTCTATCGCCGCGTCGGCGCCACCGATTACATCCATGTCGTCTCTGCCTATCGTTCTCCCACCACCAACGGCATGCTGCGGTCGCGCACCAAGGGCGTGGCGAAGAACAGCCAGCACATGCAGGGCAAGGCGATGGACTTCTTCATTCCGGGCGTGAAGCTTGCCACGCTGCGCCGCACGGCGATGCAGCTGCAGGTGGGCGGCGTCGGCTTCTATCCCACCTCCGGATCGCCCTTCGTGCATCTTGATGTCGGCAGCGTGCGTGCCTGGCCGCGCATGCAGCGCGATGAACTGGTGCAGCTGTTCCCGAACGGCAATACCATGCATATTCCCGCCGATGGCAAGCCGCTGCCGGGCTACGAGCAGGCTGTTGCCGATTACAAGCGTCGTGTCGGCGCCGATTCGATCCAGATCGCCGGTACGGCCGGCAGTGTCGGCTCCTCCAGCCAGCGCAAGCGCGGCGATACGCTGATGGCCATGCTGTTTGGCGGCGGCGACGAAGATGAGGATGCCGAAACCATTTCCGCTCCGGCACCGCGTGCAGCCGCTGGCGCCCGTGCGCCCGTTCAGGCCGCGGTCGAGGCGGATGAGGAAGGCGCGCCCGCGCAGCCCTCCACCCCCGCAAGGCCGATGCAGGCCGCGCCCGTTCAGGCCGCACCGCCTCAGGCTCCCGTGGCCGTTGCCGCGCTTTCTCCTGACATGACCGCCCCGGTTCCGTTGGCGCGCCCGGCCTTCCGCGAGGCGCCGCAGGGCGGCGGTCTTGCCACGGCGCTTCTGCCCTCGTCGCGCAATGCGGCGCAGGAGGCGCTGCAGGCGGCCCTTCCGGCAACGCCCGCAACGCCGATGGCGCGGCCGGATGAAGCCCGCCCGGTCGATCTGGCCGGCATGGTCGTGCCGGTGCCCACGCTTCTTGGTCCGCGCCGCCAGCAGGGCGAAGCCGAGCCTGCCAGAATCGTGACCGCCTCCGTCAACAGCACCGAAACCGGTGCCGCCATGCTGGCCGCCGTGCCGCTGCCGGCGCATCGTCCGGATGCGACTTCGTCGTCTGTCGAAGTCGCGACGGGACCGCAAGCGGTTCCGCCGCTCTCCCGCCAGCCGGTGCTGACGCCGGGCATGCTGGCCGAGGTGGCCCGCAGCGCCAACTATTATCGAACCGCCGCGCATCAGCCCGCATCCGTTCAGTCCACGGCTGATCCCAATGTCGAAGTCGCCTCGGCCGCGCAGCCCTCTGCCAATGACGAGGTGGGCCGCATGATCTTCAACGATGGCTTTGATCCCCCCAAACCGTCGCCAGCCACCACTCCTGGCAAGGTGGTCAAGGGTGGCGCGGTGACGAAGCTGGGCGGAACCCCCGCCAATCCCGGCACCAAGGTTCTGACCGGTAATATGCTGGCCGCCTGGGCCACTGCCACCAAGCGGACCGACGCGGTTGCCTCGATGAAGGCGCCGCGCCTGATCACCCGGGCGATCAGCAGCGAATATTCGGCTGCCTATGGCGAGGGCTTCAAGCCCGTGTCGACTACGGCGAACATCGATCCCAACCGCTTCAGCGGTGGAAACACAGCCAAGCCCTGACCTGTTGCGGGCTGGCTGACGGCCGTCTCCAAAAACAAAATCCCGTCCGCACCGATCAGGCGTGGACGGGATTTTTGTATTCCGGTTCGGCTGTCGGCGGTCGCCTGATGTCAGGCGGCGTCTTCGTCCGGGGCAATCACCATGCCGAGCGCCTGCAGGTAGGTATCGAGAATCAGGTCCTCTTCCATGCGCTCCTGCTCGTCCTTCTTGCGCAGCGCAATCACCTTCTTGAGGATCTTCGTGTCGAAGCCCATCGACTTTGCCTCGCCATAGACATCCTTGATATCGTCGGCGATGGTCTTCTTTTCCTCTTCCAGTCGTTCGATGCGCTCGACAAAGGCGCGGAGTTGGTCGCGGGCGACGCCATGGGCATCAGACATCGGGGCCTCCTGTCTTTCGGACAATTTGAGTGGGTGCAGTCACCTGCCGCGAACGGAAGGCAAGGTCAAGGCGTTTCGCGGCAAGCCGCCTTCATTTGTGCGGGTTGTTCGCGGCGAAGGCGGCTTTCTGGCTGTCGCTCGCCTCGTTCTGGTAAAGCCGCTTCCAGTCCTCGTAAGGCATGCCATAGACCATCTCGCGGGAGGCATCCTTGCTGACGGGCAGGCCGCGCTCTTCGGCGGCCTCGCGATACCAGTTGGAGAGGCAGTTGCGGCAGAAGCCGGCGATATTCATCAGGTCGATGTTCTGCACGTCGGTGCGCGTGCGCAGATGCGCGACGAGACGGCGGAAGGCAGCCGCTTCCAGTTCCAGGCGCTGCTGTTCGGTCAGGTCGCTCATCGGTATCCTCCGTGTCGGTGGCGTCGCTCAGGCATAGGGCCCGGTGCGTGAGGCGAAAATACGGTATTCGTGCAGGGCCGGATCGGCATTCAGGGTGGAAAAGATCGGTGCCAGCCGCTCGGCCCAGGCCGCGATGCCGGCCTCATCGCCGATCAGGTCCTGACGCACCTCCAGAAGCGCATGGGGAATGCCCTTCACCATGCAGTGGCGATACATGGTATCGCCCTTCAGCGCGCCGTCATAGGGCTCGTTGTCGCCGACAAGGATATCGCCGGGCGCGCGAAGGCCGGACAGCAGCGGCAGAACGGCGCGGTCATCGGTATCCCACAGCACGGCGGCATGCCAGGGGCGGGGCACGCCTTTCCAGGCCGGCGTATAGGAATGCAGGGACAGCACCAGCGGAGCCTTGCCGCTTGCTTCCGCAACCGCGGCAATTTCCGTTTCCACTGCCCGGTGATAGGGCCGATGATAGGTGTCGAGGCGGTGCTGCCACTCCGCCTCGGAAATCGGGTGGTTGCCGGGAATGATCGCGCCGTCGGAGATGCGCATGATCAGCGTCGGATCGTCCTCGCCGCGATTGGGATCGATCAGCAGGCGCGAAAAGCAGGAGAGCACGGCCGGCACGCCGAGCCGCGCGGCAAGCCGCCGGGTCAGCCCTTCCACGCCGATGTCATAGGCGATGTGCCGCGCAAAGGCCGTGTCATCGAGGCCGAGGGTGCCATAGGGCGCGGGCAGGCGGTTCATCGCGTGGTCCGCGAGAAGCACCATGCCCCTGTCATGATGACCGGCTATGATTTCATGAGAGGAGAATGCCTGCATTGCCATCCGCTTGCCGAAATTTGCATGTGTCTGGCATTGCTGTTCGCACGCTGCGGGGTGGCGGCGCAAGCTGCAACCCTGTGAAGTCAACCGGTAACCAAGCGATTATAATCGATTAGATTTCATTGACTTTCGAAAGGCGGCGGGCGAAGACAGTGCATATCAAATCTCATGGAGTCCCAACGGAAGCCGTGTCGAAAAGCCTATTGTCGAAAATCTCTCTGAGATTGCTGCCGTCGCTTGCCCTTGCCGTGGTCAGTGCTCCCGTCATCCTGTTTGCCAATGTCGCGCATGCGGATTTCCGCGTCTGCAACGGCACGCCGAATCTGGTCGGGGTGGCGATCGGCTACCGCGCGGGTGATGGCTGGATCTCGGAGGGCTGGTGGCAGGTTCCCGCCTCCAGCTGCGCCACGCTGATCGAGGGCGAGCTGCAGTCTCGCTATTATTATCTCTATGCCGAGGATGCCGCGCGCGGCGGCCGCTGGACGGGCGACGTGAACATGTGCGTCGCGGAGAACGAGTTCAAGATCGTGGGTGTCGGCGACTGCTTTGCGCGGGGGTACCAGCGCATGGGATTCAAGGAATATGACACCGGTCGCCAGGGAAGCTGGATGGTCCAGCTCTCTGATGCGCCGGGCACGCAAGAAGGCCAGAACTGATGAAGCGCAACCGCAAAGTGAAGATCCTCGCAACCCTCGGACCTGCGTCCTCCGAAGAGGCGATGATCGAAAAGCTGCATTTGGCCGGCGCCGATCTCTTCCGCATCAACATGAGCCATGCCAGCCATGACCTGATGCGCACGCTGATTGCCCGTATCCGCTCCGTCGAGGCCCGCAACGGCCGCCCGATCGGTATTCTCGCCGACCTGCAGGGTCCCAAGCTGCGCGTCGGCAAGTTTGCCAATACGAAGGTGACGCTGGAGCCCGGCCAGACCTTCACCCTCGACAACAACGAGACGCTGGGCGATGAAACCCGCGTCTTCCTGCCGCATCCGGAAATTCTGGAAGCGGTGAAGCCCGGCCATCGCCTGCTGATCGATGACGGCAAGCTGCAGCTGCGCGCCGAACAGTGCGATGGCAAGAGCATCGTCTGCACCGTTGTCGCCGGCACCTCGATTTCCGACCGCAAGGGCGTCAGCCTGCCCGACACCCTGCTTGGCGTCGGCGTTCTGACCGACAAGGACCGCGCCGATCTCGACGCCGTGCTTGCCACGGAAGAGGTGGACTGGGTGGCGCTCTCCTTCGTGCAGCGCCCGGAAGATCTGGCCGAAGTGCGCAAGATCTCGCGCGGCCGTGTCGGCCTGATGTCGAAGATCGAAAAGCCGCAGGCGATCGATCGCATCGAGGAAATCATCGAGTTGTCGGATGCGCTGATGGTGGCGCGCGGCGATCTTGGCGTGGAAATGCCGCTGGAAGCGGTGCCCGGGCTGCAGAAGCAGCTGACGCGTGCGTGTCGCCGCGCCGGCAAGCCGGTCGTCGTTGCCACCCAGATGCTGGAATCGATGATCACTGCCCCGGTTCCGACCCGTGCCGAAGTGTCGGACGTCGCGACCGCCGTGTTCGAAGGCGCCGATGCGATCATGCTCTCGGCCGAATCGGCCTCGGGCCAGTATCCGGTGGAAGCCATCTCGACCATGGCCTCGATCGCCAGCACCGTCGAGCGCGACCCCTATTATTCCAACATCATCTATGCGCAGCGCCCGCAGCCGGAAGCGACCGGCGCCGACGCCATTTCGCTCGCCGCCCGCCAGATCGCCGAGACACTGAACCTCGCGGCCATCGTTACCTACACCTCGTCGGGCACGACCGGCCTGCGCGCTTCGCGCGAGCGTCCGCAGGTGCCGATCATCGCGCTCTCGCCGATCGTCCAGACCGCCCGCCGTCTGTCCGTCTGCTGGGGCATGCATTGCGTCGTGGCTCAGGAGCCGACGGATCTCGACGACATGGTCAACAAGGCCTGCCGGATCGTGGCGTCGGAAGGCTTTGGCAAGCCGGGCGACCGCATCATCATCTCCGCCGGCGTTCCGCTCGGCACGCCGGGCGCCACCAACATGCTGCGCATCGCCTATATCGGCCCGGACGGCCAGTCGGGCGTCTGATCAGGTCCTGCCGGCACACGGATGAAAAGGGGGCTTCGGCTCCCTTTTTTATGGGAAGCGGTAAGGTGCTCAGGGTGCGGTGTTTTCCGCAGCGATGCGCTGTTCCACCTGCCGTGCCATCTCCTGCAGATCGCGATCCTGGCCGGCCAGCGTCTCGATGGCGGCAATCGCCAGATCGGTCGCCACATAATCCGGCTTGTGGCCGAGGCCCTTTATCCAGACGAGCTGCGCGCGGGCGATATCCTGCTTCAGCCCGGTGGAGTGGATGTCGGCGAGCACGATCGGATCGCTATCGCCGGTAATGATCACGGCGGGCGTCTCGATCTCGCGGTAACGGGGGGCAATGCGGGTGACATAGGCGAGCAGGTTCGCGACGTCGCGGGCATTGTGGCGGAAGGTTCTCGGCCGCAGCACCAGGGCTGGCGCACCATCCTCCAGATAGCGCGCGCGGCGGCAATTCGGGGCAAACACGCCGAGGGTGGCCTTGTCCATGATTGCGAGGCCCGCCGGCATCACCAGCGTGTGGCTGAACAGCCAGCCGATCACCGGCATTGCCGTCAGCCGATAATGCCAGTCGATGCCGCCCGGCCAGGGATGGGTGGCGGGCGCGAGAAACAGCGTGCCGATGGTCCTGTCCGGATGAAACAGCGAAAAGCTCGCGGCAATCGCTCCACCGAAGGAATGGCCGACGATGATGGCCCGCTCGATTCCCTTGGCTGCCATCAACCGGGCAATGGCCGCGGCCTGCCCGTCGGGACAGTCGTTTTCCGAGCCGCCACGCTCGGAATAACCGTGGCCGGGGCGATCCACGAACAGCAGGTCTGCGCGGCCCTTGAGCGGCGCGAGGAAGGCGCCCGCCTGATCCCGCAGATTGCCGCTTGCGCCGTGGATGAAGACGATGGGTGGCAGATCCGGCGTCGGACCTGCCGGCACATGCAGCGCATTCAGCCGATAGCCGCCGACATCGGTCATCTCGCCGATGTTGGGAAAACGGCGTTCGATCCGCAGCGTCTGCCAGGCGGTAAAGCCGAAGGCGAGAGCGACAACGAGGGCGACGAGAGAGAGCAGGAGAAGCATCAGGACGGGCATTGCGGGCGTCAGGTGCGGTTGCCGGCCAGTTTTTCGGACAGCTTTTCCACGGCCTGCTGTGCCTCGCGCTCGGCGGGATAGATGTCGAGATACCGTTCCCAGGCCTTCAGCGCCAGTTCGTCCTGGCCGGACTCGGTCAGGATGGTGGCCATGCCGGCAATGGCCGGGAAGTAGCGCGGATTGCGCTTCAGCACCTCGTTGATGTCAGCCATGGATTTGCGTGTGTCGCCCATGGCGTAATGAAGGGTGGCGCGTCGGTTCCACGCCTCCGCATAGTCCGGTTTCAGTACCGTCACCTGATCGAGGAAATCGAGGGCGGCGGCATTCTTCTTCTGATCGATGGAGGTGTCGGCCCACTGCATCAGGAAGGCGACGGTCGCGCTGCCGGAATCCTTCCAGCTGGCCATGATCTGGCTGGCGATGCTGCGGGCTTTCTCCGGATCACGCTCGCGCTTCAGCGCGTCGAACAGCTTGCTTTCCAATGTCTCCGGCGTTGGAGCGGATGCAACCGTGGCATCCGTTACGGGCTCCTCTGCCGGGGCAGAGGATGCAGCCAGCGCGGCCAGAATCAGAACGGGAACAAAATAGAAAAAGCGCATGCGGTGATGTTAAACCGCATGCGCCCTATGGGAAACCCAGATTCGAAAGGTTTCGACAAAGTGATCCGGTGAGCCTTGGCCCAACCGCAGATCAGCCCTGGCGAGCCTTGAAGCGCGGGTTCTGCTTGTTGATGATGTAAACGCGACCCTTGCGGCGAACCAGACGGTTATCGCGATGACGGGCCTTAAGCGCTTTGAGCGAGTTCTTGATCTTCATTGTTCTGATCCGCGTATTCGACGGGCGCCTGGCCCACTCATGTCTCTGACAATCAAAAGAGCGCCGGAGGCGCCCTTCTTTAGGATGGGAGGCTGATACAGGTTCGTCACACCTCTGTCAACCGCAGGGGCCGGCGGGGCAGGGGATTTCACCGCAAAAGCCGGGTCACATGGCCCATCTTGCGGCCGGGCCGGGCCTCGCTCTTGCCGTAGAGATGGACCAGCACATCCGGGGTGGCGAGCCAGTGCGGCACCGCGGCCATGTCGTCGCCGATCAGATTCGTCATCACGCAGTCCGAATGGCGTGCGGGGTTGCCAAGCGCCAGGCCGGTCACGGCGCGGATATGCTGCTCGAACTGCGAGACCACGCAGGCGGCTTCCGTCCAGTGCCCGGAATTGTGCACGCGCGGCGCGATCTCGTTGGCAATCAGCGTGCCATCGGCCATGACGAAGAATTCCATGCCGATCACGCCGACATAATCGAGCGCCGTCAACAGGCGCTCGGCGGCACGCATGGCGGCCTCGGCGGTGTCGGGGCCGATTCGGGCCGGCAGGGTGGAGGTGTGGAGAATGCCGTTGCGATGCACGTTCTCCGCCACGTCGAAGGCTTTTACCGTGCCGTCGGTTGCGCGCGCGGCAATTACGGAAACCTCGCGCTCGAAGGCGACGAAGCTTTCGAGGATCAGCGGCACGCTTCCCATCGCGGCATAGGCGCCGGCCGCATCGTCCTGCGCCGAGCGGAACACGCGCTGGCCCTTGCCGTCATAGCCGAACCGGCGGGTTTTCAGCACGCCGCGCCCGCCGAAATCGGCAAGCGCCCGCTCCAGATCCTCCTGGGAATCGATCGCATGGAACCGTGCCGTCTCGATGCCGCAGCCGTTCAGGAAGCGCTTTTCCGTCAGCCGGTCCTGGGCGACGTCGAGCGCCTTCGGTGGCGGATAGACCGGCCGGCTTTGCGCCAGATGTTCGGCGGCCGCCACCGGCACGTTTTCGAATTCGTAGGTGATCACGTCGCAGGCGGCGGCGAGTTCATCAAGCGCCGCGCGGTCGTCATAGGCGGCCACGATCTGTCGGTTCGCCACCTGGGCGGCCGGGCAGTCGGGCTGCGGCTCGAGGATGATGGTGCGGAAATTCAGCCGGGCTGCGGCCATTGCCAGCATGCGGCCGAGCTGGCCGCCGCCGATAATGCCAAGGGTGGACAGCGTCATGGCGCCTCGTCGATGGGATAATCTGCAACGGATGCCGTCTGGCGGGTCCGGTATTCGTCAAGCCGGTCTGCCAGATCGTCGTCGGAAAGGGCAAGCACCGCGGCCGCCAGCAGGGCCGCATTGACGGCGCCGGCGCGGCCGATCGCAAGCGTTCCGACAGGAATTCCGGCCGGCATCTGGACGATGGAATAGAGGCTGTCCATTCCGGACATGGTCTTCGACTGGACGGGTACGCCGAACACCGGCAGCGGGGTCAGTGCAGCCACCATGCCGGGCAGGTGTGCCGCGCCGCCGGCGCCGGCAATGATCACCTGAAAGCCTTCCTCGCGGGCGCCCTTGGCAAAGGCTACCATCCGATCGGGGGTGCGATGCGCGGAGACGATCCTGGCCTCATATCCCACATCCAGCGCATCCAGCGTGTCTGCGGCATTCTTCATGGTCTCCCAGTCGGACTGGCTTCCCATGATGATGGCAACCGGCGGTCTCTCCTGCGGCAATCTTGCGTCCTCCGTCCTCACGCGATGATGTCGGGAATGATCTGGTCTTCGAGCTGGCTCATCTTGTCCTTGATGGCAAGCTTCTTCTTCTTCATGCGCTGGATGCGCAGGGCTTCGCATCCGGTCTCGATCATGGCGTTGATGGCCGCATCGTAGTCTTCGTGCTCCTGACGGAGCCGCGCCAGTGCCAGCCTGATGTCCGCCTGTTCCTGATCGGCCATATGTTTCGTCCCCACTTTAAATTCCGGTCTTTGTCGCGCCGGGGAATTCCCGCAAGCTCCTACCATCAAACCTTGCGAACGACTAGAGCGGTGAACGGCAAATCTCGGGTGTCAATCGAGCCAGAAAGAAGCCGATTAATCAACGCCTAATCGTATCGCTGCACGGTGTTGCACGCTGTGCTGTGACGGGGCAGGGACGGGATGCCTTCATTTGCGCTTAACGAGTTCCAAGGAATGGCCCCCGAGATGTCACGATTTCGCCTTCGACAAAGGGTGCGCTTCATGTCACAATTCCTTCGCAAACCTGAAGCCACGGGCTCATGGGGAGCTGGTGGCAGGAAAAAGGGAAGGACGTGCCACATGACCATTCAGGCTCATATCGCATCGCTCGAAAAGAAACATGGTGCTCTTGAGGAGGAGCTCCAGGCCGTACTTGCGTCCCCATCCTCCGATGACCGCATGATCGCGGACATCAAGCGTCGCAAGCTCAAGCTCAAGGATCAGATGGAGCGGCTGAAGGAGGCGACGCGCCACTAGCATTCGAACGCGTTATGAGTGTCTGACATCGATATGTGATGTCTGTCTCGCCGCCGTGGCGCTCCAGGTGGGCTGCCGCAGGCGGCGGACGTTAAACATCAGGCGAAACGACGCGGCGATTGCTGTCAATCAATCCTCACGGATTTCCTTGCGACATCCACGTGCGCCTGATCCGCGCAATGCAGCGAGGCGTTTCCGGTCGGTCCCCGGATAGTGTCTGGGGCGGCGTTACTTCCAGAATTGATCCAGCCAAAGGTTGAGCTTGTTGAAACCCTTGCTGTTTAGCGAATAGATACGTCGCGTGCCCTCTGCCGTTACATTGACGAGGTTGCTGTCAAGCAGCGCTTTCAGGTGTTGCGAAACGGCAGGGCGGCTGATGGGCAAGCCTTCTGCCAGTTCGTTGACGGTGCGCGGGGCGCGCCGAAGCTCTTCCAGCAAATGACGCCGGTTCGGATCGGCAATGGCTGCAAAAGGGTCAAAGCTTGTCATGTCCACAACCTACGCGAAGTAAGGTGGACGAGCAAGACTATTTTTGTGCGCCGCAATATCTGTGACGCCTCTTTCGCTTTACTTGCAGCGCCGTGCGATCTTGTCTGTTCGCGCCAGACGAGGTCTTGACGATAGTTTTGTGACATCTGCGAAGGCCGGTCGGCCGGCGTAATCGGCTCCGTCAGAACGGCAGTGCGTCCCAAAGGAGCTTCAGCGCTGCGAGCAGGCCGAGGCCATAGGCGAGGGGATAGAACACATCCGGTTTCAGCCGTCGGACGATCACCGCGCCGGCCATTGTGGCAATCAGCGCGACCGGCAGAAGCGTGACCGACAGCTGCAGGTTCTGCCGGTCAAGCGCGCCGAGTGCCACATAGGGAATGACCTTGATGGCATTGACAAGCGCGAAGAAACGCACGCTCGCGCCGGTATATGCCTTGGGGTCGAGCTTCAGCGGCAGCGCATAGATCTGGAAGGGCGGGCCGCCGGCATGGGCGACGAAGCTGCCATAGCCGCACAGCGTGCCCCAGAACAGGGCGGGGCCGGTGCGGTGGCCACTGGCCGGCACGGGTGTTCCGGCGCCCGGGCCGTAGGTCTGGTAGAAATAGCGGGCGGAAAACAGGATCATCGAGACCGCGATCACGAAGCGCAGCGCATCCGGCGGCACGAAGGCGGAGGTTGCCCAGCCGAGCGCGACCCCCACCATGCCGCCCGGCAGGAAGGCCAGCAGCAGCTTGCGGTCGTTATGCTTGCGCCAGGCGTACAGTGCCACCATGTCCATCAGGATGAGGATGGGCAGGAATATGGCGGCCGCATCGACGGGGCTGACAACGAGCGCCATCAGCGGCACGCCGATCAGCGCAAAGGCGCCGCCAAGGCCACCCTTGGAGAGGCCCACGAGGGCGACGGCCGGAACGGCGGCGGCAAAGAAGGTGAGGCTGGGAAGGTCGAAGCCGAACATGCTTGCGGATGACTGTTGATCGGAAGGCCTGACCGGTCTATCGGACTTGTGACGGGAAGACGAGCCTTGCCAGGATCAACTTGCATTTCAACCCCTGCAGGAACCTGATCGAGACTCGGCCGCCGCAAGCATGCCGTCGCACGCGCCCTGCCGGCGCAGACCCGCGTCGGGCGCAAGGAGATTTGGACCCATGACACTGCCGGAAGATCGCTGCCGCCTCGTTCTGATCGTGCCCGATGAGGCTGACGACGCCGCGCTGGCGGAAAAGCTGGAGCATGCGCTGCGCGGCGGCGATGTGGCCTCCGTCATCCTGCCGCAGTATGGCGCCAGCGATTCCGACTTCCAGAAGCGCGCCGAGCGATTGGTGCCGCTCGTCCAGGCAGCCGGGGCCGCGGCGATGATTGCCGGCGACAGCCGTGTCGCGGGCCGCGCCCGGGCTGACGGCCTGCATGTCACCGGCAAGGTGGAGGAACTGGCCGACGCGGTGGAAAAATTCACCCCGAAGCTGATTGTCGGTGCCGGCTCTGCCGCAGACCGCCATACGGCGCTCGAAGTGGGCGAGGTCCGGCCGGATTACATTTTCTTCGGCAAGCTGGATGGCGACATCAAGCCGGAAGCGCATCCGAAGAACCTCGATCTCGGCGAATGGTGGGCTGCGATGGTGGAAATTCCCTGCGTGGTCATGGGCGGCACTGCGGTCGAATCCGCGTTGGCTGTTGCTGAAACGGGCGCTGAATTCGTTGCCCTTCGCCGCGCCATTTTCGAGCATCCGGCCGGTACCGCCGCGGCGGTTTCCGAAATCAATGCGATTCTGGACGAAAAAGCGCCACGGTTTGGCGCTTGAAGGGCGGCATGCGTCGTATATCCGGTCTGCCCAGCCTCTCTCTCGTCCTTCTGTCTGCCTCGCTGGCGGCGGTGCCATGCGCGCGCCTTGCGGCGGCGCAGGGCACGGAACGGGCCGTGACGCGGCCGGTCGCGCCCGCGACCGGCGGTTTCGAGAAGGCACCGGAAAATCCGGAGGGCGCAACGGATGGCGCCGACCAGAAGTCTGGCCGGCCGGGCGATGATCCCTTTCCCTCCTCGGGCATCACGCTTTACGAGCGCATGGGAACCACGCTGCCGCCGGCCCCGGCGGAAAAGCCCTATCACGGGCCGGTCGACGAGGCCTATGGCGCCTTCCAGCGCGGGCTGTACGTGACGGCACTCGACAAGGCGCTGCCGCGCGCCCAGTCCGGTGATGCCGCGGCCCAGACGCTGGTTGCGGAAATGATGAGCCGCGGGCTCGGCATCCTGCATGATCGCAAGGCGGCCGCCTTCTGGTATGGTCAGGCCGCCGAGCGCGGTGATCCCTCCGCGATGTTCCAGTATGCTCTTCTGCTGATGGAAGGTCGCTATGTGACGCGCGACAAGACCAAGGCCGACGATTACATGCGCCGCGCCGCCGAGGCCGGCAACCCGTCTGCCCAGTTCAACTGGGCGCAGATCCTGATTGCCGACAATCCCGGCGACAAAGGCCTGAAGCTGGCGCTGCCCTTCTACGAGAAATCCGCCGAACAGGGCGTGGCCGACTCGCAATATGCGGTGGCGCAGCTCTACATCGCCATCAAGGATCTGGATCCGGCCAAAAAGGGCAAGGCGCGTGAATGGCTGCAGCGGGCGGCGCGCGCCGGCTACGATACCGCCCAGCTTGACATGGGCATCTGGCTGGTCAACGGCGTCGGTGGTCCGCGCGACTACGATCAGGGCTTCCAGTGGATGAAGGTTGCCGCCATGCGCGGCAACGTGGTGGCGCAGAACAAGCTTGCCCATCTCTACGTCAATGCGCTTGGCACGCGGCCCGATCCCGTGGAGGCGGCCAAGTGGTACGTGCTGTCACGCCGCGCCGGTCTGCCGGATCCCTCTCTCGAGGATTTCTACCTCGGCATCGAGGATGATCAGCAGAAGAAGGCGATCGAAGCGGCCAACCGCTTTCGTCCCGGCTGATGGGTCAGGAATAGTCGCGCGTTCACCCTCAACGCCACCTTTCGCGCTGCTTCGGACCCGCGTGACTTGAATTCCTCGGGGTTTTGTGGTTCTGAACCCCCCTATTCAGAAAAGTTCAGATCGTCGTTCGTTCCTGTCGGACAGGGACAGCCGCCCCATACCCCAAGGATTCCCTCGATGGCTCGTTCAGCCCTTCTCAATGTCATGGTTCAGGCCGCTATGAAGGCCGGCAAGTCGCTCTCGCGTGATTTCGGCGAAGTGCAGAACCTCCAGGTGTCGGTGAAGGGGCCAAGCGACTTCGTTTCCCAGGCCGATCTGAAGGCCGAGAAGATCGTGCATGACGAACTGATGAAGGCCCGTCCCACCTATGGTTTCCTGGGTGAGGAAGGCGATGAGGAAAAGGGCACCGACGGCGCACATCGCTGGATCGTCGATCCGCTCGACGGCACCACCAATTTCCTGCACGGCATTCCACAGTTCGCCGTCTCGATCGGCCTGGAGCGCAATGGCGAGATCGTTGCCGGCGTCATCTTCAATCCGGCAACGGACGAACTCTTCACCGCCGAAAAGGGCGGCGGCGCCTTCCTCAACGATCGCCGCATCCGGGTGGCAGCCCGTCGTGTGCTCTCCGATTGCGTGATCGGCTGTGGCGTGCCGCATCTCGGTCGCGGCAATCACGGCAAGTTCCTTGTCGAACTGCGGCATGTGATGGGCGAAGTGGCCGGCGTGCGTCGCTTCGGTGCAGCGGCGCTGGATCTTGCCTATGTTGCGGCCGGGCGCCTGGACGGCTTCTGGGAAACCGGTCTCTCCCCCTGGGACATGGCTGCCGGCCTGATCCTCATTCGCGAAGCCGGCGGCTTCGTCAGCGATTTCAAGGGTAGCAACGACATGCTGGCCGATGGCAGCGTGGCCGCCGGCAACGAACTGATCCACAAGCAGCTTGTCGAAGTGGCCAACCGGCCAATTCCCACCCGCTGAATGACGGTCTGAAGCGGCCTCTCTGTTCCGGTGGCCGTCTGGCCGCCGGTGTCCTTCTGCGCCTGCAGGCAACCGCCACGGGTCTCGTCCATTCGTGAAGGGATGATGAAAGGCTTGGAAATCTCGATGGTTTCCGAGCCTGCGTCACTTCAATTCGTCTCATTTTTGCACTAGCCTCCGGCGCAATGTGATGCGGAGGCTTGCGTAACCCATGGCGAATGACACCCTCGGGGATGTGAACGGTTCTGAATTGGCACCCCGGCCACAAGGGTACAAGCTGTCCAATCCGGTGCCCTTCCTGTGGACCATGGTGCTCTTCCTGATCATCATCGGCTTCATCGTGGCGATCCTCTATCGTCAGGCCCACACCGCCTTCGTCACCAATCCCGGCCTCAATGGTCTCATTCTCGGCGTTCTCGCGATCGGTGTGCTCCTGATCTTCTCCCAGGTCATCAGCCTCATTCCGGAAGTGCGCTGGTTCAATTCCTTCCGCGCCGCCGGCAGCGCAGACCGGGTGGGGCGCCAGCCGCGCCTGCTCGCGCCGATGGCATCGCTGCTCGGTCGCAGCCAGAGGCTGGCGCTGTCGGCCACCGTGCTGCGCTCGATCCTTGATTCGATCGGCACGCGGCTCGACGAATCGCGCGACATTTCCCGCTATCTGATCGGCCTTCTCGTGTTCCTCGGCCTGCTCGGCACTTTCTGGGGCCTGATCGGCACCATCGGCTCGATCAGCGAGGTGATCCAGGGACTCGATCCGAATTCCGGCAACAACAGCGATATCCTGGCTGCGCTGAAAAGCGGCCTCACCGCACCGCTCTCCGGCATGGGAACGGCGTTTTCCTCGTCTCTGCTCGGCCTTTCCAGCTCGCTGATCCTCGGTTTTCTCGATCTGCAGGCAGGGCGCGCGCAGAACCGCTTCTATACGGAGCTGGAAAACTGGCTGTCTTCCGTGACGGATGTGAGCACCGAACTCCCGGTCTCCGGCCCGGTAGCGGGTGACAATGCCTCCGACGAACTGCGCCGTGTTGCCGACCAGTTGCGCAAGCTGATCGCCGCCCAGACCAAGGGCGAGGCGGCCCAGCATGAGAAGTCGCTGGCCGCCATGAACAACCTCGCCGAAGGCATTCAGGGCCTCGTCAAGAACATGCGCAACGAGCAGCAGATGCTGCGCGACTGGATCGAGGCGCAGCAGGAGGAAGCCAAGGCCATGCGCCGAACGCTGGACCGTCTCTCCGACAAGATCGGGGGGAAGTGATCCATGGCGCTTGGCCGCAACCGCCGGCGCGAGCGTGGCGTCGATTACTGGCCGGGTTTCGTCGATGCCCTGTCGACGCTTCTGCTTGCCATCATGTTCCTGCTCACGGTGTTCGTGCTGGCGCAGTTCATTCTGGGGCGCGAGATTTCCGGCCGTGACGAGGTGCTGACCCGTCTCAACAGCCAGATCGCCGAGCTGACCCAGCTTCTGGCGCTGGAAAAGAGCGGCAAGCAGGATTCCGACGATGCCCTTGCCAATCTGCAGGCCTCGCTCGCGCAGTCGGAAAGCGAACGCTCCCGGCTACAGGCGCTTCTGGAGCGCGGCGCCGGCACCAGCGACGCGGCAAACCAGCGCATCGGCACGCTCTCCGAACAGCTCGATCAGGAAAAGCAGGTGAGTGCGCGGGCCATGAGCCAGGTGGAACTGCTGAACCAGCAGATCGCCGCCCTGCGCGCCCAGATCGCCGCTGTCGAAGCCGCCCTTCAGGCCTCCGAAGCCAAGGATGACGCCTCGCAGGCCAAGATCGCCGATCTCGGACGCCGCCTCAATGTGGCGCTGGCCCAGCGCGTGCAGGAACTCAACCGTTACCGCTCCGATTTCTTTGGGCGGCTGCGCGAAATCCTGTCCGACCGCCAGAACATCCGCATTGTCGGCGACCGCTTCGTCTTCCAGTCCGAAGTGCTGTTTCCGGTGGGCGGCGCCGACCTGGATGAGGCCGGTCGTGCGGAGATGGACAAGCTTGCAAGCGCCGTGATCGAACTGGCCCAGGAAATCCCGGCGGAGATCAACTGGGTGCTGCGTGTCGATGGGCATACCGACAATTCGCCGCTCTCCGGCGCCGGGCGCTACCGCGACAACTGGGAGCTTTCGTCCGCGCGTGCGACCTCGGTGGTCAAATATCTGATTTCCAAGGGTGTTCCCGCCAACCGCCTGGTGGCGGCCGGATTTGGTGAATACCAGCCGATCGCCGAAGGGGATACGCCGGATGCCCGCTCGCAGAACCGCCGTATCGAGCTGAAATTGACCGAGCGGTAAGGCCAGGGGCGGCGGGCTGTTGCCGCCGCCTCGCCGACCGTCAATCCATCTGCACGTTGGCGGCGC
Source organism: Affinirhizobium straminoryzae (assembly GCF_007004135.1). Classification (GTDB taxonomy): domain Bacteria; phylum Pseudomonadota; class Alphaproteobacteria; order Rhizobiales; family Rhizobiaceae; genus Neorhizobium; species Neorhizobium straminoryzae. The sequence continues at coordinate 53,680 of NZ_VJMG01000086.1, forward strand.
GCACCACCGGTCCCCATTTCGCGACCTCCGCCTTCACATGCGCGCCAAGAGCTTCCGGGGTCGAGGCAACGATGGTGGCGCTGAAATCCTTCATGCGGCCGACGACGCCCGGATTGGCGAGTGCCGCCTTGGCGGCGGCGTTCAGCCGGTCGATCACCGGCTTCGGCGTGCCGGCAGGCGCAAACAGCGCGTTCCAGGTATAGGTCTCGTAGCCGGGAATGCCGGCTTCCGCCATGGTCGGCACGTCCGGGAAGGACGGCGCGCGTTCCGCCGTGGTGACAGCCAGCGCCCGCAGCGTTCCCGCCTTGATGTGCCCGGAGGAGGAGGGGAGGTTGTCGAACATGATCGACACCTGATTGCCGATGAGATCGTTGAGCGCCGGGCCGGAGCCCTTGTAGGGCACATGCTGCATCTTTACCCCTGCCATGCTGTTGAACAATTCGCCGGACAGATGCAGCGGCGTGCCGTTGCCGGAGGAGGCGTAGCTGTACTTGTCCGGATTGGCCTTCAGCAGCGCCAGCAGTTCGGCAACGGTCTTGGCTGGCAGCTGCGGATTGACCACCAGCACATTCGGCACGACGACCAGCAGCGAGATCGGCGCGAAATCCTTTTCCGCATCATAGGGCTTGGTCTTCAGCATCAGCGGGTTCAGCGCATGGGTGGCGACCGTTCCCATCAGGATGGTGTAGCCGTCCGGTTCCGCGCGGGCCACGTTGCCGGCGCCGAGACTGCCGCCGGCGCCGGCCACGTTCTGGACGACGACCGGCTGGCCGAGATCGGCGGACATGCGTTCAGCAATCACCCGTGCGACCACATCGGTAGAGCCGCCGGCGGCGAAGGGTACGACGAGTGTCACGGTGCGATCCGGAAACGCGGCATGGGCCGCGCCGGCAAGAGCGGTTGCGGCAAGCACACCGGCCGCGAGAATGGATTTGAACAGGGACATGCAGCATTCCTCCCGGGATGATGACGGCCGGCAGGGCGTTCTCCTCGACACCCGGCGTCGGATGCTCGCGAATCTGGGGGATGCAGGGGCAATCGCCCACTGGAAATGCGACAGTGAAACGGAAGATTTGACGGCGGCTCCGCGCCATGTTTCGTTTTCCACCCATCTGCCACAGCCGATGGGTGAAAATCGACACATCGGATCGGATGGCGCGTTACTGCGCCGCGAGAAACCCTTGCGCGCCGGCATCGAACTGCAGCCGGGCCAGGCTGGCATAGAGGCCGTTGCGGGCCACCAGTTCGGCATGCGTGCCTTCCTCGACGATCTGTCCGTCTTCCATCACCAGGATGCGGTCGGCCTTCAGCACGGTGGCAAGGCGATGGGCAATCACGATCGTGGTGCGGTTTTTCATCAGCCCGTCCAGCGCCGTCTGCACCAGCGTTTCGCTTTCCGCATCGAGTGCGGAGGTCGCCTCGTCGAGCAACAGGACCGGCGCGTTTTTCAGGATGGCGCGGGCAATCGCGATGCGCTGGCGCTGGCCGCCTGAGAGGGTGACGCCGCGCTCGCCGGCGAGCGTGTCGTAGCCCTTGTCGAGGCGGGAGATGAATTCATCGGCCTGGGCGGCGACCGCCGCCTGCCGCACCGCCTCACGGCTGGCATTCGGCAGGCCGAAGGCGATATTATCGTGGATCGAGGCGGCAAAGATCGTCACATCCTGCGGCACGATGGCCATGCGGGCGCGAAGGTCCGCCAGCCGTGCCTGCCGGATGTCCACCCCGTCGAGCCGCACGGCACCGCGCGTCGGGTCATAGAAGCGCATCAGAAGCGAGAGCACGGTGCTCTTGCCGGCACCGGAAGGACCGACGATCGCCACCGTTTCGCCGGCCTTCACCGAAAACGACAGGTCGTGCACGGTAATGGCGCTGACGCGGGAGGGGTAGGAGAAGGAGACAGTGTCGAACGACACCTCTCCGCGCGCCGGGGCAGGCAGGGCGACCGGCTGTTCCGGGTCGCGGATCGCCGGCACTTCGCGCAACAGTTCCGTCAGCCGTTCAGCCGCGCCGCCGGCCTGCGACAGGTCGCCCCAGACTTCCGAGAGCTGGCCGAGCGAGCTTGCGGCCAGCACCGAATAGAGCACGAACTGGCTGAGCGTGCCGGCCGTCATCGTGCCGGCCAGCACGCTTTGCGCGCCATACCAGAGCACGCCGACAATGCTGCCGAACACCAGGAGGATGGCAAAGCCCGTGAGAAAGGCGCGCGAGCGGATGGCGGCGCGGGCGGCATGATAGGCCTCCTCCACAGCGTCGCCATAACGTGCAGTGGCGCTTTCCTCGGCGCCGAAGGCCTGCACGGTGCGGGTCGCGGCAATGGTTTCCGAGGCAAAGGCGGAGGTGGCGGCCAGTGTATCCTGCGCCATGCGCGAGCGCCCGCGCACCGAGCGGCCGAAGCCGACCAGCGGGAAGACGATCAGCGGGATAGCGCCCAGCACGAGCGCCGAAAGCTTCGGGCTGGTGAGAATCATCATCCCCATCGCGCCGAGACAGAGGATCAGGTTGCGCAGCGCCTGCGACGCCGAGGCGCCGAAGGCGGACTTGATCTGCGTCGTGTCCGCCGTCAATCGCGAGACGATCTCGCCGGACTGATTGACGTCGAAGAAGGAGGGAGAGAGCGCCGTAACGCGGGAAAACACCTCGCGGCGCAGATCGGCCACCACGCGTTCGCCGATGGTGATGACATAGTAGTAGCGCAGTGCGCTGGCCACGCTGCTCGCCGTGTCCAGCGCACTGCGCTACTAC
>NZ_VJMG01000087.1 GCF_007004135.1 Affinirhizobium straminoryzae
CATTCCAGGGGAGAAGGTCAGAAGAGCCGCGCCCCGGTGCTTCATCGATATAAGGATAGATGCCGAGGTATTCCTGTCCTTGGAAGTTCTCCCCCTTTTCCGTGACAGGGAGGATGGCGACAGCTCTATTAAAACCATCAAAATAACCCAGTTCCCAAGGCATCCATTTGGAAGCGCTGGAATTTTTAGTGTGAACGTATACAAGTGATTTGCACTGCCGCATTCGTTCCCGAATGACTTCAGCCGTCGCTGCTGTTACATGGGGACGGTCGAGTTGCGGGTCCTGGAGCCAATCGACGTACACCGTCTTCCCGTAGTCTTCTAGGACACCTTTTACGCCCAGGACAATCTCAGCATCTGACGTAGAGTGACTTAGAAATACATCGAAGCTTGATCTAGCCTTCGATGACGCGACCTCTTCTTTCAGTACAGTGGTAGCCTGCCTGTAGCCGCCGGTCTTGCGTAGTGCGCGTCGACGAATCTGGCTTTCTGTGAACGTGCCCATCGTTATCTCCTTATCCCGCTAACCCTGTGGACCTGGAGAGCAGCTCTGATTGGGTCCGGGTCTCGATTGCTCAGCTCGTGCGGGACTAGCGTCCAGCTGCCTTAGCAGCTGCTTCGATCCATGCCGGCATGTTCTGATAGCCGTTGTCTCTGACCCAATCATAGGTTTTGTAGATTTTGTCGAAGGTGACGTCTACTCCGTTCCGCTTGATAGACCAGTGGCTCAGCGGATTTTTCCCCGGTTTGTCTGTTCCGTTTTGGGGGTCTTTGATGTTGTGAATATCGATCGCGAGAATGCCTTTTTGGAGTTCGTAGCTGCGCTTGATCTCATGTAAAACCCATGGCCGGCTATAGGTTTCTGCGCCGAACAGGACAACTGTAACCGAGGTTCCGGCGAGTTGCTCTTCAATCCAATTCTCGATACCTCCGGCGCGGCGCTTGGCTTCTTCGAAGTCCGCAGCGTCGTAGAACGGCTGTGCGCTACCCTCTGGACGTACAACCCAAGAGTTGCGTACCTGCATAATTCGGCGCACATCTCTTTCGTAGTGAAAGCTAAAGAACACACGTCGCGCCATAGTCGCCTCGATTGCCTTGTTGCGATGACTAAATTTGGAACTCGCTCGACACTGAGAAGCTTTTCTCCTGCCCGCCCATCACAGTCTTACCGAGCAACGATCACTCTTGTGTCTGAACTTGCTTCAAAGCCTATCAACTGGCATGAATTGCAGCAATGGTAGCATATCGGGTTCTTCTCAACTTCCACAGGTAAGGTTCATATGGCTCTCTACGAGGTTCTGTTGATCGGATCACCAAAGGTAGGCCAAGCGGATGCTCTCTCTAAGCAGCTCCGGGATGTCGCAGACTTGTTTTCGCTGGCCATGCCCGGTGATTTGGCCGTCCGCACCGCCCTCGATTGGGAAGATAGGAATCCGAAGGCGGCGACAGTCGCACTTTATTTCGGTGGCGATCAGACAGTAGATTCAGATATTGTTGAAAAGCTCGAGTTGGCGAAGGTGCCGATAGTTCCGGTGGTTGAGAAAGGGGTGTCGTTTGGTGCAGCTGTACCCGCGGCCATTGCCCACACAAATGCCTGTATGCTGGATTCTGATGATGAAACGTTGGAGGCGTTAGCCTCGGTTACTCTCGAGGTTTTGGGACTTCTTCACACTCAGCGCCGCATCTTCATAAGCTACAGGCGCACAGACTCACGTGAGGCTGCTCTCCAGCTTCACGACGAGTTGTCGAGTCGTGGTTTCGACGTTTTTCTGGATACTCATGACATTCGTCCGGCTGCTGCGTTTCAAGAAATGCTGTGGCATCGTCTGTCAGATTGTGACGTCACAGTTATGCTGGATACCAAGGACTACTTCGGTAGCAAATGGACTGCGCAGGAACTTGGCCGGTCGCAGGCGCTAGGAATCCAAATTTTAAGAGTTGTCTGGCCCGACCATGGCGGCTCTAGATATCTGTCTCTGAGTGATACTGTCGCGTTGACTGCGTCTGACATCGATGCTGCTGGTAGGCTCCATCCGGCCTTATTGCCACTAATTGCTAAGAAGGCCGAGGCTCTGCGCAGCCGTAGCATTGCTACGAGACATCTCGACTTAGTTGGGCGCTTGAAAAGCGAAGTGACCCGCATTGGCGGCCAGTTTGAGGGTATTGGAGCTCATCGGTCTGCGAGCGTGACGCTTCCTCGCGGGCGGAAGATTGAAGCCTATCCAATGGTGGGAGTGCCGACAGCGGAGATGTTAAACGATATTCAGGACAAGGCCGGGAAGGCAGGCCATGGAAGGTTTCCCTGTCTGGTTTATAATCACATCGGCATTCGCCCTGTGAATAGCCCCGAGATTTGT
>NZ_VJMG01000088.1 GCF_007004135.1 Affinirhizobium straminoryzae
CCTCCTTGTGGAGGGGCACCCCCTTGCCCGCCGCTGTCATCCCTGCCCGAGGAGTGATTTCATGAGTGGTTCCCAAACGAGCAAGCCCTCCGTCGTTCTGGTGCATGGCGCCTGGGGTGACGGGTCCGGCTGGAGAAAGGTCATTCCCCTGCTGATGGCAAGCGGCATCCGTGTCCATGCCGTGCAGAACCCCACCACCTCGCTGGCCGAGGATGTCAGGGCGACGCGCCGCATTCTCGATATCGTCGATGGCCCCGTCGTTCTGGTCGGTCACAGCTGGGGCGGCACCGTCATCACCGAGGCGGGCAATGATCCGAAAGTGGCGGCACTCGTCTATGTCGCAGCCTTTGCGCCGAATGCCGGCCAGTCGACCGGTGATCAGGTGGCCGCCTTTCCGGCCCCGCCAGGGCTTGGCCAGGTCTCGGCCGATGCGCTCGGCGGCTACTGGATGAGCCGCAATGGCTGGGTGACCTGCGTTGCGCAGGACCTGCCCGAGGACGAGGCTGCCACCCTGTTTGCCCTGCAGCCGCCGCTGGGCTCCACGACCTTTTCCGACATGGTGACGAAGGCGGCCTGGGCGGACCTGCCCAACTGGTACGTGATCTCGCAGAACGACCGTGCGGTCAGCGTGGAACTGCAGCATCACCTGGCAAGCGTCCTCAATGCACGCACGACCACGCTTGATGCCAGCCACATGTCTCTGCTGTCGAAGCCGGATGCTGTGGCTGCGGTCATCCTCGAGGCCGTCGCCGAGGTCTGCGCGACCGTGGGTGCGGCCGGCGATACGCTCATTGGATCCCCCTCATGAAAATCTATCTGATGTCCCTTGGCGCCGGCATTCTCGTCGGCGTCGTCTACAGCCTGCTCAACGTGCGCTCGCCGGCGCCGCCGATCGTGGCCCTCGTCGGCCTTCTCGGCATCCTGATCGGCGAGCAGGTGCTGCCGCTGGCCCGAACCCTCTGGCGCAAGGAGCCGGCAGCGCTCTCCTGGCTGCATGAGGTGAAGCCGCACATGTTCGGCCACCTGCCGAAGGGAGCCAAGCCACCGGTCGAGTCGCCTGCGCCCCGCGACGACGTCTGATGCGGCGCCGCCCCGTTTTCCTCCGCCGGCGCGACAAGGCCGCCGGTCTTTCCTGCTTCCGGCGGCGCCTGCCGCTCCCCTTCCCGGAGATGTTCGCATGATTGCCGATCTCATCCTGCACCACGGTCTCATCACCACGCTCGACCGGAGCAATCCCGCGGCCTCCGCCGTCGCCATCAAGGATGGCCTGTTTCTGGCCGTCGGCCAGGATCACGAGATCATGGCGCATGCCGGCCCGGAGACAAGGATCGTCGACCTCAAGGGCAAGCGGGTGCTGCCCGGCCTGATCGACAACCATACCCACGTCGTGCGCGGTGGCCTGAACTTCAACATGGAACTGCGCTGGGACGGCGTGCGCAGCCTGGCGGACGCCATAGACATGCTGAAGCGGCAGGTGGCGATCACGCCCGCGCCGCAATGGGTGCGCGTCGTCGGCGGCTTCACGGAACATCAGTTTGCCGAGAAGCGCCTGCCGACCATCGAGGAGATCAATGCGGTGGCGCCGGAGACGCCGGTCTTCCTGCTGCATCTCTATGACCGGGCCCTGCTCAATGGCGCAGCGCTCCGGGCCGTCGGCTACACGCGCGACACGCCGAACCCGCCGGGCGGCGAGATTACGCGTGATGCCAACGGCAATCCGACGGGCCTGCTTCTGGCGCGGCCCAATGCCGGCATTCTCTATGCGACGCTCGCCAAGGGACCAAAGCTGCCCTTCGACTACCAGGTAAATTCGACGCGCCACTTCATGCGCGAACTGAACCGGCTGGGGGTCACCGGCGTGATCGATGCCGGCGGCGGCTTTCAGAACTATCCGGATGACTATGCCGTCATCCAGAAGCTGTCCGACGAAGGGCAGATGACGGTGCGCCTTGCCTACAACCTCTTCACCCAGAAGCCGAAGCAGGAGAAGGACGACTTCCTGAAATGGACGACCTCGGTGAAATACAAGCAGGGCGACGACTATTTCCGCCACAACGGCGCCGGCGAGATGCTGGTCTTTTCCGCCGCCGATTTCGAGGATTTCCGCGAACCGCGACCCGACATGCCGCCGGAGATGGAGGGCGAACTGGAGGGGGTCGTGCGGATTCTGGCAGAGAACCGCTGGCCCTGGCGCCTGCATGCGACCTATGACGAAACCATTTCGCGGGCGCTCGATGTGTTCGAGAGGGTCAACCAGGATATTCCGCTGGAAGGACTGAACTGGTTCTTCGACCATGCCGAAACGATTTCGGACCAGTCGATCGACCGCATTGCGGCGCTGGGCGGCGGCATCGCGGTGCAGCATCGCATGGCCTATCAGGGCGAATATTTCGTGGAGCGCTATGGCCATGGGGCAGCGGAAGCGACCCCGCCGATCGCCCGCATGCTGGAAAAGGGCGTCAAGGTATCGGCCGGCACGGATGCCACCCGCGTCGCCTCCTATAACCCCTGGGTTTCGCTTGCCTGGATGATCACCGGCAAGACGGTCGGCGGCATGCAGCTCTACCCGCGCGCCAACTGCCTGGACCGCGAGACGGCGCTGCGCATGTGGACGGAAAACGTCACCTGGTTCTCCAACGAGGAGGGCAAGAAGGGGCGGATCGAGAAGGGCCAGTTCGCGGATCTGGTCGTGCCCAGCAAGGACTTCTTCGCCTGTGCCGAAGACGAGATCTCCTTCCTCACCTCCGACCTGACCCTGGTCGGTGGCCGCATCGTCTACGGCGCGGGTGACTTCAAGGCGCTCGACGAGAATGACGTGCCGCCCGCCATGCCTGACTGGTCTCCGGTGCGCAGCTTCGGCGGCTATGCGGCCTGGGGAGAACCGGACGGGGCTGGTCGCCACTCGCTTCGCCGCACGGCGATTGCGACGTGCGGCTGCGCCAATGATTGCAACGTGCACGGCCATGACCATGCCGGTGCCTGGACGTCCCGGCTTCCGATCAGCGACCTGAAGGGCTTCTTCGGGGCACTGGGCTGCGCCTGCTGGGCGGTGTGAGGAGATCATGACGACGATGTTGCGCCACCCCTCGAAGCCGCATGCGCCGCACTGGCTCACCTCCCCTGCCCTCCGTTTTCTGGCGCTGGTCGGGCTCTGCTCGGCCTATATCCAGGGACCTCTGGTCAAGATCTTCGATTTTCAGGGTGCTCAGGCGGAAATGGTCCATTTCGGCCTTCTGCCGGCGCCGCTGTTTGCCGTCGGCGTCATTCTTTTCGAATTGGCGATGTCGGCGCTGGTGCTGTCCGGCGTCTGGCGCCGGGTGGGCGCACTGGCGCTGGCGGCGTTCACGCTGGCTGCCACCTTCATCGCCCTGCGTTTCTGGGAAATCCCCGCAGGCCCGGAGCAATCCATGGCGATGAACGCCTTCTTCGAACATCTCGGCCTGATGGGGGCCTTCCTCTACGTGGCGGCGACGGACGCCGCCACCCCGCGATCCGCGTCGCGTTGACGCTACCAGCACCAAACAAGGGCCAAGCACCATGACGCCGCATCTTCATCTTCTCCTCTCCCGCCGGCAGGCCCTGATGGCCGGCGCGGGGCTTTCCGCCGCGATGGCCATGCCTGGCCTCGTACACTCGAAATCCACCACAACCGCCACCAATGGAGCCAATCCGATGACCGCGAACTTCATCGAAACCAAGGACGGAACTAAGATCTTTTACAAGGACTGGGGCACGGGTCAGCCGATCCTGTTCTCGCATGGCTGGCCGCTTTCGGCCGATGCCTGGGACGCACAGATGCTGTTCTTCGGCCAGAACGGTTTCCGGGTGATTGCCCATGACCGCCGCGGCCACGGCCGCTCCGATCAGCCCTGGCAGGGTAACAACATGGATCAGTATGCCGACGACCTGGCGGAACTGATCGAGACGCTCGACCTCAAGAACCTGATCATGATCGGCCATTCCACCGGCGGCGGCGAAGTGGTCCATTACATCGGCCGCCACGGCAATGCCCGCGTCGCCAAGGTCGTGCTGGTCGGCGCCGTTCCGCCGCTGATGCTGAAGACGGCGAACAACCCCGAGGGCACGCCGATCGAGGTGTTCGATGGCATCCGCAAGGGCACGGCCCTAGACCGCTCGCAGTTCTTCAAGGATCTGACGACGCCCTTCTACGGCTTCAACCGCGAGGGCGCCAAGGACAACCAGGGCTTCCGCGATACCTTCTGGCTGCAGGGCATGCTGGGCTCGATCAAGGGTCATTACGACTGCATCCATGAATTCTCCGAGGTCGACTATACGGATGACCTCAAGAAGATCGAATGCCCCACGCTGATCATCCATGGCGATGACGACCAGATCGTGCCGATCGCGGCGTCCGCGGAAAAGTCGGCGAAGATCGTCAAGAATGCCACGCTGAAGGTCTACAAGGGCGGTCAGCATGGTCTTGCCCAGCTCGAGGCGGAAAAGTTCAACGCCGACGTTCTGGCCTTCATTTCCTGACGACACCTGCGGCTCCGGCCCGGCCTCGTGCCGGGTCGGGGCTTCTTCCTGACCAGACACGGAGGTTGCCATGGCATCGGCATCGAACGAAAAGGATGCGGGTGGCGCATTTGCAGCCCTTGGCGAAAGCGTGTTCGCCGTGCTGTGGATCGCGACGATCCTCGGCAATACCGGCACTTTCATCCGCGACGTGGCCAGTTCCTGGCTCGTCACGGATCTGTCGGCAGCGCCGGCGGCGGTCGCCACCATTCAGGCCGCAGGGACACTTCCCTTCTTTCTGCTTGCCATTCCGGCCGGCGTGCTTTCCGACATTTTCGATCGTCGCCGGCTGCTGATCGGCGTGCAGCTTCTGCTGGCCGGTGTCAGTCTGACGCTGATGGCGCTGGCGACGTTGAACCTGCTCACCGTCGAGGCACTGATCGGGCTGACCTTTCTCGGCGGCATCGGGGCGGCGCTTGCCGCACCCGCCTGGCAGGCGGTGGTGCCGGAACTCGTGCCGCGCGAGGTGCTGAAAAGCGCCGTCGCGCTCAACTCCCTCGGCATCAACATTGCCCGCGCCGTCGGTCCGGCACTCGGCGGCTTGCTGCTCGCCGGCTTCGGGGCTTCCGTGACCTATGGTGCCGATGTGGCAAGCTACGTCTTCGTCGTCGCGGCCCTCGTGTGGTGGAAGCGTCCGCACAGCGATGCGGATGTGCTGAAGGAAAATTTTACCGGTGCCTTCCGCGCCGGCCTGCGCTATGCGCGCGCCAGCCATGATCTTCACATCGTGCTGCTGCGCGCCATCGTCTTCTTCGCCTTTGCGAGTGCGGTCTGGGCGCTGTTGCCGCTCGTGGCCCGCAATCTCTTGAACGGCAGTGCCGGCTATTACGGTCTGCTGTTGGGGGCCATCGGCCTCGGTGCGATCGGCGGCGCCCTGCTTCTGCCGGCCCTGCGGCGCAGGCTCGATGCGGACGGACTGCTGTTGTTCTCTGCCATCGTCACCGCAGCCGTGATGGTCATCCTCGCCTTCCGCCCGCCGCAGGCACTCGCCCCCGTGGTGCTGCTCTTCCTCGGCATGGGCTGGATCGTGGCCTTGACGACACTGAACGGCGTGGCGCAGGCCATCCTGCCGAACTGGGTGCGCGGCCGGGCGCTTGCCATCTATCTCACCGTGTTCAATGGCGCGATGGCCGGCGGCAGCCTCGGCTGGGGCGTGGTGGCAGAAGCAACCGGCATTGCGCCGGCGCTGCTGATCTCCGCCTTCGGCCTGCTGGTGGCGGGGCTTGCCATGCACCGGGTCAAGCTGCCGCGTGGCGAGGCGGATCTGGTTCCCTCCCGCCACTGGCCGGAACCGCTGCTGGCCGCCCCCGTGGCGCATGATCGCGGGCCGGTGCTGATCACGGTGGAATACCGCATCGATCCCGAGCACCGGACGGGCTTCCTGCACGCGCTCTCCCGTCTCGCGCATGAGAGGCAGCGCGACGGTGCCTATAGCTGGGGCGTGACGGAGGATTCAGCTGATCCGACCATCGTGCTCGAATGGTTTTTCGTGGAATCCTGGGCAGAGCATCTGCGCCAGCACCGGCGGGTTTCCAAGGCGGATGCCGACCTGCAGGCCGCAGCGCTTGCCTTCCATCAGGGCGAAATAAAACCGCTGGTCCGCCATTTCATCGCGATGGAACGGCCAAAGCCTCACCGCTGATCGGGACTGCTCTCCGGCAGGCCCTGCTGCCCCGGATGAAAAGCTGCCGGGCGCGTCCGCGCCGGGCAGTTTTTCCGTGTTTGGATCTCACCGGCGCATGTCGAACAGCAGCGCCTGGCCGTCGGTAATCCATTCGAGATCCGGCAGCGCATCGGCGCCGAGCTGGATACCGTCGCCGCCGGTCAACCTTTCGCCATCGACCATCGCGAGGCCTTCGATGATGTGCAGGAAGGTCAGACGACCCGGATGCTGTGGAATGGTGAGCCGGTCACCGGCTGCAGG
>NZ_VJMG01000089.1 GCF_007004135.1 Affinirhizobium straminoryzae
TCGGCGTGCCGCACACAGCTCGCGAATTTCACTCGCAGAAACAGGGGCCACCACCCAGCCACTGCGCGGTGACGAGGACACCAGCCCGCTCGCTTTTAGCTGCGCAAGTGCTGCCCGCACAGCACCTCGCCCCAGTGCGAACTCCTGCACCAACGATGCTTCCGAAAGCCGTTCGCCCGGCTGCAAAACGCAGCTGACGATCGCCCTCCGCAATGTTTTTTCAGCCAAGTCTCCCTTGCCGTCGATCGGCAAAGGCGAAGTGTAGGCATCCTTATCTAGCATCTGACCTCTCAGTTCTTAAATTTGACATCTCTATCGTGTAACTTGAAGACCATATTTGCCTCCATTTCGCGAAAGGCGGAAAGAAATATTCCGTTTGTGGAGGTGTGGCAGATAAAAATCCCCGGAGGTGGAACCGCCCGATCGGGCCTTCTCGGGCGATGGATTTGAGGTTCAGGGGTGTTGCCGAAGGGTTTGGCCGGATGCGATAGCGACCGTGGCGCGCCCTTGTCCTCCTGGCGCGAACAGTTTGGCCCAAACGACCTGATCCCATCACATCGGAACGCCACCCCAATCCTCAAGAAAGAGGGGCCGCATCCATTGCAAACGGTGTAAGGCAAGGCGGATGAACCCAGACATGCCGAATGCAGACGAGGCAGCATTCGTGGCTCTCAGAATATGGGTGACTCGGTTGAGATTAGAGGCGATGCGCTCGAAAAAGTTGCAAATCCTCTCGCGAGGCTTTTTGCAACGATGGAACTCACCGGATCGGTCATGCCCTGAGATGAGTCATCAAGGGCTATGATCTGCTAGGTCGGCATGTTTGGAACTGGGGGCCGGGGAGAGTGCACCTTACCCGCCCCTGGGTGCCACGAGCTATGCGCGCGGTGCTGATGTTGCAGAAGATCAGGTCCCAGTCCCACGGTCGGGTAGCCAACCATCTCGCGGAGATCATCGAGTCACGCTATCCGGGTCTTGATCATGCAGAGCTTCTGGGAGGGCTCGAACTCATGACAGACCTCATGCTCTCGGCCACCGAAATGATGTTGACCGAAGCTCTCGTTGACGAGCCGAGGGTGAAGCGTTGGGCGAGCCGTATGGCTGCGCTGTATTATGTCGATCTTATAACCAGGCTTCCGCAGCAGCGTTAGGCCTGCCCAATGCTGCTGCGCCAAAGGGCGTCTAAAGCCAAAATCTGTGATAAAATTCCATAATTCTGGTTATCTGATTTTTGTTAAGCTACTGGAAAATCTACAAAATCATGGATAGTTTCAAGACGGTTTGTGCTAGAATCTCCTGATCAGCTTGCAGTTTAGCCGCCCCTACCCGCCTAGGGCTGCTCTTGCCCAATTTCGTCTCATTTACTTCTAGACGCTCGGGACGCCGCGTCTCAAAACGCGAAGATCGTCCAAATGACACACTGAATATGTCTCACGGATGCTGTCTCAGCACGTATACCCCAATGGGCATAGCAAAGCACGGGCCGGAGGATTATCTTGGATGAACTGCTGTCAAAGCGGGCGTTTATGCACGTTCAAACGCAAAATCAACCGACCGATGAAATATTAAAGTCCCGATTCTATGTACGGAAAACAATGATTAGCAAGAAGCGCGATATCTAAATTCAATGACGGGAGCCAACCTGACATGGAACATTTTACGGATTTGTTGGGCGCGATATGGTTCAAATTCAGGAGATGGTCTTCGCCCAGAATTTGTAGCACGCCATTGACGATGATCAGTGTGTAAGAGAATGCTACTTTACGATAAGGATCTTGGCGTTGCCATTTCGTCCCAGAACATTTGTGGCAACGTCAGTGCCGTAGCGATGCATCCGGAAATCGGCATACGATGAGCCGAGCTTGATATTGCGCAACACAATCTCATCCAGGAATGCGGGCATGATCGGATCGCGGAAACGGATCTCATTTTTAGTATGAGCCTGCTCAAGGCCGAGGCAGGCACCCAGAACGCCGAACAGCGCAGAGGCGGCCCAGGCCTGTGGTGAACACGCGACCGGATAAGGGGTTGGTCCTCGACCGGGCCGCCGGATGAAACCGCAGAACAACTCGGGCAGACGTCGCATCTCCTGCTCCTTTGCCGCATCAAACAGACCTGTGAACACCCGCGCCGCCTCTTGTTTAAGGTTGTAGCGCGCAAGCCCGATCGCAATCGCGGCGTTGTCGTGCGGCCATATCGAGCCGTTGTGGTAAGACATGGGATTGTAGCGTGCTTCGCCCTGGGCAAGGGTCCGGATGCCCCAGCCGCTGTAGCCTTCCTTGCTCAACAGGGTTGCCGCGACGCGTGCCGCCCTTTCGGGCGACGTAACGCCTGCAAACAGGGCATGGCCTGCGTTGGAACTTCGCACGCGACACGGGCGCTTCATGCCGTCGAGCGCCAGAACGTAGGTTCCGAGGCCCTCATCCCAGAATTCGGATTCGAAGCGAAGGCGCAGGTGTTGGGCGGCGGCTATCAGATCGGCGGCCCGCTGGTGATGCCCGAGTCGTTCGGCCATTCGGGCGGCTGCACGCTTGGCTGCAAAGACATAAGCTTGCACCTCGCACAGGGCGATGGATCCTGTCGCGTCCGTTCCGTCTTCGTGGAAGATGGAGTCGTGGGAATCCTTCCAGCCCTGGTTTTTCAGGCTGCCATTGCTTTCCGCCTGGTACTCGACAAAGCCGTCTCCGTCTCGGTCGCCATACTCATCGATCCAGCGCAACGCTGCGTCGATGTTCGGCCAGATCTCGGCAATGGTCCCAAGGTCACCGGTGGCGTCCAGATACATTCCTGTCAGCATCACGAAGAGCGGCGTTGAATCGACGCTGCCATAGTAGCGGCCGAATGGCACTTCACCAAGATTGGCCATTTCGCCATGGCGCACCTCGTGAAGGATCTTGCCCGGCTGCGCGTCAGCGCGGGGATCTGTTTCGCGGGATTGCATCGCCGCCAAGGTGCGCAGAACGCCGCGTGCGATCGACGGGTCCATCCACAGCATGAACATGGCCGTAAAAATCCCATCGCGTCCGAAAATCGTGCTGAACCAGGGAATTCCCGCATAAGGATAGGGGCCGGAGTCAGTCGGCGTGACCAGCATATAGACGTCGGAGGTGGCACGGCAGGCAACTTCATTGAAAAGGTCGCTCGAGCTTTGCACCGTGGCGATGCTCCGCGTCTGGACGCGTCTGGCGCGGCGGCTTTCACGGTAGGCGCTGAAGAACTCCAGCAACGGCGTGGACTCGCCCTCCTCACAGGCGACGGTCAGGAAGATCGACTTCTTTTCGCCCGGCGCAAGTGTCAGCTCCAGCGTCGACCGGTCTGTCTCCAGACGTTCGGGAACAGGCGTGAAAGCAATCCGCGTGCGGCGCTCCACCTCATCCAGACCCAGATAGCGAAATTCGACCGTGTTGGCGGTTACCACATCGGACGTTCCGTGCCCCCGTTTTGCCCGCGTCATCCCGCGAACCTCGAACAGGTCGCGAAAATCCGCGCTGAAGGTGTAATCGATGGTCAAGCGGCGGTCGATCGGCGTGAAGTTCCGCACGCTAAGACGCTCGTAAAACACTCCCTTGTAGAGAAACTTCGTGCGTTCGAAGAAGATGGTCTCCCGGGGCAGTGCCGCGGCACCATCTTCGATATCAGGATTTGTGAGATCGACGGACAGTGCAGCCTTGTCGTCGTGATTGGAGGAATTCAGCAGCAGGAGCTTGCGCCCCTGAAACCGAAGCTCCAACTGAGACAGAAATCTCGTATCGCGATGAAACAAGCCCTCCACGGTATTGTGGCCGGCAATATCTCCATGGCTGTTCAGGACTGCGAAAGTATCCCCATCCTTCAGTTTCTGTAGCGACCAGCCGACCAGGGAGGTCTCAACTTCAAGATCGTAGCGAATGGCGTCCAGGTTTTCCGATACTTCGAACGGGGGATCAACAGGGGATCCCATCAGACCGGCCCGTGAACGGGGGATGCAAAGCCAGGGCGGTCGCCGGAAAGGTTTGTCGCTGCCACGACCTGCACCAAGGGTGCCGGAGCAATATCGGCAAGCTGACGACGTTGAGGTCCCATCCTCACCGGCACATCCGATAGACCTGTGTATTCCGCGACATAGTCCGATGCCATCCGTGCGGCGGTGAAGCGTTCCTCGAACCTTTGACGGACTGCCGTTCTATCAAGACCGACTGCCTTTCGAACTGCCTTTACGGCCTCATCGATCGAGTCCACGATAAAGCCCGTCACGCCCTCGTCCATGACCTCTGGAACCGAGCCGCGGCGCCAGGCAATCGTCGGCGTTCCTTCTCGCATGGCCTCGATCATCACCAGTCCGAACGGCTCCGGCCAGTCGATGGGAAACAGCAGAGCGATGGCGTTTCCGAGAAAGTCGCGCTTCTCGTGGTCACCGATCTCGCCGATGAAGTCGATCAGGGGGTGATCAAGTTGCGGGCGGATGACATGGTCGAAGTAGTCTTGGTCGGCTGGATCGACTTTCGCCGCGATTCTAAGGGGTATCCCTGTCCGCTTTGCAATTTCGATCGCCCGATCCGGGCGTTTTTCCGGGGCAACGCGCCCCAAGAAGGCGAGATAATCGCGCTTCGGGGCACTGAAGGGCGTTGGACCGGCAGGAAGGCCATGGTGAATGTTGGCCAGCCAGTTGGCGCTGGGAAGCGGCAGACGCTGATTTTGCGAAATCGAAATGAGCGGCATTTCCGGGAACGCACGATAGACGGGATGAAAATCCGGCAGATCCAATCTGCCATGCAGCGTGGTCAGACAAGGAACGGAGGAGGCTCGAAACGCTGGAAACTGGAGCAGATCGACGTGGAAGTGGATGACGTCGAAGGACGAAGCCCGCCGGCGAACCTCCTCCAGCATGACCAGGAGGCTTGCCGTGTGATCCCGGATACCTCCCAATCTCAACCCCTGAGGAACCGCCTGCACGAGTTCAGCAGACGTCTCAGAATCTCCGCTGGCAAAGAGCGTGACATCGTGGCCCTGCTCGACGAGCTCTTCCGTCAACCAGGAGACGACACGTTCCGTGCCGCCATAAAGCTTCGGCGGAACGGATTCCGCCAGGGGTGCGACTTGTGCGATACGCATTTGAAGTTTCTCTGTTGTGCCAAGCGTCTGTCCAGCACGAGGCTTCGTAGGGACCGCCGGCATCCGCTCACGAGGGCGTTGCTAAGGCACAAGAACAGCGAAGGATTGTATATGGAGTGCCATACGGATTTGGCCAGTGCTGCGCGGCATTTACACGACTTTCGGTTGTTTTTTTGGGGGGGCTCCGCGGCTTTGCGATCACGTCCGCCGCATCAGCGAAACCATCGCAACTGAACACGTGAACGTGAAAAACCAAAAGTTGATTGTTGTAAAATCATGTCCATCTAAAGTAGACGGAAAACGATCAAATCACCGACATTCACAAACAGATTCTCAGGCTTCGTGAAGCACTTCCCGTATGGGGGGCCGAGGCGAATGACCTTGTCGAGCTTGCACGAAATGCAGAGCGCGCGGGGCTTATTGGAAAATACCAGAGGCTGGCACGACACGCTTTTGTATTGGGAGAACCAAGAGGCCCCTGCTGCCCTCAGTGCCGATATTCGCGTGATCAGAGGCTCTCTCAACGCCATGCGCCTGGAGGTCGATTCCGCGACCAGCAAGTTCAGGCTGTAGTCTCGATCTTTCGCCCTGCCGCTGCGTGGCGCTCCTTTGCTGACCGCTGACGCAAGTCGGATCTGGAATAATCCAGCTCCCGGGGGAACTTCGTCCGCCCCGCAGCCAGTCAATGTCCTTGGAAGAGTTCGATGATCAAATTGTTGTTCGCCACCCTGGCGATTGTGATATCCGCGCAGACTGTCTTTGCGGGAACGGCCGCCGATGTGGTGCCAACGCCACGGCCACCGACCGATCTGGCCGTTGCCTATGTCGCCAGTCAGCCTGCGCCGCCAAACCCGGTTCAAATGACGGAGACCCTCAAGGTCGGTCATACGATTCCGGCGAACCTCTTGCTCTTGCCGATACCAGACAGCCCTGATTACGCCTTTGTGTTCGTAAACCAGATACGCCTGATCGTCGATGCGAGAACGCGTGTCGTCATCCAGGTGGTCGACTGATCAAAGACACCTGAGGCTTCGCATCTACCATAACTCGGCCTTGCCACCACTTATAGGGACGAAGCGTTGCGGCGACCGCGACATTTTTCCGGCAGAGGTGGCGGTGGCAGGCCTGCACATTGACTGCAATTGCTGTCGCGGGCGCGCCCCAGGCGCCCATCCTCTGCTTCATGCCGAAAGGGCTGTGCTGCACCCTTCTGCCACGCCACCATCCGCTGAGGTCTGGCCCGGCATTGTTGCCCAGCCGCCGGCTTCAATGAACTGTCGCTTCTTGTACCGGTCCGGGAGAGCGTTGAATTCGATCAGCCGTTTTGCCGAATCCGGTGCAGCGTTGAACCGCTCGACACAAACAGCGGATGCAAGCTGCAGGTTCGCCGCTTCGCTTGCAGCCGTCGCCGCTCTCACGGCGCTGCTTCCCGTCATCCACCCTCCCCAGCCAAATCCGGCGACCATCGTGGCTACGGCCGTCATGCCGCAAGCCCAGACAAGGATGGTCTTCGAGGGCCGGTAGTTGTCCAGACGCTCGAACATCGTGGCTTTTCCTTTTTCCATGACCATGCGAATTCTCCTGTTCGCGTTCATTCTCGGCTGCGCCTCCTGGCGGAGCGTCTTGCGCGTCACACGTCACTTGAAGTGTTCGAGAGCCAATGTGATGGATCTGTTTGGGCGGGATTTGTAGGCGCTTTTGGCTGCATCGAGAATTTTTGAACGCAGCGCGTCGAACGAGGCGAGATAATCGCTTTCGCTCGCCGTCCAGTGCGAGAGCCCGGCCGTAAGCACTTCAGCGGGCACGTAAAACCTCACCTCGAACATACCGTCATAGCCGAGAAATCGGATGCGGGAATGCGTTTCATCGTAGCTTCGGCTGGAGTTGGGAAAGGAAAGCGCCATCACTGGCCTCCTTCGTCCTGCCATCTGTCGATGGCTTCGCTCTTGCGTGAGATGGCGACGGGCAAACCCTTGTGAAGGTCGACGCGCTTGCTCTGGAGGGCTAGGAGCAGTGTTTCCCGGGTTCTCTTCCCGTTACGGAACTCGGTCTTCAGAAAGACCGATGCCGCCTTTTTTGCATCGGAGTTTGCCGTAGCTTCAACGCCTCTGAAACCACCGGCTCTCAGGACATCCCTGATCATCGCAAAATCGGAGGGATCGAGGTGCTCTTGTAGGTGAGTGGAAGACATGTCGTCCTCCTTCGTTGGGGCGAGGAACGTCAATCCTCAATCGCAGCGCCCGTAAAACGAGCTGCTATCCCCTTACATGTCGTGCGGTCCAGCACCGTTTACAAGTGGGCTCGTCGATCCCGCCTGTGTAATTGACACGCTCATGCCCGCAGCGCTTGAGATGGTGGAGACGGATGCGTCCAGTCGTTTGGCCAGGGCATCAATGATCAGGGAGCCAAGACCCGCACCGGAAATGTCTCCAGGGGGCTTGGCTATCTGTCCAACGCCATTATCGCTGACAGTCAAATGCCATTCGGTCAGATGCGCTCTGTAGTTGATGATAACCTTCGCGTCAGGCTTGGGGACAGGGAAGGCATATTTGATCGCGTTGATGACCAGTTCGGTGACGATCAGGCCGAGGCTGACGGCCTCTTGCGAGGATATCCGGGTTTCACTCGCCGAGACTTCCAATGTGACCGGCGCACTGTCGAGCACGATCGAACTTGCCAGTCCCTTGCACAGCTTTGTCAGGTACGAAGACACATCAATCTCGTCCATCCCCGCATCGAGGTGCAGATAGTTCTGCACAGTTGCGACCGACACCACGCGCTGACGGGCGTCTTCAAGAACCCGGCGTGTCTCGTCCGAGCTGACGGCACGCGCTTTCAGCATCAGGATACTGGCGATGATCTGCAGGCTGTTGCCGATCCGATGTTGCATTTCCTGCAACAGCACACGTTGCTGAGCCAGAAGCTTCTCAGCCTTTTCAAGGAGTTGTTGCTTGTCGACCGCGATCTGCCGGATCTCCGTCACATCGGCAAATGCCAGCAGGGTGTTGGGCTTATTGGCAGAGCGGATATTGAGAAGCCTGGACGTAATCGAAAAGATCCGCTTGCCGAACCGTCCAAGATCCTGCTCAAACTCCACGCCCTCCATCATGATGCGCTGAGACACGGCTGCCGCGAGGGCCTGGCGTATGGCAGGCCTGTTCCAATCGCCGTTTCCCAGATCCAGCAGGGATTTGGGATAGGGATGAGCGGAATTGATGTCGAAAGTCTCATAAAAACTGCTGTTGGCAGCGACGACGCAAAGGTCTTCGTCCAGAACGACGAAGGGTTGGGGCATGGTCTCCACGATCGCCCGCGCGAGCATGTTTGAATCGCGCATAGTCCCAAATTGCTTCACGGTCGCCGCTCCTGCCGTTATTCCGAGCTGTCCCGGCTCTCTCAGCAATCCAGACGTGCTGACCGTATATGGGATTTGTTGCTCCGCCTAATGGAAAGGCGCGGCCTTCTCCTGCGCATATGCCGCATGCTGCGGCTTCACACCCTCGTCCTGCTGCTGTTGCGTGAAGAGTGACCAGGCCGAGACAAAGAGAGCTGCAATGAGGGGGCCGATCACGAAGCCACTCAACCCGAACAGGGAAATGCCGCCCAGAGTTGAAATCAGAATGATGTAATCGGGCAGGCGGGTACCTTTCCCGACGAGGGGCGGGCGCAGCAGGTTGTCGACCAGACCGATGAACACGACACCAACGAAGACGAGGACGCCCCCCTTCATCCACGCGCCGATGAGAAACATCCAGATCGCCGCCGGTCCCCAGACCAGCGCTGCACCGATGGCCGGCAACATCGATAGCAGAGTCATGATGACGGCCCAAAGCAGTGCCGCCTCCATCCCGATTATCCAGAATGTCAGCCCTCCGATAGTCCCCTGGATAATGGCTATGATAACGTTGCCTTTGACCGTTGCGCGCGCCACTTCCGCAAATTTGTCCAGGAATTTCCGCGTATAGGTGTCACTCAGGGGCGTTGTCTGACGAAGCGTCCCGGCAAGGCTTGCTCCATCCCTGAACAGGAAGAACAGCAGGTAGAGCATGAGCCCGATGCTGACAAACACATGAGCGGTATTCTGGCTAAAGCTCAGGACGCTGCCGGCGATGGATTGTCCTGCTTGCATTATGCCCGAGGAAATCTTTTCCCGCATTTGCGCGGCGCCTCCGAGCTTGAGGGAGGCCAGCCAGTCTTCGAGCGACGGTGGCAGGGCCTGCTCGATCTGATTGAGATAACTGTTGAGATCAATCTCGTTGTTGCTCATGCGCTGGTAAAGATTGGTCCCCTCCTGGATCAGTGAGGCCAAAACAATCATGGCAGGCAAAATGACCAGGAGCACGCATAACAGAACTGTCAGGAAGGCCGCGATGTTTTTGCGGCCTTTCATCCGCCTCTCAAGCCGGACGTGGATGGGGAAAAAGATGATGGCCAAGATGACCGCCCAGAGGATGGCGGTGTAATAGGGCAAAATAAGCCATACAAAGGAAATCGTCACGAGCGTCAAAAGGACGTAAAAACTTGTTCTTTGGATGGACATGGAGGCCGTTGCTTGTTCAGTCATCGCTGATGGATGGCAACTCGATTTCGACATCTCGTCGCTGTCGGTCGTCCATGGGCTCGATGTGCTTCATCCAGAAGTCGTTTGCGGCAGACGGCTCGTTCTCCCACTTGCGGGTATTGACGATGTTGTCGTCGATCTTGGCCCGTCGCGTTCCGCCAAGCCGCAGATACTCTGCCGCGAGCTTCGCGGACGGTGTTTTCGCGTCTGAAGGGTTCGCCTCTGCCGCCTTATCCTTGCCGAGCATGCCCAGCAGGGCATCGCGCTCGGGCGTTCCGATACGCTGCGCCAGAAAAGCGTCAATCGGGGTGCGCGTTTCGTATCCACCGGAAGACGGGTTGGCCCGGTGAAGCACCAGAGGATTGTCCGTTGCCGGATCTCGTCCCAACAGCCATCGATCCCCATTGGAACTGGCTGCAAATTTACGCCATTCGCTCATCGGCATATCCTCCCTGGATAGGGGTTTGGGGTCCTGGTTGGTTTTGGAAATGCATCTCAGTACCCCGCAGGCACCGGTTGCTCGGGGGGATCGGTATCTGGTTTCTTCGCCTTGATTTGCGTGGGGGGCAGTTCGATCACATTCAGCCGTTCGCCAAACGCCGGCTCCCGCATTTTTCTGACTACCGCCAGAATCACCACGTTATCTGTCTTTGACATGCCTCGTCTCCGTAGATTGCGATGCCTTACTGCTCGCCTTCATCCATGCTGCCGCCCTCGTTCTCCCATCGTCGGAGTGCCACTTTGTCGGAATGCGCTTTGCGCCGTTTCGAGATCGGATAGATCTCGCTCATGATCATGCCGGTTTGGATGCGTTCAATGATTGCGAGTTCACCGCCGTGATCGGGACCTGCAACGGCGCCAAGGTCGGCCGTCGAGTAGTTGCTGCGCTTTAACACGCGCCGGGTGATTTTTTCGGTCGCGCCAATGTCGTCGATCGGTTGCTTGTCTGTCGGCATAATGAAGCATCCCCTGAGCGAATGAGCGCTCGTGTGTGATCCCGATAGAATGCGCTAGCCGGCGTCTTTCGCCGGCATGGCCCGTCTATCTATCGAGATGGTTGACAATCGAAAGCCTGCGTCTCGATCAGACTCGGATCTGGCAAGCTATGGATACGGCCGACCGATGTGCGTCGAGAGAGTGCGGGGCGAAACCTGTAATGAGAGCATCAACTGGGACGGAATGTCGGATCGTAGCCGGTTACGTATGGCCGACTGCAGCACGCCTTGCTCTCTCACTTCGGATATGGCACCCGGCTCCGGACTTTCAAGTGCCGTGTGATGCGTTGAGAGGGTGGACCCATCCGCAGGCGATAACAGCCTGTGGCTCGTGAATTTGTTGGTCGCAACGCGGCCGTCCGGACCGAAAGCGGGTTCTTATCCAGTCTGTTTTATGTGGGACTGTAATTTTTCCCTACGCAGAACAATATTAATATATTTAATCAATTGCAAATATGAAAATTAATCCTATTTACAGGATATGATAAAACGAAATAATGCAGAATTTTTCCGAATTATATAATGCGTTGTAGGCATGATAGAATTCGGAAATTAAATTATAAATCATGTAAGGATGTTTCATGTCAATGTCAAACGGTCCTCACGCTGCTCGGTTTAAACTTTCGGCCGGGGAGAAGGCTGCCGTAACCGATCAGACGGCTCGTCTGCGCCAATTGCGTCTGGAAAAGGAAGCTCTGGCGAATTCCGAACCGGTGGCTCGTTCCAAAAAGAAATAGTGGCCGGAGCGCGTTCTGCCTCGTGTGATGCCGGATCGTACCGCCCAACCGTCCCGAAACGCGTCGACTGCGCGCGTCCTACCCGCAGTTCCTCTCGTCGCTCTTGTCTCGCACAGTTGCATTCATGGCCGGCGCCTCGATGAAGAAGGAGCAAGGCAATGCGTGCAGAATTCTATCCCGCCTCCATGTCGCGTAATCTCGTGAGGATCGGCCGACGTGAGTATAGCGACAACCTTCCTGCCGTTTCGGCGGATATTTCCGAGCGTTGCGGACGGCTGCGCATCATTGGCCTTACGAGCTTTTCCGCTCTCGACCGCCATGAGAGCGCAACCTGCCCGATTGGCCAGCCCGGAGCCGGCATTGCCGGCCTTGATCCCGCACGCCTTTGAGAGGATGAACCATGATACAGATCGACTATTCGTCGCCTGCAGGCTTTTTCGCGGGCAGGCGCGTGGGCGGGAGCACCAGCGGTCCCCGTTATAAGCGGTTCGACAATACCGCAGAGGCCCTTCGGTTCGCTATTGAAGAACTGCCCTGTTCCCAGCTTCGGGGAGCGGTCCTCGAAATCGGCGACACGCGTTTCGAAAGCAACGAAATTCGTTCTCTGTATGATGCGGTCCATTATCCGCTTCCCCGAAAAGAAACGTAACGTCGATCGTGACGCCCCGCCGACGGATCTCCTTGCGACAATGAAGGCGCAGACGTCATGACGCTTTATTCGGTGAAGCACCGCACGCAGTACCAGTACACGCATCCCGTGACGTTCGGACGTCACCGTCTCATGTTCCGTCCGCGGGACAGCTTTGACCAAACTCTCCTCGCATGTTCTCTTCAGACAAGTCCTCCCCCGTCGTCCGTCCGTTGGATCTACGATGTCTTCGGCAATTGTATCGCCTTGGTCGACATTGAAGCGTCCTCGTTCGAATTGGTGATCGAAACGCGTATAAAGCTCGATCATACGGTCCATGTCCCGCTTGACCTGGAAATGCACACGGATGTGCGTGGCTATCCGTTCAGCTATGATGATGACGAAATCATTGATCTGGGACGAACCGTCGAGCGCCATTACCCCGACCCTGATAACGCTGTCGCTCCCTGGGCTCGGCAATTTGTTCCCGTCGCAGGTCCTGCCCGAACCGGCAATGTGCTGATGACCTTGTGTTATGCCATTCGGGAAAGCTTTTCCTATCGACGCCGTGAAAGCCGCGGCATTCAAACTCCGGTGGAGACTTTATGGCTTCGCAGCGGAACGTGCCGAGACTTCGCACTGTTGATGATGGAGGCGGTGCGCTCGCTGGGTTTGGCGGCTCGCTTTGTCACGGGCTATATCTATGTTCCCGACCGCGATGGCAATCCGAATCTGGGGGGTGGGGCAACCCATGCCTGGTGCCAAGTCTATCTCCCTGGTGCAGGTTGGGTGGAGTTTGATCCGACGAATGGCATCGTTGGAAACCGGGAACTGATCCGGGTTGGCGTTGCTCGTGACCCGAAGCAGGCGGTTCCGCTCTCCGGCAGTTTCGACGGGGCCGAAGGGAATCTAATTGACATGAATGTTCAGGTGAATGTGACGACCTGCGAATAAATGCACTGCTGAGATGGCCGCACGGAACACTCTGCATCCACAACCGTTGGTGGATTGCGTCGCCCCCGAGAAAGGAATTCTTTATGAAAATACGTGCCGGCTTCCGGATTGGCTATGAATGCAAGCAGGATACACCCATGTTGCTGGTCCTGAACCTTCATCCCAGCCGGCGCGGGGATTTGCTCGGGGATCAGACGATTTCCTTTGATCGCCCGATCAGGGCGTGGGAATATATAGATGGCTTCGGCAATGCGTGCAGCCGTATCGTTGCCCCGCAGGGCGTTACAACGATCAGCACCGGGTTTCAGATCTATGACGATGGTCAACCGGATTCTGTCCCCGTCAACGCCGTTCAACACGATATCAATGATCTACCCGATCATGTTCTCGTTTATCTTCTGGGGAGCCGTTACTGTGACACCGACCGCTTGGCGGATTTCGCCTGGGAGACCTTTTCCCATACGAGGCCCGGCTGGGATCGCGTGAAATCAATCCTCGATTATGCACACGACCGGATCGTGTTCGACTATTCGAAAGCTGATCCGACTAGAACGGCCTTTGGCGGTTGGCAGGACAGGGCGGGTGTGTGTCGAGACTATGCGCACCTCGCCATCACCTTGTGCCGATGCATGAATGTGCCGGCCCGCTATTGCACCGGCTATCTAGGGGACATCGGCGTGCCGACAGACCCAAACCCGATGGACTTCAGCGCTTGGTTCGAGGTGTTTTTGAGCGGCCGCTGGTACACCGTCGATGCGCGCCACAACACACCGAGAATCGGACGTGTTCTGATGGCAACCGGCAGGGATGCAACGGACGTGGCCATGTCCACCGCATTTGGCCCGGCGAAACTTGTGCACTTCGAGGTGACAACGGAGCAGAAGGATGCCTGACATCGTCCCGTGAACGCGATGCTGCCACAATGTTGCGCTAAAGATAGTGAATGTTCGGACATGTTGTCCGAGACCTTTTGAGCATTCCGTTCGGATCGCCGACGTGCTCACATTCCTTCAGCGGTTCCAAAATGCCGCAGTCGAGTCCGACTCCTGCGCGTGGATACTCATGCCAACCCTTTAATATCCATATACATTCACCGTCTCGAACGTCCAGGCCTCACCATCTCCAACAGCGGCCAGGCCGATGGCGGTGGTGGTCGGCCTCAGTCGCCAGGAACTGCGCAAGATTGTTGCCGAGCAGATCGATTGAGACTGCCCATGTCAGACGCAAGGAGTGGGCGCAAGGCCCTAACAATCATGAACAACAGATCTAGCCGGTCCGCCGGCCTCAAAGCGGGTACTGCGCGCGAGCGCCTGCTCGACAAACATAAGCAGCATCTGCATTTTGCCGCAATGAAGCTGTCTGCGGGCGACCGGATCGGCGCCGAAAGCGAATTTCAGCATGCCGAACACTTCTTTCGCAGTGCGTCGGAGCAAAATGGCGGTGGTAGGCAATGAGCGTCGTTCCATTGGCAGCTGCACCTCACGATGCCGCTGAAAAGGCTTGGCTGAAAGTTCTTTCTGTCTATCGTGTACCGAGCGTAACGCGTAGCGTCTACGAACTGATCGTCACTCTTGTGCCGTTCGTATTCTTCTGGACAGCGGCCTGGGCGTCATTGCATTTCGGCTACTGGATCGGCCTCCTGCTGATCGTTCCAGCGGCTGGCTTCCTGTTGCGGCTGTTCATGCTGCAGCATGATTGCGGGCACGGCTCTTTTTTCGGGCGCCGTCTCTGGGACGACTGGACTGGCCGTGTGATCGGCATTCTCACGCTGACACCCTACGACTATTGGAGGCGCGCGCATGCGGCGCATCATGCCTCGGCCGGTAATCTCAATCAGCGCGGCGTCGGCGATATCACCACGTTGACCGTCGCCGAATATGAGGCACTGAGTTCGCGTGGCAGGTTTGGTTACCGCCTTTACCGGCACCCGTTGGTGATGTTCGGCATCGGTCCGGCCTTCCTGTTTCTATTCAAGCAAAGGCTTCCATTCGGCATGATGCGTGCGGGCGCCTTGCCCTGGGTTTCGACCATGGCAACCAATGCAGCGGTCGCGGCCATCGCTCTCGTCCTTATCTGGGCAATCGGGATCCTGCCCTTCCTCATCGTTCATCTGCCGATCGTGCTGCTGGCGGGGTCAGCCGGCGTCTGGCTTTTCTACGTTCAGCACCAGTTCGAGGACACCTATTGGTCAAGGCCGCCGGATTGGACTTTCCCATTTGCTGCGATGCACAGTGCTTCTTACTATGACTTACCGGCTCCGCTGCGATGGATGACCGGCAATATCGGGATGCATCACATTCACCATCTCTCAAGCAAGGTGCCGTCTTATCGTCTGCCCGAGGTTCTTCGCGACTATCCCGAACTCGCGAACTTTGGCCGCATCAGCCTTCGCGACAGCCTCGGTTGCATAAAGCTCATCCTCTGGGACGAGAAGACACAAAAACTGGTCTCGCTGAAGGCGACCGAAGGCCTTCGTTAAAGCATGCCGAAAACGCCACCCGCACTGAAGAGGACATTGTCATGGACGATCCAATCAATGATGTAGCCGGTTCAAGCGAAGGCCAGAAGTTGTCCGAAAGAGCGGTGACCCCGTATAGAGCCTGCATTCCTCACGGGGGCAACCGTGCGCCAGATGGGTATGGAGCCCCACTTGCGGTGCCTATCTTTCTCGCGCAACGCCCGTCCACTCTGCGTCACCACGCCTTGGCGGCAATGCTTGCAACTTGGGAGCACCTATCGGTCCCGGCAGCTTCCTGCCTTGCGGCGAAAGCAGCCATTCAACTGAACACCTTAGCGTTAAACCTGAAGGGAGCAGTGTCATGACCGTTGGCACACGCGTGGAAATGGTAACCTTTCGCAACAGTTTTCTGCTGCCAGGAATGGAGCGCGAGCACGCGCCGGGTGTCTTCGAAGTCCACATCACCGAAGAACCGTTGAACGTGATGTGGGAAGCTTACCACCGGACGATGAATTTGATGCTCACACGCGGCGGCGTCACGGAAGCGATCAAGGTGACCCTTGACGATCTGGAAACCGCTCTCGCCAAAGATGGGGGCGACGGTTGAGGAGGAGTGGTCGTCAATCATCACCCAACAACCAACGCGCTGTGCCCATCCGCAAGATAGTTCATCACCCTTAGAATACGGTCTTTCAGATCTCAGGCGACTTGATCGAGCAGACAAGCCAACCACAATATTTGTGCGGCGCAGCAGCACTGGCCAAGATGACGCGTTAGGGACTGCGGCGCGTTAAGGCGGCGACATACGCAAAGGATTATGGAATGCGATCAATGTCCGATACCCTGGCCCGCCTTTCGAAACTGCGCGTCATACAGCCCCACTTGCCCTCTTCGCCAACGCCACTGGTGAACCTCGGACCGTTTGGTTCCAATCCGGGCGGCCTGGATGCCAAGATTCACGTCCCGGCGGGACGGGCCGAACGTCCCGCAATGGTGGTAGTCCTTCACGGATGTACTCAAAACGCCGCGGCCTATGACCATGGATCAGGGTGGTCGCGTCTGGCCGAAGAATACGGCTTTGTGGTTCTTTATCCCCAGCAAACGAGGCAGAACAATTCCAATACTTGCTTCAACTGGTTCGTACCCGATCACATGCGTCGCGACCGGGGAGAGGCACTTTCCATCCGGCAGATGGTAGACACCGCTATGGAGCGTCATAACATCGATCCTGCGCGGATCTTCGTGACTGGCCTTTCAGCCGGAGGCGCAATGGCGAACGTCATGCTTGCGACCTATCCGGAACTGTTCGCAGGCGGCTCTGTTATCGCCGGCCTCGCTTATGGATGTGCCAGTTCGGTACCTGAAGCCTTTGACCGCATGCGTGGTCACGGTCTCCCGAACGTGACAAAGCTACAGGACCAACTTCGTCTGGCATCTCGCCATCAAGGACCCTGGCCGACGATCTCCGTCTGGCATGGACTGCAGGATAGGACGGTCGTGCCCTCAAACGGAGACGCTGTCGTCACACAATGGCAGGCTGTGCACGATATTGTCTCCAAAGAAGCAGCGGTCGAGACGCGGGAGGGCCACAGCGTTTCATCCTGGAAGAACCGGCACGGCACGGTCGTCATCGAACTCATCACCGTTGCCGGAATGGGACATGGCACGCCTGTCGATGGTGCCGACGGTTATGGCACAAGTGCGCCCTACATGCTTGACGTCGGTCTGTCGTCAACGCTTTACTCCGCATGCTCCTGGGGGCTGATCCCCCCTTTCGACAAGCGGGTTTGAGGTCAACCGACTTCGTTGTCGTGGCCTGACCAAGAGTTGCCGCAGGGCGTAAACAGTTACGGGCTCCAGAAGATCATCGAAGGCGCAATCGCTCGCAACCTTCTGT
The DNA here is from genome assembly GCF_007004135.1 of Affinirhizobium straminoryzae. Taxonomy (GTDB): domain Bacteria; phylum Pseudomonadota; class Alphaproteobacteria; order Rhizobiales; family Rhizobiaceae; genus Neorhizobium; species Neorhizobium straminoryzae. The sequence goes on from NZ_VJMG01000089.1 coordinate 17,322, forward strand.
AGATTTTGAGGTTTTCGAAAAAAGGACAGCTTCTGTGTCTACGCGCTCGATCGCTCTGTTCTGCCGTCCGGGAGTGCTCACTTCTCAGACACGAGCGCAATGGACAGCGGGAGGAATCACGCTTATCACGTGCACAGATATTACGGATCTGTATCGCATCCCCCTTGACCGATTTCTTGGTGCTCTCCTCGACGTTGAGCTTGACATCCAAAAATTGTTTCACCTCGCTGAGGAGCTTGAACGGCGACAATGGTCATTTGTGTTCATTGTGTCCGAGCACCGATATGGGCCTTACTTCCGGCTTTCCGGTGGGAGACAGCACATCCGTGAAATAGAAGAGGAGTTGCTCTTCCAGAATGATGACGGGCGAAGACACTAGTCTGGCTTGCCGATTGGATTTTCATGAAAGCGTTGAAACACGTCTATGAAGATATTTACATAGGGCGTTGTTGGACATGTTCTGGTGGTAGCTAGGGTAACCTATGTTGGCACGAGCATTGATCGTTTCAGTAAGGTCAGTGTAATCTTGGAAGCGCCTTGAGGCGAAGGTGGCAGATGAAAATGAATCGTTGAGCGTCACGCGGCTATGTGGCCTTTTCAAAGGTGCTCGTTGCACTCATCCGAGGGTGCGTGGATCAAGGGCGTTGGCGTGTGACGCCTGTGCATTTCTCAAACATCATTTGTAAAATCTATCTTCCCATCTTCAGCGAGCTGATTTCGTACCGCAATACCCCTTTTTTCACCTGGGCGGGGATCCGGAGCGTCATATTGGCCGCTCTGGCGCTCCCCCGGCCGAGAGACCGGACAAATAGCCCTCCTCGCCGCAACCTATCCCGTCGTGCTGCTCAGCGTCGTTGTGCAGGGATTGACGTTTGTGCGTAAGCGTCCGGTGAAGCTGCCTTTGAGATTTCCCACGAACACCTGAAGTTACGTCACTAATTCCGTCATTAGAGACGTCATCAGGGATGAACTATGGGCCGCATGGAGATTTTGACAGGCGTCGAGCGTCGGCGTGATTGGTCCGACGACGAGAAGCTTTCGATACGACAAGAGGCGGCGGAGCCGGATGCGAGGATCGCCGACGTCGCTCGGCGGCACGATATCAAACCCCAGCAGATTTACACCTGGCGGCGGAAGTTTGCAGCGGAGCAGGCTGAGCCAGTGGTTTCTTTCCTGCCGGTCGCATTGATCGCGACGCCATCGAGCGACGAGGCTGAGCGTCCGGCACCAGTGGACAAGCCTACCACAAAGCGCTCGGCACGGCCCATACGGATCGAGATCGGCTGCAAGGGCGGCCGCGTCTTGAAGGTGGAAGCCAACATTGAGCCTGATGTCCTGAAGGCACTGATCCGCTCGGTTGAAGACGCATGATTGCGCCAGGCGCAAATGTGCGCGTCTATCTCGCCTGCGGTGTGACGGACATGCGCAAGGGGATCGACGGCCTGATGGCGCTGGTGCAGTCGTCGCTTCGCCAGAAGCCCGCGTCGGGTTCGGTGTTCGCGTTTCGAGGGCGTCGTGGTGATCGCATCAAGCTTTTGTTCTGGGATGGGCAGGGATTTTGCCTCTACTACAAGGTCCTGGAGAAGGGCCGCTTTCCCTGGCCTTCCGCAACCGATGGCACGGCCCGGCTGACGGCAGCGCAGTTGTCGATGCTGTGGGAGGGCATTGACTGGCGGCGACCCGCCTGGACCTCTGCGCCGACACGGGTTGCGTAAAGCAGATGCCAATCTTTACAGACAGATAAGTGGCAATCTGAGAGCAAATCGGCTATAAAGTTTGGCATGGAAGCGAGCCATTCGATCCTGCCTCACGACATCGATGCGTTGCGTGCCATTATCGTCGCGCAGGCGGATCAACTGGCTGAACAGGCTCGAAAGCTTCAATCCCGCGACACGCTAATCGACAAGTTGAAGGCACAGCTTGCGGTTCTCAAACGGGCGCGGTTCGGCTCGTCGTCCGAGAAGATGGACCGCGCCATCGAGCAGCTCGAACTGGCGCTGGAAGATATCGAGGCGACTGAGGCGGAAGACATGATCCCGGCATCACCATCGATTGCCGGTGCAGCAAAAGCTAAACCAAGCCGCCAGCCATTGCCCGATCACCTGCCGCGCCACGACGTGACACATCAGGCAACTTGCTCATGCCCGGTCTGTGGCGGCTCAGACTTCATCCGCGCTGGCGAGAGCGTCAGCGAGGTCCTCGACTATGTCCCGGCCTCGTTCCGTGTCGTGCGCCATGTCCAGCCTCGCTTCACCTGCAAGGGCTGCGATACGCAGGTCAAGGCCGAGATGCCGTCGCTGCCCATCGAACGCGGCAAGCCGGGACCGGGCCTCGTCGCCCATGTGCTGATCGCCAAATATTGCGATCATCTACCTCTTTATCGCCAGTCCGAGATTTACGCGCGGGAAGGCGTCGATCTGTCTCGCTCGACCATGGCGGACTGGATCGGCAAGGCCAGCACATTGCTGGAGCCGCTGCTGGTGAAGCTTCGGGACCATGTGTTCGCTGGCCATCGACTTCATGGTGACGACACGCCCGTCCCGGTACTGGAGCCGGGCAAGGGCAAGACCAGGAGCGGCCGGTTGTGGACCTATGTTCGCGACGGTCGTCCCTGGGGTCACACGATCCCACCTGCAGTCTGCTATTTCTTCAGTCCGGACCGCAAGGGACTGCATCCCAGGCAGCATCTTGCCACCTTCTCCGGCGTGCTGCATGCCGACGGCTATGCAGGCTTCCGTGACCTCTACGAACCACACAAGCCAGGCGGCCCACCGACCATCCTGGAAGCCGCCGGCTGGGCGCATCTATGGACGCCCCCGACTTTGCAAGGGCAAAAAGCACATTTGGCAAACCTGCGGCTGCGGTCATCTATTCGGCCTCACTAGCGAGCCGCACCCTGCGACCCACGGCCTTGATGGTTGATCCGTAAAACCAGCTCCCAATCACGCGACGCGAACTCAAGGTTCGATGCGCCCAACGGGCTCTGCTGGTTCCCAGTTAGCCCGGCTTTGCCATCATTTGCCTTCTATCCTCGCAACCACATCGATCCGATCCGGATCGAATTCGGCGATTACGCTGTTCTCATTGTTGCGCCCTCTCCTGGGTGTCCATAGGTCCCGCCAAACCTCAGCAACGCCCAAACAATGCGAGCGGTTTTGTTGGCAACGGCGACAGCCGCAACATTGGCAGGACGACGATCCCTCAGCTTCGCAAGCCAGGTCCAGGATCTACCGCGCCACCGCATGATAGATCGGCTACCATGGATCAAAAGCCGCCGTAGATAACCGTCGCCACGTTTACTGATGCCTCCCAGGCTATCCTTGCCCCCGGTAGAGTGCTGCTTCGGGACAAGCCCGAGCCAGGCGGCAAAATGGCGGCCAGATTTGAAGTCGGATGGCTCTCTCATGGAGGATACCAAAGCTGTCGCCGTCACCACACCGATACCCGGGATCGTCATAAGTCGTCGGCAGGCATCGCTTCCCTTCACAACCCGGATTAGGTCCTGATCGATACGGAACAGCTTCGACTTCACTTCCCTCAGTTGCTCGACAAGATAACGCAATGCGTGGCGAGCGACCGATGGAAGCTCTTCAAAATCTTCGTCCTCGATCAGCTTTGTTAGAATGCCGATATTGTGGGCGCGGTTGGGGGCGATGATACCGAATTCGGCGAGATGACCTCGGATCGAGTTGATGAGCTGGGTCCGTTGACGGATCAGCATCTCCCTCACGCGGTGGATCACTAGAACTTCTTGCTGCATCTCATCCTTGATGGGTACAAATCGCATCGTTGGACGCGTCACTGCCTCGCAAATAGCTTCGGCATCAGCGGCATCATGAATAGCCCCGAGTTTCGT
>NZ_VJMG01000008.1 GCF_007004135.1 Affinirhizobium straminoryzae
CCGCGCCCTTCCTGCGGGGCCGCTGCGGCGCCTGACCAGCCACAGGATGAGGACGAGCACCAGCAGCGCCAGCGCCACACCCGCCACGGCAAGGACCAGTCGGTCGCCATAGGCTCCCATCAGATCATCGACCATGCATGCATCTCCCTGTCTGGTTGGCGACCGCGCATCCTGTCGCAGCCACTTATGCCGTTTTTGTGCCCGACCGAAGCCTGCCGGCACCCGAGGCGCGGCGCAAGCGTGCCGGGCGCCGGTTGAGGTTAGGCAAGTCGCAAGTCCGCCGCAAGCCAGAGCCTGCATAGGAGTGGTTGCCGATCCGGCCGGACGGCTCCATGTTGCATCGCAGATATGGATGCAAACCGGCGCTCGGCAATAGGATTGTGAATGTCTTCAACGGGTTTCTGATCCCAAGCGCTTTTTGGCCGGTCCGCAAATTGCTATGGAAGAGCAATGGACCGATTCCATGGCCGTGACGTTCAGTAACCGGTCGAAATGCGAGGTGTGATGACGAAATCGCAACCGATCGGCGGCTATGACGCGCCCCTGGTGGACCGGGGAACGCGCGGCGGCACCGTGCTGCGCCTGCTTCTTCTGGCGCTGGTGCTGGTCGGCGTGTCGATCGCCTTCGTGCTGTTCAAGGACGTGATGGACAATGAGATCGTGCTGGGCGTGCTCGGCATTCTCGCCATGGTCGGCATCTTCTTCATCGTCTCCTCGATGATCGGCTTCGTCGAGGTGATGCCGCAGTCACGCTCCGACGATTTTGCCGCAAGCTATCTCGCGGGCCATCCCGACGGCATTCTGGTGACCGACCGGCGCGGCCGCATTCTCTATGCCAATGCTGCCTATGGCCGGCTGACCGGTGCCACAAAGGCAAGCAATGCGCAGTCGCTGGAAGCACTTCTTTCCAAGAACAGCGAAGCGACGGAAGCGCTCTACCGGCTGACGACTGCCCTTCGCGACGGCCGTGGCGGGCACGAGGAATTCCGCCTGCTGAAGCCGCTCGGACGCGGCTCTTCCAATGGCGCCGGTGCCCACTGGTATCGCCTGAAGGCCCGCATTCTCGTCTCGCCGCTTCTGCCGGCGCCGCTCGATGTCTGGCAGATCGCCGATATCACCTCCGAGCGGGAGGAGCAGGAGCGCTTCTTCCGCGAACTCCAGAACGCCATCGACTATCTGGATCACGCCCCTGTCGGCTTCTTCTCCGCCGGCAAGAAGGGCGAGGTCTTCTATCTCAACGCGACGCTTGCCGAATGGCTGGGGCTTGATCTGACCAAATTCGTGCCGGGTTCGATGACCATGTCGGACATGGTGGCGGGCGAGGGCATGGCGCTCATCCAGTCCGTGCAGGCCGGCCCTGGCCAGAAACGCACGGAGACGCTGGATCTCGATCTGCGCCGCAGCAACGGCCAGAGCCTGCCGGTGCGGCTGGTGCATTGCGTTTCCTCCATGCGTGACGGGGCGCCAGGCGAAAGCCGGACCGTCGTGCTGGCGCGCTCGCGTGCCGAGGGTGGCGACCAGTCGGCGTCTGCCATGCGCTTTACCCGCTTCTTCAACAACACGCCCATGGCGATTGCCTCGATCGGCGGTGACGGCAAGATCCTGCGCATCAATGCGCCGTTCCTGCGCCTCTTCTCCGGCGTCGTCTCGCGTGACGATATCGATTCGGGCGTGTCGCTGGACGTCATCGTGCACGACAGCGCACGGGCCGATCTGGAGCGGGCGCTGGGCGCCGCCAAGGACCGGCAGGGCGATATCGCGCCCATCGACTGCCGCCATCCGGCCGATGACAGCCGTCACGTGCGCTTCTACGTCAATGCGGTGATCGACGAAAGCGACGAGGCGCCGGAAGAAGTGGCGATCGTCTATGCGGTCGAGACCACCGAGCAGAAGGCGCTGGAAACCCAGATGGCCCAGACGCAGAAGATGAATGCGGTCGGCACGCTGGCCGGTGGCATCGCACATGATTTCAACAATGTGCTGACCGCCATCCTGCTCTCCTCCGACCATCTGCTGCTGCAGGCGCGCCCCTCCGATGCGAGCTTCGCCGACCTGATGGAGATCAAGCGCAACGCCAACCGCGCCGCGGTTCTGGTGCGGCAGTTGCTGGCCTTCTCGCGCAAGCAGACCATGCGGCCGGTGGTGCTGAACCTGACGGACGTGGTGGGCGATCTGCGCATGCTGGTCGACCGGCTGATCTCCGGCACCAATGTGAAGCTGGAGGTGGATTACGGACGCGACCTCTGGCCGGTGCGTACCGATCTTTCCCAGTTCGAGCAGGTGCTGATCAATCTGTGCGTCAATGCCCGCGACGCCATGCCGGGCGGCGGCGAGATTCGCATCCGCACCCGCAATGTGACGGCCGAAGAGGCCGCAGCCTTCCCGAGTGCCCGGTTGCCGGCCGAGGATTTCGTGATGGTCGAGGTGGCGGATACCGGCACCGGCATTGCGCCGGACATCATGGACAAGATCTTCGAACCCTTCTTCACCACCAAGGAGGTGGGCAAGGGCACCGGTCTCGGGCTGTCGATGGTCTATGGCATCGTGAAACAGTCCGGCGGTTACATCTACCCCGAATCGGAAGTGGGCAAGGGCACGACCTTCCGCGTCTTCCTGCCGCGCCATGTGCCGGAGGTGAAGCCGGTGGTCGAAGCGGCGCCCGCGGCACAGCCGGCCGACAGTCACAGCCTGCCGCAGGCCGCGGCCGCCGACACGGCACCCGCCTCGCAGGATGTCGATCTGACCGGCAATTCCGCTGTCGTGCTGCTGGTCGAAGACGAGGAGGCGGTGCGGCGTGGCGGCAAGCGCATGCTCGAAACGCGCGGCTATACCGTGCATGAGGCAGGCTCCGGCACGGAAGCGCTCGACATCATGCAGGAACTGGACGGCAAGGTGGACATCGTCGTCTCCGACGTTGTGATGCCGGAAATGGATGGCCCCTCGCTGCTGCGCGAACTGCGCAAGACCTATCCGGACCTGAAATTCATCTTCGTGTCCGGTTACGCGGAGGATGCCTTTGCCCGAAACCTGCCGGCGGATGCGAAGTTCGGCTTCCTGCCGAAACCCTTCTCGCTGAAGCAGCTGGCCGTGGCGGTCAGGGAAATGCTCGACCGGAAGGATTGAAGGCAGCCTCTGCCGATCTTCGGAAATCCGAGGAAATTCCGGGACTTCGGCGTGGATCAAACCGTGCGGAACGTCTGGAGAACACAGAACGAATTATTTTTGCGATTCAGGGACTTGGTTGCCTCTTGCAAAAATAGAACAAAAAGAGTACATCATCTCCATCGGATGCTTGTTGCCCACGCGGCTGCAATAACCTAAAGGTGGATGGGATGGCACAGAATTCATTGCGGCTCGTAGAGGAAAAGACAGTGGACAAAAGCAAGGCGCTGGAGGCGGCACTCTCCCAGATCGAACGCTCCTTCGGCAAGGGCTCGATCATGAAGCTCGGGGCGAACGAGAGCGTGGTCGAAATCGAGACCGTCTCGACCGGGTCGCTCAGCCTCGATATCGCGCTTGGCATCGGTGGCCTGCCCAAGGGCCGCATCGTCGAAATCTACGGTCCGGAAAGCTCGGGCAAGACGACGCTGGCGCTGCAGACCATTGCCGAAGCCCAGAAGAAGGGCGGCATCTGCGCCTTCGTGGATGCCGAACATGCGCTGGACCCCGTCTATGCCCGCAAGCTGGGCGTCGATCTGCAGAATCTTCTGATCTCGCAGCCGGATACCGGTGAGCAGGCGCTGGAAATCACCGATACGCTGGTGCGCTCTGGCGCGGTTGACGTGCTGGTCGTCGATTCGGTTGCGGCACTGACGCCGCGCGCCGAAATCGAAGGTGAGATGGGCGACAATCTGCCGGGCCTTCAGGCGCGCCTGATGAGCCAGGCGCTGCGCAAGCTGACGGCCTCCATCTCCCGCTCGAACTGCATGGTGATCTTCATCAACCAGATCCGCATGAAGATCGGCGTGATGTTCGGTTCGCCGGAAACGACCACGGGCGGCAATGCACTGAAGTTCTATGCCTCGGTTCGCCTCGACATCCGCCGCATCGGCGCCGTCAAGGAGCGCGAAGAGGTTGTCGGCAACCAGACCCGCGTCAAGGTCGTCAAGAACAAGATGGCGCCGCCCTTCAAGCAGGTCGAGTTCGACATCATGTATGGCGAAGGCGTCTCCAAGACCGGCGAACTGGTCGATCTCGGCGTCAAGGCCGGCATTGTCGAGAAATCGGGCGCCTGGTTCTCCTACAACAGCCAGCGGCTGGGTCAGGGGCGTGAAAACGCAAAGGTCTTCCTGCGTGACAATCCGGAAGTGGCGCGCGAGATCGAGATGGCGCTGCGCCAGAATGCCGGCCTGATCGCTGACCGTTTCCTGCAGAATGGCGGGCCGGATGCCAATGACGCTGACGGTGATCCGGACGCCTGATCGGCGCCCCGCACCTTCCCTGACAGGTTTGGCCGGCCGCACGACTTGAGACGTTGTGCGGCCGGTTTGTCGTCGTGCTGGACAGGGTTCGGCTGGAACGTTAAAAGCCAGTGGTTTTTGGATGAAGGGACCGCCTGGGGCGGGGGTATAAGGGCTGTTGCATGAGTGGCGTGAATGAAATCCGGTCGACCTTCCTCGACTATTTCCGCAAGAACGGTCACGAGATCGTCTCGTCCAGTCCGCTGGTGCCGCGCAACGACCCGACGCTGATGTTCACCAATGCCGGCATGGTGCAGTTCAAGAACGTCTTTACGGGCCTGGAGAGCCGTCCCTATACGACCGCCTCGACCTCGCAGAAGGTCGTGCGCGCCGGCGGCAAGCACAATGACCTCGACAATGTCGGCTATACCGCCCGCCACCTGACCTTCTTCGAAATGCTCGGCAACTTCTCGTTCGGCGACTATTTCAAGGAGCGCGCCATCGAGCTTGCCTGGAACCTCGTTACCAAGGGCTTCGATCTGCCGAAGGAACGCCTGCTGGTGACGGTCTATGCCGAGGACGAGGAGGCTGCGAGCCTCTGGAAGAAGATTGCCGGCTTCTCCGACGACAAGATCATCCGCATTCCGACCTCCGACAATTTCTGGCAGATGGGCGATACCGGCCCCTGCGGCCCGTGCTCGGAAATCTTCATCGACCAGGGCGAGCATGTCTGGGGCGGCCCGCCCGGCTCACCGGAAGAGGATGGCGACCGCTTCCTGGAATTCTGGAACCTCGTCTTCATGCAGTTCGAACAGACGGCGCCTGGCGAGCGCACGCCGCTGCCGCGCCCGTCGATCGACACCGGCATGGGCCTGGAGCGCATGGCCTGCATCCTGCAGGGCGTCAGCAGCGTGTTCGACACCGACCTGTTCAAGACGCTGATCTCGGCGACGGAAGACGTGGTCGGCGCCAGGGCGGAAGGTGACCAGGCGGCAAGCTTCCGCGTGATTGCCGACCATCTGCGCTCCTCCGCTTTCCTCATTGCCGATGGCGTTCTGCCGTCGAACGAAGGCCGCGGTTACGTCCTGCGCCGCATCATGCGCCGCGCCATGCGCCACATGCAGCTGCTCGGCGCGCGCGAGCCGCTGATGTACCGCCTGCTGCCGGCTCTGGTCGGCGAAATGGGCCGCGCCTATCCGGAACTTGGCCGCGCCGAGGCGCTGATTTCCGAGACGCTGAAGCTCGAGGAAGGCAAGTTCCGCACGACGCTCGCCCGCGGCCTTTCGCTTCTGTCGGATGCGACGGAAACTCTTGGCAAGGGCGATTCGCTTGACGGCGAAACCGCCTTCAAGCTCTACGATACCTATGGCTTCCCGCTCGATCTCACGCAGGATGCGCTGCGCGCCCGCGGCATCGGCGTCGACCTCACCGGCTTCAACGATGCCATGCAGCGGCAGAAGGCGGAAGCGCGCGCCAGCTGGGCCGGTTCCGGCGAAAAGGCCACCGAAGGTGTCTGGTTCGAACTGAAGGAAAAGTTCGGCGCCACCGAATTCCTGGGTTATGACACCGAATCGGCGGAAGGTGTGGTGCAGGCAATCGTCCGCGAAGGTACGGTTGTCGGCGAGGCCAAGGCTGGCGAGACGGTGCAGATCGTCGTCAACCAGACGCCGTTTTACGGCGAATCGGGCGGCCAGATGGGCGATAGCGGCGTGATCTCGACCGATGGCGCGAAGCTTTCGGTCACCGACACCCAGAAGAAGGGCGAGGGTCTGTTCGTGCATGCGGCGGTGGTTGCCGAAGGTGTGCTGAAGACCGGCGATGCCGTGGTGCTGACGGTGGACCATGCCCGCCGTTCGCGCCTGCGCGCCAACCATTCCGCCACCCACCTGCTGCACGAGGCGCTGCGCGAGGTGCTCGGCACGCATGTGGCCCAGAAGGGCTCGCTGGTCTCGCCGGAGCGGCTTCGCTTCGACGTTTCCCATCCCAAGCCAATGTCGGCCGAGGAACTGGCACGCGTCGAGGACATGGCGAACGCCATCATCCTGCAGAATGCCCCGGTCACGACGCGTCTGATGAGCGTCGATGACGCGATTGCCGAGGGCGCCATGGCCCTGTTTGGCGAAAAATACGGCGAGGAAGTGCGCGTCGTTTCGATGGGCACCGGCATCGAGGGCGCCAAGGCCGGCAAACCCTATTCGATCGAACTGTGCGGCGGCACCCATGTGGCCTCGACCGGCGAGATCGGTCTGGTGCGCGTGCTGGGCGAAAGCGCCGTCGGTTCCGGTGTGCGCCGCATCGAGGCCGTGACGGGCGAGGGCGCCCGCGCCTATCTTGCCGAACAGGACGAGCGCGTGAAGGCGCTGGCCTCCGTCCTCAAGGTGCAGCCATCCGAACTTCTGCCGCGCGTCGAGGCACTGATGGACGAGCGCAAGAAGCTCGAGAAGGAACTGGCGGATGCCCGCCGCAAGCTGGCCATGGGCGGCGCCCAGGGCGGAGCTGCTTCCGAGGTGCGCGATCTTGCCGGTATCAAGTATCTCGGCAAGGCCGTCAGCGGCGTCGATGCCAAGGACCTGAAGAGTCTGGTGGATGAGGCCAAGACCGGTCTGACCTCCGGCGTGGTGCTGCTGATTGCCGTCAGCGATGATGGCAAGGCGAGCGCGGTTGTCGGCGTGACGGCCGACCTGACGGAGCGCTTCAGCGCCGTCGATCTGGTGCGGGTCGCTTCCGTCGCCCTCGGCGGCAAGGGCGGTGGCGGCCGTGCGGACATGGCGCAGGCCGGCGGTCCGGACGGTGCCAAGACTGATGAGGCCATCGAAGCGGTGGCAGCCGCCATCGCGGGCTGATCGAAAGAGGCAAGGGCCGGGCACCGGCGCGGCCCTTCTCTATGGTTCCCGGGCGAAACCCGTGACGGGGAGCGCCGGCATGGCTGACGTGGCCCGTATCTGTCGGGAAAGACCGGAACGTGGTTTTTCCGCAGAGACGGCGGACCAGACAGACGAAGCAAGGAAAACCCAGGGGCTGCCGGGTTCGGAATGAACCTGACGGGTGCTTGGCAAGGGAAGGGACAGGGCGTGACGCTGGCGGTGGCGATCGACGAGACGGACGACATGCCGGTGGAAGCGGATGGCTTTCTCAACGGCCTGTTTGCCCATGCGCCGCAGACGACCGCCTTCAACAAGCTGCGCAAGCGCCTGCTGCGGCAGGTGCGGCAGGCGATTGACGATTTCGGCATGCTGAAGGGCCAGACGCGCTGGCTGATCGGGCTCTCCGGTGGCAAGGATAGCTATTCCCTGCTGGCGCTGCTGATGGATCTGCAGTGGCGCGGGCTTCTGCCGGTCGAGCTTGTCGCCTGCAATCTCGACCAGGGCCAGCCGAATTTTCCCAAGCACATCCTGCCGGAATACCTGACGGGCATTGGCGTCAAGCACCGCATCGAGTACCGCGACACCTATTCGGTGGTGAAGGAAAAGGTGCCGGAGGGTGCCACCTACTGCTCGCTCTGCTCGCGACTCAGACGCGGCAACCTGTACCGGGTGGCACGCGAGGAAGGCTGTGATGCGCTGGTGCTCGGCCATCACCGCGACGACATTCTCGAAACCTTTTTCATGAACCTGTTTCATGGCGGACGGCTGGCCGGCATGCCGGCCAAGCTTTTGAACGACGAGGGCGACCTCTTCGTGCTGCGGCCGCTCGCCTATTGCGCGGAAGAGGATCTGGCGAAATTTGCCGCCGCCCTGCAGTTTCCGATCATCCCCTGCGATCTGTGCGGTTCGCAGGACGGGCTGCAGCGCAATGCCATGAAGCAGATGTTGACGACGATGGAAACGCAGATGCCGGGCCGCAAGGACCGCATGCTGCGGGCGCTTGCCCACGTGAACCCGTCGCATCTGCTCGATCCCAAGCTTTTCGATTTCGCTTCCCTTTCTCCCTCCCCGAAAGACTGAGGTTTTCCATGAGCATTGATGTGATGGCACTGGCGGACGTTCTCAGACGTGCTGCCAAGGCCGAAATCCTGCCGCGTTTTCGCAGGCTCTCCGATGGCGACGTGCGCGCCAAGAGCGAGGCGACCGATCTCGTCACCGAGGCCGATGTGAATGCCGAGCGGATGATCCGCGCGGAACTGGAGCAGCTCGCGCCGCAGGCGTTGTTCATCGGCGAAGAATCGGTCGCGGCCGACCCGGCCCTGCTGTCAAAGCTGAAGGAAGCGGAACTGGCGGTCATTGTCGACCCCGTTGACGGTACCTTCAACTTTGCCTCGGGCATTCCGGCCTTCGGCGTGATGGCCTCGGTGGTCTACCGCAACGAAACGGTCGCCGGCCTGATCTATGATCCGATGGGCGATGACTGGGTGATGGCGGAAAAGGGAAGTGGCGCCTATCTGCGCCGGCCGGATGGCGAGGCGATCCGCCTGTCGGTGGCGGCACCGAAGCCGCTGGGATCGATGATCGGCATGGCATCGGCTGGCTATTTCTTTGGCGAGCAGCGGGAGAAGATCCTTGGCAATCTCGCCAAGGTGCGCATGTTCGCCTGCTATCGCTGTGCGGCGCAGGAATATCGCACGCTTGCCGGTGGCCATGTGGATTTTGCCATGTACAACAAGCTGATGCCCTGGGATCATCTGGCGGGAACGCTGATCTCCCAGGAGGCCGGTGGCCATGCGGCGCGTTTTGACGGCAGTCCCTATCGCCCGACCGATCTGGACGGCGGCCTGCTCGTTGCCACAACTCCGGACAGCTGGCGCGTGCTGCGCGACGAAATCATCGGCTGAGAGAGCCTTGGGCCCTCATTCGAAAAGCCCCGGCAACGGAAGTGATGCCGGGGCTTTTCTGTATTTTAAAACCGGAGCGCCGTCAGACGCGCGGATTGTGCGGCTGGAAGAGCTTGCCCTTTTCGGCAATCAGCACGAAGACGAGCCCGACGAGCGAGACGGAGAAGAAGCCCGCGACCATGGGCAGCGCCGTGCCGTTGAAGGCCTGCCCGATAAGGGCGCCGATTGCCGCCCCGCCAACCGTGCTCATGAAGCCGAGGACGGAGGAGGCCGTGCCTGCCACATGGCCGAGCGGCTCCATGGCAAGCGAGTTGAAGTTGGCGCCGATCCAGCCGAACATGAACATCGCAAGCCCGAAGAAGCTCAGGAACAGCAGGAAGGGCATCGGCTGGGGGCCGACGAGCTGGACGAACAGCCAGAGCGCCGTGATGGCAATGAACGCCAGCAGGGAGCCATGCGACAGCCTGCGCATGCCGAAGCGCCCGACCAGGCGCGAGTTCAGGAAGGAAGAAAAGGACATGAAGGCGGCGACGGCAGCAAAGGCCACGGGGAACCAGTGCCCGAGACCGTAGATGCCGACATAGACCTGCTGCGCGGAGTTGATGAAACCGAAGAGCGCCCCGAAGATGAAGGTCGCGGAAATCGTGTAGCACAGCGCCATGCGGTTGGTCAGAACGATGCGAAACCCGTCGATGATGGAGGACAGCGTCAGCGGACGGACATCCTCCGGCGCAAGGGTTTCCGGCAGCCGGAGCATCATCCAGACAAGGATGGCGATCGCCATGATGCCGATGAAGAGAAAAATCATGTGCCAGTTGCCGCCCAGCATGATCACCTGGCCGGTGCCCGGCGCAATGATCGGCACGATCATGAACACCATCATGATCAGCGACATGACCTCAGCCATGGCGCGGCCGCCGAACACGTCGCGCACGATCGACACGGTGACGACGCGCGTGGAAGCGGCGCCCGCCCCCTGGATGAAACGCAGGATCAGCAGGCCGGAGAAGGAGGGAACCGCGACAATGGCAAACGAACAGACGATATAGAGCGCCAGGCCGAAGATCATCGGCTTGCGGCGGCCGAAGCGGTCCGAAATCGGGCCGTAGAGCAGTTGTGCGAAGCCGAAGCCGAACAGGTAGGAGGACACGATGAACTGGCGTTCGTTGACGTTCTCGACCCGGAGTGCCTCGCCAATCTGTTGCAGAGCCGGCAACATGATGTCGATGGCGAGCGCGTTGAGCGCCATCAGCATGGCCATCATGCCAATGAATTCAGCCTTGCCCATGCCTTTCAGCCGGGCGGCCGCCACGTTGGTTACGGATGTCACGATCAATAATCCTGAAAATGCAAAGGCGCCGCGGGATGGCGGCGCCTCGATCTGAAATCGATGATGCCGGATCAGCCGGCAAGAGGCCCCTTAGGCAGCGCCGCGAACGGCGATACCCTGTTCCTGGAGGTGCGACTGCAATTCGCCGGACTGGAACATTTCGCGGACGATGTCGCAGCCGCCGACGAATTCGCCCTTGATGTAGAGCTGCGGAATCGTCGGCCAGTTCGAATAGTCCTTGATGCCCTGGCGGATTTCCTGGTCGGCGAGCACGTTGATGCCCTTGTAGTCGAGGCCGAGGTAATCGAGGATCTGCACCACCTGGCCGGAGAACCCGCACTGCGGGAACTGGGGGGTGCCCTTCATGAAGAGAACGACATCGTTGCCCTTCACTTCGCTGTCAATCAAGTCGTGAATTCCGCTCATGGTCCGTTCCTTTCCTGCCCGGGGTCAAGGTCCGGGCGCTGTCGGGCCTTTAAATAACACGGGATTACACAAATTCCAGCCATTGCGCGTGCTGGAACCCATCAAATCGCGTGATGCCAGCCAGCGTGATGAACGGGCCGCGTCACTCAGGCGCGGAGGTCTGCAGTGCCAGCGCATGCAGAACGCCGCCCATGTTGCCCTTCAGCGCCTCATAGACCATCTGGTGCTGCTGAACGCGGGTCTTGCCGCGGAAGGCTTCGGCCACGACTTCGGCCGCATAATGATCGCCATCGCCGGCGAGGTCGCGAATCTTGACCTTGGCACCCGGGATCCCCGCCTTGATCATGTCTTCGATGTCACCGGGGCGCATGGGCATGGGTCATTCCTTTCAAGTCAGTCGCAACGCGCTTTTCAGCAAGAGTGCCAAAAAGCGCGCCATTGTCAAAGCGCTTCCTGATGCGCTTACGCCATAAAGCTGGGGAACCAGCTTTCATGGGCTTCCACGAGATCGGCAACCGCGACGTCGATGATCTCGTCGATGACGAGACGCTCGCCCCCCAGCGTTCCAAGCGTGCGGAAGGGCACCCGAGCCGATTCGGCGCTGGCGCGTACGAAGTTGGCAAGATCTGCCGGCACTGCGATGACGTAGCGGGCCTGATCTTCACCGAACAACTGGGCATGCGGCAGGCCGCGCCCTTCGGCGAGAGACAGCTTCGCCCCCTGGCGGGCACCCATGCACATCTCGGCCAGTGCCACGCCAAGCCCACCCGAGGAAATATCGTGGCAGGCGGTCACCTGACCGTTGCGGATGATGCCGCGCACGAAATCGCCGTGACGACGCTCGGCGGCGAGATCGACCACCGGCGCCGGGCCCTCGGTGGAGCCCAGAATGTCGCGCAGATAGACGGACGAGCCGAGATGGCTGCCATCGCCGCCGATCATGATCAGCACGTCGCCCGCCTTTGCAGAGCCGATCCGCGCCATCTTGGACCAGTCGGGCAGCAGGCCGACGCCGGCAATGGTGGGGGTGGGCAGGATCGCGATGCCGTTTGTCTCGTTGTAGAGCGAGACATTGCCCGAGACGATCGGGAAATCGAGCGCGCGGCATGCTTCACCGATGCCCTGGATGGCGCCGACAAACTGGCCCATGATCTCCGGCTTTTCGGGATTGCCGAAATTCAGGTTATCGGTGGCGGCGAGCGGCTCTGCGCCGGTTGCGGTAATGTTGCGCCAGCATTCGGCAACCGCCTGCTTGCCGCCTTCGACCGGATCGGCCTCGACATAGCGCGGCGTGACATCGGAGGAGAAGGCGAGCGCCTTGGTCGGATGGCCTTCGACACGCACGACGCCGGCATCGCCGCCCGGAAGCTGCAGGGAATTGCCCTGGATCAGCGTGTCATATTGTTCGTAGACCCAGCGGCGGCTGGACTGGTTGGCGGAGCCGACCAGTTTCAGCAGGGCCTCATTGTAATCGGCGGGTGCCGCAACCTTTTCGGCCGGCAGCGGCGCGCGGGCAGCGGAAGGCTGCCAGGGACGGTCGTATTCCGGGGCTTCGTCGCCGAGCTCCTTGATCGGCAGGTTGGCGACCTCCTCGCCCTGGTGGATGACGCGGAAACGCAGGTCGTCGGTGGTGTAGCCGACGATCGCGAAGTCCAGGCCCCACTTGACGAAGATCGCCTTGGCGACCTCTTCCTTGGAGGGTTCCAGCACCATGAGCATACGCTCCTGGCTTTCCGACAGCATCATTTCGTAGGCCGTCATGCGCTCCTCGCGCACCGGCACCTTGTCGAGGTGCAGCTCGATGCCGAGGTCGCCCTTGGCGCCCATTTCCACCGCCGAGCAGGTGAGGCCGGCCGCCCCCATATCCTGGATGGCGATCACGGCGCCGGTCTTCATCAGCTCAAGGCAGGCTTCCAGCAGGCACTTTTCGGTGAAGGGGTCGCCGACCTGAACGGTCGGGCGTTTCTCCTCGATCGACTCGTCGAATTCGGCCGAGGCCATGGTTGCGCCACCGACGCCATCGCGGCCGGTCTTGGCACCGAGATAGACGACCGGCAGGCCAACGCCCTTGGCCTGCGACAGGAAGATGCCGTCGGACTTGGCAAGGCCGGCGGCAAACGCATTGACGAGAATGTTGCCGTTGTAGCGGGGGTCGAATTCGACTTCGCCGCCGACGGTCGGCACACCGAAGGAATTGCCGTAGCCTCCGACACCGGCAACGACGCCGGCCACAAGGTGCCTGGTCTTCGGATGATCGGGCGCGCCGAAGCGCAGCGCGTTCATCGCCGCGACCGGCCGGGCGCCCATGGTGAAGACATCGCGCAGAATGCCGCCAACGCCGGTTGCCGCACCCTGATAGGGCTCGATGTAGGAGGGGTGGTTGTGGCTCTCCATCTTGAACACCACGACATCGCCGTCATCGATATCGACGACGCCGGCGTTTTCGCCCGGTCCCTGGATGACGCGCGGACCCTTGGTCGGCAGCGTCTTCAGCCACTTCTTGGATGACTTGTAGGAGCAGTGCTCGTTCCACATCGCCGAGAAGATGCCGAGTTCCGTAAAGGTCGGCTCGCGGCCGATCAGATCGAGAATCCGCTGGTATTCATCAGGCTTCAGGCCGTGGGCGGCAATGAGGTCGGGCGTGATCGCGATCGTGTTGGAAATGGTCATCGTCATCTCTAGTGGGCGGTCCAGACTGGCGTCTCTTTAGCCTAGATGACAGAAGGGCGCGACAGGAAATTTCCCGTCGCGCCCAGATGATTTGCGTCTGTCGCCGGTGAGGCGATGATCAGAACTTGTAGCCGACCATCAGGCCGGCACGCGTCAGGCCGCTGTTGTCGCTGCCGCAGAGGCCGGCATGCGAGGAATGCTCGGCCGTGCCGACGAGGCGCCAGTTCTTGTCGAGATTGATGCCGGCGGCGAGGTATTCGTGGAAGAGGGTATGGCAGCCAAGCGCCGGGCTGTTGCTGCCATCCGGATGCAGGTTGCCGTCGTTGACGCTGCCGCCGAAGCCTGCTTCGAGGAAGAAAGTGTCGTTCAGATGCGCCGTCCAGGAGAAGCCGGCATAAATCTGGTTGGTCTCCCCGGCCGTGCTGACATCACCGCCGATATGGATGCGGGGGCGGGTGAACTTGCTCCACCCGGTGGCATTGTCATGGTCCCAGGGATCGAAGAAAAGCATGCCGGTGATCAGCACGCCGCGTTCCGGATTGGCCTGGTCAACGCCCAGCACCGAACCGAAGCGCGCTTCATCGAAGATATTGTCCTGTGCAAGGCTGGGGCCGGCGGCAATCAGGAGACATGCGGATGCAAACAGGGATGCTGCCAGCTTGGAACATGCACGTTGGGACATCGTTCAGGTGAACTCCGATGGACGGGATCTGCTTCGACACCCGAAGCAGCGTGCCGGAGGTTGTCCCTGAATTGAGCAAGATACAAGGTGGTATCTCGGCAGTGCCAAATCATGACACGCAAAGACGCGGCATTGTTGCAGAAAAAGTACGCTCAGCGCGCCGGAGACTGCTGAAAATCCAGTCACGGGGAGGCATGGGGAGCCAGCCGGCGGCCATGAGATCCGCGAATCAGGAAGCCTGAAGGACGAGAGTCGCGTAGCCGGCTAACCGCTTGAAACCACTGAGATCCCCGGCTCGGTCCGCCTGTTCAGCAGCCCTTGTCGCCGGCGGCCCAGCGCGTCACGTCCTTGCGGATGCGGGCCGCCTGACTGCCGTTCATCATCGGTCCGAAGGCGTCGAGCCGCGCCGGATTTCCCTCTGCCTGTACGACAAGCAAAGGACGCGATTCCGGGCTGTGGCGCGGGACCGCCAGGATGCGCGGACGTCCGGAGAAGGAATTGAGTTCCGGCGCCAGCCGGTAGGCGGCAAAGGCTGCATCGCCGGACTTGAACCAGCAGCTGTTTGCCGCAACCGCGATCCGCTCCATCATCGGCAGCGCCGCGCGATCCGGCGCCACGGCTGCGGGGCGCTCGCTCTTGCAGCCCTGCAGGCTGATGAGCGTGACGGCAAGGCAGGCGAGGGCGATCTTGTAGGTCATGGGCTCTGATCCGGACAAACGGCGGGAGGAAAAGAGGCTCCGCGTTGCCACGGAGCCTCGAGACATGGAGGGCTGACGGATGATTGCGGCAGGCGTATGGCTCAGGCCGCAATGACATCCAGGGCAGAGGCGAAGATGCCGCGCCCATCGGTGCCGCCATGGGCCGCCTCGATGAGGTTTTCCGGATGAGGCATCATGCCGAGCACATTGCCGGCCTCGTTGACGACGCCGGCGATGTCGAGCATCGAGCCGTTCGGATTGGTGCCTTCCGCATAACGGAAGACCACCTGGCCCCTGTCCTGCATCGCCTTCAGGGTCTCGTCCTCGACAAAATAGTTGCCGTCGTGGTGGGCAACCGGGCAGCGGATGATCTGGCCCTCGGCATAGGCGCGGGTGAAATCCGTATCGGCGTTGACCACCTCGAGCTTCACTTCCTTGCAGACGAACTTCAGCGAGGCATTGCGCATCAGGGCGCCGGGCAGCATGCCGGCCTCGACCAGGATCTGGAAGCCGTTGCAGACGCCGAGAACCTTGACACCCTTGGCCGCCTTTTCGCGCACGGCCTGCATCACCGGCATGCGCGCGGCAATCGCGCCACAGCGCAGATAGTCACCATAGGAAAAGCCGCCGGGGATGACGATCAGGTCGACATCCGGGATTTCCGTTTCCGTCTGCCAGACGGTGACCGGGGCCTGCCCGGAAATGCGCGTAAGGGCGGCAATCATGTCCCGGTCACGGTTGAGGCCGGGAAGCTGGAGGACGGCGGACTTCATGGGTGGGGCTCAAACCTTGCTTGTGCTTCTGACAGTTCTCGGAGTTCGAGACGATTTTCGATGCGGTCGAGGCGCAGCTCATGCCGCGCTAAAACGGAGTGAAGATTGTGAATGTCCTGGTGAAGTGACACCATGACACCCCGCATCGCATTCATCTCCGCCTTCAGTTCGCGCTGGCCCTGTTTGACGTCCGCGACCCCCGCATGAACCCTCTTGATAAGGTCATACAGACGTTCACGGCTGACATCGGCCATCACACGCTTTCGCAACCGTCAGAGGAGAGCGATAGAATAGTTCTCGATCACGGTATTGGCCAGCAGCTTTTCGCACATGGCCTTCAGCTCGTCCTCAGCCTTGGCGCGGTCTGAGGTGTCGAGTTCGAGATCGAAGACCTTGCCCTGGCGCACCTGATGGACGCCCTCGAAGCCGAGGCTTCCGAGCGCGCCTTCGATGGCCTTGCCCTGCGGGTCCAGAACGCCGTTCTTCAACGTGACGGTGACGCGTGCCTTGATCACTGAGTGCTCCTCGAAGCTTACTGGACCAGAACCGGGCCGGTGCCGCGGATCGGTTCGTTTTCGTTGATGATGCCGAGACGACGGGCAACTTCGGAATAGGCCTCCAGCAGGCCGCCGAGGTCGCGGCGGAAGCGGTCCTTATCCATCTTTTCCTTCGTCTCGATGTCCCACAGTCGGCAGCTGTCGGGCGAGATCTCGTCGGCGAGGATGATGCGCATCATGTCGCCTTCGAACAGGCGGCCGCATTCGATCTTGAAATCGATGAGCTGGATGCCGACGCCGAGGAAGAGGCCGGAAAGGAAGTCGTTGACGCGGATGGCGAGCGCCATGATGTCGTCAAGCTCGGCCGGATTGGCCCAGCCGAAGGCGGTGATGTGCTCTTCCGAGACCATCGGGTCGCCGAGCTGGTCGGACTTGTAGTAGAATTCGATGATCGAGCGCGGCAGAACCACGCCTTCCTCGATGCCAAGGCGCGTCGAGAGCGAACCGGCGGCGACATTGCGCACGACGATCTCCAGCGGGATCATTTCCACTTCCTTGATCAGCTGCTCGCGCATGTTCAGCCGGCGGATGAAATGCGTGGGGATGCCGATCTTGTTGAGGTGCGTGAAGATGTATTCGCTGATGCGGTTGTTGAGCACGCCCTTGCCGTCGATGACGTCATGCTTCTTCTTGTTGAAGGCAGTGGCATCATCCTTGAAGAACTGGATCAGCGTGCCAGGCTCAGGGCCTTCGTAAAGGATCTTGGCCTTGCCTTCGTAGATACGGCGGCGACGGTTCATGAGTTTCTGTCTCTTGTTGTTGGGCGCCGGTCGTGGCGCCGTGAAGGGTCTTTGAGCGGTCCCATAACGGAAAACCGTGCAATTCACAATGCGCGTTGGCAGAGCATGTGGTGGAGGACGGCACAGGCAAGAAGGATTCGTTCACCGTTGGGCTACACGGTTTGGCAAATCTTCTCCGGCAGTTTCCTTTGCGTCGGTTCGTCGCGCCTGCGGGCGCATGGCATCGGGGACAGCCAATGATCACTCTGCATGACCGGGCGCTCGCGCTCGAAAACAGGTTTGCCTACGAGGAAGGCGAGCAGTTTCGCGCCACCGCGCGCCGCAACAAGCTGATCGGCCTTTGGGCCGGACAGCTGCTCGGCAAGTCCAATCCCATCGCCTATGCGGAGGAGTTTGCCGCCTGGGCGGTCGAGCACCATGACGACAAGGCGATGACCGCAAGGCTGCGCAGCGAATTTGCGGCCGCAGCCCTCGTTCTCGACGAGCAGGATCTGGCCACCCGCATGCGCGAGATGCTGCTGGAAACGCTGGCCGAGATGCGGGCGCCCTGATCCGCCGCCTCTCGCGATCGTAAGCGCCGGGCAGGGGTTCCCCCATCCGTCGCGCCTTTGCGCATGCCGAAAACAGGTTCACCTTGGATGTGAAGCATGCGTTTGGCGTGCGGGTGCGACGCGCGTCGCCGCCAAGCGTGGAGTGACTGGAACATTTCCGGTGAAAACCGGATCACCTGAAATGCTCTATCACTTTGTTTTCAGGCAGTCCGGACGCAAGACCGCTGACGCATTTTGGGCTCGGACATGCTCTAGCAGCATGTCTCGTGCCAGGCGCCCGAGAGCATGAAGGGCACCAGTTCGCCGAAGGCTAGCGGCTTTGCAAGCGCAAAGCCCTGCAGCACGTCGCATCCGAGATCGCGCAGGATGCGTGCGTGCTCCATGCTTTCGACCCCTTCGGCGGCGACACGCACATTCAGCGACTTGCCGATCTCGATGATCGACCCCACCAGCCTGCGCTGTTCCGCCGATTGCGGCAGGAGACGGATCAGTTGTCGGTCGATCTTCAGCGTGTTGGGCGACAGACGCAGCAGGCTGACGATCGAGGCGTGGCCGCTGCCGAAATCATCGATCTCGATATCGATGCCGAGTCGCTTCAGCTGTGCCAGATTGCGCATGACCTCGTCGCCGCAATTGTCGAGAAAGGTCGATTCCAGAAGCTCGAAGGAGAGCATGCCAGGCGGCAGTGAAAGTTTCCGCACCTTGCGGATCAGGCCGGGATCGAGCAGGCGGCGATAGGAGACATTCGCCGAAAGCTTGGGCAAGGCCAGACCCATGTCGAGCAGCCGCGCCTGATCGGCGAGCGCCCTTTCCAGGATCAGGTCGTCGATGACCGACAGCGCGCCGATTTCCTCGGCAATCGACAGGAAGGTGTCGGGTGCCAGCAATCCCTGGGTCGGATGCTGCCAGCGTGCCAGCGTTTCGGCGCCGCTGATTTCGAGGCTTCTGGCGTCGAACTGCAGCTGGTAGACGGGAAAGAACTGGCCTGTTTCGATGCCGTGCAGGATGTCGTCTGCGGTCTGCTTGGCAATCAGGATCTGCTCGTGCGTTTCGGCCGAATAGAATTCGTGACGGTTCCGCCCGGCTTTCTTGGCCCGATAGAGCGCCATATCGGCATTCAGGAGCAGCTGGTGGGCATCGATGTCGCCGCCCTTCATCCAGGCGATGCCGATGCTGGCGCCGACGCGGCATTCGCGGCCTTCGTGCAGCACCGGCTCGCTGAGCATGCGCACCAGCCGATCTGCCAGTGAGGCAAGCTTGCGGGCGGAGCCGTCAAAGGGTGCAAGCAGCACGAATTCATCGCCGCCGATGCGGGCAACGAACTGGCCCGGACGGGCGGATTTGCGCAGAACACCTGCCGCATGGCGCAGTATGGCGTCGCCGGCGCCATGCCCCAGCGTATCATTGATCTGCTTGAAGCGGTCGAGATCGATATGCAGAACGCCGAGAGCGGTCCCGTCGCGCCTTGCCTGCATCGCCTGTTCCGCCATGACAGTATCGAGATAGCGGCGGTTGGGCAGGTCGGTCAGGTAGTCATGCATCGCATTGTATTCGATGCTGCTGCGCGCTGCCTCGAGCTCGGCGTTGCGCGCCTCCGCAGTCCGCCGTGCACGGTCCAGTTCGCGCTGCAGCATGACGTCATCGGTGATGTCCCAATTGGCGCCGACCGTCTTCCTGTGGCCGTCCTGATCGACATAGCTCATGGTGCAGCTGCGGATTACCCGCTCGCTGCCGTCCCGCAGAACGATGCGATATTCTTCGGCAAAGGGGCGTCCTTCATCATGCTCGGCCGCAGCCGCAGCCAGGATGCGGGGGCGATCCTCGGGATGCAGGAAACTTTCCCAGGTCTCGCCCACCCGGATCTCCTCGCTGGGCGAGATGCCGTACATTTCATAGATGCGCTCGTCCCAATGAACACGACCCGTGACGAGATCGGCCTCGAACACGCCGACGCCGGACAGCGACAGCGCCATCTCCAGCCGGCGCGTCATCTGGGTCAGGCCATGTTCGGCCTCGATGCGGTCGGTGACGTCGGTGTCGGTGCCGATCACCCGCAGTGGCCGCCCGTCCGGCGCGCGCTCGACGCAGTTGCCGCGGCATTCGATCCAGACCCAGCGACCGTCGGCGTGCCGCTCCCGGTAAAGGAACACCTGATAGTCGGGATCGCCGGCCTCCTGTCGCTCCATGGCGTGCAGTGTAAAGTCCACATCATCCGGATGCAGGCGCTTCAGCCATTCCTCCTTGGAGGCGGGAAGCGGGTCGCTTTCCTTGAGACCGCGCAACTGTCGCCAGGTGGGCGAGTAATATTTGACGCCGATCGCATAATGATGGTCCCAGACGCCGGAGACCGAACTGATCAGGGCGCTGTTCCAGCGCAGTTCGCGGGTCGCGATCTCGGCCTCGCGTTTCTTCTGCGCGGTGATGTCGGCAAACTGCAGGAGAAGACGCGCCGTTCCGTCCGCAAGGTCATTCGGCCAGGGGGCACAATCGACAAGCGCCCATTTCTGGGCGCCTGATGCGAGCGGGACCCGGACGATGAGGGGCTCATCCGTCTCCGAAACGCGGTTACCGGCGAGGAGCGCTTCGAGAGGCCCCCGATCGTCCGGATGTACAAGAGAGAGAAGGTCGAAGGCATGGGAGGATTTGGCGAGACGGCGCCAATCCTGCTCGAAACGTTCCGTGGCTTCGATGATCCGCCCGGTCGGGGCTTCGATGAGAACGGTCGGGAAGGGCACGAAAGCAAGCGCTGCAGCCTCGGCGGCTGCCACACCGTAAACGGGCGTGTTCGGAATCTGGCAATCCGGCAACACCAGCGACGCACTCCCCAAGCTCGACATCACCCGATGCGCGACATTAGCCCGCTTCTTTTAACCAAAGTTAAATAATTCACCTAAGAAGGAAGGATTTCCTGCGGCAGGTCAAGGCTTTAATCCGGACAGGAAGCGGGCGAACACCATGGTGCCTTCCGGCCAGGGGCCGTGACCCGAATCGGCATTGATATGGCCCGCCTCGCCGGCATCGATCAACTGTGAGCCCCAGGCATTGGTGATGTCGTCGGCGTGCTCGTAGGTGCCGAAGGGGTCGTTGCGGCTGGCAATCGTCATCGACGGGAAGGGAAGCGGGTCGCGCGGATAGGGGCCAAACGTCATCAGATGCTTCGGCCGGATGTCCGGGTTGGCCACATCCGGCGGCGCGACGAAGAAGGCGCCGGCCACCTTGTTGCGGAAATGCGGAATGGCATGGATGACGGTCGGAACGCCCAGCGAATGCGCCACCAGCACGACGGGCCGCGTGGAGGCGTTCACCTCTTCGGCGACACGCGCCACCCAGTCCTCGCGCACGGGCTTCGACCATTCGGCCTGTTCCACCCGCCGCGCGGTCTGCAACTTGGACTGCCAGCGCGTCTGCCAGTGGGCCGGTCCGGAATTGGTGTAGCCGGGAACGATGAGAATATCTGCGTCTGATGCCTTCATGGCCCTTATCTGCTGAGCCGGCCGCGTCGCGTCAAGAGAGAGCCATCACGGCTTTGTCAAAAAATAATATGCAACACATACTATATCGCCCGATGTCGCGATGCTAATCTTGCCCCCGGGTTGCCCAAGGGGAGTTGCCGGCAGCCCGATGGATTGGGAGGAATTCATGAGAAAAGCCCTTTTTCTGGGCGGGACGGCGCTGGTCGTCACGCTTGTGCCGCAGCTTGCGCTCGCGGCAGCCGATTGCGCCGGCCTGCTGCGCGATGGCCAGCATCCGGCCGGCCTTCAGGTGACGGAGGCGGTGGAAACGCCCCCGACCGACGACATTCCGGTTGCCCATTGCCTGGTGCGCGGCAAGACGCCGGACAGGGCCGGGGTCGACGGCAAGACCTATGCGATCCGCTTCGAACTGCGGCTGCCGAAGGACTGGAACGGCCGCTTCGTGCACCAGTTCAACGGCGGTAATGATGGCGTGGTGGTGCCGGCCCTCGGGCCGCTGCTCGGCGGCAACAAGAAGGATACGGCCCTTGGCCGCGGCTACGCCGTCGTCTCCAGCGATGCGGGCCATGATGGCAAGGCTGCGCCGGAAAAGGGCATTGCCGGCAGCGCTGCCTTCGGCCTCGATCCGCAGGCCAGGCGGGATTACGGTTATACCGCCGTTGCGACGCTGAACCCGCTCGCAAAGCAGCTGGTCGAGACCTATTACGGGAAAAAGATCGCCTTCACCTACGGCATCGGGAGTTCCAATGGCGGGCGCCATGCGCTGATGGCGGCAAGCCGCCTTGCCGGTGAATTCGACGGACTGCTGGCCGGCTATCCCGGCCTCAACCTGCCGAAGGCCGCCATCCAGCATGCGCTCGATGTGCAGGCCTGGACGAAGGTCAATCCGGATATCGCCAAGGCCTTCAGCCGCGATGACATGGCCGTGCTGGCCAAGGGCATCCTGAAGGCTTGCGACAGTCTCGATGGTCTTGCCGACGGGGTGGTGGGCGATCCCGACGCCTGCCAGACGGCGTTCAAGCCGGAAACGCTGGAATGCACGAAGGCGGGCGACACCGGCTGCCTCTCCGCCGCGCAGATCACCGCGCTGAAGACCAGCCATGCCGGCCCCCGCAACAGCAAGGGCGAGCAGCTTTACAGCGAATGGGACTGGGATCCCGGCATGGCCTCTGCCAACTGGCGCGGCTGGAAGCTCGAAAGCGCCGTGGATGCCTGGGGCAGGAAGCCGATCATCGGCGTGATGGGCGCTGCTTCGCTGGCGCAGGTCTTCACAACGCCGCCGACGCCTGTGGGCG
Organism: Affinirhizobium straminoryzae; assembly: GCF_007004135.1. GTDB lineage: Bacteria > Pseudomonadota > Alphaproteobacteria > Rhizobiales > Rhizobiaceae > Neorhizobium > Neorhizobium straminoryzae. The sequence continues at coordinate 22,364 of NZ_VJMG01000008.1, forward strand.
GCACGCCCGATGCATTGCAGGCCTATCTTCTCGGCTTCGATTTTGACCGGGACGCGCCCAAGGTGTTTGCGAAGGATGCGACCTTCACCGAATCCGCCGTGGATTTCATGATCCCGCCCGGAAGCGACAATCCGGACCTGAAGGCGTTCCGCGATGCCGGGCACAAGATGATCGTGTTCCACGGCAATGCCGACCCGGTGTTTTCGGTGCTCGACACCGTCAACTGGTACCGCAAGCTCGATGCCAACAATGGCGGCAAGGCCGGCGATTTCGTCAAACTTTACCGCATTCCGGGAATGCCGCATGGCGCAGGCGGACCGTCCTATGACGATTTCGACTTCCTCTCGCCGCTGGTCGCCTGGGTGGAACAGGACAAGGCGCCCGGCGCCGTGGCGGCCGGCATCACGCCTGCCAACAAGGAAGCCGAGGGCCTCGCCGGCAAGCGCACTCTCTATTGCCCCTATCCGCAGGTGGCCCGCTTCACCGGCGCTGCTGCGGATGACGAGAGCCGTTTTGCCTGCCGGTAAGTAGCGGCGATCCATTCGTGATGCCTGAAATGCAAATCAGCCGGGGCGGTTGGCCGCCCCGGCTGATTTTTTGATTCAGGATGAAAAGGTTAGCCGAACACGCGGCTGAAGATCGTGTCGACATGCTTGGTGTGGTAGCCAAGGTCGAATTTCTCGCGGATCTGCTCTTCCGAAAGGGCCGCGCGAACGTCCGCATCGGCCAGCAGTTCCTCGAGGAAATCCTTGCCGTCTTCCCAGACCCTCATGGCGTTGCGTTGCACGAGACGATAGGCATCCTCGCGCGAAACGCCGGCCTGGGTCAGCGCCAGAAGTACGCGCTGCGAATGAACAAGCCCGCGGAACTTGTTGAGATTCTTCATCATGTTGTCCGGGTAGATCACCAGCTTCTCGATGACGCCGGCAAGCCGGTTCAGCGCGAAGTCAAGCGTGATCGTCGTGTCCGGACCGATGCCGCGCTCGACGGAGGAATGCGAGATGTCGCGTTCGTGCCAGAGCGCCACGTTTTCGAGCGCCGGCACCACCGCCATACGCACCAGACGCGCAAGACCGGTCAGGTTCTCGGTGAGAACAGGATTGCGCTTGTGCGGCATGGCCGACGAGCCCTTCTGGCCGGGCGAGAAGAATTCTTCCGCTTCCAGCACTTCGGTACGCTGCATGTGGCGGATCTCAATCGCCACATTCTCGATCGAGGAGGCGATTACGCCAAGCGTCGCGAAGAACATCGCGTGGCGGTCGCGCGGGATGACCTGTGTCGAGACCGGCTCCGGCACCAGACCAAGCTTGGCGCAGACATGTTCCTCGACGCGCGGATCGATGTTGGCGAAGGTGCCGACGGCGCCGGAAATCGCACCCGTGGCAATTTCGGCGCGCGCATGGACCAGGCGGGCGCGGTTGCGCGCCATCTCGGCATAGAAGCGCGCGAAGGTGAGGCCCATCGTGGTCGGCTCGGCATGGATGCCGTGGCTGCGGCCGATGCGGATCGTGTCCTTGTGCTCGAAGGCGCGGGTTTTCAGCGCCGCCAGCACGCGGTCCATGTCGGCGATCAGGATGTCGGCGGCGCGCACCAGCTGGATGTTGAGCGTCGTATCGAGCACGTCCGACGATGTCATGCCCTGATGCACGAAGCGGGAATCGGGGCCGACGAATTCGGCCAGATGGGTGAGGAAGGCGATGACGTCATGCTTGGTGACGGCCTCGATCTCGTCGATGCGGGCCACGTCGAACTCTGCCGCACCGCCCTTTTCCCAGATGGTCCGCGCGGCATCATGCGGGATCACGCCGATGTCGGCCAGAGCGTCGCAGGCATGGGCCTCGATCTCGAACCAGATGCGGAACTTGGTCTCGGGCGACCAGATGGCGACCATTTCGGGCCGGGAATAGCGGGGGATCATCGGGGGGTCCTTGGCGGTTTCGGAAATTGGCCCCGCTTTAGCAAGAAGCGCCGCCAAGCTCAACGTGGGCGGCGCGACAGGATGGCGGGGCGGAAGGATCGTCGATGCGGCGCCTGTCAGCCGCGGGCGGACTCAGCGGCGGTGCGCAGCGCAGCGACATTGGCGCGATAGGCCTCGATGCTGCCACCCTTGTAGACGGCGGAGCCCGCCACGAACACATTGGCGCCGGCCGCCGTTGCAGCCCCGATGGTATCGGCCGTGATGCCGCCATCAACCTGCAACTCGATGGGGCGGGCGCCGATCATCGCCTTGGCGGCGCGGATCTTCTCCACCATCGCGGGGATGAATTTCTGGCCGCCGAAGCCCGGATTGACGCTCATGATCAAGATCAGGTCGATATCATCAAGCACGTTTTCCAGCACGGAAAGCGGAGTTGCCGGGTTCAGCGTCACGCCGACCTTCTTGCCGAGCGCGCGGATGGTCTGCAGCGAGCGGTGCAGGTGCGGGCCTGCCTCGGCATGCACGGTGATGCTGTCGCAGCCGGCCTTGGCGAAGGCCTCCAGATAGGGATCGGCCGGTGCGATCATCAGGTGGCAGTCGAAGAAGGCGGTGGTGTGCGGGCGCAGCGCCTTGATGACGTCCGGCCCGAAGGAGATGTTCGGCACGAAATGCCCGTCCATCACGTCAAGATGCACCCAGTCGGCGCCGGCCTCCACGACATCACGCACCTCCTGGCCGAGCTTTGAAAAATCGGCGGCGAGAATGGACGGGGCGATGCGGATGGGCAGGGTCATGACGGGTTCCTTCGGCGGCTGTTGGATCGCGGGGTCCGCTTAACATCGCAGGCACGGCGGCACAATCCGCGAGGCCATGCTATTGCGTCGGGGGACCCAGCACCTCGAAGCCGCTGCCGGTCCACTGTTGCAGCAGGAAGGGATTGCGGGTCAGTTCATGGTCTGCGCGGAACTGCACCTGGCCGATCACCGTCTGCACGGAAAGCCCGGGCAGAACAGCAGCCACCGAGCCCTTGCCGTCCGCAGCCTTCACCGCAGCGCTCGCCACCTGCAGGGCGGCATAGGCGGGCAGCGTATAGCCGTCCGGCTCGAAACCGGTGGCACGCAGAGCGGCGGCTGCGGCCTCGGCCTGCGGCAGGTTCGCATAATCAGGCAGCGCGACGGCGAGCACACCCTCGCGCAGCGGGATCGGCCGGTCGGCGGCGCGCATCACGTCGCCGCCGATGAAGAACAGGCCCGCGCCATCGTTGGCCGCATCGCGGGCCAGGATGGCGACGTCGCCACGGTCGCCGCCGACCACCACATGCGTGGCACCGGCTTTCACCAGCCGGCGCACCAGCGCCAGCTGCTGCTCCTGCCCGGGACGGAAGACATCGGTGAAGACCGGCTTGATACCGCCGGCCTCCAGCTTCTGGCGCACGGCGCTCGTCAGCTCGCGGCCATAGATGGTGCCGTCGTCGACGAGCGCGATCGGCCGGTTCTGATAGCGGGTGAGGATGGTTTCGGCGAGCGTGTTGGCCTCGTCACCATCGACGGGACCGAGCCGGAAAAAGGGCCAGCCATAGCGCGCCGCATCCTCCATCAGGATGCGCGAGCGCACAGAAACGGTAATCGCTGCGATGCCGGCATCCTTGAGCTTAGGCAACGCAGCGGACAGGGTCTCCACGCAGAGAAAGCCGATGGCAACCGTGACCTTCGCCTGGCGCAGCTTGTCCGCCACCGCTTGGCCGCTGCCCTGTTCGCAGCTTTCGGCGACGGGCACCAGCGTATCGCCGGCCGACACGGCGGCGCGGGCGCCGCGCAGGATCTGCTGGCCGAGCAGCGCATAGGGGCCATCCTGCGGCGCGACCACGCCGATGCTGGCCGCCGCCGCCGGCTGGGCGACCGCCAGGAGGACAGCGAGCAGGGCAGTCGTCCCGGTCTTTCGCAGAAGAGATGTGTCAACGTCGCGCATGCTTCACCTCTAGCCGGACGGCGTGCCGCTGCAAAGCGGAATTCGTGGCCTCCTCGGCATGCCCCGCGCAAATCCGGCGCGGGCGTGGACAAGGGCCGGAAACCTTCCCATATGATAGCGTGTGGTCGCGGCGGGGAGGATGCCAAGCGTGACGATTTCCGAAAAGGCCGAGCCGAGGCTGATCGAACCTGCGGTCTACCGCAACGGCATGGCGCGCTATGCCGGCCATGTGCAGGCGGTGACGACCGAGTGGCAGGGTCTGCGGCGCGGCGTGACGGTGACGGCCGCCTGTTCTGTATCCGACGATCCCGCAACCGTTCTCGCCTGCCTCAATGCCGGCAATGAAAGCAATGCCATTTTCGAGGCCAGCGGCCGCTTTGCACTGAACACGCTCGCCGCCCATCACCAGGCGCTTGCCCGGGCGCTGGCCGGTTTCGACCGCCTGCCGGTCGAGGAGCGTTTTGCGCTCGCCGAATGGACGACGTTGTCGACCGGCGCGCCGATCCTTTCCGATGCGCTGGTCGCCTTCGACTGCCAGCTGATCGACATCCGCCGCATGTCCACCCATATCGTGCTGTTCGGGCAGGTCGTGGATCTGCATTTCGGGCCGGTCAATCCGGCGCTGGTCTATCTGGACCGCACCTTTCACGCGCTGTAGGCTTGCTGGCTGACGGGAGAAACGATCATGTCCTCAGACATCCAGCACCTGCTGCCGGCCTCCATCGACGAGACGCTTGCCCTGCTGGAGGGGCAGGATTACCTGGCCGGCCGAGGCCTTGCGACGGTGATCTTTCTCGCGCTGCGGATGAAGCGACCTCTGTTTCTGGAAGGCGAGGCCGGTGTCGGCAAGACCGAGATCGCCAAGGCCCTGTCGCGCGGGCTGAACCGGCCGCTGATCCGCCTGCAGTGCTACGAGGGGCTGGATGTCGCCTCGGCCGTCTACGAATGGAATTTCCCGGCGCAGATGCTGGATATCCGGCTCGCTGAAGCCGCAGGCCTTGCCGACCGCGACCGCCTGGAAACCAGCCTTTATTCGGAGCGTCACCTGATCCGCCGCCCGGTGCTGCAGGCGCTTGCCGCCGCCGGAGAGGCAGCCCCCGTCTTCCTGATCGACGAACTCGACCGCACCGACGAGGCGTTCGAAGCTTTCCTGCTGGAAGTGCTTTCGGATTTTCAGGTGACGATCCCCGAACTCGGCACGATCCGCGCGGCGGAACCGCCGATCGTCATCATCACCACCAACCGCACGCGCGAGATCCACGATGCGCTGAAGCGCCGCTGCCTGTACCACTGGGTGGATTATCCGGATGCCGCGCAGGAACTGGCGATCCTGAAACGCAAGGTGCCGGGTGCGGCGACTGCGCTCTCGCAGCAGGTGGTGGCCTATGTGCAGCGGCTGCGCACCATTGATCTTTTCAAGAATCCGGGCGTCGCCGAAACCATCGACTGGGCAACCGCGCTCACCGAACTCGACCGGCTGGCACTCGATCCCGAAACGATTTCGGACACGCTCGGCACGCTGCTGAAATACCAGGAAGACATTGCCCGCATCCGCGGCGGCGAGGGCGAGGCCATCCTGTCGGACATCCGCGCCGAACTTCTGGCGGCGGGCTGAGCCATGGTGCACCCCTCCACAGGCGATGGTACCATTCTGCCACCGGTTCAGGCGGGCGAGGGAAAGCTTGCGGACAACATCCTGCATTTCTCCCGGGTGCTGCGCCGCGCCGGTCTGAAAACCTCGCCACAGGCGACGCTGGACGCCGTGGCGGCGGTCGAGGCCGTGGGCATCGGCGCGCGCGAGGAGTTTCATGCGGCACTCGCCGCCGTCTTCGTCAAGCGGCGCGAGGACATGGCGGTGTTCGACGAGGCCTTTCGGCTGTTCTGGCGCAAGCGCGACCTCGTGGAAAAGATGATCCAGATGATGTCGCCAAAAGTGGCCGATGGCCGCGACAGGGAAAAGCCGAAGCCGGCCGCCGCCCGCGTCAGCGATTCGCTGCTGGGACACCAGCAGAGGGCGCCCAAGCGGGAGGCGCCGCCGCAGGTGGAGACGGATGCCCGCTTCACGGCCTCCGGCTCCGACGTGCTGCGGCAGACCGATTTCGCGCAGATGACGGCCGCAGAGCTTGGCGAAGCGCGCCGGGCGATCGCGCGTCTGGTGCTGCCGCTTGCGGAGGTGGCGACGCGCCGCTACCAGCCATCGACCCGCCCGGTCAGGATCGATCCGCGTGGCACGCTGCGCCAGGCGATGCGCAGCGGCGGCGCGATGATGCTGCCGAAGTTTCGCAGCGTGCGCCGCCGTCCACCGCCTCTCGTGGTGCTAGCCGATATTTCCGGCTCGATGAGCCAGTACAGCCGCATTTTCCTGCATTTCGCGCATGCGCTGATGGAAAAGCGCCGTCGCACGCATGTCTTCCTGTTCGGCACACGGCTGACCAACGTGACCCGCGCACTGCGCCAGCGCGATCCGGATGCGGCGCTGGATGCCTGCACGGCCTCTGTCCGCGACTGGTCGGGCGGCACCCGGATCGGCGAGACGCTGAAGGACTTCAACCGGCTGTGGGGGCGTCGCGTGCTGGGTGGCGGCGCGGTGGTTCTTTTGATCACCGACGGGCTGGAGCGCGACGGGGTGGACGTGCTGGAAACCGAGATCGACCGGCTGCACCGCAGCTGCCGCCGGCTGATCTGGCTCAATCCGCTGCTGCGGTTCGAGGGCTTTGCCGCGCGCGCCCGGGGCGTGCGGGCCATGCTGCCCCATGTGGACGAATTCCGACCCGTCCACAATCTGGATTCTCTTGGCGCACTGGCTGCCGCACTGAGCGGCGAGACAGGCCGCGCTGCCGATCCGCGCCGATTTCTGCAAAGGAGTGCCGCATGAGCAATAGTCTTGACCCGCTTCTGACGGCGGAGGGCTGGGCGGCCGAGGGGCGCGCCGTTGCCATCGCCACCGTGATGGAAACCTGGGGATCGGCGCCGCGTCCGGTGGGCAGCCATCTGGTGATCGATGGCGAGGGCAATTTCGAGGGCTCCGTCTCCGGCGGCTGCGTCGAGGGTGCGGTGATCACCGAGGCGCTCGAGGTGCTGCAAGGCGGTCAACCGAAGATGCTGGATTTCGGGGTTGCCGACGAGACCGCCTGGCGCGTCGGCCTCTCCTGCGGCGGCCGCATCCGGGTCTATGTGGAAAGGCTCGGCTGATGGATCTTGCCTCTCTTCGCCGGCTGAATGCCGCGCGTTCCGCCCGCCGCGCCGCCGTGCTGGTGACCGACATCGCAGGCGGCCGGAGCGAGGTGCTGGAGGAGGGCGATACCCTGCCGCCACATCTGGCGGATGCGGTGAGGGCAGCATTCCTCTCCGGCAAGTCCGGTCTCGTCGAGACGGAAAAAGGCAGCCTGTTTCTCAACGTGCACCTGCCCCCGCCGCGCATCGTGGCAATCGGGGCCGTCCACATTACCCAGGCGCTGGCGCGGCTGGCCGGCGTGGTCGGCTTCGATCTGACCATCATCGATCCGCGTACCGCCTTTGCAACGGCCGAGCGCTTCGAGGGTGTCGATCTGGTGGCCGACTGGCCGGAAGACGTGCTCTCGGAGCGGCCGCTCGATTCCTACACCGCGCTGGCCGCGGTGACACATGATCCGAAGATCGACGATTTCGCGCTCGCGGAAGCGCTGCGGCGCGGCTGCTTCTATGTCGGTGCGCTCGGCAGCAGAAAGACCCATGCGAAGCGGGTGGAACGTCTGGTCGCCATGGGTCTCACGACCAACGAGATCGCGCGCATCCGCGCGCCGATCGGGCTCGATATCGGGGCGTCAAGCCCGCAGGAAATCGCGCTTGCCATCCTGGCTGAGATCGTTGAGGCCTTCCGTCGTCGCAGCCTGTCCGGGGCGGACGCATGATCTTTTCGACAGTGCCGCTGTACAGGGCAGAGGGCGCGATTTTGGCACATGGCGTCAGCGTCGAGGGAGGGCGTATCGCCAAGGGTACCATTCTCTCGGCGGGCGATGTGGAACGGCTGGCGGCTGCCGGCGTGACGGAAGTCGCCGTCGCCGTTCTCGATCCTGACGATCTGACCGAGGATGCGGCGGCCGAGCGGCTGGCATCGGCGCTCGCGGGACCCGGCCTTCGGCTGTCGCCGGCATCGACGGGCCGCGTCAATATTCACGCCACCGAAAACGGCCTTTTCCGTGCCGATCGCACGCTGATCGATCGCTTCAACCGCGTCGATCCGGCCATCACGCTTGCCTGTCTCAACGACCGCGCCGATGTGCCGGCCGGGGCCATGGTGGCGACCGTCAAGATCATTCCGCTCGCCGTACCGGGGGCCGCCGTGGAGCGGGCGCGCGCCGTGCTGGCCGAAGGTGAGGCGATTGCGCTGAAGGCCTATCGTTCCTTTGCCGTGACGCTGATCCAGACCGAATTGCCGGTGCTGAAATCCTCCGTGCTGGACAAGACGGCGGATCTTCTGCGGCGCCGGCTCCGTCCATCCGGCAGCCGGCTGGTTGCGGAGCATCGGGTGCCCCACCGCGCCGATGCGGTGGCCGGCGCGATTGAAGCGGCACTGCGCGCGCCTGAGAGCGGCCTGCCGCGCCTCGTCATCCTCTTCGGAGCGTCGGCCGTGGTCGATGCCGGCGATGTGCTGCCGGAGGCCATGCGGCTTTCCGGCGGATGGGTGGAGCAGGTGGGCCTGCCGGTCGATCCCGGCAATCTTCTGGTGCTCGGCTATCACGGTGCCGTGCCGATGATCGGCGCGCCGGGCTGTGCGCGCTCGCCGAAGGAAAACGGTTTTGACTGGGTGCTGCACCGCCTGCTGGCCGGTGAACGACCGGCGGCCGACGATCTTTCCGCACTGGGCGTGGGGGGCCTTCTCATGGAAATTCCGACACGTCCACAGCCGCGCGAGCGTCTCTCCCGACCGGACGCACCGCTCGTCATCGGCGGCCTGCTGCTGGCGGCGGGCCGCGCAAGCCGCATGGGCGAGGCCGGCCACAAGCTACTGGCGGAATTCGACGGCATGCCGCTGGTGCGCCGCGTGGCCTCTCGCGCCCTCTCGGTGCTCGACGGTCCGCTGGTGGCGGTCACCGGCCATCGCAGCGGGGAGATCCGTACAGCGCTTGGCGGTCTCGATCTCGTGCTTGCCGACAATCCGGATCATGCAAGCGGAATGGCGAGCTCCATCCGCACCGGGCTTCGCCAGCCGGCACTTGCCGAAGTGGCGGGCGTGATGGTGCTGCTGGCGGACATGCCGGGCCTCACGGAAGAGGATCTCTCACGCCTTTGCGCGGCCTTTCGCGCGGCCGACGGCAATGCCATCGTGCGGGCGGTGAGTGGCGGCAAGCGCGGCAATCCGGTGATCCTGCCACGCGCCACCTTCGATGCGCTGATGCGGCTGGAAGGCGATGTCGGCGCCCGCCACGTCATCGAGACCTGCGGCCTGCCGATCGTCGATGTGGAACTGGGAGACGCCGCACAACTCGATGTGGACACGCCGGATGCGGTGACCGCCGCCGGCGGCCTGTTGCGGGGATAAGAGGCATGGACAACGAGGCGATCGAGGAACTGTTCGAGCCGCTGGGGCGGGTTACCATCAAACGCATGTTCGGCGGCAAGGGCATCTATCATCACGGCGTGATCTTTGCCCTCGAACTCCATGACGAACTGATGCTGAAGGCCGATACCCAAACGGCGCCGATGTTTGCAGAAGCCGGCGCCCGGCAGTGGTCCTACGAAGGCAAGACCGGCAAGCCCGTGCTGATGCCCTACTGGAGCGTGCCCGACGAGGCGCTCGATGATCCGGACGTGATGGGGAAATGGGCGCGGCTGGCCTATGAGGCCGGCGTGCGCACGGCCACGAAATAAGGCGCGTCAGACTTTGGCGAGATGCGCAACGGCGTCGCGGGTGAAGCGGGAGAGCGGTTCCGGCAGCGTATCCGGCGAGAACCAGCCGAGTTCCGAAAGTTTGTCGGGTTCGGTAAGGCGCGGCGTGCCTGTAAAGTCGCGGGTCCGGTAGATCACCGAAAGCCAGTGCTGGCCATCGGCTTCGATGATCTGTTCCGACAGACACAGGAATTCAACGGAACCGATGGAAAGACCGGTTTCCTCTTCCGCCTCGCGGCATGCAGCCGCGGCGGAATGCTCCATAGGATCCACCTTGCCACCGACAATGTTCCAGTAGCCCGCTTCCGGCGCTTTCACACGCCGGTATAGCAGGATGTGGCCGTCGGTACGCTCGATGACGAGGCCGCAACCGACGCCCGGAAAATCAATTCCTGGCCTGGCGGACATGGGCTGAAATCAGCCCTTGGCGTTGGCAACGATCAGCATGAAGGCCGGAATATCGTCGCCAAAACCGACCGGCGTCGGGCCGTCATCGTCGTCACGGCGGCGGCGGCGCTCGCGGTGATCGTCATTGGCCGGATTGGGGCGACCATGGTTGCGGCCACCGTGCTGCTGCCTGCGATGATCCGCCTTCTGGTGTTCTGCTGCCACGCTTTCCGTCCTCGTTTCGATGATCTTCTCTTCGACATCCGCAACCGGCTCGGCGGCACGGGTATCAGGCTTGCGGCCGCGCTTGTCACGGCCCCGGTCGCGATCGCGCTCGCGGCCCTTGCCACCCCGGCCACGACCGCTGTCGTGGCTTTCCATGGGTTCCGGCAGGGCGGAGAGATCGCCGTTCAGCCATTCGATCTTCTGGGTGATCAGCTTTTCGATGGCATCGAGGAATTTGGTATCGCTGCGTGTCACCAGTGTGAAGGCAGCGCCGGAACGTCCCGCCCGGCCGGTGCGGCCGATGCGGTGGACATAGTCTTCCGCATGGATCGGAACGTCGAAATTGAAGACGTGGCTGACATCGGGAATGTCGAGGCCGCGGGCCGCGACGTCCGAGGCGACCAGCAGCGTGATGTTGTTGCTCTTGAAGTTGGCGAGCATCGTCGTGCGCGAGCGCTGGTCCATGTCTCCGTGCAGCGCGCCGACGGAGAAGCCGTGACGGTCGAGAGAGCGGAACAGGTCGGCGACGTCCTTCTTGCGGTTGCAGAAGATGATCGCGTTCTTCAGATCGTCCTGTGCGCGGATGAGATCGCGGAGTGCTGCGCGCTTCTCGTAATCCTTGTTGTGGCAGGCGACCAGCCGCTGCGTCACGGTCTTGGCGGTGGAGGAGGGCGGCGCCACCTCGATGCGTTCCGGGTTCTGCAGGAAGGCATCGGCCAGTTTCTGGATTTCCGGCGGCATGGTGGCCGAGAAGAACAGGGTCTGGCGGGTGAACGGGATCATCTTGGCGATACGCTCGATGTCCGGAATGAAGCCCATGTCGAGCATGCGGTCGGCTTCATCGATGACGAGGATTTCGACGCCCGTCATCAGAAGCTTGCCGCGCTCGCAGTGATCGAGCAGGCGGCCGGGCGTGCAGATCAGAACGTCGGCGCCGCGTTCCAGCTTGCGGTCCTGCTCGTCGAAGGACACGCCGCCGATCAGAAGCGCGACGTTGAGCTTGTGGTTCTTGCCGTACTTTTCGAAATTTTCCGCAACCTGGGCCGCCAGTTCGCGGGTGGGTTCCAGAATGAGCGTGCGCGGCATGCGCGCCCGGGCCCGGCCCTTTTCGAGAAGCGTCAGCATCGGCAGCACGAAGGAAGCGGTCTTGCCGGTGCCCGTCTGGGCGATGCCGCAAATATCGCGGCGCTGGAGGGCGGGCGGAATCGCACCGGCCTGGATCGGCGTGGGCGTCGTGTAGCCCGCGTCGGTCACTGCGGAAAGGACTTTCTGGCTCAGGCCAAGATCAGCAAATGTCGTCAAAGAGAAAACTATTTCCGTTCCGGTTCTTGAAGAACGCTGTGAGTCGGAACCGCTTACGCGTCCGACGATGGCCGCGACATAAGGGCTGCGCTCTGCAAAGTCAAGAAAACTGCACGTTTGCGGTCGCGAATGGCGAATCCGTCGCAGTAAAACGGCTGTTTGGGTCAATACGACGTTACTGAAGGTAGGCTTTCAGCTTCAGACCGGCATTGAGGAAGGTGGCCGGATCGATCGGCTGACCGTCCTGGTGCACCTCGTAATGCACATGCGGGGCGGTGGAGCGGCCGGTCGAGCCGGCAAGGCCGATCACGTCGCCGGCAGCCACGGTGTCGCCCTCGCGCACGAGAATGCGGGAGAGGTGACCATAGCGCGTGACGAGGCCCTGACCGTGGTCGATATCCACCATGTTGCCATAGCCGCCGCTTTCGCCGGCGGCCACGATGCGTCCCGCACCGGTGCTGCGCACACGCTGGCCGGTCTCGGCCTGGAAATCCACGCCCGCATGCAGGGCAAGGCGGCCGAGGAAGGGATCGATGCGGTTGCCGAAACCGCTGGTGATCTCGCGACCGGGGGCCGGATTGCCGTAGGGCAGGGTGGTTGCCGCGCGACGCACCGCTTCAAGCCGTGTCAGCGCGACGTCGAGCGCGTTCGCAGCAGCGTCGAAGCTGTCATCCATCATCCCGTCCTTCAGGGGAGGTACGAACGGGCCGCCAACGCCCTTGTCCCTCTGGCTGCGGCCGTCCGCAGCAAGGCCGACTGAAACGCCGGTCCGCCGCATGATGGTGGCGATGGCATCCGCCGTGCGGTCGGCCTGTCGGGTCAGGCTGAAGACGCGCGCCTGCTGCTGCTGGTCGAGTGCATCAAGCGAAAGAGACACGCGCGACAGCGTGGCGCTTGCTGCATCCTTTGACGGTTGCGCGGAGGATCCGGTAGCAGATGGGGCGTGATCGCCAAGGCGCAGGTCCGGTTTGAGAAGTCTGTCGATCGCCCGGATCCCCTCGCTTGCGGCACGTCCGGTCCGATCCGCCGCACCGGCAGGGGCAAAGGCAGACGCGCTCAAGGGCTGCGCCCCCTCGTCGGCCGTCTCCGGGACCGAGAGGCCCGAGGCTTCGGCGCGTTGCACCAGGCCTTCCAGCTTGTCGTGACGCAAGACAAGCGCAGTCTGCTGCCGGAGCAACTGGTCCATGCGGGCCTGCACGGTGCGCTGCTCGATCATCTGCCGCGAGGTGATCCGTTCGATTTCGGCGCGAAGCGTCGTGATGCGATCCTCATAGTCCTGCTGCAGACGCGCCTGGCGCTCGGAGGCGGCCCCCAGCAGATCGTCACGCCACGCAAGGTAGGCGGCGGAGCCGATAGAGCCGACGGTCAGGAGTGTGAAGAGGCCGGCCGCCGCGATCGTCATCACGGGGCGGATGGTCATATGGCGGATACGCTCGCGGGATGCCAGAATCAGCACTGGCCTGGACGGGCCTGCGTCGAAGATGTGATTTTTTTTCGGCTTTGCCACGCTCATCTCCCGGAAAGGCCTGCTGACGCCTCATCCGCCCCGGGGAGTAGAAACCGTTAAGGTTAATGTCGCGTTAAATCAGATGGTGCTGATGGACCTGCCATCCCGGTGCGCTCAGGCATTGCTGGTCGACGTCAGCGAGCGGTAGAAGGATGGCGTCAGCCCCGCTTCGGCGCGGGCGAGATCGTTGAACGGCGGCTTCAGTGCGCCGCGAAAATTGGCCCGGACCAGATCCTTGAAGGTGGCGGCGGGATCCTTGCGCTCGCGGGCGCAGAGGAAGCGGAACCATTTCGCGCCGATCGCCACATGCCCTTTCTCGTCGTTGTAGATCACGTCCAGCACGGCCGCTGTCTCGTGATCGCCTGTTTCGCGCATCTTGGCCTGCAGCGAGGGCGTCACGTCGAGGCCGCGCGCCTCCAGAATGAGCGGTACGACGGCAAGCCGGGCCGTCAGATCATTGCGGGTGGCATGCGCTGCCTGCCACAGGCCGTCATGGGCGGGCATGTCGCCATAATCGGCGCCAAGATCGTTAAGACGGGTCCTGACCATTCGAAAATGCTTGGCCTCCTCGAAGGCCACCTGCATCCAGCCGTCGAAGAAGGAATGGGGCACCGGTTCGGTGGCGTAACGGGCAACGATGTCGAGCGCGAGATCGACCGCATTGAGTTCGATATGGGCGATCGCATGCAGGATGGCGATGCGGCCCTTGACGGTATGCAGGGAACGCTTCTCCACCAATTTCGGCGGCACGAGTTCCGGTTTGTCGGGCCGCCCTGGCCGATCCGGCAGTGGCGGATCGAGAGGCGAGCGCAGAGACAGGCGCCGCGCGAACCACCGCATGGCGGTCTCCTGGGCGAGCGCCGTCTTCAGTGTCAGATCCGGAGAAGAAATGGCATCGATCGCGCCGCCGCGCAGCGACGCGATGTGAGGAAGCGCCACGGGCGCAGTCGCGGTGGAAGGGGCCTCGGTCATGGCCCCGTCCTTTGTCACAGGGCCTGTGCTGCCGCAAGCACTTCCTCGGCATGACCTTCGACCTTCACCTTGGGCCAGACGCGCGCGATGCTGCCATCGGCGGCGATCAGGAAGGTGGAGCGTTCGATGCCCATGTACTTCTTGCCGTACATGCTCTTTTCCTTCCAGACGCCATAAGCGTTGGCAGCCACCTGTTCCTCGTCGGCGGCAAGCGCGACCGTCAGGTTGTGCTTCTTGATGAACTTGTCATGCTTGGCCGCAGAATCGGGCGAAATGCCGATGACGGTGGTACCGGCCTTTTCGAATTCACCGGAAAGTGCGGTGAACTGCAAAGCCTCGGTGGTGCAGCCGCTGGTGTCGTCCTTCGGGTAGAAATAGACCACCACCGGCTTGCCGCGGAGGTCGGAGAGCGTGATGGTGCCGCCACCGTCGCGCGGGAGGGTAAAATCCGGGGCGGGCATGCCGCTTACGAGCTCGGACATGGTTTTCCTTTCTTTCGCCTGCATGTTGGGAAATTGTCGCCGCAATGCGTATATACTGGCGCGGAATTGGTCCAGATCACCCGAATCGGGTGTGATGCCGAGAATGGGAGAGCATGGCGGAAATAAGAGGGGAAAAGGTCACGTTCCGCCAGAAGGATCTGGTGGCGCTGCACGAATTGCCGTCCGCCCAGGCGCATGATCCGCTGATCGTGCACTGCCCGGCGCCGTCGACGCGCGCCGGAACAATCATGCGTTTCTTCCTCATCTTCCTCGCCATCTGCGGCCTTGCAGCCGGCGCGGGCTTCTTCGCCATCGAAACGGGCACCATCGACAGCACGTTGAACGCACGGGCCCAGTCGGCCCTCAACGACGCGATCGGGCCCCGCTACCGGGCAACGGTCGGCTCCACCGTGCTTCGGTTTTCCAGTGATTTTCGCCTGGCGCTCGAAGCGCGCGACGTCAACGTGGTGGAAGTGGCAAGCGGCGCGCATCTGACGCGCACGGGTGCGGTGCGCCTGGCGATCGATCCGCTGGCGCTTGCCAGTGGTCGCGTGTCGATCCGGCGCATTTCCGCCCATGACATTTCGCTGGATACCGCGCTCTTGCCGGCCAGCGACCCGATGGATCTGTCCAAGACCCGGATCGACAGTCTGCCCTTTGCCCTGGAACAGGCATTCCAGCGCCTGGACGAGGCGCGCGGCCTGATCGAACGCACCGGCACGGGGCTTGTGCGCCTCTCCGGCATCGAGATCCGCTTTCCACCGGATCATACCGGCCATGTGGCGCGGCTGATGATTGATGACCTCAGGCTCTCCCTCACCGACAAGGGGCAGGTGGCGCTTGACGGGGTGATGGAACTGGAGGGTCATCGCGCGGCGCTCAGTGTCCAGTCGAACGCCATCAACGGCGTCACTCGTGCGCTGGCTGCCCGTCTCTCCGGCCTCGACCTGACCCCGTTCCTGCTGCAAAAGGACGACAATGGCGAGCCGCGCGAGGGGCTGCAGGGCGCCATCGACATGGATCTCAACGCGACCCGCGACACCACGGAGGCGGATCCCGCCATCAAGGCGACGATCCATCACACGCCGGGCACCGTCTATTTCGATGGCGTCGGGCAGGAATTGTCAGGCGCCGAAGTGAGCGCCACCTATGATTTTGCCAAGAATTCCATCGAGATCCTGCCCTCTCGCCTGCGTTTCGGGCCGACGGTGGTGCCGGTCTCGGGTGCCATCATCGATCTCGACCGGCTGAACCCGGCGGAGAAGCGCCCCGGCTATGGCCTCGACCTCTTGGTCAGCGGCGGTCATGCGCAGGCGGCCAGCGGCGGCGAACAGCCGACCCTGTTCGACCTGCAGGCCAGCGGGCGCTATCTGACCGCAGCGCGCGAACTGCAGTTCGATTCCATGCAGGTGTCCAGCCCGTCCGGACAGATGGCGGGTTCTCTGAAGATACGGTTTCCCGGCAAGGTTTCACCGGAGATTTCGTTCGGTGCGCAACTGCCACGCATGGAGGTGGCGGCGGTCAAGCAGCTGTGGCCGTTCTGGATGGCCCGCAAGGCGCGCGACTGGGCTGTCTCCAGTCTGTTTGGCGGCGAAGTGACGGATGGATCGATCGCGGTCTTCATTCCGGCAGGGCGCATGCACGGACCGGGCATCCCGATGGAACTCGATGCCAACGAGCTGCGCATCGCCTTCGATATTGCCGATACCCGCCTTAACCTGCCGGGCGACATGCCGCCGGTCCGCAATCTGGCGGGCCACTTTGATCTGCATGGGGCACAACTGACCGTCGCCATCAAGGATGCCAACTCCTATTTCCCGTCCGGTCGCAGCGTGACGGCCACCGGCGGCACCTTCTCCATAGCCTCCACCTATGCCAAGCCTCTGATGGCCGATCTGGCGCTGGATGTGACGGGGGCTGCCGATGCGCTGGCAGAGCTTTCCACCTTCAAGCCGATTGACGCGCTGAAGGACACGGATTTCGTCGCCAAGGATTTCCGTGGCGAAGCGGAAGCCTCGGTGAAGGCGCGCTTTGGCCTGATCAAGGCGCACAATCCGCCGCCGCCGCAGTTTTCCGCCAGTATCGACCTCAACGGCGTCAGCATCGGCAAGCCGCTGGCCGGTCGTACGGTGGCTGATCTGAAGGGCACCCTCGATGTCGACGGGACAGCCGCACGCCTGCAGGCGAACGGCACGATCGATACGGTTCCGGCGGACATCATGCTGGTGGAGCCCTTCAACAAGGCGAAGACTGCCGACCGGCAGCTTGTGGTGAAGGCGACGCTGTCGAACGAGCAGCGCAACAAGCTGGCGCCCGGGCTCTCCGATGTGGTGGATGGACCGGTTGCCGCGGAAGTGACGCGCCTGGATGGTGACCGGCAGGGTATCAAGCTCGATCTCACCAAGGCAAGCCTGTCGCTGCCCGTCGTCGGCTGGAGCAAGGGCGCCGGCATTCCGGCAACAGCCACCTTCGAGCTGACCGAGAAGGACAAGGGCGCCGATGTGCACAAGCTGCAGCTGACCGGCGACGGATTCGGCCTGCGCGGCGATCTGCGCATGGACGATGCGGGGCTTGCAACGGCGGATTTCTCGCAGATGCAGCTGTCGCCCGGGGATGACTTCGCGCTGTCGCTCAAGCGTGGCAAGGGGCGCATCTACGACGTCACGCTTTCCGGCGCCTCGGCTGACCTGCGTCCGGTTCTGGCCAAGCTTCGCGCGGAGGGCGATGGGCCGGTCGGCGATGGCAAGTCCGGCGGGGACGGCGGTGCGCGGGTGCGCGGCAAGATTGACCGGCTGGTCGGCTTCAACGACGAAAAGCTTGCCAGCGCCAATGTCTCGCTCTTCGTCAACAACGGGCACCTGCGGGAGCTGGACCTGACCGGCGTGACCGGCAGCGGCCAGGCGGTGGTCGGCAAGACGAGCAAGGCGGATCGCGGTGAGACGATCACGCTGACGAGCGGTGATGCCGGCGCCGTCGCCCGCTTCACCAATCTCTATGACCATATGCGCGGAGGCCTGCTGAACATCCGCATCGACAACGGCCCGGATGGCAACTGGAGCGGCTTCGTGGATCTGCGCAGCTTCTCGCTTGTCAATGAAAGCCGGCTGCAATCGATGGTCTCGACGCCGGTGGGCGAGGATGGGCGCAGCCTGAACTCGGCCGTGAAACGCGATATCGACGTCAGCACGCAGAAATTCCAGCGCGGCTTTGCCCGCGTCGTCTATCGCGACCGGTCGCTCTCGGTGGAAAACGGCGTGGTGCGGGGCGAGGAAATCGGCGCGACCTTCCAGGGCATGCTGCGTGATGCGCGGGGCAACATGGACATGACCGGCACGTTCATGCCGGCCTATGGTCTCAATCGCCTGTTTGCCGAATTGCCCATCGTCGGCGCCATCCTTGGCAACGGCCGCGACCGCGGCCTGCTCGGCATCACCTTCAAGCTGACCGGGCCTTTCGCGCAGCCGAAGCTGGCAATCAATCCGCTGTCGATCATCGCGCCCGGCGTCTTCCGTCAGATCTTCGAGTTCCAATGAAAAACCCGGCGCAACGGCCGGGTTTTATCACTCGCTCGGGAAAGACGCTCGTCAGACCGGACGCACCAGAATGTGCTTCTTCTTGCCGAGTGACAGCTTGACGATACCATCGGCGGTGATCTGGGCGCGACCGATCGCCATGCGCTCGTCCGACACTGCCTCGTCGTTGATGCGCACGGCGCCACCCTGCACGTGACGGCGGGCTTCGCCGTTCGATGCAGCAAGGCCAGCCCGCACCATCAGCGCAAGAAGGCCGATACCGGTCGACAGTTCGTCACCCGGCACCTCGACGGAGGGCAGATTTTCCGACAGCGCGCCTTCCTCGAAGGTCTTGCGGGCGGTTTCGGCGGCTTCGTCGGCGGCCCGGCGTCCATGCAGGATGGCCGTCACTTCTGTCGCCAGAATCTTCTTTGCCTCGTTGATCTCGGAGCCGTCCAGGGCCGCAAGACGGGCGATCTCGTCCATCGGCAGCGTGGTGAACAGCTTCAGGAAGCGCTCGACATCGGCGTCTTCCGTGTTGCGCCAGTACTGCCAGAAGTCATAGACGGGCATCAGCTCGGCGTTCAGCCAGACGGCACCCGAGGCGGACTTGCCCATCTTGGCGCCGGATGCGGTGGTCAGCAGCGGCGAGGTCAGCGCGTAAAGCTGTTCGGTGCCCATGCGGTGGCCGAGATCGATGCCATTGACGATATTGCCCCACTGGTCCGAACCGCCCATCTGCAGCCGGCAGCCATAGCGGCGCGACAGCTCCACGAAGTCGTAGGCCTGGAGGATCATGTAGTTGAATTCCAGGAACGACAGGGACTGCTCGCGGTCGAGGCGGGTCTTGACGCTGTCGAAGGACAGCATGCGGTTGACCGAGAAATGCCGCCCGACATCGCGCAGGAATTCGAGATAGTTCAGCGGGCGCAGCCATTCGGCATTGTTGATCATCAGCGCGGCGGCGCCGGCGCGGTCGTAATCGAGGTAGTTGGCGAAGACACGCTTGATCGAGGCGATGTTCTCCTCGATCATCTCGACTGTCATCAGTTTGCGCGCTTCCTCCTTGAAGGACGGATCGCCCACCATCCCGGTGCCGCCGCCCATCAGCGAGATCGGCCGGTGGCCGGTCGCCTGGAACCAGTGCAGCATCATGATCTGCGTCAGGTGTCCGACATGCAGGCTGGAAGCGGTCGGATCATAGCCGATGTAAGCCGTCACGGTTTCCTTGGTCAGCAGTTCATCCAGCCCGGTTTCATCGGAGACCTGGTGAATGAAGCCGCGTTCATCGAGCGTGCGGAGGAAATCGGACTTGAACCTGGACATGATCTATCTCTGGCAAGAGGTTGCTTTTGATGTGCAGCGCGCCTCTAACACTGTTTTCCGGCGGAATCACTCCAAAAGTGCGCCATCGCTGTCTTGTGGCCGCCATGGCCTGCGTTTATGTTGCATTTCGTATTGTGATTTAAGATGAAATTAATGTTTAAATCTTTTCTTGTCCGTGATGGCCGCAAAGCGCCGAACGGAGGGCGGGAACTGCAGTCCCGTGATGCTCTATGAATGGAGCAAATTTTTTTCTGATCATGAACCTGCTGATCGGCCTGTCGTTCTGCGTCGTTTTCCTGATCGTCTCCACACGCAGCCGCTCGGCAGCCGCCGCGCGCTGGATTGCTTCTGCCTATGCGATCGCCTCCCTCTCCACCATTGCCGAACTGCTGGTGGCCTACACAGACTGGCCTAAGCTGTTTGCCCTGATGGCCTTCTCCTCGGTGCTGGGCGGCATGGTCCTGATCCGCATCGGTATTGGCAAACTTTATGGCGTACCGGCAAGTCCGGTCTTCCTTGGCGTCTTCTTCGCTGCCTCGATCCTTCTTGACCTCGTGATCTACCCGCTGCCGCGCGGCACCTTTATGCATTCGATCAGCTATCAGGTGCCGTTTGCGCTGATCATGGCACACAGCGCGATTGCCATTCTGCACTCGACACGGCGGATGATGATCGACCGCGTGATGCTGGTGCTGCTGGTGCTCGCCAGCCTGCAGTTCATCGGCAAGGGCGTGCTGGCCGTGCTGGTGGGAGCAGGGCAGACGGCACAGGATTACGTGCATTCCTACTATGCGCTGGTCTCGCAAAGCACGACCGGCGTCTTTGTCGTGATCATCGGCCTGATGCTGCTGTCGGTCTTCGTGCTGGAGATCATGGCCGACGAGCGCACCAATTCCGAGGTCGATTCGCTGTCCGGCGTCTATAACCGTCGCGGCTTCGACGTGCATTGCGACCTTGCGCTGCGGCGGCGTGCCATGGGGCCGCATGCGCTGATCCTTTGCGACCTCGATCACTTCAAGCGGGTCAACGACACCTATGGCCATTTCAGCGGCGATTCGGTGATCCGCCATTTTGGTGCCCTGCTGCTCGCCAGCATTCCCGATGACGCCGTGGTGGGCCGTATCGGCGGGGAAGAATTCTGCATCCTGCTGCCCGGGGTGCCGCTGGATGCGGCCGTCATGTTCGCTCAGGCGCTGCGCGGTTCCGTGGCGATGCAGACCGTGCCGGGCCTGCCTGCGGGCTTCCACATCACCGCCAGCTTCGGGGTTGCAGTCTTCCAGCATGCCCATGAACTCGGCATGGTGATGCGTCACGCCGACAAGGCGCTCTACGACGCCAAGGCTGCCGGCCGCAACTGCGTGCGCCAGTATCGCGCAGCACCGGCCTTTTCCGTGGTGTCCAGCGGCGCCTGATCGACACTGCGGAAGTGTCTTCAACGAAAAACGGCCCCGAAGGGCCGTTTGGGTGTTCATGCGGAATGGACGGCGCGTTCAGCGGATGCGCTTCGCCGCCGGTTCCGGCACCAGCTCGCCGTTCAGGCGGCGGTCAAGGTAATCCTCGCAGTCAGCCATCAGCGCTTCCACGCGACCGTTGAAGAAGTGGTTGGCGCCTTCGACGGTGCGGTGGGTGATCAGGATACCCTTCTGCGTCTTGAGCTTTTCCACCAGCGCATTCACATCCTTTTCCGGCGCAACCTTGTCGGAATCGCCATTGATGATCAGCCCGGACGAGGGGCAGGGCGCGAGGAAGGAGAAGTCGTAGATATTCGGCTGCGGTGCGATCGACAGGAAGCCTTCGATCTCCGGGCGGCGCATCAGGAGCTGCATGCCGATCCAGGCGCCGAAGGAATAGCCGGCGACCCAGCAGCTCTTCGAATCGGGGTGAAGCGCCTGCACCCAGTCAAGCGCGGCCGCCGCATCGGAAAGCTCGCCAGCGCCATGGTCGAATTCGCCCTGGCTGCGGCCGATGCCCCGGAAATTGAAGCGCAGCGTCGTGAAGCCCCGCTTCTGGAACATGTAGAACAGCTGGTAGACGATCTGGTTGTTCATCGTGCCGCCGAACTGCGGGTGCGGGTGCAGGATGATCGCGATCGGGGCGTTTTTCTCCTTCGAGGGCTGATAGCGTCCTTCGAGGCGGCCGGCAGGGCCGTTGAAAATCACTTCGGGCATCGTTACTCCGGTCAGCTTTTTTGATGTTTCCAACCGTTTCACAACCGCTTTGACTTGACGAATGCGGTCATCTTTTCTAGAAACAGTTTAGAACCATTCGAAATTTGGGTCGGCGATGCCGCCCAGGTGGTCGTCTCTTACGGCATGCGTGGCGAAAATTTCAAGGGAAATGCGTCGTCATGCCGGATCTGGACCGGGAACCGCAGGCTGCAATGTCCAAGACACGCGCATATCTGGACTGGAACGCGACGGCGCCGCTTGGCGAAGCGGCACGGCGCGCCATGCTGGATGCCTATGATCTGCCGGGCAACGCCTCCTCGGTGCATGGCGAGGGACGCGCTGCACGCGCCGGCATAGACCGCGCACGCCGGCAGGTGGCGGCGCTTGTCGGAGCCGATCCACAGCATGTCACATTCACCAGCGGTGCAACCGAAGCTGCGAACCTCGTGCTGACACCCGCCTTCCGCATGGGGCGTGCGCCGCTTGTCATCGGCCATCTCTATGTCTCTGCCATCGAGCATCCGGCGCTGCGCGAAGGCGGACGTTTTGGTGCCGGGCAGGTGAGCGAGATTGCGGTGACGCCGCAGGGCGTGCTGGATCTGGCGGCGCTTGCCGCTGCGCTCGACGTCCATGATTTCGCATCAGGCCTGCCGATGGTCGCCGTCATGCTGGTCAACAACGAGACGGGCATCATCCAGCCGGTGGCCGAAGCGGCTGCACTGGTGCATGGCAAGGGCGGCCTGCTGGTGGTGGATGCGGTGCAGGCGGTCGGGCGCATTCCGGTCGATATTGCCGCGCTGGACGCGGATTTTCTGATTGTCTCCTCCCACAAGATCGCCGGACCGAAGGGTGTCGGGGCGCTGATATCGCGCGGCGAGGTGATGATGCCACAGCCGCTGATCCGCGGCGGCGGGCAGGAGAAGGGCCATCGCTCCGGTACGGAGAACTTTCCGGGCATCCTCGGTTTCGGTGCCGCCGCGGAGGCAGCCCTTGCTGACATGGAGACACGCAATATCGCGATCGGCGCCTTGCGCCAGCGGCTGGAAGAGGGCATGCGCGCCGCCGCCGCCGATGTGATCATCCATGGCGCCTGCGAGCAACGGGTGTCCAACACCACCTTCTTCACCCTGCCTGGGCTGAAGTCGGAGACCGGGCAGATCGCCTTCGATCTGGAAGGAATTGCGCTCTCGGCAGGATCCGCCTGCTCGTCGGGCAAGGTGGGTCAGAGCCACGTGCTGGCAGCCATGGGTTGCGATGCGGACATGGGGGCGCTGCGGATGTCGCTCGGCCCGCTGACGACAGAGGCGGAGATCGAGAAGGCGCTTGCCGCCTTCGCGAGAATTTCCGGGCGCCGGAAGGCTGCCGGACAGGCCGCGTGAGCCTGTTCTTAATTGCGGAAACGCAAAAATCTGCTTGCCAAAAGGTGGGAAAACCGCCTTCTGGCGCCTACATGAGGGCGGACTTCCGCCAAGAAATGACAAGCTGCCGGACCCTTGATTCCGGCAAGATTGGAGTATGACCATGGCTGCCGTGCAGGAGACCATCGATCAGGTCCGCCAGATCGACGTGGACCAGTACAAATATGGCTTCGAGACGGAGATCGAAGTCGAGAAGGCCCCGAAGGGCCTGTCCGAGGAGATCATCCGCTTCATTTCCGCCAAGAAGCAGGAGCCGGACTGGATGCTGGAATGGCGCCTCGACGCCTATCGCCGCTGGCTGACCATGGAAGAGCCGGGCTGGGCGCGCGTCGATTATCCGAGGATCGACTTCAACGATATCTACTACTACGCCGCGCCGAAGACGACGTCCGGCCCGAAGTCGCTCGACGAGGTCGATCCGGAGCTTCTGAAAGTCTATGAAAAGCTCGGCATTCCGCTGAAGGAACAGGAAATCCTCGCCGGCGTGGACAAGCCGCGCGTCGCGGTCGATGCCGTGTTCGACAGCGTTTCGGTCGTCACCACCTTCAAGAAGGAACTCGCCAAGGCCGGCGTGATCTTCATGTCGATCTCCGAAGCCGTGCGCGAGCATCCGGAGCTGGTGAAGAAATATCTCGGTTCCGTCGTGCCGACCACCGACAATTACTATGCCACGCTGAATTCGGCCGTCTTCACCGACGGCTCCTTCGTCTATGTGCCGAAGGGCGTGCGGTGCCCGATGGAGCTTTCCACCTATTTCCGCATCAACGAGAAGAACACCGGCCAGTTCGAGCGCACGCTGATCATCGCCGACGAGGGGGCCTACGTATCCTATCTCGAAGGCTGCACGGCGCCGCAGCGCGACGAGAACCAGCTGCATGCCGCCGTCGTCGAACTGGTGGCGCTCGATGATGCCGAGATCAAGTATTCGACGGTGCAGAACTGGTATCCCGGCGACAAGCAGGGCAAGGGTGGCATCTACAATTTCGTGACCAAGCGTGGCGATTGCCGCGGCGACCGCTCGAAAATCTCGTGGACGCAGGTGGAAACCGGCTCGGCCATCACCTGGAAATATCCGAGCTGCATCCTGCGCGGCGATGACAGCCGCGGCGAGTTCTACTCGATCGCGGTTTCCAACGGCCACCAGCAGATCGATTCGGGCACCAAGATGATCCATCTCGGCAAGAACACCTCGAGCCGCATCATCTCCAAGGGTATCGCCGCCGGTGTCTCGCAAAACACCTATCGCGGCCAGGTCTCGGCACATCGCAAGGCGACCAATGCCCGCAACTTCACGCAGTGCGACTCGCTCCTCATCGGCGACCGCTGCGGCGCGCACACCGTGCCTTACATCGAGGCGAAAAACTCGTCTGCGCAGTTTGAGCATGAGGCGACCACCTCGAAGATCTCCGAGGACCAGCTGTTCTATTGCCTGCAGCGCGGCATTCCGGAAGAGGCGGCGATCGCACTGATCGTCAACGGCTTCGTCAAGGAGGTCATCCAGGAACTGCCGATGGAATTCGCAGTCGAGGCGCAGAAGCTGATCGGAATTTCGCTGGAAGGCAGCGTCGGGTGATGGGAGCGGCTGGCGTCCGCCAGTCCTTATCCTCGGGCCTGCCCCGAGGATATGCGGCGCGAAGTGACGCACAGAACGCGACTTGATGGATCCTCGGGCAAACCCGAGGATGACGGAACATGGCGCCGGGACGGCGCAGACAAAGACAGGCGGCCCTTGAACCGCCCTATGAACAGGAACGTGAACATGCTTGAAATCAAGAACCTGCACGCCCGCATCGCCGAAGACGGCACCGAAATCATCCGCGGCCTGAACCTGACCGTGAAGGCTGGCGAAGTGGCGGCCATCATGGGCCCGAACGGCTCCGGCAAGTCGACGCTTTCCTACATCCTGTCGGGCCGCGAGGACTATGAGGTGACCGAGGGCGAGATCCTGTATAACGGCGAGAATATTCTCGAACTTGATCCGGCCGAGCGCGCCGCCAAGGGCATTTTCCTCGCCTTCCAGTATCCGGTCGAAATTCCGGGCGTTGCCACCATGCAGTTCCTGAAGGTCGCGATGAACGAGCAGCGAAAGGCGCGCGGCGAAGCGGAACTGACGACGCCGGACTTCATGCGCCGCGTCAAGGAAGCCGCCGCCGAGCTGAAGATCAACCCGGACATGCTGAAGCGGCCGCTGAACGTCGGCTTCTCCGGTGGCGAGAAGAAGCGTGCAGAAATCCTGCAGATGGCGCTGCTGGAGCCGAAGTTGTGCGTGCTCGATGAAACCGATTCCGGTCTCGACATCGATGCGCTGAAGATCGTTGCCGATGGCGTGAATGCGCTGAAGTCTCCGGATCGCGCCACGATCGTCATCACCCACTACCAGCGCCTGCTGGACTACATCGTGCCGGACACGGTGCATGTTCTCTACAAGGGCCAGATCATCCGCACCGGCGACAAGTCGCTGGCACTCGAACTGGAAGCCAACGGCTATGCCGACATCATCGGTGAAGCCGCCTGAGGGCGACGGCGAAAGGAGTGTGGCATGAACATGCAGACAACAAGCCGGCAGACCGCTGCAGAAGCGGCCCTGATCGACGCCTTCAACCAGCATGTCGGCGACCTGCCGGGCAATGGCGCGGTGATCAGCGCGCGCGACCGGCTGGTGGACGATCTGAAGACCAATGGTCTTCCAACGCGCCGGGTGGAAGCCTGGCACTATACTGACCTGAAGACGCTGCTGCGCGCACTTCCCGCGATGCAGCCGGCAGGCCTGGTTGCCGCGCCGGCCCCGCTGGTGGAAACCGCTTCCGTCATCGTGATGCAGGACGGGCATGCCGACGGCAAAGCCTCCGTCGAGGGCGTGGTCGTCGGCACTTTCGATGCGATGCTGCGCGAAGGCACCGCGGCTCCCGGCCTTTCGGTGATCGATGGTGACGATACCATCGGCAAGATCAATGGCAGCTTCGTGCGCGACGGCTATGTGCTGGAGTTTCCCGAAGGCGTCGAGATCGAGCAGCCGATCGAGATCCAGGCGCTGCACGGCGCCGGCCAGATCCACACCCGCTTTCCGGTGAGCTTCGGTGCGGCCTCGAAGGCGACCGTCATCGAGCGGCATGTGGCGACGACCGACGGTCAGGCCTTCGTCTCTTCCGTCAGCGACATCTCGCTGGAAGACGGCGCAGACGTGACCTGGATCGTGCTGCAGGAACAGGGTTCCTCCGACACGCATCTCGGCCAGGTGCGCATCCGCGTCGGTGCAGACGCCAAGCTGCGGCTTTTCGTGATCAACGCCGGCGGCAAGCTGGTGCGCCAGGAACTGCGCGTCGATGTGGCGGGCGAGGGCGCTGACCTGCAGCTGCGCGGCGTCAACCTGCTCGGCGGCGACACCCATACCGACGTGACGCTGGTTCTCGGCCACAATGTGCCAAACACCACCTCCACGGAAATTTTTCGCAATGTGGTGTTCGACCGCGCGCGGGGCGTGTTCCAGGGCATGATCAAGGTGGCGCTCGATGCGCAGAAGACCGATGCCCGCATGGCCTGCAACACGCTGCTGATGTCCGACGATGCCGAGTTCGCGGCCAAGCCGGAACTCGAAATCTTCGCCGACGACGTGCAGTGCGGCCATGGCGCCACCGTTGCCGATATCGACGACAACCATCTCTACTACCTGATGGCCCGCGGCATTCCGCGCAGCAAGGCCCGCGCCATGCTGGTCAATGCCTTCGTGGCGGAGATCGTCGAGGAGCTGGATGACGAGGCGCTGGTCGAGGCACTGGAGACGGTGATTTCCGGCTGGCTGGAACGGCATGCCTGATCCCCGCGTCAGCCTCGATCATTCGGTGATCCACGTCTCGGACTGGGAAACGGCCCGGGACTTCTACACACGGGTAATCGGGGCCGAGGCGATCCGCACGGCAAAGGGAGGCTATGTGTTTCGCCTCGGCGAACAGCAGCTCAACGTGCATGGACCGGGTGCCGTGGGCACGCCCGTTGCGCACCACCCGGTGATGCCCGGAAACAGCGACCTTTGCTTCCGCTGGCACGGACCGATCGCGGAGGCGATGGGCCATCTTTCTGCAGAAGGCGTCGCCTTAGAGATTGGACCTGTTGAACGCTTCGGTGCGCAAGGCAAGGGACTGAGCGTCTATTTCCGCGATCCGGACGGGTCGCTCATGGAGTTCATCAGCTATGACGGCTAATTTCGCATCCGCCGGTGGCGCCTATGATGTCGAGGCAATCCGCCGGGATTTCCCGATCCTCTCCACCATGGTGCACGGCAAGCCGCTGGTCTATCTGGACAACGGCGCCTCCGCGCAAAAGCCGCAAAGCGTGATCGATGGCATCGCGCATGCCTATTCCGCCGAATATGCCAATGTGCATCGCGGTCTGCATTACCTTTCCAATGCCGCGACGGAGGCCTATGAGGCCGCACGCGAAAAGGTGCGCCGCTTCCTGAATGCACCCTCGGTGGACGACATCGTCTTCACCAAGAATTCGACCGAGGCGATCAACACGGTCGCCTATGGCTGGGCGATGCCGCACCTGAAGGAGGGCGACGAGATCGTCCTCACCATCATGGAGCACCATTCCAACATCGTGCCCTGGCATTTTCTGCGCGAACGGCAGGGCGTGAAGCTGGTCTGGGTACCGGTGGATGACGAGGGCGCCTTCCATCTGGACGATTTCGAAAAATGCCTGACCGACCGGACACGGCTGGTGGCGATCACCCACATGTCGAACGCACTCGGCACCGTGGTGCCGATCAAGGATGTCTGCCGTATCGCCCATGAGCGGGATATCCCGGTGCTGGTCGATGGCAGCCAGGGTGCCGTGCACATGCCGGTCGACGTGCGCGATCTCGACTGCGACTGGTATGTGATGACCGGCCACAAGCTCTACGGCCCCTCCGGCATCGGCGTGCTCTACGGCAAGAAGGAACGGCTGCTGTCCATGCGTCCCTTCCAGGGCGGCGGCGAAATGATCATCGATGTCGATCAGGATTTCGTCACCTACAACGACCCGCCGCACCGTTTTGAGGCCGGCACGCCGCCGATCGTGCAGGCGATCGGCCTTGGCCATGCGCTGGACTATATGGAGAAGATCGGTCGCGCCGCGATTGCCGCGCATGAGGCGGACCTGACGGCTTATGCCACCGAACGCCTGACCGCGATCAATGCGCTGCGCATCATCGGCAATGCGCCGGGCAAGGGCGCGATCTTCTCCTTCGAACTTGCCGGCATCCATGCCCATGACGTCTCGATGGTGATCGACCGCAAGGGCGTGGCGGTGCGCGCCGGCACCCATTGCGCCATGCCCCTCTTGAAACGTTTCGGCGTGACATCCACCTGCCGGGCATCCTTTGCGATGTACAATACGCGCGCCGAGGTGGATGCGCTGGCCGATGCGCTGGACTATGCGCGAAACTTCTTTGCCTGAGGACGAAATCATGTCGACCGAAGAAACCATTCCGAAGTGGGATGCCCGCGAAGGCATCATCAGCTCGCCGATCCCGGCGGACGAACTCGCCCGCCTGTCCGACGACATCGTCGCGGCACTGAAGACCGTTTATGACCCGGAAATTCCGGCGGACATCTTTGAACTCGGCCTCGTCTACAAGATCGACATCGAGGACGACCGCATGGTGAAGATCGTCATGACGCTGACGGCCCCCGGCTGCCCGGTGGCCGGCGAAATGCCGGGCTGGGTTGAAAATGCCGTCGGCGCCGTGGAGGGCGTGTCCGGTGTGGACGTGGAAATGACCTTCGATCCGCCGTGGACGCCGGAGCGCATGTCGGAAGAGGCGCAGGTGGCGGTCGGCTGGTATTGAACCGGCCGATGCGCCGGGCTCACACCCCATTCGCATCGGACTCAGCGAGAACATGACGGACATCGTCGAGAGCACGCTCGAAAGCGGCGAGTTCCAGTCCGCCGACGATGTGGTGTGCGCAGCGCTCGATGCCTTCCTGCTGCAGCGACAGAACGGGATGCCGTAATCCAGGAAGGGATCGCCAGTGGCGAGCCGATCGATGGGGAAGAGGCATTCCGACAGATGGCGTTGACATCCGCCGCGTCCTGCATGCCTCCCGCGTCTTGATCCGGCGCGCGGCCGGGCCTACATTGCAGATGAAAACCGCCGGGCCTTGAACCCGGATGCGTGAAGGAGAATGGGCCGATGGGCTTTGCCGTGATGACCATGACCGATGCCGCCGCGGACCGCGTAAAGGCAATCGTCGACAAATCCGGGCCGGATGCGAAGGGGCTTCGCATCGGCATCAAGAAGGGCGGTTGCGCCGGCATGGAATATACCGTCGATCTGGTGACGGAACCGAGCGCCAAAGACGATCTGATCGAGCATGCAGGTGCGAAGGTCTGGATCGAACCCTCCGCCGTGCTCTATCTGCTCGGCACGCGGATGGATTTCGAAGTAACGAAAATGCGCTCCGGCTTTACCTTCATCAATCCCAACCAGACCTCGGCCTGCGGCTGCGGCGAATCGGTCGAGCTGAAGCCGGCGGATCTTGCAGCCCTCGCCCGCGAAAGGGCGGGCGAAGCAAGCCCCGCCTGAGACCTATCTCTCAAGATCCGGCAAGGCATCGAGAAGTCGCCCGGTTGCGGCTGCCGCTTCAACACAATCCCCCGTCTGAATGGCGCGGATGACGGCCAGATGCAGGCCGACGGCCCGGTCCATGAGTTCGGTCGTCGCTGTGGCGCACCACAGGCGGCGCGCATGCGCCCTGAGCGGTGCAAGCGCGGCCGAGAGAAAACGATTGGGGCAGGCATGCTCCATGATGTCATCGAATCGCTTGTCGGCGGCGAGAAAGCCCACGGTATCTGCCATCACGGCTGCGGTGCTCATGTCCCTTGCGCATTCCACCAGCCGCCTGCGCTGTCCGTCATCGGCGTGGCGCGCCACAAGCGCCGCCGCCTCCGGCTCGAGCCGCCGTCGCATCGCCATCACGTTTTGCCAGTCGGACGGTGCAATGTCGGCGATCAGAAGCCCGCTGCGCGGCTTCACCACGATCAACCCCTGCCATTCCAGCTTCAGGATCGCCTCGCGCACCGGCGTACGCCCCTGGCCAGCCAGATCGATCAACTGCTTCTCGGTGACAAGCGAACCCGGCGCCAGCGCCAGCGTCACGATCGCCTGCTCCAGAACCCGATAGGCCTGATGGGCGAGAGAATCAGCGTAGCTGACAGTTTCCAACGGCTCCATATCGAGCTGATATATCAAAAGCGCGCGGAATTGCAACAGAGTGCCCTTATCTGATATATCAGAACGCTGTGGCACCGATGGCGTAAACGCCACAACACTCCATCGAAGCGGCTTGTGCCGGCGCTGGTGCAATCATCGCTGTCAGGAATGACAATCAGTCAGGGGATTTAATGGTGAGAACGCTGGGATTCGAACCCAGGACCTACTGATTAAAAGTCAGTTGCTCTACCGGCTGAGCTACGCTCTCAGGTGGGGCGACGCGCCCTTCGAAAGTGCGCGGAACATATGCGGGGGTGCGGCTTCGGTCAACCCGCGAAAGTGAAAATTCCACAGGGTCTTGACGCAATCGCAGAGGAATCTCGTTGCATGCAATCGTGCCGGCTGCTTCAAGTATTTGCAGAGATTTTGTGGATGGATTCGGCTTCAGCTCAAATGCTCGCAGAACGAGGCGGGCGCTTGGCAGGCAACAGAATTTGCTTCGGATGATTTGCTTCAAGCATTTTCAGATCGGGAAGGACAACACTCAATGGCTTCCATAACGAACCGGAACATTTCAGATCATATTCACGCACAACAAGATCAGCTGGATTTTGATCCTCCCTCTCGGCCGGTCCTGGCAGTTTTCATCGCTCTTTCGGTGTTCACATTCGTCGCGCTGATGCCGCTGCCGGAGTTTTTTCGATCGATTTGGATGACCTGCGGCGCAGTGCTCCTTTCCATTTCGGTCGTCGGCCTGTCCGGAGCATCGGCCACGCGGCGTCATATCGCGCTTGGTCTCGCGGTGGTCACCGGCTACCTCTTCTGGGCTCTGGCCTTTCCCGCCGCCATCAATGGCGGCGATGACAATGGCGCCTACCTTGTCTTTGCCCGGGACTTCTATGGAGACATTCGGGCGACAATACAGCCTCTAAGCGAGCGGCGACTGTTTTCGGTTGGGGGCATTTATGCGTTTCAGGCACCCGTTATCCATTGGTTCGGCATGGGCTACCTGTCTCTGGTCGAGCCTGCGCTGGGCATCTTGCTTTTCATTGTGGCGGTGGTGACACGGCCAAAGCTTCCTGTGGCTGCAGCACTTCTGGCGATCATCGTCATAGCGTTGATGCCGTTATTGGGAAGTGCGGCGCTCGCGAATACGGCAAGCACCTTCATCATCGGGTCGCTGTCGCTGGTTCTCATTCTCCTTGCCCTGGGTATTGTTCGAGGCGGCAGGCCAACATCAATGGAACTGGCGGCCATCGTGACCCTGCCTCTTGCAGCGCTTGTCTTCAGACCGACCACAGCGCCCTTCAACGGCCTTCTTGCCGGCGGCATATGTCTCTGGCTTGTCATTCGCAATCCGATGGACGCGGTCAGACTTGCCGTCCTCGGGCTTCCCATCGTCGGCCTTTTCGGCAGCTCTCTGCTCGTCTACCACGACATCGGTGGAAGTTGGCTCTATCCGCTCCTGGGACGTGGAACGCATATTACCTCGGAGGGAATTTCGATTATGGGATCGATGCCCCTTTCGGGACATCTCGCCAATATTGCCAGAATAACCTCGCGCGACATTCCGTTTCTACTGGCCTTGGTTGGCGCCCTGTCCAGCCTTGTCGTCCTGCGCCGCAATCGCTCGGTCTGCCTGGCATTTCTGGCCGTCATCGTGATCTTCCTGATCTTTGCGGCATCGGTCGTCATCGCCACATCCGGCCTGGCGTCGGGGCGATACATTACCCCCGTTTCCTTCTCGATGATCGTTGTCAGCCTCATCGTGGTGGGCGAGGCGTTCTCGCGCTGGTCTTTTCTTCAATCGCAGGGTTTTACGCGTTTCGCACCGCCGGCGCTGCTTGGCATTTTGCTCGTTCTTCTGTTGGGCGCACGCGTTGCGGGACACGGCGTCGCGGAACGTCGCCTCCTTCAGCATGAACTGACCCGCGAGCAGGCAGCGATGGTTCGCAACGTCGGTGACATCATTAATTCCAGAATCGGCTCAAACGGCGCTGTAGTGCTGGTGGACATCAGCGAAGCCCGCTTCTTGGTTCCATTGCTGCAGGCAAGGGTGCTGCTGATGGACCAGCCCGGCATGCTTATCCCATGGCGTCAGCAGACGAACACAGAGCCTCTGCCTGATTATACCACAGGACTTACAGACTACCTGGCCCGGATGGACACCAAGGCAATCGTGGTCAAGGATCTGTCCTGCGCGCCGCAGCCGGCCTTTGCCCCTGCAGGCTGGGCCGACCTCATGCGCTATGGCGTACGTCGAAACACGGATGCCCTGTGCGAAATCGCAAAGACAGCAGAACGCATTGATCTCGGTAATTATACGGTGCTGTTTCCTCACCGGCCCTGAAACTGAAACGTATCGGGAGGGGCAGGCATTCCTTTGCAATCTTTTGTCTCCCGGTGTGGTGCCCTCGAAGAGGAGGTCGGTATGGAACTTGAGAGTTCCATGCTCTCATCCTGGGGCGGCGCAATTCTCCCGACAGATCTGCCCGGCTGACGCGAAAAGGTGATTGGCATGCCGTCCCGCAGCTGCGTATGGAAGGGCTGAAGTGGACGGAGAGTGCCTGTGTCGATTGCCGAAATTTCGCTGGTCAGTGCGCTGCTTGCCGGCGCCCTGTCGTTCTTGTCGCCGTGCGTGCTGCCGCTGGTGCCGCCTTACCTGTGCTACATGGCCGGCATCTCGGTGGAGCAGTTCCGTGGCGGCGAGGGGCGTGAGGCAACCGTTGCGCGGCGGGCGGTGCTTCTGTCCTCGCTGTTCTTCACGCTCGGCTTTGCCACGGTCTTTGTGGCGCTCGGGGCGGGCGCGACGACGATTGGCGTGCTGCTGCGCCAGCACATGGATATGCTGGCGAAGATCGGTGGTCTCATCATCATCGTCATGGGCCTGAACTTTCTCGGCGCCTTCCGCATCGGTCTTCTGGCGCGGGAAGCGCGGTTCCAGGCGGGGGGTAAGCCGGCGACGCTCTCGGGGGCCTATGTCATGGGCCTTGCGTTCGCCTTCGGCTGGACGCCCTGCATCGGTCCGGTGCTGGGTGCGATCCTGGCGGTCGCCGCCTCGCGCGCAACGGTGGGTGACGGGGCTTTGCTGCTTGCCATCTATTCGCTCGGTCTTGCCGTGCCCTTCTGGATCGCGGCCGGTTTTTCCGGTGCCTTCATGCGCTTCCTGTCCCGCTTCCGGCGACATCTGGGGCTGGTTGAAAAGGCAATGGGCGGGTTGCTTGTGCTGACAGGCTTCGCCTTCATCTTCGGCTTCGTCAGCGACATGGCGATCTGGTTCCAGCAAACCTTTCCGATCCTGACCCGAATCGGTTGAGGATTTTTTGCGGTTTTCCGTTTCGCGTGCCGGAACGGGATGCTAACCGGCACGTGAGGCGGACGGCGAAGGAGGATTAACGGTGGCTGCCATACTTGCTTTGCTGCTGCCGTTCTTTGGTCTGATCCTGATCGGCTTCGTCGCGGCCAAGGTAACCCGGCAGGGCGCAGACGCACTCGGCTGGATGAACACCTTTATCATCTATGCGGCACTGCCGGCGCTGTTCTTCAAGCTCGTCTCGCGCACGCCGATTGCCGATCTGACCCGCCTCGATTTCATCGCGACCCAGCTTGCCGCCGTCTATGCGGTTTATGCGCTGCTGTTTGCAGCAGCCTTCCTGCTGCATCGCGCAAGCTTTGCCGAAAGCATCATCCAGGCGTTTGGCGGCGCTTACGGCAATATCGGCTATATGGGGCCAGGTCTCGCGCTGCTGGCGCTCGGCGAACAGGCCGCCGTGCCGGTGGCGCTGATCGTCTGTTTCGAAAACGCCCTGCACTTCATCGTGGCCCCGGCCCTGATGGCGCTGGCGGGCGGCGAGCGCCAGCCGCCGCTGCAACTTGCCGGCCAGGTGGCGCGGCGTGTCGCGTTTCACCCCTTCATCCTGTCGGCGGCTGCAGGCTTCCTCGTCGCCGCATTGGACTGGCCCTTGCCGGTGGCCGCGCAGCGCCTTGTCGACTACCTCGCGCAAGCGGCCGCGCCATGCGCGCTGTTTGCCATGGGGGTGACGCTCTCGCTCCGGCCGCTGCGGCGCGTTCCCGCCGAGATCGGCACCATCGCCGTTGCCAAGCTGGTGATCCTGCCGGCCGCGATGTATGCCGCGCTGAGGCTGGTCGGCGGCATCGATCCGGCCTGGGTGCATGCGGCCGTCCTGCTCGCCGCGCTCCCGACCGCCACCAACGTCTTCGTCATCAGCCAGCATTACGGTGTATGGCAGGAGCGGGCCTCGGCAACGGTGCTGATCACAACACTGCTGTCGATCGCGACATTGCCCGTCGTGCTCTATCTGATTTCAGCCGGTCTTCTTCCGGCCGAAGGCGGTCCTTAGGCTGGAGGCCATATCCCTCAGGCTGCGACCGGGTTCCACGCCCTCGCGCATCAGAATATTGCGCAGCGGCCCGACGGCGGTCAGCATGTGAAGGCCCGCGGCGCGGGCCACCTGCATCGGCAGGAAATCCGACAGCAGCGAGCGGTTCAGCAGGTCGACGCCGAGCGTGCGGGTCATGATGTCCGGGCGGCGGCGGCGGTTGAAGCGGTCGCCGGCATCGGCGGCAACCGGCAGGCCGCCGGTGGTCTTCAGCAGGTCCACCAGTTCCATCACGTCGCGCAGCGACAGATTGAGGCCCTGCGCGCCGATCGGCGGGAAGGCATGCGCCGCCTCGCCGACCAAAGCCACCCGTCCCTTGCCGAACCGATCCGACATCAGGCTGGAGAGAGGCCAGGATTCGACGCCATCCTCGACCGAGACCTTGCCCAGCAGGGACTGCATGCGCAGTTCAACCTCGTGAGACAATGCCTCGAGCGGCAGGGACAGAAGGTGCTCGGCCGCATCCGGCTTCACCACCCACACAAGGCTGGAACGGTTGCCGGGCAGCGGCACCTGCGTGAAGGGGCCGGTCTCGGTGTGAAACTCGGTCGAGACATTGCCGTGCGGCTGCTCGTGGGAGAAGTTCAGCACCACGGCCGTCTGCGGATAGGCCCAGCGGCGCGTGGCGATGCCAGCCCCCTCGCGCACCTTCGAACCACGCCCATCGGCACCGATCACGAAGGCCGCCGTCATGGTCTCTCCGTCGGAAAGGGTGAGGTGCGCGGCATCGGCCTGCAGGTCCAGACGCTCGAGGCTCGCATCGATGCGGGCAATATTGGGCTCGGCCGTGACGGCATCGGACAGCACCTGCATCAGCGCGGCGTTCGGAATATTGTAGCCGAAGGCGGAAAGCCCCACATCGGCGGCGCGGAACTGCGCCGGCGGCGCACGGAACAGCCGTGTCGTGCCATCGAGGATCTGCATCACGGAGAGCGCCGCAGAGGCCGGCTCCAGCACTGACCACAGGCCGAGGCTGTCGACGAAGCGGATGGACTGGTCCATCAGCGCCGTCGTGCGGCGGTCCTGACGGTTCCGTTGCGGGGCAACCAGCGAGACCTTGCGTCCGGCACGCGCCAGTGCGAGCGCCGCCACCGAACCAGCCAGTCCTTCACCCACAACGGCGATCTCGATGTCATGCATTGGCAGTCTTCTTCTGTTATGTCGGTCCTGACCTATTTAGGCAAACTTGTGACACTTATCCATGGGCTTGGTCGCAAGGGGGCCGATAAGGTTGCAAAGCGCGCCGATTGGCCGCATATGACCGTCTTTCCACAGGCGTTGCGGAGCAGGGCGTGATCAGGCGAATCTTCAATTACCGGAAAGTGCCCTATGCGGAAATCCGCGCCTTTTCCGTGCATGTGCTGACAGCCTCCGGCTCTTTCCTCGCCTTTCTCGGCGTGGTGGCGGCAGCCGAACGGCGTTTCGTCGACATGTGGTGGTGGCTGGGCCTGGCGCTGCTGATCGATGGCATCGACGGGCCGATCGCGCGCAAGGTACGGGTCAAGGAAGTCCTGCCCAACTGGTCCGGCGACACGCTCGACAACATTATCGACTATGTGACCTATGTGCTGCTGCCGGCCTTCGCGCTTTACCAGAGCGGCATGATCGGCGAGACGTGGTCCTTCGTCGCCGCCGGAATGATCGTGGTATCGAGCGCCATCTATTACGCCGACACCGGCATGAAGACGGACGAATATTTCTTCTCCGGCTTCCCCGTGGTGTGGAACATGGTGATCCTCACCCTCTTCGTCATCCAGGCGAGCGAGGCCACCGCGATGATCGTGGTGGTGACCTCTGTCATCGTCACCTTCCTGCCGGTCCATTTCCTGCATCCGGTGCGCGTCAAACGGCTGCGGCCGCTCAACCTCGGCATCTTCCTGCTGTGGTGCGCGCTGTCCGGTTACTCGCTGCTCCTGCATTTCGACTCGCCCGCCTGGCTGGTCTGGGGCGTGGTGCTGACGGGTCTCTATCTCTACGTCATCGGCGGCGTGCTTCAACTTCTTCCAAACCTTGGAAAAGCCCGATAAACCGCCGGTAAGCCTCGACTTTTCTGTTGTGCACGGCAGCAAAAACGGTATCAATTCTTCGATGTACCGGAGTTGCCCGGGCAGATGATTTCGCTTTCGCAGCCGGTCAAGCCTCGCAGAAGGTGGGTGCGACAAGCATGAGGGGTGGCGTGTGAGTGAAGCGCGGGGTCCGGAAGCGGGTTCGCTTCTGAAGGTTCGAAGCCTGACGAAATATTTCGGCACGTTCGCCGCCTGCAACGGGATCGATCTTTCGATCGGCCCGGGCGAGATCCACGCGCTTCTCGGCGAAAACGGCGCCGGCAAATCCACCCTCGTGAAGATGCTGTTCGGCGTGCTGCAGCCGAGCGAGGGCCGTATCTTCTGGGATGGCCGCCCTGTTTCCATCGGTTCGCCCGGCGAGGCGCGCACGCTCGGCATCGGCATGGTGTTCCAGCACTTCTCGCTGTTCGAGGCGCTGACGGTTGCGGAAAACATCGCCCTGTCGCTCGATCCGAAGATCCCGCTCGCCAAGATCGCCGAGGAGGCGGAAAGCCTGTCCAAGGCCTACGGCCTGCCGCTCGATCCGCATGCGCATGTGGCCGATCTTTCGGTCGGCGAGCGCCAGCGCATCGAGATCGTCAGGGCGCTGCTGCAGAACCCCAAGCTGATCATTCTCGACGAGCCGACCTCGGTGCTGACACCGCAAGAGGCCGACAAGTTGTTCGAGACGCTGTTCAAGCTGAAGGCGGAGGGGCGCTCCGTGCTATATATCAGCCACCGGCTGGAAGAGGTGCAGCGGATCTGCGACCGGGCCACCGTTCTGC
Source organism: Affinirhizobium straminoryzae (assembly GCF_007004135.1). GTDB lineage: Bacteria > Pseudomonadota > Alphaproteobacteria > Rhizobiales > Rhizobiaceae > Neorhizobium > Neorhizobium straminoryzae. The sequence goes on from NZ_VJMG01000008.1 coordinate 59,839, forward strand.
GTCATGGCAAGGTGACGGGAGACTGCGATCCCCGGCAGGAAACGCCGGCCTCGCTCGCCCGGATGATGGTCGGCTCCGACGTTGCCGGCGTTCATCGCGACTCAACAACCGATCTCGGTTCGGCCTTGGTCCAGGTGCAGAACCTCTCGGTTCCGGCCCGGACGCCTTTCTCGGTCACGCTGAAGGATATCGCGCTGGAGGTGCGGGCAGGCGAGGTGCTCGCTATTGCCGGTGTGGCCGGCAACGGGCAAGGCGAACTGTTTGATGCGCTCTCAGGCGAATATCCTGTTGGCAATGACGAGGCGATCCGTCTCTGCAGCAAGGCGGTCGGTCGGACCGGAATCAATGGACGGCGGCTGCTCGGCGCAGGCTTCGTGCCGGAAGAGCGACACGGCCATGCGGCCGTCTCCGACATGGCGCTGTCGGACAACCTGCTGCTGTCACGCAGCCAGTCCGACCGCAGCCTGTTCCTGGCGGGGGGGCTGCTGTCGGTCATCCGCCATGACGCCATCCGTGCCACGGCGCGGCGCATCTGCGCGGCGATGGACGTGCGCAAGAGCGGTGACGATCCCGCCGCCGGTTCGCTGTCCGGCGGCAATCTGCAGAAATTCATCATCGGCCGCGAACTGGATCGCAAGCCCGCCGTGCTTGTCGTCAACCAGCCGACCTGGGGTGTGGATGCCGGTGCGGCAAGCCGTATCCGCCAGGCGCTGATCGATCTGGCGCGGGCCGGCTCCGCCGTCATCGTCATCAGTCAGGATCTCGACGAGATCTTCGAGGTGGCGACGAACATCGCCGTGATCTCCGAGGGGCGGCTGTCGAAACCCTATCCGGCAGGCGACCTGACGCTGGAAAAGATCGGCCTGCTGATGGGCGGCATCCACGATTCGACGGCCCATTCCGGTGCGACTGCGGGAGGCGTCCATGCGCATTGAACTGCAACGCCGCCCTGCCGCCTCAGGCGTGTTCTCGCTGGTCTCGCCGCTTCTGGCGCTCGTGCTGACACTGATCTTCGGCGCAATCATGTTCCGTCTGCTCGGCAAGGATCCCGGACACGCGCTCTACAGTTTCTTCGTGGAGCCCTTGCTTGAGGTCTGGTCGCTGCACGAACTGGCGATCAAGGCCGGGCCGCTGATCCTGATCGCGGTGGGCCTCTCGGTCTGCTACCGCTCGAACAACTGGAATATCGGCGCCGAGGGCCAGTTCACCATCGGCGCGATCACCGGCTCGATCCTGCCGATCCTGGTGCCGCAATGGCATTCGGTGCTGGTGCTGCCGCTGATGCTGGTGATGGGGGCTGCCGGCGGCGCACTGTTTGCCGGCATTCCGGCGCTGCTGAAGACCCGCTTCAACACCAACGAGATCCTGGTCAGCCTGATGCTGGTCTATATTGCGCAGCTGTTCCTCGACTGGCTCGTGCGCGGGCCCTGGCGCGATCCGAAGGGCTTCAACTTTCCGCAGTCGATCAGCTTTGCGCCGGAAGCCGTGCTGCCGCCGCTGCTCGATTCCGGCCGGGCGCATGCCTCCATCCTGTTTGCGCTTCTGGCAGCCGTGCTCGTGTGGTTCATGATGCGCTTCATGCTGAAGGGCTTTGAGGTGACCGTGCTTGGCCGCTCCGAACGGGCAGGGCGCTTCGCCGGCTTTTCCGCCCGCCGCATGGTGTGGTTCTCGATGATGCTGTCGGGCGCATTTGCGGGGCTTGCCGGCATTTCAGAAGTGTCCGGTTCGATCGGCCACCTGCAGCCGAGCATTTCGCCGGGCTATGGTTTTACGGCGATCATCGTTGCCTTCCTGGGGCGCCTCAACCCGCTCGGCGCGATCGCCTCCGGCTTCGTGCTGGCGCTGACCTATCTGGGCGGCGAGGCGGCGCAGCTGTCGATCGGCGTGTCCGACAAGGTGACGCGCGTCTTCCAGGGCCTGCTGCTGTTTTTCGTGCTGTCCTGCGACACGCTGATCCTCTACCGCGTGCGCATCATCTTCGGCTCCGGCCGCGCCCGGGAGGCGAAGTCCTGACCATGATCGAAGCGATCCTTCTCACGATCATCACCGCCGCGACGCCGCTTGTCATCGCCGCCATGGGCGAACTGGTGACGGAACGCGCCGGCGTGCTGAACCTCGGCGTCGAGGGCATGATGATCATGGGCGCCGTCTGTGCCTTCGCGGGAGCGCAACTCACCGGCCTGCCGCTCGTCGGCCTCGTGGCCGGCATTGTCGGCGGCGCGCTGTTTTCGCTGCTGTTCGGCTTTCTGACGCTGACGCTGGTGACCAATCAGGTGGCAACGGGCCTTGCGCTGACGCTGCTCGGCCTCGGCCTTTCGGGACAGCTCGGCGAGGCCTTTGTAGGCATTCCCGGCGTGAAGCTCGCGCCGATCGTCATTCCGGTTCTCTCGGACATCCCGGTTGTCGGGCCGCTGCTGTTCCGGCAGGACATCACCTTCTACCTGTCGATCGCGCTTGTCATCGGCGTGAACTGGTTCCTGTTCCGCAGCCGCACCGGGCTGAAACTGCGCGCCATCGGCGACAATCACGGCTCGGCCCATGCGCTCGGCATCAGCGTCATCCGCACCCGCTATCTGGCCGTGATGTTCGGTGGCGCCTGCGCAGGGCTTGCCGGCGCCCAGCTTTCGCTCGTCTACACGCCGCAATGGGTGGAAAACATGTCGGCAGGCCGTGGCTGGATCGCGCTGGCCCTCGTCGTGTTTGCGTCCTGGCGGCCCTGGCGCGTTCTGGCCGGGGGTTATATCTTCGGGGCGGTCGGCATCCTGCAGTTGCACGCCCAGGCTTTCGGCATCGGCGTTCCCTCGCAGTTTCTCTCCATGCTGCCCTATGCCGTGACTATTGTCGTTCTCATCATCATTTCGCATAATCGCCGTACAACGCTCATCAATACGCCGGCATGCCTGGGGAAACCCTTCGTTCCGGACCGCTGAGGCGGCAGATAGAACAACCGAAGCTTCAAGCCAAACAGGGGTTGAATATGAAGAAGCTCATCATCGCACTTGCCGCAACGGCCGCTGCCCTGTGCAGCACCGTGCCCGGCGCCCAGGCAGCGGACAAGACCAAGGTCTGCTTCGTCTATGTCGGCACCAAGACCGACGGCGGCTGGACCCAGGCCCATGATCTCGGCCGCCAGGAACTGCAGAAGGCTCTCGGCGACAAGATCGAGACACCCTACCTGGAAAGCGTGCCGGAAGGTCCGGATGCAGAGCGTGCGATCGAGCGCATGGCCCGTTCCGGCTGCGCAGTGGTTTTTGCCACCTCCTTCGGCTTCATGGATGCGACCGTGAAGGTGGCCCAGAAGTTCCCGAACGTGAAGTTCGAACACGCGACCGGCTACAAGGCTGCACCGAACCTCGCAACCTACAATTCGCGCTTCTATGAAGGCCGCTACATCCTCGGCCAGATCGCGGCCAAGATGTCCAAGAAGGGCGTCGCAGGCTACATCGCCTCCTTCCCGATCCCGGAAGTCGTCATGGGCATCAATGCCTTCGAACTGGGTGCAAAGTCGGTCAACCCGAACTTCAAGCTGAAGGTCGTCTGGGCCAATACCTGGTTCGACCCGGGCAAGGAAGCCGATGCCGCCAAGGCGCTGATCGACCAGGGCGTTGACATCCTGACCCAGCACACCGACACGACGGCGCCGATGCAGGTGGCTGCCGAGCGCGGCATCTATGCTTTCGGCCAGGCCTCCGACATGATCGCCGCCGGTCCGAAGACCCAGCTGACCGCCATCGTCGACACCTGGGGCGCCTATTACATCAAGCGCACCAAGGCACTGCTCGACGGCACGTGGAAGTCGGAACAGATCTGGGACGGCCTGAAGGACGGCATCCTGACCATGGCGCCCTACACCAACATGCCAGACGACGTGAAGGCGATGGCCGAAGAGACCGAAGCCAAGATCAAGTCCGGCGAACTGCATCCCTTCACCGGTCCGATCAACAAGCAGGATGGCACGCCCTGGCTGAAGGCCGGCGAGAAGGCGGACGACGGCACGCTGCTCGGCATGAACTTCTACGTCGAAGGCGTCGACGACAAGCTGCCGAAGTAAGCCGCCACGCGGACAGCGTTACCGGAAGGCGTCCCTCGCGGGGCGCCTTTTGCATTTTGGCCGCCGCACCGGGCTCGGGCCGACCCCAGTGGCGAAGCAGCGTGACTGCTGGTAAGAAGCGCCGACCGATTTTGAGAGAGAGCGCCATGAACCGCACCTGCCTTGCCGTTATCCTCGCCGCCGGCGACAGCACCCGCATGAAGTCCTCGATGTCGAAGGTCCTGCATCCGATTGCAGGCCTGCCGATGATCGCGCATGTGATGACGGCGTTGCAGGCGGCAGGCATGCAGGATGCGGTGCTGGTCGTGGGACGGGATGCGGACAAGGTGACCCAGGCCGGTTCGCTGCCCGGCCTGCAGGTGTCCTCCGTGCTTCAGACCGAGCGCCGCGGCACCGGTCATGCGGTGCTGACCGCCCGGGAGACGATCGCCAAGGGCTACGACGATGTGCTGGTAACCTATGGCGACGTGCCGCTGGTGAAGCCGGAAACCTTCCTCGCCGCGCGGGACAAGCGTGCGGAGGGCGCCGACATCGTGGTGATCGGCTTCGAGGCGGCAAACCCCTTCGGCTATGGTCGACTGCTGATCGAGAATGGCGAACTGCTGGCGATTCGCGAGGAGAAGGATGCCTCCGAAGACGAGCGGCGGATCACCCGCTGCAACAGCGGCCTGATGGTGATCAACGGCGCCCGGGCGCTGGAATGGCTGGAAAAGATCGGCAACAGCAATGCGAAGGGTGAATACTACCTGACCGACATCGTCGAGATCGCCCGCGCTAAAGGCGCCAGGGTGGTGGCGATCGATGCGCCGGAGGAGGAACTCGCCGGCTGCAACACCCGCGCGGAGCTCGCCGGGCTGGAAGCCCTCTGGCAAAAGCGCCGCCGCCATGCGCTGATGCTGTCGGGCGTCTCGATGATCGCGCCCGAAACCGTGTTTCTCGCCCATGACACCGTGCTTTCGCCGGATGTGCTGATCGAACCGAATGTGGTGTTCGGCCCTGGCGTCACGGTGGAAAGCGGCGCCGTCATTCACGCCTTCTCGCATCTGGAAGGGGCGCATGTTGCGGAAGGCGCAACCGTTGGCCCGTTCGCGCGGCTGCGCCCGGGCGCGAACCTCGGTGAAGGCGCCAAGGTGGGCAATTTCTGCGAGGTAAAGAAGGCCGAGATCGGCGCGGGCGCCAAGGTCAATCACCTGACCTACATCGGCGATGCCTTTGTCGGCGCCGGCACCAATATCGGCGCCGGCACCATCACCTGCAATTATGACGGCGTGAACAAGCACGAGACCCGGATCGGTGCGCATGCCTTCATCGGCTCCAATTCCGCCCTCGTCGCGCCCGTCACGATCGGCGACGGCGCCTATGTGGCCTCGGGCAGCGTTATCACTGCGGATGTTCCGGCCGAAGCGCTCGCCTTCGGCCGAGCCCGCCAGGAGGTGAAGCCGGAGCGGGCGACGGCGGTGCGCGCGCGGGCGCTGGCGCTCAAGGCCGCACAGAAGGCGGAACGGTAACATTTTCTAGATTACCGTAAGAAATTGAATTTGACCCCCGCTGCCGTTGCGTCCTGCGTGCGGTGCGGTAGGAAACATGCGCCACGCAAACTTGGATAACATGAGGCTCATATGTGCGGAATCGTTGGTATCGTCGGCAGTAAACCGGTCGCAGAGCGGCTGGTCGATGCGCTGCGCCGGCTCGAATATCGCGGCTATGATTCCGCCGGGGTCGCCACCATCCATGATGGCGTGATGGATCGTCGCCGCGCCGAGGGCAAGCTGTTCAACCTGGAAAAGAAGCTGGCGAGCGAGCCGCTGCCGGGCCTGATCGGCATTGCCCATACCCGCTGGGCGACGCATGGCGCGCCGAACGAGACCAACGCCCATCCGCATTTTGTCGAGGGTGTCGCGGTCGTTCACAACGGCATCATCGAGAATTTTTCCGAGCTGCGCGACGAACTGCTTTCCGAGGGGGCCGTCTTTTCGAGCCAGACCGATACCGAAGTGGTGGCGCACCTGCTGGCGAAATTCACGCGTGAAGGCCTCGACCACAAGGCGGCGATGCTTTCCATGCTGAACCGTGTTGCCGGTGCCTATGCGCTGGTGGTGATGTTCAAGGACGATCCCGGCACGATCCTTGCCGCCCGCTCCGGCCCGCCGCTGGCCGTCGGGCATGGCAAGGGCGAGATGTTTTTGGGCTCCGATGCGATCGCCCTTGCTCCCTTCACCAACCGCATCACCTATCTGGTGGATGGCGATTGCGCGGTGATGAACGCCAGTGGCGTCTCGATCATGGATTTCTCCGGAAAGCCGGTGATTCGGCCCGTGCAAATCTCGCACGCGGCGGCGCTGATGGTGGACAAGGGCAATCACCGCCATTTCATGGAAAAGGAAATCTACGAGCAGCCGGAAATCATCTCGCATGCGCTCAGCCACTACGTGGACTTTGCCGCCGGCACGGTGAAGCCGCTCGCGTCAGGCATCGATTTTGCAGGCATCCGCAGTCTGGCGATTTCCGCCTGCGGCACGGCCTATCTTTCCGGCCTGATCGGCAAGTACTGGTTCGAGCGCTATGCCCGGCTGCCGGTCGAAATCGATGTCGCCTCCGAATTCCGCTATCGCGAAATCCCGCTGTCGAAGGATCAGGCGGCGCTGTTCATCTCGCAATCCGGCGAAACGGCCGATACGCTGGCCTCGCTGCGCTATTGCCGGCAGGAGGGGCTGACCATCGGCGCCGTCGTTAACGTGCGCGAATCGACGATTGCCCGCGAGGCCGATGCCGTCTTCCCCATTCTCGCTGGTCCGGAAATCGGGGTTGCCTCGACGAAAGCCTTCACCTGTCAGCTGGCCGTGCTGGCGGCGCTGGCAATCCAGGCCGGCCGTGCCCGCGGCACGCTGACCGCCGAAGACGAGAAGGCCATGGTCAGGCATCTGATCGAGATGCCGCGCATCATGAGCCGGGTTCTGAATCTGGTGGAACCGCAGGTGGAAGGGCTATCGCGCGAGCTTTCGCGCTTCAAGGATGTGCTCTATCTCGGGCGCGGCACGAGTTTTCCGCTGGCGCTCGAAGGGGCGCTGAAGCTCAAGGAAATCTCCTATATCCATGCCGAAGGTTATGCGGCGGGCGAGCTGAAGCACGGTCCGATCGCGCTCATCGACGAGAACATGCCGGTCATCGTCATTGCCCCGCATGACCGTTTCTTCGAGAAGACCGTCTCGAACATGCAGGAAGTGGCGGCACGCGGCGGCCGGATCATCTTCATCACGGATGAAAAGGGGGCTGCGGCCTCGAAGCTTGCCACGATGGCGACCATCGTGCTGCCGACGGTGGATGAAGTGATCGCGCCCATGATCTATGCCCTGCCGATCCAGTTGCTCGCCTATCACACGGCGGTCTTCATGGGCACCGACGTGGACCAGCCGCGCAATCTCGCCAAATCGGTCACGGTGGAGTGATCGGAAAACGCGGAAGTTGCAGCGCCCGCCTTGCCGTTATTTCATCCTTTCGCCCTTGCGAAGTGTGAAGGCCTTGGGCATTGTCCGGGTAATCCGTCCGTGCGGCGGTGCAGCATGAGCGGCGACGAGAATGACGGATACACCGGAACGCATCACGTTTTTCGGCCGCCTGAGGAATAACTTCCTTACCGGCCTGATCATCTGCGCGCCGCTGGCGATCACCATCTGGCTCACCTTCGCCTTCATCGACTGGGCGGACAGCTGGGTGACGCCCTACATTCCGCAGCGCTACAATCCGCAATATTATTTCGACATCACCATTCCGGGCCTCGGCCTGCTGATTGCCGTGGTGTTCATCACCGTGATCGGCTTTCTCGGCAAGAACCTGATCGGCCGGTCGGTGGTGAATTTCGGCGAATCGATCCTGCACCGCACGCCGCTGGTACGTACGCTGTACAAGAGCCTCAAGCAGATCTTTGAAACGGTGCTGAAGGATCAGTCGACCTCCTTCAAGAAGGTCGGGATGATCGAGTTTCCGGGGCCGGGCAGCTGGGCCATGGTGTTCATCTCCACCGAGGCGCAGGGCGAGATTGCCGCCCGCCTGAACGAGGACGGCGAGGAAATGCTGGCCGTGTTCCTGCCGCCGACGCCGGTGCCGACGGCCGGCTTCCTGCTCTTCGTGCCAAAGAGCAAGGTGGTGATGCTGGACATGACGCCGGAAGACGCGGCAAAGCTTCTGATTTCCGGCGGCCTGATTGCGCCCGCCTGGACGCCGAAAACCATATCCGAGTAAGATTCCGCCGTGCCTTGCCGGCACATTTCATCTGGCGGTCACAATAGACTCCTAGATCACGCTGTGGGGGAGTGATCCCGCGTGAAGTATCGTCGGCGCGCCGCCTGGCAGCCATGACGATGATCCAGACTTTTTTCCTTTCGCTCACAGGATCAGCAAGATGAAATTCGATTGCGTGACGTTCGGCCGCGGCTTGAAAGCCGCTCTGGCAGCATCCGTCGTCCTTATTCCGGTCATGGCCTTTGCCGAGACGTCGGTGTCCGGCGCAGGCGTGACGGTGACCAACAAGGGGCTGGTGGCCATCGGTCGCATCCCGGCCAGCCAGCGCGACAAGTTCGGCGAGACCTTTGGCTCCGGCTCCGGCATGGCGATCGATCCGACCGCCTGGAAAAAGGACGGCGCAGGCTATACCGGCGCCCTGTGGCTGCTGCCGGACCGCGGCTACAATGTGGAAGGCACGACGGACTATAACGACCGCCTGAACCGCATCGAATTTCGCCTGACGCCGGCCACCGGCACGCCGGCCGCCGCCGACCAGCAGAAGGGCATGGAAGCAAAGCTCGCCGACACGATCCTGCTCCTGGACGACAAGGGCAAGAGCATGACCGGCCTCGACCCGGAATCGGGCGTGCGCGCCGCTGCCGGCAAGCTGCCGCCGCTGCCGGAAGCCCGCACCGGCAAGGTGTCGCTCGATCCCGAAGCCGTCGTCCGCCTGAAGGACGGTTCCTTCCTGATCAGCGACGAATACGGTCCCTACATCTATCACTTCGGCGCCGACGGAAAGATGATCTCCGCCACGCAGCCGCCGAAGGCGCTGCTTCCGATGCGCAAGGGCGAACTCAACTTCTCCTCCAACAACGTGGATGCCGGCGGCAAGAAGCCGGACCCGAAGGATCCCGATACCGGCCGCCAGAACAACCAGGGCCTCGAAGGCATGTCGATCACGCCGGACGGCAAGTTCGTCGTCGCGCTGTTGCAGTCCGCCACCCGCCAGGATGGCGGCGATTCGAGCGCGACCCGCATTAACACCCGCGCGCTGGTCTATGATGCCACCGACATCGACAACCTGAAGCTGGTGCACGAATATGTCGTGCCGCTGCCGACCTTCGACAACAAGGGCAAGGTCGCCGTTGCCGCGCAGAGCGAAATCCTCGCATTGTCCGACAAGGCCTTCCTGATGCTGGCGCGCGACAGCAACAACGGCCAGGGTCTCAAGGGCGACACCTCCGTCTATCGCAAGATCGACCTCGTCGATCTCTCGGCCGCCACCGACATCGCAAACAGCGAATTCGACGGCATGAAGCCAGTGGCGCCGAAGGGTGTGGTGGACAGTGCCGTGAAGGTCGCGGCGGTCACGCCATTCATCGACCTCAACGACAATGCCGAGCTTGGTCGATTCGGCCTGCACAATGGTGCGCCGAACGACAAGAACAACCTGTCGGAAAAGTGGGAGGCCATGTCGATCGCCCCGGTGCTCGATGCCTCCGCGCCGGACGACTACTTCCTGTTCGTCGCCAACGACAATGATTTCCTGACGCAGGACGGCTTCCAGGTGGGCGCGGCCTACAAGGCCGATGGCGGCGCGGACGTCGACACCATGTTCCAGGTGTTCCGCGTCACCCTGCCGGGCATGGCCAAGTAAGATCGACCGTGACGGGCGCCGCGACCGTGGCGCCTGTCATCCCGCGCGGAGATACCGGATCGCCTCGTCGCGGCGGTGCAGATAGAGAAGCACGCGCAGCGCCTGTCCGCGCTCGCTGACCAGCTCCGGGTCCTTTTCGATGAGATAGGCCGCATCCTTGCGGGCGATTTCCAGCAGGTCCGCATGAGCTTCCAGGCTTGCGATGCGAAAGCCGGGCGTGCCGGACTGGCGGGTGCCGAGCAGTTCGCCTTCGCCGCGCAGCTTCAGGTCTTCCTCGGCAATCAGAAACCCGTCCTCGCTGTCACGCAGGATGGAGAGCCGCGCCCGGCCTGTTTCCCCCAGGGGGCCTTTGTAGAGCAGGATGCAGGTGGAGGCCTCGTCGCCGCGCCCGACGCGACCGCGCAGCTGGTGCAGCTGGGCAAGGCCGAAGCGTTCCGCATGCTCGATGACCATGATCGTTGCATCGGGAACGTCAACGCCGACTTCGACCACGGTGGTCGCCACCAGCAGGCGCAGCTCGCCGGCCTTGAAGGCGGCCATCACCGCATCCTTGTCGGCACCGTTCATGCGGCCGTGCACCAGCCCGACCTTTGTGCCGAACTGCGGGCCCAGCGCCTTTATGAGAACCGCATGCCGTTCCTCCGCCGACATCAGCTCGGATTCTTCCGACTCCTCCACCAGCGGGCAGATCCAGTAGGCCTTCTTGCCTTCCGCGAGTGCTGCACGTAGGCGGGCGATGATCTCGTCGGTGCGTTCGGTCGGCACGGTCACGGTCTGGATCGGCTTGCGGCCCGCCGGCTTTTCCGTGAGCTTGGAGACATCCATGTCGCCGAAGGCGGCCAGCACCAGCGTGCGCGGAATGGGGGTCGCGGTCATGACCAGCAGATGCGGCGCATCGCCCTTGGCCGTCAGCTTCAGGCGCTGATGCACGCCGAACCGGTGCTGCTCGTCCACCACCGCCAGCATCAGATCGTGATAGATGATGGCATCCTGGAACAGCGCATGCGTGCCGATGACGATCTGGGCTTCGCCCGATGCGATGCGCGCCAGAACCTCCTCGCGCTCCTTGCCCTTTACCCGGCCGGTCAGCACCTCCACCTTCAGTCCGGCGGCTGCGCCGAACCGCTGGATCGTCGCAAAATGCTGGCGGGCGAGAATTTCGGTCGGCGCCATCAGCACTGCCTGGCCGCCGGCTTCCACGACATCGGCCATCGCCATCAGGGCCACCAGCGTCTTGCCGGCGCCGACATCGCCCTGCACGAGGCGCAGCATGCGTTCGCTCCTGGCCATATCGGCGCGGATCTCGGCAATCGCCGTCTGCTGGCTGCCTGTCAGGGAAAAGGGCAGGGCGGCGAGGATGGTGGCGCCCAACCGGCCCGGCACCGCAACCGGCCTTCCGGAGGCCTTGCGCATGCGCTGGCGCACCAGCGCCAGCGACACCTGGCCGGCAAGAAACTCGTCATAGGCCAGCCGGCGGCGGGCCGGCGCGCGGGGATCGAGATCCTGCGCATCGCGCGGATCGTGCAACTGGCGAAAGGCATCCGCGACATCCGGCAGGCCCTGTTTCTGCTGGAGCGCCGCATCCATCCATTCGGGAAAGCGCGGCAGGCGGGCAAGCGCGCCCTCCACGGCGCGGCGGATCACCTTCGGCATCAGGCCCGCCGTCAGCGGATAGACCGGCTCCACCAGCGGCATCTCGCCGGCTTCCGAAACCTTCACCATCAGGTCGGGATGCACCATGGAGGCGCGGCCGTTGAACCAGTCGACCTTGCCGCTGACCATCACCTGCTCATCGACCGGCAGCGCCTTGTCCAGCCAGTTGCCCTTCACCCGGAAGAAGGTCAGCGCCAGTTCGCCGGTCTCGTCCTGCAGGAAGACGCGGTAGGGCTGGTTCGTGTGAGCCGGTGGCGGCTGATGGCGGTCGACACGGCCTTCCAGCGTGACGATTGCGCCTTGCGGGGCAAGCGCGATACCCGGCCGGTTGCGCCGGTCGATCAGCGAGGCCGGCGCGTGGAACAGAACGTCCACCACCCGGCAATCCTCGGCATCCTGCCGGTTCGTGACGCGGGCGATGAGATCGGCGAGCTTCGGGCCGATGCCGGGCAGGCTGGAGACCGAGGCGAACAGGGGATCGAGAAGGGCGGGACGCATGGGGCGCAAAATGCGTCGGAATTTGCCTGCTTGGCAAGGCTGACATTCGCAAGTTTTCATCCTATATCAGCCGCGCAACAAGGTTTTACGCTCATGACAGGACTGTCGCGTTCAAGCGCCGATCTCGATCCCCGGCGCCGCAGAATTCTTTATCGCTGTTGGCATCGCGGCATCCGCGAGATGGATCTCGTCTTCGGCCAGTTCGCCGAGGAGCAGATCGCCACGCTTTCCGATGCCGAGCTCGACGAACTCGAAGCGGTCATGGCCGAGGAAGACCAGGACCTGAACCGCTGGATCACCGGGGCCGATCCGGTGCCACAACACCTGCAGACGCCGATGTTTCAGCGCATTGCCGCTTATCGGCCGGATTTCGACCTCGTGACGAAGGAAAGCCTCGACGAGAAGTTTGGGCGCAGCGAATGATTGCCGGTTTCAGCGCAAAGGCCGTCATCGCCTCGCCGGCGGGCCTCACCATTGCCAATGTGCAGGCCGGCATGGAGCCGCTGCTGCTGGCCGAGATCGCCCGCACCGGCCAGCCGGTTGCCTATGTGATGTCCGACGGCCAGCGCATGGCCGACATCGAACAGATGCTGTCCTTCGTCGCACCCGACATTCCGGTGATGACGCTGCCGGCCTGGGACTGCCTTCCCTATGACCGCGTCTCGCCGAGCGCCGATGTGTCGGCCCGCAGGCTCACCGCACTCTCCGGCCTGATTGCGCATGCGAAGAAGCCGCATCCGGCCATCGTGCTCGTCACCGTCAATGCCATGATGCAGAAGATTGCGCCGGCCGGCGTGATCGAAAGCCTCGCCTTTTCCGCCCGGCCCGGCAACACGATCCGCATGGACGACATTGCCGCAAGGCTGGAGCGTAACGGCTTCGACCGGGTGTCGACCGTGCGTGAAGTCGGCGAATTTGCCGTGCGCGGCGGCATTCTCGATGTCTTCGTGCCGGGCACCGAAGAGCCGGTGCGCCTCGATTTCTTCGGCGACACGCTGGAATCGATCCGCACCTTCGATCCGGCCAGCCAGCGCACGACGGGGCAGGCGCGATCGCTCGACCTCAACCCGATGAGCGAAGTGACGCTGACGCCGGATACGATCAGCCGGTTCCGCAAATCCTATCTCTCCACCTTCGGGGCAGCGACCCGCGACGACGCGCTCTATCAGGCCGTGTCCGAAGGTCGCCGCTATGCCGGCATGGAACACTGGCTGCCGCTGTTCTACGAAAAGCTCGATACCGCCTTCGAGTATCTGAAAGGCTTTCGGATCGTCACCGACCATACGGCGCGCGAGGCGGCGCAGGAACGCTCCAAGCTGATCCACGACTATTTCGAGGCGCGTCATACAGCTGGCCAGACCGGCAAGGCCGGCATGGCGCAGTCGACACCCTACAAGCCCGTCTCGCCCGGCCAGCTCTATCTGGATGGCTCCGCTTTCGTTCGGGAACTGGATGCCGCCAGCGCCATTCGCCTGACCCCCTTTGCCGAAATCGACGCGCAGGCCAAGCGCGTGGTGACGCTGGAGGCGCATGCCGGTCCGCGCTGGGCCAAGGCGCAGGCCGAGGCCGAGCAGCAGAACCGCGACGAGCGGGTCAACGTCTTCGATCTCGTCGTCAAGCACATTGCCGACAAGCGGGCCGGCGGCGCCAAGGTTCTTGTCACCGGCTGGTCGGCGGGCTCGCTCGACCGCCTGCTGCAGGTGCTGGACGAGCACGGCTTGAAGCGCATCAAGCCCATCGAAAAGCTGTCGGATATCCGCAACCTCGCCAAGGGCGAGGCGGCATCCGCCGTGCTGAGCCTCGAAGGCGGCTTCGAGACGGGTGATCTCGTCGTCATCGGCGAACAGGACATTCTTGGCGACCGCATGGTGCGCCGCTCCAAACGCCGCAAGCGCGGCGCCGATTTCATCTCGGAAGTGGCCGGCCTCGACGAAGGTTCGCTCGTCGTGCATGCCGAACATGGCATCGGCCGCTTCGTCGGTCTGGTGACGATCGAGGCGGCCGGCGCGCCGCGCGCCTGCCTGGAGCTGCATTATGCGGATCAGGCAAAGCTGTTCCTGCCGGTCGAAAACATCGATCTCCTGTCGCGCTACGGCTCGGATGCCGCCGAAGCCCAGCTGGACAAGCTCGGTGGCGGCGCCTGGCAGGCGCGCAAGGCCAAGCTCAAGAAGCGCCTGCTCGACATGGCGGATGCGCTGATCAAGCTTGCCGCCACCCGCATCACCCGCCGCGCGCCGGTTCTCGCGACGCCCGAAGGGCTCTATGACGAGTTCGCCGCCCGTTTCCCCTATGACGAAACGGAAGATCAGGCGAATGCCATCGATTCGGTGCGCGAGGATCTTGCCGCCGGCCGGCCGATGGATCGTCTCGTCTGCGGCGATGTCGGCTTCGGCAAGACGGAGGTGGCGCTGCGCGCCGCCTTCTTCGCCGCCATGAACGGCGCGCAGGTGGCCGTCGTCGTGCCGACGACGCTTCTCGCCCGCCAGCACTTCAAGACGTTTCGCGAACGCTTTCGCGGGCTGCCGATCCGGGTGGAACAGGCCTCGCGTCTGGTGACGGCCAAGGAACTGAACCAGACGAAGAAGGATCTCGCCGAGGGCAAGGTCGATATCGTCGTCGGCACCCATGCGCTGCTCGGCACCGGCATCAAGTTTGCCAATCTCGGCCTCCTCATCATCGACGAGGAGCAGCATTTCGGCGTGAAGCACAAGGAGAAGCTGAAGGAGCTGAAGAGCGACGTGCATGTGCTGACGCTGTCGGCCACGCCGATCCCGCGCACGCTGCAGCTTGCCATGACCGGGGTGCGTGAGCTTTCGCTGATCACCACGCCGCCGGTCGACCGCATGGCGGTGAGGACCTTCATCTCTCCGTTCGATCCGCTGGTCATCCGCGAAACGCTGATGCGCGAGCACTATCGCGGCGGCCAGAGTTTTTACGTCTGCCCGCGGCTGGCGGACCTGCCGGATATCCAGGCCTATCTGCAATCCGACGTGCCGGAGCTGAAGGTGGCGGTGGCCCACGGCCAGATGCCGGCGGGTGAGCTGGAAGACATCATGAATGCCTTCTACGACGGCAAATATGACGTGCTTCTGTCCACCACCATCGTCGAATCCGGCCTCGACGTGCCGACCGCCAACACGCTGATCGTCCACCGTGCCGACATGTTCGGTCTTGCCCAGCTCTACCAGCTGCGCGGTCGCGTCGGGCGCTCGAAGGTGCGCGCCTTTGCGCTGTTCACCCTGCCGGTCAACAAGCAGCTGACCCAGACCGCCGAACGCCGCCTGAAAGTGCTGCAATCACTCGATACGCTGGGCGCAGGCTTCCAGCTGGCGAGCCACGACCTCGATATCCGCGGCGCCGGCAATCTCTTGGGCGAGGAACAGTCCGGCCATATCAAGGAAGTCGGCTTCGAACTCTACCAGCAGATGCTGGAGGAGGCCGTGGCCGAGGTGAAGGGCGAGGACGAGGTGCTCGACACCGGCTGGTCGCCGCAGATCTCGGTCGGTATCACCGTGATGATCCCGGACAATTACGTGCCGGACCTGCATCTGCGCATGGGGCTTTATCGTCGCCTCGGCGAACTGACCGAACTCTCCGAGATCGATGGCTTCGGCGCGGAAATGGTCGACCGCTTTGGGCCGATGCCGGTCGAGGTGCAGAATCTTCTGAAGGTCGTCTACATCAAGTCGCTCTGCCGCATCGCCAATGTCGAGAAGCTGGAGGCAGGGCCGAAGGGCATCGTGCTGCAGTTCCGCGACAAGCAGTTCCCCAACCCGGCGGGCCTGGTCGGTTACATCGCCAAGCAGGGTACGATGGCAAAGATCCGCCCCGACCACAGCGTGTTCTTGACCCGCGACCTGCCGACGCCGGAAAAGCGGCTGTCGTCGGCCGCGCAGATCATGGCGCAGCTGTCGGGACTGGCGAAGGAAGGGTGACAGGCGGGGAGGGCGCTCAGCCCTCCTCTTCCGGCTTTACGGCAAGCGCTGCCTCGGTCTTCCCGGCAACCGGCGGCGGGAGAGCGGTGCCGCGCTTGCGTTCGCGCACCAGCGTCAGCAGGCCGGAGCCGACGATGAGGGCGATGCCGAGGCCCATCCACAGATCGACGCTGTCGCCGAAAATGAGATAGCCAAGCAGGATCGCCCACAGCATCTGGCTGTACTGGATCGGCGTGACGATGGCTGCCGGCGCGTAGAAGGAGGCGACCATCAGAAGCACGGTGCCGACGGCGGCGAGCACGCCGAAAACGATCAGCAGCAACAGGTCTTTGGGGGTCGGCACCATCAGATGCGGCAGCATGGCGAGGCCGCAGACGACGAGGGCGCCCATCAGGCCCGCGCCATACATCGAGATATTCTTCTCGCTCGGCCCCAGATAGCGGTAGATGATGACGGAAACGGCGCCGGTGAAGCCGGAGGCGAGCGCGGTCACATGGCCGAAGGACAGTTCGCGGAAACCGGGCCGCAGAACGATCAGCACGCCAATGAAGCCGACAATGACCGCCGCCCAGCGCTTTGCCCCGACCTTCTCCTTGAGGAAGATCACCGACATGATGGTGGCAAACGACGGCAGCAGGAAGATGAGGCAGAAGGCCTCCGCCATCGACAGTTCGGTAAAGGCGATGATGCTGCCGACGGTGCCGATCGAGGAGCAGAGAAAGCGGAGCAGCCAGAGCGGACGGTTGGTAGTGCGCACCATGTCGCGCCAGCTGTCGCCGCGCTTCAGGAGGAAGGGCACGGCGAGAATGCCGGCCAGCGTGCCGATGAAGCCGGCCTCGAAGGGCGGCACGCGGCCTTCCACCAGCTTCACGGCGGCATCGCTGAAGGAATAGGCGGCAAAGCAGAGAAAGGCGATCAGCACGCCCTTCAGGGTCGAATCGGAGGAGGACAAGCGCGGCGTTCCGGCAGGAGGGATAATCCTGCCGAATTAGGGCCGCATCCCGCGTGCGTCAATTCAGATTTGCACGCGCCTCGGCCTTGGCGGCGGCGATCTGGCGGAAGGCGTTTGCCAGCACGTCCGGCGTCTGGGCACCGCTGACGGCATATTGCTGGTCGATGATGAAGAAGGGTACGCCGTTGACGCCCATTTTCTGGGCCGCCTCGATTTCGCCGACCACCAGATCCCTGTCCGCATCGGAGGCGAGAAGGGTGGCGATCACCGCGCGCTCAAGCCCCGCCTCCTCGGCGATGTCGAGCAGAACGGCATGGTCGCCGACATTGCGGCCCTGTTCGAAATTCGCCTTGAACAGGGCGGTCACGACCCGGTCCTGGTGCTCGCGGCTTTCGGTCATCGCCCAGTGAATCAGGCGATGGGCATCCAGCGTATTGGGGCCGATCAGGATCGCATCGAAATCATAGGCGATGCCCACCTCGCGGCCGAGATCGGTCAGCATGGCATGGGCGCGTGCCACGGCATCTGCGCCGCCGAGCTTGGCGGCGAGTGCGGCCTTCTGGTCGACGCCTTCCGGCGGATAGTCCGGGTTCAGACGGTAGGGGCGCCAGTTGACGTCGATGCCCACCTCGTCCTGCACCTCGGCAATCGCCAGTTCCAGCCGCGCCTTTCCGAGATAGCACCACGGGCAGACAACGTCGGAAACGAGGTCGATGGTCAGTCTTTCCATGGCAAGCGATCCTTTGGCTGGGGCGGACTTCGGCGCAAGTCACTGCGCGCGCTGATCCCACCAGGTTGGCAATTGATAGCCGTAAAGCGGCACGGCCTGTGGATGCGCGATCTGCTTCCAGCGCGCAACCCATTGATCGCCGATATGATAAAGAGGCACGAGATAGTGACCGGAGAGCAGCAGCCGGTCATAGGCGCGAACGGCAGTGGTAAAGTCGTCGCTGCTGCGGGCGTTCAGCATCGCGGAAATCACCCGATCGACATCGGGATCGGCAAGACCGGCAAAGTTGAAGCTGCCCGGGCGATCCTTCGAATCCGAGCCCCAGCGTCCGATCTGCTCGATGCCGGGGGACAGCGAGGAGGGATAGGACTTCATGATCACGTCGTAATCGAAGGTACCGGAGCGGCTCTGGTACTGCGCGTCATCCACCGTGCGAATCGAGATCTCGACACCGATCATCTTCAGCGTACGCTGGTATGCGATCGCCACCTTCTCCTGATCCTGGTTCTGCGTCATGATCTCGAAAGCCAGCGGCACGCCCGCCGCATCGACCATTCTGCCGCCGCGGATCGTGTAGCCGCCGGCCTTCAGGAGATCGACCACCTGGCGCAGCACCTTGCGATCGCTGCCGGAGCCATCGGTGGCAAGCAGCGTCGGCTTGCCGGATAGAAGGTCCGGCGACATGCGCGCGGCGGCGGCACCCAGCAGGGCGCGCTCCTTCTCGTCAGCGGGATGGCCGAGAGAGGAAAGCTCGGAATTCTGCCAGTAGCTCTGGGTGCGGCTGTAGGCGCCGTCGAACAGGTTGCGGTTCGCCCATTCGAAATCGAAGGCAAGCGAAAGCGCCTCGCGCACCTTGTCATTCTGGAAGAGTGGCCGGCGCAGGTTGAAGACGAAGCCCAGCATACCGGTCGGCAGTTCGGGCCGGAACGTATCCTTCACGACCTCGCCACTGGTGACGGCGGGGAAATCATAGGCGCGTGCCCAGTGGGTCGGATTGCCCTCGAGATAGACATCGATCGCGCCCTTCTTGAAGGCTTCGAACAGCGAGCTTTCCTGCAGGAAATATTCGACCGAAATCTCGTCGTAATTGTCGAAGCCGATCTTGGAGGGCAGGTCCTTGCCCCAGTAATCCGGATTGCGCTCGTAGACGATCTTCTGGCCCGGAGAGACCGACTTGATGCGATAGGGGCCGGAGCCGATCGGCACCTGCAGCGTCGACTGGTCGAACGTGGCAGGATCAATGGCATGCCTGGGCAGGATCGGGGTGGCGAAGGCGAGAATCAGCGGGAACTCGCGGTCGGCCTTGTCGTTGAAGGTGAAGCGGACGCCATGCTCGCCGACCTTCTCCATCCTGTCGACCGGCTTCAGGCGGTTGCTGAAGGGCGTACGGCCCTTGTCGCGCAACACCTCGAAGGAGAAGATCACGTCGTCTGGCGTCACCGGCTGTCCGTCCGACCACCTGGCCTTCGGGTTGAGGTTGAACTGGATATAGGTGCGGTTCTCGTCCCATTCGACGCTTTCGGCGAGCAGGCCATAGAGCGTGAAGGGCTCGTCGGCCGAGCGCACCATCAGTGATTCGTAGAGCAGGTTACCGAAGATATTGTCCCATATGCCGCGTGCGGTGGTGCGAATGCTCTTGAGATTGAAGGGGTTGAGGCTGTCGAAAGTGCCGACGACGCCGTAAGCCACCTTGCCGCCCTTCTTCACATCGGGGTTCACATAAGGAAAATGCGTGTAGCCGGCGGGGAGCGCCGGCGTCCCATGCATGGCAATGCCGTGGACCGGTTCGGCAAAGGCCTGGCCGGCAAGACAAAACAGGGCGAGGGAAAGGGTCATCAGACGGCGCATGGTCCTGTCTCCACTGCATTTCTTGATTCGCCGCACGGTAACCGATCGCATCTTCAAGACCAACATCGGCGAAATTTTCGCGCCGCGAAACGTGTCTTTGACACCGGAAACGAAAACTAGGACTGGATATCGCGGCCACTGCAATGTAACAGGTTTGGCCGGACGGGCGGGTCATTCAATTGCCTCATTTGAACGACAGGTGGTGATCCACGACCCCGGCATGGCGCGGCTTGCCGCTGCGCCGCAAAACCGCTTTCAGGAGACGGATCTCGGTATGATGCTCAAGGCAAACAAGGTTCTGCGGACAGCAATGTCTGCCCTCGCACTTTCCATCGGCGCTGCGCCTGTCGCTGCCCTGGCCCAGACTGCTGCCCCGGCCGGTGGCCCGCCGCTCGGATGGTTCAAGACCTGCGACAAGCAGGACGACAGCGACGTCTGCGCGGTGCAGAACGTGATTCTCTCGCAGAACGGCCAGCTGATCACGGCCGTTGGCCTGATTACGGTCGAAGGCAAGGTCAACCGCAAGATCCTGCAGGTCTCCGTTCCGTCCGCTCGTCTCATCCAGCCGGGCGTGATGATGCAGATCGATGGCGGCAAGGGCCAGAAGATCGATTACGTGCTGTGCATTCCGGATCGCTGCACGGCCGAAATTCCGCTGACGGACCCGATGATCGCAAGCCTGAAGAAGGGCAATGAAGTGGTCTTCACCTCGGTGAACTTCCGCCGCGCCCCGAACCCGATCAAGGTTCCGCTGAACGGCTTCAGCAGCGCTTTCGATGGTGCGCCGATCTCGCAGTCGCAGCTCGCCGAAAGCCAGCGCAGCCTGCAGGAAAGCATGCAGAAGAAGGCTGAAGAGGCCCGCAAGAAGCTGGAAGACGCACAGAACGCTGCCAAGACCGGCAACTGATCCGTCCTTGGGACAGATCCAGACACTGGAAGAGACGATGAACGACGCTGCAGCCTGCAGCGTCGTTTTTATATGGCCTGTCGAGTGACCGGCACCACATCCGGGCGTCAATGGGCCATGATTGCCTTCGGCTTCAACTGGCCGGTTGGCGCCTGCTCGAAGATCTGCGCGATCTGCGGGTTCTTCAGCGGCTCGTTGCTGTCGTCATGCACGAGATTCTGCTCGGAGACATAGGCGACATAGGCGGTCTCTTCGTTTTCCGCCAGCAGGTGGTAAAAGGGTTGATCCTTGTGCGGGCGGATCTCCGGCGGAATGGAATTCCACCACTCCTCGGTGTTGGCGAATTCGGGATCCACATCGAACACAACCCCTCGGAACGGGAAAACCCTGTGGCGAACGACTTCGCCGATCGTGAATTTTGCGTTTCGTTGTTTCATGGCGCGGACTTCCTTTCGCAGTCCATGTGGGAATTCACAAAACTGACATCAAGAGGGCAAGTCCAGCCACAAGCGAAATCATGCTTTGGCTTCAGCAACTTGGCGGATTTGTGTCGTCGCCAGCACAACTCCGCCGGTGACCAGCAGAATGCCAAGCGCATGATAGGCTTCGAAGCGCTCGCCAAGGAACAGCACGGCCATGACGATCGAGACCGGCGGCATGAGGTAAAGGGTAACACCGGCCCGCGCCGCGCCGAACACCATGACCGAATGCTGGAAGGAATAGAAAGCGGCAACCGAAGCGAACAGGATGATGCCTGAAAGCTTGACCCATGCACCACCGGTATGGGGCAAGGGGGCGCCGGCAAGCACCTCGATCGCCGCCGGCGGAAACAGCACCACGGCACCGGCAGCTGCCAGAAGGGCAAACAGGGAGAACGGCGCAATGCCGCGAATGGCCGGCCGCCGCAGCAGCATGGAATAGGCAGCAAAGGCGATGGCGGCCAGCAGGATGCCGAGATCGCCGATGTTGAAGATGAGATGCATGAGTGCTGCGACATCACCCTTCAGCACGATGGTGGCAACGCCGCAAAAGGCGATGATCATGCCGGCAACCTCCCGCAGCACCAGCCGGCGCCCCTGGAACAGCCACTGGAAGAGGATGATGAACAGGGACGAGGTCGTATAGATCAGCGTCGCATTGGAAGCCGTGGTCAGCGTCAGTGCCCAGTAGACGAAGCCGCCGCAGATGCCCATGCCGAGAATGCCAAGCGTCAGCCAGAGCAGCGTGTGGTGGCGCACGAAGGCCAAGAGCCCGCGCCAGTCTGCGATGACGAAGGGCAGGATCAGCAGCGTCGCGCCCATCCAGCGGATGAAGGCCGTGATGAAGGGGCCGATTTCTCCGGTGATGCCGCGCCCGAAGATCAGGTTGGAGGAGAAGAAAACGGGCGCGGACAGAAGGAGAACCCAGTCGATGGCGCTTGGCCGGCCTGCGGCATCCGTCATGGCAAGGGTCTCCGGTCTGGTGTTCAGGCAACCGTCCTTCCCTGAGGCCGGCCCAAAGAAAAACCGGCAGGCGTGCCTGCCGGTTCGGGATCTGGAGGTCGCCGAGGCGACCGCTGCGGCCGATCAGGCCGAATAGTACATGTCGAATTCGACCGGATGCGGGGTCATTTCGAAACGCATGACTTCCTGCATCTTCAGTTCGATATAGGCATCGATCTGGTCGTCATCGAAGACGCCGCCGGCGGTCAGGAACTTGCGATCCTTGTCGAGGCTGTCGAGGGCTTCGCGCAGACTGCCGCAGACGGTCGGGATCTTCTTCAGTTCCTTCGGCGGCAGATCGTAGAGATCCTTGTCCATGGCCTTGCCCGGATGGATCTTGTTCTTGATGCCGTCGAGGCCGGCCATCAGCATGGCGGCAAAGCCGAGATAGGGGTTCTGGGCCGGATCGGGGAAGCGCACTTCGACGCGCTTGGCCTTCGGGCCGGAGCCGAACGGAATGCGGCAGGAGGCCGAACGGTTGCGCGCCGAATAGGCCAGCAGAACCGGTGCTTCATAACCCGGAACCAGACGCTTGTAGGAGTTGGTCGTGGGGTTGGTGAAGGCGTTGATGGCCTTGGCATGCTTGATGATGCCGCCGATATAGTAGAGGCAGCTTTCCGACAGGCCCGCATATTCGTCGCCGGCGAAGGTCGGCTTGCCGTCCTTCCAGATCGACTGATGCACGTGCATGCCCGAACCGTTGTCGCCGAAGATCGGCTTCGGCATGAAGGTGGCCGTCTTGCCATAGGCATTGGCAACCTGGTGCACGACATACTTGTAGATCTGCATCTTGTCGGCATTGCGCACCAGCGTGTCGAACTTCACGCCAAGCTCGTGCTGGGCGGATGCCACTTCGTGGTGGTGCTTTTCCACGACCACGCCCATTTCGGCGAGAACCGTCAGCATTTCCGAGCGCATGTCCTGCAGGCTGTCGACCGGCGGAACCGGGAAATAGCCGCCCTTGACGCGCGGACGGTGGCCGAGATTGCCCGTCTCGTAATCGGTGTCGTCGTTCGACGGCAGTTCGGAGGAATCAAGCTTGAAGCCGGTATTGTACGGATCGGCCTTGTACTTGACGTCGTCGAAGACGAAGAATTCCGGTTCGGGGCCAACGAAGACGGTGTCGCCGATGCCCGACGCCTTCAGATAGGCTTCGGCCTTCTTGGCGGTACCGCGCGGATCGCGGTTATAGGCTTCGCCAGAGACCGGATCGAGAATGTCGCAGATGACGACCATGGTCGACTGCGCGAAGAAGGGGTCCATGTGCACGGTGGCCGGGTCCGGCATCAGCACCATGTCGGACTCGTTGATGGCCTTCCAGCCAGCAATGGAGGAGCCGTCGAACATGACGCCATCGGCGAACATGTCCTCGTCGACCGCCGAAACGTCCATCGTCACGTGCTGCAGCTTGCCCTTCGGATCGGTAAAGCGCAGATCGACGAACTTGACGTCGTTCTCCTTGATTTGTTTCATGATGTCGCTTGCGGTCGTCATGGTGTCTCCCTTGGATATTATGAGGTGATGCCGATACCCGGTTCTTTGCAGCCGGATTTGTCTAGATTGCGTCGACGCCGGTTTCGCCGGTGCGGATACGCACAACTTCCTCGACGTTGGATACGAATATCTTGCCGTCGCCGATGCGTCCAGTCTGGGCGGCGTTGCGGATGGCATCGATGACGGCATCGACGTTCTCGTCGGCCAGCACGACCTCGACCTTCACTTTCGGCAGGAAATCAACGACGTATTCGGCGCCGCGATACAACTCCGTATGCCCCTTCTGGCGGCCGAAACCCTTGGCCTCCGTTACCGTGATCCCCTGCAGTCCGACCTCTTGAAGCGCTTCCTTAACTTCGTCGAGTTTGAAAGGCTTGATGATCGCTTCGATCTTTTTCATGAGAAAATGTCTCTCCGCTTCTCCCTTGGGAACGGGCCCATACCCGATCGCCCATCATGATGCAGGTATCGTGCCAAACAGGGACGGGCTTTGCCGGAAAATCCCGTGACTTGCGGCAAGGCCTCCTCCGCCTTTGTGATCCCGAAGGCAGGCTAGGGTTTCCCGCGACCGGTTGCAAGAGGCGTCGCGGGCGTGACGGTGCGGCGGGATAACATGACCAAATTGATGGCAAGACATAATGCGCAATTTGTCGTCAAATGCATATTTTATAATCATAATTGCCATAAATTATCCGCTTGCGTTTTAAGACCGGTCCGTTTCAATGGCCATATGCTTTCAAATGCGACAGCTCTTCTGACACCGGGTGAAATGGCGCGCGTCGATGCGGCAGCGGCAGCATCCGGCCTTTCCTCCTTCGGCCTGATGGAGCGCGCAGGGCAGGCGGTGGCTGCGGCCGCGTTGAAGGCCTATGCGTCAGCGCTGCGTTTTGCCGTGCTGTGTGGGCCCGGCAACAATGGCGGCGATGGTTATGTGGCTGCGCGGGCGCTGCGTCAGGCCGGCGCGGACGTGGTGGTGCACGTGCTCGGCGACCCCGACAGACTGCCGGCAGACGCGCGCCTTGCCTTCAATCTCTGTCCGATCCCAGGCCAGCCGCTGGCAGACTATCGGCCGCGCCCCGGCGACGTGGTGATCGACGCGCTCTTCGGCGCCGGCCTGTCACGCGATGTGCCGCAGGCGGTGGCCGATATCATTACGCGGGTGGCTGACGCGGCATGTCCGGTGCTTGCCGTTGATCTTCCCTCCGGTCTCTGCGGCGCGCGCGGGCTGGTTCTCGGCAGCGCCTTCCGGGCCGAGCGGACAGTCACCTTCATGACGAAAAAGCCCGGTCATCTGCTGATGCCGGGACGCGACCTGTGCGGCACGATCGAGGTTTTCGATATCGGAATTCCCCGCCGCATCGTTGCGGCGGAGGCCGGCCAGATGGCCTTGAACGGACCGGCCGTGTGGGGAAAAACCATGCCAAGGCTTCAGGGCGAAACCCACAAGTATCGGCGGGGCCATCTCGCGGTCTTCAGCGGCCCTGCCGCGCAAACCGGGGCCGCCCGTCTCTCCGCAACCGCCGGCCTCAATGCCGGGGCAGGGCTGGTCACCGTAGCAGCCCCGTCTGGTGCGCTTCCCACGCTGGCAGCGACGCTGACCGCAGTGATGGTACGACCGATTGACGACACGGAGGCGCTGGGCCAATGGCTGCAGGCGGCCAAGCTCTCCGCCTTCGTCATCGGCCCGGGATTTGGTGTGGGCGAGCGGGCAAGGCAGTTCGTCGCTATGCTGTCGAAGCGTCCGCTGGTGCTGGATGCCGATGCCATCACTTCCTTCGCGGCCTGCCCTGAGGATCTGTTTGCGCTATTTCGGACAGGCCCTGCACGCCTGGTGCTCACGCCGCATGAGGGGGAGTTCGGGCGTCTTTTCCCGGATCTTTCCGCCGACGGACGGCGCGGCAAGCCCGAAAGGTCGCTGGCGGCCGCAGAACGATCCGGCGGCGTGATCGTCTGCAAGGGGGCGGATACGGTGATCGCGGCACCGGATGGACGCATTCTCATCAATGACAATGCGCCGCCCTGGCTTGCCACCGCCGGTTCCGGCGACGTGCTGGCCGGTATCGTCGGCGCGCTTCTCGCGCAGGGCGTGCCGGCCTTCGAGGCCGCCGCCGCCGGTGTATGGTTGCATGGCGCTGCTGCCGTTCATGGAGGGCCGGGCATGACGGCGGAAACGCTGGTGCAGCAGGTCAGACCCTTCGAGGCTCTTTCCATGCATGCCGGCTGACCGGTTTATCCGGCAAAGTCGAGCAGCATCGCACAACGCCGGGCGGGATCGAGGCCCTTCAACCTTTCGCTGTCGAGGATCTGCCCAAGTCTCTCCGGAACGGCAGCACCTTCCACCATACGGAAGCCGAGGTTTGCATAAAAAGGCGCGTTGAATGGCGCAAGACGATCCGTCGTCAGCGAAGCGCCGCAAAGCCCCCGGGACATTGCCTGCGCCAGCAGCGCCTGCATCAGCCGCCGGCCGATGCCGCGGCGCTGCCAATCCGGATGAACATCCATTTCGCCGACATGCAGCCGGCCCTCCAGAAGAGTGCCACCGGCATAGCCAACGGGTTTTGCGCCAGCAAAGGCGGCGACGAGAAACCCCGCATCGAGATAGGCTTGCAGTTCTAGAGCGCTGCTGGCGGCCGGTTCGCCGGACACGGCGCCCGCACGCCGCAACGTCTCGAAGGCGGCGAGTTCCACGGCGCGCAGCGCGGCAAAATGCTCCTTGCCGGCCGGAGCCACATGCAGGTCTGCCTCTGCCGAAGCGGCGGCATTCTCCGTCGCGCCCATCACCCGACCGCCTTCTGCAACAGGCGAGCGCCATCCGGCGCATTCACCTTGCCGCCGGTGATGAAGAAGGCAAAGACATCGCGCGGGTTCTTTTCCGCGTGCCGACCCGGAGCGTTGAGCGGCAGGTCGGGCGGCACCTCGCCCGACGCATAGACCTTCAGGCGCTCGCCCCAGCCGGCAACCGCCTCCGGCGGATAGCAGGTGGCAACCTCATCACTGCCCTTCTGCAAACGTGCATAGACGAAATCCGCCGTAACATCGGCAAACATGGGATAGTCGGCGTGATCGGCACAGACGGCCGCCACCTTGTATTTCGCCAGCAGTTCGACAAAGTCAGGCGTGCAGAAGCTCTCGTGCCGCGGCTCCACCACATGCCGCAATGGCAGACCGTCGAGCGACGGCGGCAGCAGGGCGAGAAAAGCCTCGAAATCCTCCGGCTCGAATTTCTTGGTGCCCATGAACTGCCAGAGGATGGGGCCGAGATGCGGGCCGAGTTCGGCAATGCCCTGGCCGAGAAACTTTTCGATCGACGGCCCGGCCTCGGCCAGAACCTTGCGGTTGGTACAGAAGCGGCTCGCCTTCAGCGAAAAGACAAAACCGTCCGGCACGTCCGACGCCCATTTGGCAAAGGTTTCGGGCTTCTGGCTGGAATAATAGGTTCCGTTCACCTCGATGGCGGTCAATTCGCGGCTGGCAAATTCCAGCTGCCGCTTCTTCGGCAGCTTTTCCGGATAGAAGCGGCCCTCCCAGGGATCGAAGGTCCAGCCGCCGATGCCGGTACGGATGATGCCGGATTGGGTCATGACAAGCCTCCCGTGGGACGATGACGCGCAAGCATTCATGCACGCCCCGCATCTCGAAATGTCGACATCTACGGGAGACGGCGGATCACTCCGCCGCCTCGACCTTCTTCACCGGCCGTCGTGCCAGCAATTTCTTGAGGAACTGGCCGGTATAGGACCGCTTTTCCTTGACCACATCCTCCGGTGTGCCGATGGCCACAACCTCGCCGCCGCCGGTGCCGCCTTCCGGGCCGATGTCGATGATCCAGTCGGCGGTCTTGATGACCTCCAGATTGTGCTCGATCACCACCACGGAATTGCCCTGGTTGACCAGTTCATGCAGCATTTCCAGAAGCTTTGCGACGTCATGGAAGTGCAGGCCGGTGGTCGGCTCATCGAGAATGTAGAGCGTGCGGCCGGTGGAGCGTTTCGACAATTCCTTGGCGAGCTTGACGCGCTGCGCCTCGCCGCCGGACAGCGTATTGGCCTGCTGGCCGACCTTGATATAGCCGAGCCCCACCTCGAACAGCGCCTGCAGCTTGTCGCGCACGGCCGGCACGGCGGAGAAGAACTCCACGCCTTCTTCCACCGTCATGTCCAGCACGTCGGCGATCGACTTGCCCTTGAAGGTGACGTCGAGCGTTTCGCGGTTGTAGCGCTTGCCGTGGCAGACATCACAGGTCACGTAGACGTCCGGCAGGAAGTGCATCTCGATCTTGATGACGCCGTCGCCCTGGCAGGCCTCGCAGCGGCCACCCTTGACGTTGAAGG
Organism: Affinirhizobium straminoryzae; assembly: GCF_007004135.1. GTDB lineage: Bacteria > Pseudomonadota > Alphaproteobacteria > Rhizobiales > Rhizobiaceae > Neorhizobium > Neorhizobium straminoryzae. The sequence continues at coordinate 87,600 of NZ_VJMG01000008.1, forward strand.
AGAAGCGGCCCGGCTGATAGCCGCGCGCCTTGGCCTCCGGCAGCCCCGCGAACCAGTCGCGGATCGGCGTGAAGGCGCCGGTATAGGTGGCCGGGTTGGAGCGCGGCGTGCGCCCGATCGGCGACTGGTCGATATCAATGACCTTGTCGACGAATTCCAGGCCATCGATCCGCTCGTGCTCGGCCGGAATTTCGCGCGCGCCCATCACGCGGCGGGCCGCCGCCTTGTAGAGCGTCTCGATCAGGAAGGTGGACTTGCCGCCGCCCGACACGCCGGTCACCGCCGTGAACAGGCCGAGCGGCACCGAAGCCGTCACGTTCTTCAGATTGTTGCCGCGCGCGCCGACAACCTTGATTTCCTTGCCCTTCTTGGGCTTGCGCCGCTCGGCCGGCACCGCCACGCCGAGTTCGCCGGAGAGATACTTGCCCGTCAGTGATTTCGGGTTGGCCATCACCTCCTTCGGCGTGCCGGCCGCCACCACCTGGCCGCCATGCACGCCGGCGGCGGGGCCGATATCGACGACGTAATCGGCCGTCAGGATCGCATCCTCGTCATGCTCGACCACCAGCACGGTGTTGCCGATATCGCGCAGGTGCTTCAGCGTGTCGAGCAGGCGTGCATTGTCGCGCTGGTGAAGACCGATCGACGGCTCATCCAGCACGTAGAGAACACCGGTCAGGCCCGAGCCGATCTGCGAGGCGAGCCGGATGCGCTGGCTTTCACCGCCCGACAGCGTGCCGGAAGAACGAGACAGGCTCAAATAATCGAGACCGACATCGTTCAGAAAGCGCAGGCGGTCGCGGATTTCCTTGAGAATGCGCACCGCGATCTCGTTCTGCTTCGCCGTCAGCTTGTCCGGCAGGGCCTCGAACCAGTCGCGCGCCACCTTGATCGACATGTCGGTGACTTCGCCGATCTGCAGGCGGTCGATCTTCACCGCCAGCGCCTCCGGCTTCAGGCGAAAGCCGCCGCAGGCGGGGCAGGGCGCGGCCGACATGTAGCGCTCGATCTCCTCGCGCGCCCAGGCGCTGTCGGTCTCCTTCCAGCGGCGCTCCAGGTTCGGCACGATGCCCTCGAAGGTCTTCGTGGTCTTGTAGGAGCGGGCTCCGTCGGCATAGTTGAACTCGATCTTCTCCTCGGTGCCGTGCAGGATGGCCTTCTGCGCCTCCTTCGACAGCTTTGACCAGCGATCAGAGAGCTTGAAGCCGAAGACCTTGCCGAGCCCCTCCAGCGTCTGGTTGTAATAGGGCGAGCTGGATTTGGCCCAGGGCGCGATCGCGCCGTCCTTCAACGTGCGATCCTGCTCGGGGACGATCAGGTTCTCGTCCACCTTCTGCTGCGCCCCCAGACCGTCGCAGGTGGGGCAGGCGCCGAAGGGATTGTTGAACGAGAACAGCCGCGGCTCGATCTCCGGAATGGTGAAACCGGAAACGGGGCAGGCGAATTTTTCCGAAAACAGCACCCGCTCGTGGGTTTCGTTCAGCGACTTGTTGGCCGAACCGCCGGCCGCCGTTTCCTCCGGCGGCAGAGGCTTGTCGGCAAATTCCGCCACAGCCAGGCCATCGGCGAGCGTCAGGCAGGTTTCCAGACTGTCGGCAAGGCGCGCACCGACATCGGGACGCACCACGACGCGATCCACCACCACGTCGATGTCATGCTTGTACTTCTTGTCGAGCGCCGGGACCTCCGCGATCTCGTAGAACTGGCCATCCACCTTGACGCGCTGAAAGCCCTTCTTCATCAGCTCGGCGAGTTCCTTCTTGTACTCGCCCTTTCGCCCGCGCACCATCGGCGCGAGAATATAGAGGCGGGTGCCTTCCTCGAAGGCCAGCACGCGGTCGACCATCTGGCTGACCGTCTGGCTTTCGATCGGAAGTCCCGTGGCCGGCGAATAAGGCACCCCGACGCGCGCGAAGAGAAGGCGCATGTAGTCGTAGATCTCGGTGACGGTGCCGACGGTCGAGCGCGGGTTCTTCGAGGTGGTCTTCTGCTCGATGGAGATCGCCGGCGACAGGCCGTCGATCTGGTCGACATCCGGCTTCTGCATCATCTCGAGAAACTGCCGGGCATAGGCCGACAGGCTTTCGACATAGCGGCGCTGGCCCTCCGCATAGATCGTGTCGAAGGCCAGCGAGGACTTGCCCGATCCCGAAAGGCCGGTCATCACGATCAGGCTGTTGCGGGGCAGATCGAGATCGATGCCCTTGAGGTTATGCTCGCGGGCGCCGCGAATGGAAATCGTCTTGAGTTCGCTCATCGTGAAAAGCTCTTTGGGAGGACAAGCCCCTTATTTAGTGATCCGGTGGCTTCTGTCGAGGCAAGACTGCCGCAAGATCCGGGCTTCGACTCGCTCCTACGCAGCAGGCTGTTGACAGGATCATAGCGGAATACTAGAACAAATAAAGAACAAATTTGCCTGTGGATTAAGGCAGCATCCTTTCCTGCGGGCGGGAGGGATGGTTTACACTGCTTCATCCAACGGAATTGAAGTGCCGCGTGATGGCGGCAGACAAGGTGATGAGATGGCTGGCAGCGTCAACAAGGTAATCCTGGTCGGGAACGTCGGGGCGGATCCGGAAATCCGTCGCACGCAGGACGGCCGGCCGATCGCCAACCTGCGCATCGCGACGTCCGAAACCTGGCGCGACCGCAACAGCGGCGAACGCCGGGAAAAGACGGAGTGGCACACGGTTGTGGTGTTCAACGAGGGCCTCTGCAAGGTTGTCGAGCAGTATGTGAAGAAGGGCGCCAAGCTTTATATCGAAGGCGCGCTGCAGACCCGCAAGTGGCAGGACCAGAACGGCAACGACCGCTACAGCACGGAAGTGGTGCTGCAGGGCTTCAACTCGACGCTGACCATGCTGGACGGTCGCGGCGGCGATGGCCCGAGCATGGGCGGCGGCAATGCCGGCTATGGCGGCGGTCGCAATGTGGGCAACAGCGGCGGCGGCGATTTCGGCGGCGGCTATGACGATTATGATCGCGGTGGCCCGTCCTCCGGTTCCGGTTCCAGCCGCGGCGGCGCCTCGTCCGGTGGCGGTGGTTTCGCCCGCGATCTGGACGACGACATTCCGTTCTGATCGATCCGTTTTACGGGTTCACGGTGGCCGGCGAAGCACTGCTTTCGCCGGCCTTTCTGTCTTCGAGCATGGCGACAAGGGCATCGGATTGCGAGAGGATGCCGGCCAGTCGGCTGTCGTCGCGCACCACGGGCATGTCGTGAAGTCCGCCTTCGGCAAAGGCGATGATGGCATCGGCAATCGGCGTGTCCGGTCGCACGGTCCTGACCGGCGAGGTCATGATGTCTTTGACCGTATCGTTTGGCGCGCTGGCACCGGCAAGGATCAGTCGCAGGCGTTGTCCGAACGCGATGCGCGGGCGCCCCGCCACCCAGCGCGGCTTGTGCAGGAAATCCGTCTGCGTGACGATGCCGACCACCCGCGCATGGTCGTCGGTGACGGGCAGGGCGCGGAACCGGTGCCGGCGCATCAGCTCATGCGCCTCCCGCAGGCTGGTATCCGGCGCGACGGCCACCACGTCGCGCGACATGATGCTGGCACACTCCACGTGCCGGGCGCGGCGGCGATAGGAGCGCAGTTCGGTGCGCCGCAGGATGGTTTCCAGATCGCCGCGGTCGACATCGAGAAACTGGTCATAATCCTTCAGCACCGCGTCGAGATCCTCGCTGGCAAAGCCGATGCGGGCGAACGGGGCAGGATCCGCTGTCGCGTGGGAACGCGCCGACGGTCGCAGCCGGTGCGGATAGACACCGCCCGTCAGGCGGTGAAATAAAAGTCCCGCGACGAGCAGCAGCAGGGAATTGCCGATGACGGGCCAGAGCGCAAAGCCGAAGCCGAGTTCGCGCACCGCCGCACCACCGACCACGGCCGTCAGCGCCACAGCGCCGCCCGGCGGATGCAGGCAGCGGCAGGCCGTCATGACGGCTATCGCCAGAGCGACGGCAAGCGCCGAGGCGAACAGGGCATCCGGTACCAGCATGGCCGCAGCGACCCCGACGACCGCAGAGAGGCCGTTTCCGCCGAGAACGGACCATGGCTGCGCCAGCGGACTGGCGGGTGCCGCAAACACAAGGACCGCAGAGGCACCCATCGGCGCAATCAGGGCCGGCGCAGGCAGGCCTTGCCTGAGGGCAAGCAGACCACCGGCCGCCGTCAGCGCGATGCCGGCGAGAGCCCCAAGCGGCGCACGGATGCGCTCGCGCAGGCTGAGAGGCATCGGCGAAGGCAGGAAGCGGTCGAGACGGGAGAGTAGCGTCATGTCGGAAGGTCTTCGATTGCAGGCAAAGGGGCAGGACGGGTGAGACTCTGCCACCACACACGCGGGCGGCAAGCAACGACGAGGGCGAGTTATGGTGTGGTTGCAGCCAACTGTCAGAGGGCAAAGGCAGAGCGGATTCCATCGACGACGAACTGCACCGAAAGGGCGGCGAGCAGCACCCCCAGCAGACGCGTCAGAAGTGCGCGGCCGGTGACGCCGAGAAAGCGATCGAGCCGCTGCGCCACCATCAGCGCCACAAGCACCGTTCCCATGGCGATTGCCAGCATCACGATCAGGAGCGCCCGATCAAGCGGAGCAGCGAAGGAGCCGGCCAGAAGCACGGTAGCGGAGATCGCGCCCGGCCCCGCAATCAGCGGCAGGGCCAGAGGAAAGACGGCGATATTCTGGATGTGATCGATGGTGATTGCCACCTTGGAGGTCTCCTCCTTGCGGTCATTGCGGCGCTGGAAGATCATCTCGAAGGCGATCCAGAACAGAAGCAGGCCGCCGGCAATGCGAAACGCGCCCATGGAAATGCCGAGTACGGAGAGAATACCGGCGCCGAACAGGGCAAAGACCGTCAGGATCGAAAAGGCGATCAGGGTTCCGCGCAGCGCCACCTGCCGCCGCTGGGCGGTATCGAGCCCCGCCGTCAGCCCCAGAAAGATTGGCGCCAGTCCCGGCGGATCGAGCGTGACGAGAAGTGTCGTGAAGGCGCTCATGATGCTGTCGGCGCTGGTCATCAACGGACCTCCTCTCGCTTGGCTGCCCCGGCTTGCTTGCCGCAATGGCTCCACATTGATAGAACACATCCATGAAGGAAAGGCTTCATTGCGCCAAATGGCCCCGGCGCATCCCGAAGGCGCAAAAGTCTGTTTAAAACCGGCCCGCAAATTGGCGTTTGCGCTGCCCTTCCGCTATAAAGAAACAACTGATTCCGAACAGAGATCGTATCCGATTTGACTGAGCAGAGCACCCCCGGCGGCGGAAAGCTGCCTCCCGGCATCGAACCTATTTCCATCATGGAGGAGATGCAGCGCTCCTACCTCGATTACGCCATGAGCGTGATCGTGAGCCGCGCGTTGCCCGATGTGCGCGACGGTTTGAAGCCGGTTCATCGTCGCATCCTCTACGGCATGTCCGAACTGGGCATCGACTGGAACAAGAAATACGTCAAATGCGCCCGCGTGACCGGCGACGTGATGGGTAAATACCATCCGCACGGCAATGCGGCGATCTATGATGCACTGGCGCGCATGGCGCAGGACTGGTCGCTGCGTCTGCCGCTGATCGACGGTCAGGGCAATTTCGGCTCGATTGACGGCGATCCGCCGGCGGCCGAACGCTACACCGAATGCCGCCTGCAGAAGGCGGCCCATTCGCTGCTCGACGACCTTGACAAGGAAACCGTCGATTTCCGCGACAACTACGACGGCACGCTGTCGGAACCCGTTGTTGTGCCGGCTAAGTTTCCGAACCTTCTGGTCAATGGCGCGGGCGGTATCGCCGTCGGCATGGCCACCAATATTCCGCCGCACAACCTCAGCGAAGTGATCGACGGCTGCATCGCCATCATCGACAATCCGGCCATCGAACTGCCGGAGCTGATGCAGATCATTCCGGGTCCCGACTTCCCGACAGGCGCGCTGATCCTTGGCCGTTCCGGCATCAAGGCCGCCTATGAGACCGGTCGCGGCTCGGTGATCATGCGCGGCAAGGCCCGGGTCGAGCCGATGCGCGGCGACCGCGAGCAGATCATCATTTCCGAAGTTCCCTACCAGGTGAACAAGGCGACGATGATTGAAAAGATTGCCGAATTGGTGCGCGAAAAGCGCATCGAAGGCATTTCCGACCTGCGCGACGAAAGCGACCGCCAGGGCTATCGCGTGGTGATCGAACTGAAGCGCGATGCGAATGCCGAAGTGATCCTGAACCAGCTCTACCGCTACACGCCGCTGCAGACCTCGTTCGGCTGCAACATGGTGGCGCTGAATGGCGGCAAGCCGGAACAGCTGACTCTGATCGACATGCTGAAGGCCTTCGTGACCTTCCGGGAAGAGGTCGTTAGCCGGCGCACGAAGTATCTTCTTCGCAAGGCGCGCGAGCGCGCCCATGTGTTGGTGGGCCTCGCCATTTCGGTCGCCAACATCGATGAAGTTATCAACCTGATCCGCCGCGCGCCGGACCCGCAGACGGCCCGCGAGCAGCTGATGGAGCGGCGCTGGCCGGCCCATGATGTCGAGTCACTGATCCGCCTGATAGACGATCCGCGCCACCGCATCAACGAGGACGGCACCTACAATCTCTCGGAAGAGCAGGCGCGCGCCATTCTCGAACTGCGTCTGGCCCGCCTGACGGCGCTCGGCCGCGATGAAATCGCCGATGAGTTGAACAAGATCGGCGCCGAGATCAGCGATTATCTCGACATTCTCTCCTCGCGCCTGCGCATCCAGCAGATCGTCAAGGATGAGCTGACCGCCGTACGCGACGAGTTCGGCACGCCGCGCCGCACCGAGATCATGGATGGCGGCCCGGACATGGACGATGAGGATCTCATCGCCCGCGAGGAAATGGTCGTCACCGTCTCGCATCTCGGCTATATCAAGCGCGTGCCGCTGACCACCTATCGCGCACAGCGTCGCGGCGGCAAGGGCCGCTCGGGCATGGCGACGCGCGACGAGGATTTCGTCACCCGCCTGTTCGTGGCCAACACCCACACGCCGGTGCTGTTCTTCTCCTCACGCGGCATCGTCTACAAGGAAAAGGTCTGGCGCCTGCCGATCGGCACCCCGCAATCGCGCGGCAAGGCGCTGATCAACATGCTGCCGCTGGAACCTGGCGAGCGCATCACCACCATCATGCCGCTGCCCGAGGACGAAAAGAGCTGGGAGAACCTCGACGTGATGTTCTCCACGACGCGCGGCACCGTGCGTCGCAACAAGCTCTCCGACTTCATCCAGGTCAACCGCAACGGCAAGATCGCCATGAAGCTGGAGGAAGAGGGCGACGAGATTCTGTCGGTCGAAACCTGCTCGCCGCCGAGCCCGGAACTCAATCTGCCGGGTGATGACGTTCTGCTGACCACCGCGCTCGGCCAGTGCATCCGCTTCCCCGTCGATGATGTGCGTGTGTTTGCCGGCCGCAATTCGATCGGTGTGCGCGGCATCACGCTGGCGGACGGCGACCGCCTGATCTCCATGACCATCGTCAGCCACGTGGATGCGGAGCCCTGGGAGCGTGCTGCCTATCTCAAGCGTTCGGCCGCCGAGCGTCGTGCCGCCGGCGTCGATGAAGAGGACATCGCTCTCGTCGGCGAAGAGGTGACCGAAGAGGGTCAGCTCAGCGACGAGCGCTATGACTATCTGAAGGCGCAGGAGCAGTTCGTCCTGACGATCTCCGAACGCGGCTTCGGCAAGCGCTCCTCGTCCTACGATTTCCGCACCTCGGGTCGTGGCGGCAAGGGCATCCGCGCCACCGACACCTCGAAGACAGCGGAAATCGGCGAGCTGGTCGCCGCCTTCCCGGTCGATGACAAGGATCAGCTGATGCTGGTCTCCAATGGCGGCCAGTTGATCCGGGTGCCGGTCGACGGCATCCGCATCGCCAGCCGCGCCACCAAGGGCGTCACGATCTTCTCCACCGCCAAGGACGAGAAGGTGGTGTCCGTCGAGCGCATCAGCGAGCCGGAAGGCGATGACGAGGCAGGCGGCTTGCCGGAAGACGTGACCACGGAAACCGGCGATCCCGGCGCAGCCGCGCCGGAAGGCGAGGGCGGGGCCGGGGCCGAGTAAGGCCCGGCCCACCGCTTGCAGCCTCTGCTGCGGCAAACGAACAATATGAAAAAGGCCGCGCTTCGAAAGAGACGCGGCCTTTTTCATGTCTGGAAGAGGCGAGGGTCATGCTTTTGCCGTCAAGCGCTTTTTGCACTTGAAATGCTGAAACCGCGGCATGAAAAAAGCCGGGGCCCGAGAGCCGCCGGCTGTTTGTTTTCAAAACCGGCATCTGCCGGTTCCTCATGTCATCAGAACGCGCTGTGCCTGCGGGCAAAATCACGGAGATTTTGCCGTTCGCGACGAAGGTCTGCGATGGTGGAGCTCACGGATGCGACGAACATGGTGCTGATGGAACCGGCAAGCACAATCATCGTAACGTACATCGGAACTCCTTTCATCGATGCCGACCTCAGTAGTAGGGCTGCTCCACCACGTGGCCGGTCATCTGGGTAAACTGTGCGCTGGTGGGGTTGGACTTCCCCTGGTAGAGCGTCACGGTAGCAGTCATCATGACTGCGATCACGGCCGTCCATACCACGTTGATCATGGTAATCGTGTCGGGCATGACCGTTTTTCTCTTGGCGAACATTTCCAACTTCCTTCTTCGCTGACCAGAACGCGGATCGCGTCGCTGGGTTCCCTGTTATCGTGACTACGACTTACAGAAACGCCTCTGAAGCCTCCCTGAAAGCGCCGTTCATCTGGCGTTCAGGATTCGGTAAGGTTTTGGGCGCGGCTGCGGATCGAGGAACAGGATCTCCACCACGAGCGAGAGGGCGGCGGCTGTCAGCATCATGATGACAAGCATTGTTTTTTCTCCTCTCGGCTTGGGGCGGTACCCCTGTTTCGATGGGTCGATAACAACATGCGGGGGCTGAAACGGCCTTGAACGGGTCATTCATCCGCCGTTCACCTGGGCTCACCGCTTGCACGCGGCGGGCGTCCGTGACACAAGGCGTGCAGACCGTCAGGCGAGGTGCAATGAGGACAGCCTTCTATCCGGGATCCTTCGATCCGATGACGAACGGCCATCTGGATGTGCTCATCCAGGCGCTGAACGTGGCCGACCGGCTGACGGTGGCGATCGGCGTTCATCCGGGCAAGGTGCCGATGTTTTCCTTCGAGGAACGCGCAGACCTGATCCGTCTGTCACTGGAGGCCGTGCTGCCGGAACGGGCGGCCATGCTGGATGTGGTGGCCTTCGACGGGCTGGTGGTGCAGGCGGCGCGCGAACATGGCGCGACGCTTTTGATCCGCGGCCTGCGCGACGGCACCGATCTCGATTACGAAATGCAGATGGCGGGCATGAACGCGCAGATGGCGCCGGACATCCAGACCGTTTTCCTGCCCTCCGGCACGGCGTCGCGGCCCATTACGGCCACATTGGTTCGCCAGATCGCCGCCATGGGCGGTGACGTCAGGGCCTTCGTGCCGTCTCCCGTTCTCGACGCCCTGAACCGGAAGCTGAAGCGCTGAGCGCATTTTGAAACACGGAGTTCCCGCATGAAACTTGTCACCTTTGCCCTGGCCGGCGCACTCGCCGCTGCATCCTTCGCCTCGAGCGCGCTTGCCGCTGCCAGCGAATTCCTGACCATCCAGCTGAAGGATGGTCCGGTGGTCATACAGCTGATGCCGGATGTGGCGCCGAAGCATGTTGCCCAGGTCAAGAAGCTTGCAGCCGACGGCAAGTATGACAATGTTGCCTTCCACCGCGTGATCGATGGCTTCATGGCCCAGACCGGCGACGTTCAGTATGGGAACATGGCCAAGGGTTTTGACGCGCGCCGTGTCGGCACCGGCGGTTCGGACCTGCCCAACATCCCGGCCGAATTCTCGAAGGTGCCCTTCGAACGCGGCACCGTCGGCATGGCCCGCAGCCAGGATCCGAATTCCGCCAATTCGCAGTTCTTCATCATGTTCGATCAGGGCTCGTTCCTGAACGGCCAGTACACCGTCATCGGCAAGGTCGTGTCCGGCATGGAAAATGTCGACAAGATCAAGCGCGGCCAGGGCGGCAATGGCGAAGTTTCCAATCCCGACCGGATGATCAAGGTCAGCGTCGGGAAATAACGGGCGGCACGCCCCAACATCTCAAGGAGAGACACATGGCCGAGATCAAGGATCCGGAAAACACCATCATCATGGAAACCACGAAGGGCAAGGTCGTGATCGCCCTGATGCCGGATCTCGCACCCGGCCATGTGGCCCGCATCAAGGAACTGACCCGCGAAGGCGCCTATGACGGCGTGGTCTTCCACCGCGTCATCGCCGATTTCATGGCGCAGACCGGCGACGTGAAGTTCGGCAAGAAGGGCGGCGAAAGCTTCAACCCGGGCCGTGCCGGCATGGGCGGTTCCGACAAGCCGGACCTGAAGGCCGAATTCTCCGCCGTTCCGCACGTGCGCGGCACCTGCTCCATGGCCCGCTCGCAGAGCCCGAACTCGGCCAATTCGCAGTTCTTCATCTGCTTCACCGACGCTCCCTGGCTGAACAAGCAGTACACCGTCTGGGGCCAGGTCACCGAAGGCATGGACGTGATCGATCAGGTCAAGAAGGGCGAGCCTGTTTCCGATCCGGACTCGATCGTGTCGATGAAGGTCGCTGCCGACATCGCAGCCTGATCCGTCTCCATGATCATCATCGGGCGCTCCGGTTCTGCCGGGGCGCTTTTCTTTTGCCGCATCTCGCTTTATCAGCAGCGCAAGGCCCGTGACGGCCAGATGACACGCACCAGACACCCGCCAGGAGCACCCGGATCCCCCCATGCGCGTAGACCTGTTCGATTTCGACCTGCCGGAGGACAACATTGCGCTGAGGCCCGCAAGCCCGCGTGACAGCGCCCGGCTGCTCGTCGTGCAGCCGGACGGAGCGACCGTGCTGCAGGATCACGTGGTGCGCGACCTGCCGTCCTTCCTGCGGCCCGGCGATGCGCTGGTCTTCAACGATACAAAAGTCATCCCCGCCCAGCTGGAAGGCATCCGCTCGCGCGAGGGCACACCGGATCTGCATGTTTCGGCAACGCTGCACATGCGCGTGGCGCCCGATGCGTGGAAAGCGTTTGCCAAGCCCGGCAAGCGGCTGAAGATCGGCGACCGCATCCGTTTCGGCCATTCCGGCGAAACCTGCGCGCTCGGTACACTCGATGCCGTTCTGGAGGAAAAGGGCGAGGGCGGCGAGGTGCTGCTGCGCTTCGATCTCTCCGGCCCCGCGCTTGACGAGGCGATCATGGCTGTCGGGCACATTCCGCTGCCGCCTTACATTGCTGCAAAGCGTCCGGAAGACGAGCAGGACAGCCGCGACTACCAGACGATCTATGCCCGCGAGGAGGGCGCCGTGGCAGCGCCGACCGCCGGCCTGCATTTCACGCCGGACCTGTTTGCGGCGCTCGATGCTGCCGGTATCGAACGTCACTTCGTGACGCTGCATGTCGGGGCCGGCACATTCCTGCCGGTCAAGGCGGATGACACCACCGAACACAAGATGCATTCCGAGATCGGCCATGTCTCCGCCGCCACCGCCGAGGCACTGAATGCGGTGAAGGCGCGGGGAGGGCGGATCGTCTCGGTCGGCACCACCTCGCTGCGGCTGCTCGAAAGTGCTGCGGAGGCCGATGGCACCCTGAAAGCCTGGTCCGGCGCAACCGACATCTTCATCACGCCCGGCTATCGCTTCCGCGCCGTCGATGTGCTGATGACCAATTTCCACCTGCCGCGTTCGACGCTCTTCATGCTCGTGTCCGCCTTTGCCGGGCTCGATACCATGCGCGCAGCCTATACCCACGCGATTTCCACGGGCTATCGCTTCTATTCCTACGGCGATTCCAGCCTGCTTTTCCGGAAGACCACCCGATGACCACCGAAAACTTCCAGTTCACCCTGAAGGCCACCGACGGAAAGGCACGCCTCGGCGAAATCTCCATGCCGCGCGGCGCGATCCGCACGCCGGCCTTCATGCCCGTCGGCACGGTCGGCACGGTCAAGGCCATGTATCTCAATCAGGTGCGGGAAGGCGGGGCCGACATCATCCTCGGCAACACCTATCACCTGATGCTGCGCCCGGGGCCTGAACGCGTGGCGCGGCTTGGCGGCCTGCACGAACTGATCCGCTGGCCGGAGCCGATCCTCACCGATTCCGGCGGTTTCCAGGTCATGTCGCTGTCCGGCCTGCGCAAGCTCGATGAGAAGGGCGTCACCTTCAAGAGCCATGTGGATGGCAGCACGCACCACATGTCGCCGGAGCGTTCCATCGAGATCCAGGGCCTGCTCGACAGCGATATCCAGATGCAGCTTGACGAATGCGTGGCGCTGCCGGCGGAGCCCAAGGAGATCGAGCGGGCGATGGAACTTTCGCTGCGCTGGGCCGAACGCTGCCGGGTCGCCTTCGGCAACCAGCCGGGCAAGGCGATGTTCGGCATCGTGCAGGGCGGCGACCAGCCGGCGCTGCGCATCCGTTCGGCCGAAGGACTGAAGCAGCTCGACCTCAAGGGCTATGCGGTCGGCGGTCTTGCCGTCGGCGAGCCGCAGGCGGTGATGCTCGACATGCTGAACATCACGCTGCCGGTGCTGCCGACGGAAAAGCCGCGCTACCTGATGGGCGTCGGCACGCCGGACGACATTCTGAAATCGGTCGCCTGCGGCATCGACATGTTCGACTGCGTGATGCCGACCCGTTCCGGCCGCCATGGTCTGGCCTTCACCCGCAAGGGCAAGGTCAACATCCGCAATGCCAAGCATGCCGAAGACATGCGGCCGCTGGACGAACAGTCGAGTTGCCCGGCAACGCGCGATTATTCCCGCGCCTACCTGCACCATCTGGTGCGCTCCAACGAGGCGCTGGGCGGCATGCTGCTCTCCTGGAACAACCTCTCCTACTATCAGGAGCTGATGCAGGGCATCCGAAAGGCCATCGCCGAGGGCCGTTACGCGGATTTCATGGCCGAGACGCAGGACGCCTGGGCGCGCGGCGACGACTGAACGAACGCCTCAGATGCCGGTGCTGCTGGTTCTTTGCAGCACCCGCACGCCGTTGACCTTGTAACTGCCGTCATCCTGCAGGCGCATTTCGTAGATCGCGCTCCAGTCTTTCGCGCCGCGGCCGGTGACGATCACCTCCTGCAGCACCATCTCGCCGCCCGCCACCGCCTTGGCACGGCCGAAGGCATAATGACCGGGCTCGGACAGCGGCGTGTAGGACCGCCGCACCATGTCGAAAAAGCCTGCCTCACTCGGAAACAGGCTGCGGATTGCGGGCGAGGCGAAACTGTAGGCCTCACGCGCATTGCCGGCCATCAGGGCCGTGATCTGCCGGGAAATCACCGTCTGGGCATCGGCAACCGGATCCTCGGCGCCGGCAGGATGGGCAAGCATGAGCCCGAGCAGCAGAACAGCATGAAAAGGTCGAAACGCCATGCGCACAGTCCTCCTCGTGATCGCGTGAGAGAACGCGATGTCGCCGCGCGGGGAAGGGAGGCTGCCCTTTCCGGGCGTCGCCTTCACACTACGCGACTGTCGCGATGCAGTCACTACGCCCACGATAGTGCAACCGATCACCGGCCCGCCTCCGTTCCGCCCTTGTTCTTGCCATGGACGAATGCGACAGAAGATCGCCTCTCCCGCCCCGGACATTCCCCATGATGATTCTCGCGCCGCCCGCGCTTCTCTTCTTTTGCAACGCGCTGCTGTTCGTGTCGCTGTTCACCCGCCTGCCGGAGATTCAGGAAACGCTTGGCGTCGACAAGGCCGTGCTCGGGCTGGCGCTGCTCGGCGCCCCGGTCGGCACCTTCATGGCGCTGCCGCTTGCCGGGCGGGTGACGGAACGGCTGACGCCACGCGTTGCCGCGCCGCTGATGCTGGCGGTGGCCGGTCTCATCACCCCGGCGCTCACCGTGGCACCCGTCTGGGGCTTCTTCCTGCTGTTCCTGCTGTTCGGCTTCTTCCGCACCATTCACGACGTCGCCGCCAACATGATTTCCACCGGCATCGAGAAGCGCACGGGCCAGAAGGTGCTGTCGCGCAGCCATGGCTTCTGGTCGATCGGTCTGCTGGTCGGCTCGCTGATCTCGGGCGTGCTGGCGGGACGCGAGGTCTCGCCGCTGCTGCACCAGTGCGGCGCAGCCATCGTGGTGGTGCTCTGCTGTCTCGTCGTCCTTAACATTGCACCCGTTGAACCTCGGCAGGCACGGGTCCCCTTGGCCGGTGGCCGTCGCCCGGTCTTCGTGTTGCCGGACCGCATCATCATCCTGATCTGCATCATGGTGTTCGGCATCGGCATCAGCGAAGGCGCCGTCTATGACTGGGGCATTTTCTACCTGCGGGAGATCCTGCATGCCGATGCCGCGACGGCCGGCGTGCTTTATGCCGGCTTCACCGTCGGCATGGGCGCCACGCGAATGGTGGGTGACGGGCTGCGCGAACGCTTCCGGCCGCTGCTGCTGGTGCGCGGTTCCGCCACCTGTGTCGCCATCGGCCTTGCGATCCTGCTCTCGACCAGCGGCCTGCCGCTCGCAGCCCTCGGCCTCTTCCTGATGGGCTGCGGGGTAGCGCTCGGCTTTCCGCTGGCGGTTGCCACCACGATCGAGCTGGGGCGCGGTCCGGCGGCGGACAATCTGGCGGCTCTGTCGCTGACGCTTTTGCTCTCCAGCATCGGCGTGCCGCCGCTCCTCGGCTTTGTGGCCGAACATGTGGGGCTGACGGCAAGCTTTGCCTTGCTCTTGCCCTTCCTGTGCCTCAGCTTCATCATGGCTCCGGTCGCGCAGGGGCGGGTACCGCGGCCGCTGCAGCGATTCGTGCCGGTGGCAAAGCCTGGGGAAAAGGACGCGCCGGCCCCTGTTTCGCCACAGGATGCGGTAAGGGGTTGAACCCTTCCGGCGAGTGAGACGACGAGAGGTAACCTTGGACAGCCAGACGCCCGGTGGAACCGTGACAGACCCCTACAAGATGCTTGGCGTGCCGCGCGATGCCGATGGGCAGGCGATCAAATCCGCCTATCGCCACCGTGCCAAGACTGCGCATCCGGATTCCGGCGGCGACGTGGAGACCTTTTCCAAACTGAAGGCTTCTTACGAGCTGTTGCTCGATCCCGTTCGCCGCAAGATCTACGACGATACAGGCTTCGATCCGCAGCTGACGGATGCCAAGGATCTGGAAGGCCTGATGATGCTCGATGCTCTCGTCAACGACATCATCCTGGACGAGCGGCAGCCCGGCAGTTTCGATCCCGTTGCCGCCATGCGCCGCAAGCTGACCGACCGCATCGTCAACACGCGCTTTCACATTCTGGAGCTGGAGCGGCACCGGGGCCGCATTCGCAACCACATGGACCGTATCGGCCGCCGGCCGGAAAGCGACGTGCTGGGCCGCATGCTGTCGGCCCGCTGCGATGCGATTGCCGATGCCATGAGCAAGGCGGAAGCCGAGATCAAGGTGATCGAACAGGCCTATTCCATGCTGGAAGGCTATTCCTACGAACTGGATGCGGAAATGCCGAAGGCGGCAGAGTAAGGACTGTGCCCCTCAGGGCTGTCGTTACAGGAGGCTGGAACCGGGCCGGACGGGTGGGAAGCTCGCCTGCCAATTCGTCGGCCATGGGCAGAAAGCGGAAAAATGCCCATGTTCTTCATCGCCGTCGCGTCCGCTTGACACAGCCCGGTTTCCGCGTTCCGAACCGCCAAGGCAGCCTCCCGTTCCCGCGACGCGCGGAACGCCGTCACTGATAGAACAGCATATCGTCGCTGTCGGCGGATTTCTGCGCCAGCCGCAGGACATAGTCTTCCGCAGCATCCGCCAGCGTCAGCGCGATTTCCGCCTGGTCCAGTCCTTTTGCGCGAAGGGCGGCGATCATGTCCAGCATGGCCGCCTCCACCTGAAAGCGGCGGCAGATATCGAGTTCGGCCTCTTCGGCCGGGGCGTGTCTTTGGCCCATGGACGTAAGCTCCTTGTCCCTGACGAGACGATGACACAGGTGGACAAGCTTACAAGCGCATCATTTCCAAAAGGTTAACCGAACACGGCCCTGTCTCATCACGAAACACATCTGCACGCATGGCCTGCAATTTCCTAGCCTGTTCCGCAAAATGACGCAGGTTCAGTTGCGGCTGGCATCCTCGATGCGCCAGCCGAAAGCCCAGGCCTCACACTTCGCCTGCCATTCCGCCAGCGGCGCACCGTGACGGGCAGGGCGCTTGTCCAGCAGCGGATTGTCTCCAGGACGCAACCCCAGAACGCGGGCACTCATGCCCCGCTGCTGCCAGTCGAGTACGAGATCCATTTCACTCAGCATGTGCGATCCTCATGATCCAACCGTCGTCCACAGACACGTTTTTCCGACACATAATCAGATGATGGATCAACCTTGCACGAAACTGATCTGTGATCGTTTTTTTGGGTTGCATGACAAGGGCGCGGGAACCCATGCGGCCATATGCTGTTTCGCCATCGCCGACAGCCTGCTGACAGAACTGGGGCAAAGGCAAGCGGAGGATCCGGAAGGGGGGCGACTCCTCTCTCCGGCTGGTCGCATGCTTCCACCGCGACAAGGGAGGAACTGACGCCTTCGGACAGGCCTTTGAGGCATGCAGTGGTAGAGCCGGAGGAGAGGATCAACGCAGCCGAATACCGCACGGGTCGAGAAGCCGACCAGCATGGCGCATGCGGGCACAACAATCCGGCCGTCGGCTTAGGCAGGCGTGCCGCAGGTCCGTGTCGGAACCTGCGTGCTGTCCGTCAGCGCCGACGAAACGCCTGCCGGAGGGAATATCGGGTCTGCTTAGTCAGTCGGCACCACCACGTAGTCTGCGTTGACCAGTGGCTCGTTGATCCCGCATGGCACAAGATCCGTGCGATAAACAAGGCCAGCAACAAGGCGCGTGTGGAAGCGAAACAGCGTGAAGGGGAACGGAATGACGGAACTCAGCCCCCCATAGTCGGAAAACCGCGCGATCGTGGAGTCCGACACTTCAAACCAGATGAGAGGACGGCTTGCCTGAAGCGATTGCCGCAAACCCGACAGAACCTGCGGCTCGAAACCCTGCACGTCAATCTTGACCGCATCCACGCGCGCGGCGAGTCCCTGCTCACGCAGGATCTCGTCACCTATTCGGACCGGCAGACAGACCTCCCGGGCGCCATCCACCTTGAAGGATGGATCGAAGGTACCAGTCCCCTGGTTCGCGTGCGTCGGCTGATAGAAGAGCAATATGTCGTCACGGTCAGACAGGCCGATATTGAAGGTCGTGATGTTTCCGTCAGACCCGGTTTCAACGTTGCGTACCAGACGCTCATAGACCACCGGATTAGGCTCGAAGGCGAAGACACGGTCAAAATGCTCGCCAAAAGTCAGCGAATGCATACCGACATTGGCTCCGACATCCAGAACCAGACCCGCGCGCCCCCGACTTTCCGCGAGCTGACAGAACAGCCTCTTCTCCTCACCCTCATAGTCACGAAAGAGAAGTACGTTCCATTCAACGTAAGAACCTGGATCAAGATCGACAGTCCCGCGAGATCGACGAACCCTGATGTTTTGATGAGGATTACGATCAGGACTGTTGAGAATAAGACAAAACCGCATCCAGCCTCGAAGTTGTCGAAGGGGAGCGAATTTCGGAAGAATGCTGAGAGCGACATGCATGGCCAGGCTCCGGCATCTGAAAGTATTTCTAAGACGATACTTACAATCAACCGAAACGTGCATCAATGAGAAAATGTGGCCAAGCGGATCGCCCTTGTGATCCGTGTCCAGCCAGACCGGCAATCAGCGAGCAAGCCCCTGAAATTTCATTGCCCGAACGTCGGGCTTCTGGCACTGATGCGCCGAAGACATGAGGGAATGCAATGGCAATCAGGACGTTCAGCGGGCAGGCGGCATGGCAGACGGCAGCCAGAGCAGAAGTGGCTCGGTGGCAGGAACATATCGATCGCTTTTCGCAGGAACTGGTGGAGGTCGTCCATACGCCGAAATTTCGTCTGGGGCAGGATGAGCGCGTCTTCTGCATCGGCTCCTGTTTTGCCCGCAGCATCGAGGAACACCTGATCTACCAGAACATCTCCGTCCTCAGCCGGAAGATCATCTGCCCGCAGGAAGAGTGGTCGAGCAGGCCCACGGGTATCGTCAACAAGTTCACCACCCAGTCCATGCGCAACGAGGTGGAATGGGTGCTGGAGCAGCCTCAGATCACCCCTGCGCTCTTCGAGGAGCGGGCCGACGGCTGGCGCGATCTTCAACTTTGTCCGGGGACACGTCCTGTACCGCTCGAGCGGGCGATGGAGAGACGCGCGTATATCATATCCGATTATTTTGCACGGCTGCAGCAGGCCACTACCGTGATCATCACGCTTGGCCTGAATGAAGTGTGGTATGATACTGACAGCAGGCGATATCTGAATGCCGCCCCCGGATTTCATTCCACACGGACAGCCCCTGAGCGCTATGAGCTTCGGATTATGGACGTTGCGACAAGCCTTGAGGATCTCGATCGCATCCGCACGCTGCTGATGCAGCTGAATCCCGAGATGCGGATCATCGTCACGGTATCGCCGGTTCCCCTGCACGAAACCTTCTCAGGACGCGACGTCATGACGGCCAACATGTTGTCCAAATCCACACTCAGAGTTGCAGCAGATCTGTTTGCCCAGGATCACGATAACGTCGATTACTTTCCCGTCTATGACATGGTGGCGATGTCACCACGCAGCAGCGTCTTTTCGTCCGACCACCTTCATGTGGCGCACGAAGCCGTGGAGCGTATCATGGCGATATTCCTGCGCCTGTACATGGGTATCGAGGCACAGCCCTCACCCTTTCGCGAGCGCTATTATCTGCTGGCCAATCCCGATGTTGAAGCCGCGGTGCGCCGCGGTGAGTTGAGCTCCGGCTATGAGCACTGGATGATTTTCGGTCAGGCGGAAGACAGGCCCCTGCATCCCTAGGCAACAGACTTCAGAAGCACTCGAGAACTGGCGGAAGAGGTGGGATTCGAACCCACGGTACGGTTTCCCGCACGCCGGTTTTCAAGACCGGTTCCTTAAACCACTCGGACACTCTTCCGGATGCCTTCGGCGCCATGCGCCACGGTTCGGCGGTGGGTTTATCGTGCAGGCCGGGGGTACGTCAACTGGCGATCAACGATGCTGCAATGCAACACGAGCCGCATTCACCGCTCGGTTTCTCTTGCGCTGCAGCAATACTGCCCTAGATCGGCCATGGAATGCCGTTTGGCTGCACCGAAACGGCAAAGCTTGGCTTCGATCCTTCCGGCATTGTTCCGGAACGATGCGGCAGGAGAGGTTGATGGCAGAGCAGCGAAAGACCTTGACCAGCGTTGTCTGGAGCATTTCGTCCAAGATCGCCATCTTCACCCTGAAATTCATCAGCGTCCCGATTCTGGCCCGCTACCTTTCGCCGGAAGAACTTGGCATGGTGGCGAGCGGCATGATCGTCATCACCTTCCTGCTGATGTTTGCCGGCGCGGGCCTCACGGCCGGACTGATCCGCGACGCCCGTGAAGATGCCGTCAGCGACGATACCGTGTTCTGGACCAATCTTGCGGTCTCGGCCCTCCTGGCGGTCGCCGTCTTTGTCTGGGCCGATCCGCTGGCAACGCTGCTTGGTGCGCCGGAAGCCAGCTGGCTGCTGCAGGTCTTCTCGCCGCTCTTCGTGCTTTATCTGGGGCCGGATGTGGCAAGCTCTCAACTGGCCCGGCGCATGGCCTTCGATCGCGATGCCTTCGTCACCGTGGTTGCCGAAGCCTTGGGCGCGATGGCGGCGATTGCCGTCGTGCTCGGCGGCTACGGCATCTGGGCGCTGATCGTCCAGCTCTATGTGAGCGCCGTCCTGCGGTTTTTCGGCCTCTTCGTCGCGGCCGGCTATCTGCCCGGCCTGCATTTCTCCTCGAGTGAACTGAAGCGCCACATGAGCTACGGGGTGAGGCTGGTGGGGGCGGATTTCGTCAACTTCCTCTCCTTCCAGTCGCCCATCGTCATCATCACCCGCATGCTCGGCCTGCCACAGGCCGGCACGTTCAACCTCACAAACCGTCTGTCCGACCTGCCGAACCAGATCGTGCTGACGGGGCTGATGAGCGTGCTGTTTCCCTCCTTCAGTCGCATGAACGAGGACAATGCCCGGCAGGCTGAGGTCCTGTCGCGCACCACCCGCGCCACCACGCTGCTACTGGCGCCGCTTCTGTTCGGCATCTGGGCGGTCTCGGAGCCGGCGATGACGGTGGTGTTCGGCGAAAAATGGGCCTTTGCCGCACCGGTGCTCGGGCTTCTCGCCGTATCCAAGGGCATCATGTCGCCCTGCGGCAGCTTCATTCCCTATCTGAAGGCCACCGGCCATGCCTCGGTGCTGTGGTGGTTCGGGCTCGGGCGGGCCATCACCGTAGTGGCGGCCATGACGCTGGGCGCCTGGTGGGATGGGCTGGAAGGCCTGTGCCTGGCGCTCTGCATCGCCAACCTCTTCGTGCTGCTTGCCTATCTCGCCATCGTGCTGAAGGTGGCGCGGCTGCCTCTGGCGCAGGGCATGCGCGACACGCTTCTGCCGCTGGCCGTCGCTGGCGCCATGGCGATCGCCGTGCGGCTGGCGCAGGGGGAGGGGCTGATCATCTTCCACGGCGCCGTGCTGCAGCTTGCGGCAGGCGTTGCGCTGGGTGGCGTCGTCTATGCGCTGCTCCTCGCGCTGACGCAGAGACGGCTTGTTCTCGATCTTGTCCGCCGCTGACAGTCGCCCGGCAATCAGCGCCGCCGGCGCGCCGCAAGCACGTGTCGAGCGCGCAGATGCAGAGACTGCCAGCTCCAGGCCAGCAACGCGCCGCAGGCCGCCCCCATGCCTTTGACGGACGCATCCAGCAGATGCGCATGGCGCGTGGGCGCCAGAAGTTGCAGCGCCTCGATGGCGCCGGCGCTGGCGACCAGCAGCACGAGAAGCACAAGCGGTCGCCGTGGATAGGCCATCACGAACAGAAAGGCCATCACAGCAAAGGCGAGCGCGCGGTCGAGATTGACCGGCAGCGGATCATGCGGACGAAGTCCGATCGGCGAGACGGTCACGAACACGATGGCGGCGAGCGAGAGCCAGGCCAGGAAACGAAAGGGACGGGGAGACATCATCACGTCACATTGCAGCCGTCTGCCGGGGAGGCAAGGCAACAAGACGTGATCACAAGGCAGAAGGGTTTCCAATCCTGTACCGATTCGACTGGGGAGGCCGAAACATCAATTCTTCATTAACCATGATCTCATCGAATTTTCCTTATCCCCTGTTTTGGATCGCATTTTAGCCACGTTACAGGCAAGACTGCCGGGCATGAGCCTGAGCATTAACCATAGATGCAAAAAGGCGCGGGGGGACACATCCGGACGAGGACCTGGATGAACCTCAAAGCGGCGTGGGACACGATTTGACTTCTTATTCTGGTAAACTTCGGCTGGGTGCGCGGTGGCTGAGCTTGACGCTCGTCTGCATCGGCATGGCATCCTGTGCGGGCAACCCGACGACGGTTGCCAAGAAGGGCAAGAGCAAGAGCAAGGAATATTTCGCCGAGAGCGAATATGGCGTGAAGGCCAGCCCGCGGGTGATCGCGGACGGCCAGCCGGTGCCGCGGGGCGGCGGCCGCTTCCTGGTGGGCGACCCCTATGAAGTGAAGGGCAAAACCTATGTGCCGAAGGAAGATCCGAACTACAACAAGTCGGGTCTTGCCTCCTGGTACGGTTCCGCGTTCCATGGGCGCATGACCGCCAATGGCGAAGTCTATGACAGCGACTACATCTCGGCCGCTCATCCGACCTTCCCGCTGCCGAGTTATGCGCGCGTGACCAATCTCGATACCGGCTCCTCGGTGATCGTACGCGTCAACGATCGCGGGCCCTTCCACCCGGGCCGCGTGATAGACGTTTCGGAAAAGACCGCCGAACTTCTCGACTTCCGCCGCACAGGGACAGCCCGCGTCAACGTACAGTATGTCGGGCGCGCCCGCATGGACGGCCGCGACATGCCCTTCCTGATGGCCTCCTATGTCCGCAAGGGCGAGCGCGTACCAGGGGTCATCAACCCGGAAGGCCAGATCGCATCGGGCGTGATGGTGGCGTCCAACCGGTCGCTCGGGGATGATCTGCAGAGCTATGGCAGCCGCACTTCGTCGCAGACGGCCTTTGCCGGCTCCACGCCACAGGGCAAGCCTGCCAAGGTGAAGCCGCTCAGCGCTTCCTTCGAGGAAGCGGTCAGGTCCTATGACGCGCCGCAGGCCAAGCCGGCCCCGGCAGCCCGTCCGGCACCTGCTATTGCCCAGCGCCAGCCCGTCCAGCCTCAGCCGGTGGTTCGTCAGGCAGTCCTGCCGCAGCCTGTTGCTGTCCAGCGCAAGCCTGCTTCCGTCGTGCAGCCGGCCGTACCGGTGATGCGACAGGCGCAGATGGCAGCACCCGTACAGGCAGCCCCGGCCCACCGGGCGGAGCCGTCGCGGATCGAGGCACCGAAGGTCGCTCCGGCCAAGGCGCGCCCGGCCATGGAAACGGCATCTGCCGCGCCGGCACCGAGCGCCAAGACCCCGCGCGTGATGTTCGGCAATGTCGTGCTGCGCGAGGATGGCGTTCTCGAAACGGATGGCGGCGGAGCCGCCCCGAAAGCCGCGCGGCGCTGAACGCGCGGTTGCACCGGCCGGCCATGCTTGTTAGGCATGGCCGATGCGGTTGAAGAGTGTCCTCATGCGCTGGCCTGACCTTTCAAAGTTCCTGACAGCATGCGTCGTGGCCTGTGCGGCTGCGTTCCCCACGCCCTACGCCAGGGCGGCAGACGAGACCCGCCTGCCGGGGCTCAAATCCCGGCAGATCTATCTGGTAGAAGACAAGTCCGGCACGGTGCTGCTGGCGCAGAACGAGAATCAGGCATTTCCGCCCGCCTCGCTTGCCAAGCTGATGACGATGGATCTCGTCTTCGAAGCCCTGAAGCAGGGCGAGGTGACGGCGGATACCACCTACCGGGTCTCCGAAAACGCCTGGCGCAAGGGCGGCGCGCCCTCCGGCACGACGACCATGTTTGCCGCGCTGCGCTCCGAAATCCGCATCGAGGATCTGATCAGGGGCGTCGTCATTCACAATGCCAATGATGCCTGCATCATCCTCGCCGAGGGCCTTAGCGGGTCTGAAGCCCGCTTTGCCGAGCGCATGAGCGCGCGCGCCCGCGATCTCGGCCTGACCCGCAGCCTGTTCGGCAATGCCACCGGCCTGCCGTCCGAGGAAAGCCGCTCCACGGCGCGCGACCTCGTGGAACTGGCCCGCCATATCTATCACCAGTACCCGGACTATTACCGGCTCTACGCCCAGCCGGATTTCGAGTGGAACAAGATCTTCCAGCGCAACAAGAACCCGCTGTTGTCACTCGGCATGGGCATTGACGGGCTGGGCGCCGGTTATGCGGAAGGTTCCGGCTTCGCGGCGGTTGCCTCCGTCGAGCGGGACGGCACGCGCCTGTTTCTTGCGCTCGGCGGCCTGCAGAGCGACAAGGACCGCCAGGACGAAGCGCGCCGCGTGCTGGATTGGGCGCTGTCGTCGTTTACCACCCGCGTGCTGTTTCAACCGGGCGAGGCGATCGGTCAGGCATCGATCTATGGCGGCGATCGCCATGCGATCGATCTCGTGGCGCGCGAGGCCGTGGATGTCTATGTACCCTCACGCAATGCAGAGCGTTTGTCGGGCCGTATTGTCTATCGCTGGCCGCTGCGCGCGCCGGTTGCCGAAGGCCAGCAGGTCGGCGTCCTGAAGATCTTCGAGGGCGAGCGGCCGCTGAAGGAGGTGCCGCTTTATGCGGCCGCGCCGGTGGGGCAGGGATCGCTCGTCTCGCGCGCCACCGATGCGCTCCTCGAACTTGCCCTGTTCTGGCTTTAACGCAGACCGCGCGGTTTCGCATTGTGGCGCAATCGGCTAGAACCGAGTGCAGCAGGACAGGAAAAGCGACGGAAAAGTGGTCAATACACCCGGATTGTTCGTGAGTTTCGAGGGCGGGGAAGGGGCCGGCAAGTCCACCCAGATTCGCCGCCTGGGAGAAGCGCTGAAGGCGGCCGGCCATGATGTGGTGGTCACACGGGAGCCGGGCGGTTCGGCCGGCGCGGAAGCGGTGCGTCATGTCATTCTCTCCGGCGCGGCCGAACCCTTTGGCGTGCGCATGGAAGCCATGCTGTTTGCCGCCGCGCGCGCCGATCACGTCCGCGCCCTGATCCGTCCGGCGCTCGCCGCCGGCAAGGTGGTTCTCTGCGACCGCTTCATCGATTCCTCCCGGGTCTATCAGGGCATTACCGGCGATCTCGACCCCGTCTTCATCGAACGGCTGGAGCGGGTGGCGATCGACGGCGTGAAACCGGATCTGACCCTGATCCTGGACCTGCCCGCCGCCGAGGGGCTCGCGCGCGCCGGCCGCCGCAGCGCGGCCGCAGCGGCGGGGCAGGCGGTGTCGCCCGACCGCTTCGAGAAGGAAGAGATCGCCGTGCACGAGACGCGCCGCCAGGCCTTTCTCGCCATTGCCGCCGCGGAACCCGATCGTTGCCGCGTGCTCGATGCGGCGCGCGACGAGGCCACGATTGCCGAAGAGATCCTGCAACTGGTAGAGGCCAGTCTTGCAGAACGGATTGCGGGGACAGGCACGGCATGAGCGAGGAAGGCCACGGCATTCTGGAGGGTGCGGTTGCGCCGCAGGTCAATCCGCATCTGTTCGGGCACGCCGATGCGGAAGATTTCCTGGCGCGCTTCTATCGCTCCGGCCGCAGCCACCATGCGATTCTGATCGAGGGACCGGAGGGCATCGGCAAGGCAACGCTCGCCTTCCGCTTTGCCAATCACGTGCTCTCCCATCCGGAGCCTGCCAGCGCGCCCGAACGGCTTGGCGACCCCGATCCGAACACGCCGGTCAGTCGGCAGATCGCGTCGGGTGCCTCGCACAATCTCCTGCATCTCACACGGCCGGTGGACGAAAAGACCGGCAAGGCGAAGACGGCGATCACCGTCGACGAGGTCCGAAGGGCAGGGCACTTCTTTTCCCAGACCTCGGGCACGGGCAACTGGCGCATCGTCATCATCGATCCGGCCGATGACCTCAACCGCAATGCCGCCAATGCCATCCTGAAAATCCTCGAGGAGCCGCCGAAGCGGGCGCTGTTTCTGGTGCTGAGCCATGCGCCGGGACGGCTGCTGCCGACCATCCGCTCCCGCTGCCTGCCGCTGAAACTGTCGCCGCTTTCCCGTCCGGATCTGGCCAAAGCCCTAACGTCCCTCGGTCTCGCCCCGGACGGCGGGCGCACCTCCGAAGACGTGCTCACCGAGGCGGCTGGAAGCGTTTCACAGGCGCTGAAGCTTCTGAACTACGGCGGCACGGAGATCGTTGCCGCCTTCAACGAGGTGCTGCAATCCTCCGGCCCCGCCGCGCGGCGCGCCATGCACCGGCTGGCGGATGTGCTCTCGGCCAAGGACAATGACGTGATCTTCGGCTTCTTCCTCGATCATCTGCGCGAGCATCTGGTGGAGCGCGCGCGGGCCGCCGCCTTTGCCGGCGATCTGGCCGGCGCCGACCGCGCCTCGCGCCTGTCATCCGAGATCGGCGAGCGGATCGGCATCTCGCAGGCCTACAATCTCGACCGCAAGCAGACGATCCTGTCGCTGCTGGAGGATGTGACGCGGTAGCGGGCTGGGGTATCAAACGGAAACTTGCTGTTTCGCATCCGCGAAACTTGCGTTAAGACGCGGACCAGAGAACCTGAACAAGAACGGTAATGCTGGCCGCAATGTCGACGAAGACCCCCTACTACATCACGACCGCCATCTCCTATCCGAACGGCAAGCCGCATATCGGCCATGCCTACGAACTGATCGCGACCGACGCCATGGCGCGTTTCCAGCGGCTCGATGGCAGGGATGTGTTCTTCCTGACGGGAACGGACGAGCATGGCCAAAAGATGCAGCAGACGGCCCGCAACGAAGGCATCACGCCGGAAGCCCTTGCCGAGCGCAATTCCAATGAATTCCGCGCCATGGGCGGACTGCTCAACGCCTCCAACGACGATTTCATCCGCACCACCGAACAGCGCCACCACCTGACGGTGCAGGAGGTCTGGCGCCGCATGGCCGCCAATGGCGACATCTACAAGGACAGCTATGCCGGCTGGTATTCGGTGCGCGACGAGGCCTATTACCAGGAAGAGGAAACCGAGGTGCGCCCCGACGGCGTGCGCTACGGACCGCAAGGCACGCCTGTCGAATGGGTGGAGGAGGAAAGCTACTTCTTCCGACTCTCGGCCTATGAGGAGAGGCTGCTTGCGCTCTATGACGCGCAGCCGGATTTCATCGGCCCGTCCGAGCGCCGCAACGAGGTGGTATCCTTCGTCAAGTCGGGCCTGAAGGATCTCTCCATCTCGCGCACCACCTTCGACTGGGGCATCAAGGTGCCGGACGATCCGAAGCACGTGATGTATGTCTGGGTCGACGCGCTGACCAACTACATCACCGCCACCGGCTATGTGGACGACCAGAACGGCCCGCGCGCCAAATACTGGCCGGCCGATGTGCATATCATCGGCAAGGACATCATCCGCTTCCACGCCGTCTACTGGCCGGCCTTCCTGATGTCGGCGGGTCTTCCGCTACCGAAGCGCGTCTATGCCCACGGCTTCCTGCTCAACAAGGGCGAGAAGATGTCGAAGTCGCTCGGCAACGTGGTCGATCCAGTCAATCTGGTGAACCATTTCGGCCTCGACCAGGTGCGCTACTTCTTCCTGCGCGAAGTGTCCTTCGGCCAGGACGGCAGCTATTCGGAAGAGGCGATCGCCGCCCGCATCAATGCCGATCTCGCCAACGGCATCGGCAATCTGGCCTCGCGCTCGCTGTCGATGATCGCCAAGAACTGCGAGGGCAAGATCCCGCAGCCCGGCGAACTGACCGACGCGGACAAGGCCATTCTCGCCACGGCCGACGAGGCGATTGCCGTCTGCCGCGAGGAGATGGGCCGCCAGCAGATCCACAAGGCGGTGGCTGCGATCATCAACATCGTCAACGAGGCCGACCGCTATTTCGCCGCCCAGGAGCCCTGGGTGCTGCGCAAGACGGATGTGCCGCGCATGGAAACGGTGCTGTGGGTGACGGCCGAAGTGGTGCGCGAAATCGCCATCCTCTTCCAGCCGATCATGCCGCAGTCTGCTGCGAAGATCCTCGATCTGGTCGCGGTGGCGGAAGAGGATCGCGGCTTCGACAGGCTGGGCGAGGCGGGTCGTCTGCAGCCTGGCACGGAACTGCCGGCACCCTCGCCGGTGTTCCCGCGTTATGTTGCGCCGGACGCCGACAAGGCCTGAGACATCATCATGCTGATCGATACCCACTGCCATCTGGATTTTGCCGATTTCGACGCCGAGCGCGACGAACTGGTTCAGCGCGCCCATGCGGCCGGCGTGTCCCAGATGGTGACCATCTCGACGCGGGTGAAGAAGCTTCCGACCCTGCTTGCACTGACGGAACGCTATCCCTCCGTGTTCTGCTCGGTCGGCACGCATCCGAACAATGCCGATGAGGAACTGGACGTCACGGCCGACGATCTGGTGCACCTCGCCGAAAGCCACGAGAAGATCGTCGCGATCGGCGAGGCGGGCCTCGATTACTTCTACGACACGCAGACGCCCGCCGACCAGCAGACCGGACTTCGCCGTCACATCGAGGCGGCGCGACGCACGCAGCTGCCGCTCGTCATCCACAGTCGCAGCGCCGACGAGGACATGGCGGCGATCCTGCGGGACGAAACGGGGAAGGGCGCCTTCCCCTTCATCCTGCACTGCTTCTCCGCCGGACAGGCGCTCGCCGATTGCGGCGTGGAACACGGCGGCTACATCTCCTTTTCCGGCATCCTGACCTTCCCGAAATCGGAAGACATCCGGGAGATCGCCAAAACCGTGCCGCTCGACCGGCTGCTGGTGGAAACCGATGCGCCGTATCTTGCGCCCAAGCGCTGGCGCGGCAAGCGCAACGAGCCGTCCTACGTGGTCAACACGGCCGAAGTGCTGGCCGAGGTGAAGGGCATCTCCTACGAGGAGATGGCGCGGATCACGACGGAAAACGCATTCCGTTGCTTCTCGAAGATGACCAGGGTGTAGGTTCGGTGCAGGGGTTTCGGCAGCGCTTCACCATTCTCGGCTGCTCCTCGTCGCCCGGCGTGCCGCGGCTCG
Organism: Affinirhizobium straminoryzae; assembly: GCF_007004135.1. GTDB lineage: Bacteria > Pseudomonadota > Alphaproteobacteria > Rhizobiales > Rhizobiaceae > Neorhizobium > Neorhizobium straminoryzae. Next base: position 115,836 of record NZ_VJMG01000008.1, read on the forward strand.
ATGGCGATTGGGGTGCCTGCGACCGGACCGACCCGCGCAACCGCCGCCGCCGTGCCGCCTTTCTGGTGGAGCAGGTCGCACCGGACGGCGCCAAGACCACCGTGGTGATCGACACCGGCCCCGATTTTCGCGAACAGATGATTTCGGCCGGCGTAACGCGGCTCGACGCCGTTCTCTACACCCATGCCCATGCAGACCATCTGCACGGGATCGATGACGTGCGCGGCTACTTTCACGCCCAGCGTCAGCGCATTCCGATCTTCGCCGATGCCTTTACCATGGAGCGGATCCGCCAGGGTTTTGGCTACTGCCTGGAGACGCCGCCGGGCGGCAATTATCCGCCGATCGTTCAGCCGAATCTGATCGAGGATCTCACCGCACCGATCGCCGTCAGCGGTCCGGGCGGCACGATCGCGTTCCGGGCGCATCGCCAGGTGCATGGCGACATTCACTCGCTCGGCTTCCGCATCGGCAACGTGGCCTATTGCAGCGATGTCAGCGACTTTCCGTCGGAAAGCCTGGACAGCCTGCAAAACCTCGACGTGCTCATCATCGATGCGCTGCAATACAGGCCGCATCCGAGCCATCTGTCGCTGGAACAGGCGCTTGACTGGATCGCGCGCCTGAAGCCGAAACGCGCCATCCTGACCCACATGCACATTCCGCTCGATTACCAGACTGTGATGGCAGAGACGCCGGCGCATGTGGAACCGGCCTATGACGGCCTCAGCTTCGAACTTGACGCGATCTGAGGGCACCACGCCAACCACCTGATCATCTTGGCAAAGCCCACTTGTTCCATAATCTACCTTATGCTGCAAATACCAATTTTTGGTTGTGAAGGCCCTCCCGATGGGAGTGGCCGCATAGGGAGAAATTGGAATGCAAAGGGTCCTCTCCGTTTATGATTGGCAGTGCCTGCCTGATGGCGAAGCTGCCGTTATTTCGTCTGATGTCGAGCATCTGCGGCCCGTCAGATTGCGTGTAAACGCCCCCTCCCCTCTCGCATTGTATGTGAAAACCGAGGATTGCGAGGATGCGATCTTCCTCGCATACGTGCAGGGGCTGGATGAAATCCAGTTCAACATTACCGGGCCGTACAAGCTGTTCGCCATCGGCGGAGAGCTGTGGTTCGACACTCTGGACGGCACGCGAGCCGATGTTGAGCCCGTCGACGCTACCAGTTTTACGAGCATCGTTGAAAGGCGCGCTCGCAACCCGGAACTGGAGATTATGGAACGCAAAATGCAGCAGAATATGGAAAGGCGTATGGCTGCGTTGCTCGGTGTCGTCGGTGAACGTCTGGAGGAAAACGAACGTGAATTGCTCGCTGCGCGAACGGCTCTTGCTGCTGCAAGTGCAGCGGCACGCGAACAGGACTCAGGATCGGTTTCATCCGATACACAGTCTGAACAGGCTCCGGGCGGAACAGGCGGGCAATCCGGTGGTGAATAACGAACCAGTTGTGAACCATGGCGCGGCTCTCCGCGCCATGATGAACCGGCCATATCTCGAAAACCCGAAATATGACGAACAGCAATGGCGCGCAAACCGTGAGGGTGCGCACCCGAAAATCCTCGAATTTGAGGAGGCCATGGTTCGTCGTATGGCGTCCCTCGGGGTGCCAATGTTCGCTCATTGCATCGTGCGCACACCTGCGGATCAAGACGCGGCCTATGCTCTTGGGCGGTCGCGTCTACGGGGCTCTGACCCGTATCCGCATAGGTTCGCTGCTGTGGATCTGATCCACTGCAATCGTGGATGGGATCTGCCAGAGATGTGCTGGGACATGATCGGCCACATCGGGAACGAGGTGGCAAAGCGCCTCTCAATTCCGATTGTTTGGGGCGGTGATTGGGATGGCGACGGCGATAAGAGCGATCAGAAGCTTTACGATCCGGCTCACTGGGAGCTGGCTCACTGGCGCATGATGGAGCCTGAGCCGCCGCATATGTACAATGCGCGGGGCAAGCTCGTTCGCCGGGAATAATATTCCCTGCCATTTCGACCAGGCGCACGACTTCTTGTAATTTTATTACTCGAAGTCGGATATTTGTTGCGCAAATCAGCGCGCCAGGTCGGACGATTTCCCACAAATCGTAGAAAAATCTTTCGCGACCGCCGCACGCTCGGCGGTTGCGTAGCCCTGCCTGCCTTCCTGACGGATCAACCAAGGATCAAAGGAAGGAAGGCAGGCAGGGCGGGCACCACAGACATTCTTGACGATAAGTGCATTTAGTGACACCCGAGCGGGGACGTATGTGCATAGCACCTAATAAACTGGATAATGGCGCCCTCGTCGGGTGTCGCGTATGCTGGCAATGCCAAGAGCGGAAAATTCTTGATTGGACCGGTCGATGCATTGCCGAAAGTAAGACCAGCACTGCCTGCCACTCCATTACCCTGACTTACGGGCGGGGTCTTGAGGGCAAGCACTACGGGGAAGTTTCCCACGAGCGCGCTCATGTGCTGACTTACTCTGACGTGCAGAATTATTTCAAACGTCTCAGGAAAGCTCGCTTTCCGTGCAGCTATTTCGTCGTAGGCGAATATGGCGGCACAAAAGGGCGCTCCCACTGGCACGCCCTCATATTTTGGCATGGGCCTGTCCCTGAGCATAAGCTGCGAACAGCCAAATACATGCAACCGCACTGGCACCATGGGTTCTCGTTCTGGGACGATGTAGGCCCTGCGTCGGTGCGGTATGTCTGCAAGTACGTGCAGAAAGACTTGGACGATGCGGAGGCGCAAGGCCACCTGTCCATGTCGAAAAAGCCGCCGCTTGGAGCACGCTACTTTGCCGATAGAGCGCAACGGTATGTTGATCAAGGTTTGGCACCTCAAAACCTCTTTTACGCTCACCCGGAAGCGGTCGGAAAAGACGGAAAACCTTTGAAATTCATGCTTAGAGCGCGATCTGCTGAATTATTTCTCGAAGAATACATTCGGCGCTGGCGGGGTTATCCGCCTCGCGGCTTTCAAGGTCCGCCATGCCCTGTCAGGGGCTGGCATTATCCCTCCTCTGAACTGGTGGAGGAATTCGAAGATAAGGGCTACCGCGATCGATATTTTAGCGAAGCGGAATTTGACGAAATGTTCAGAAACGAAGTTGCGGAGGGTCGCGAGCTATGGCGAAAGCGCGAAATCATCGAAACAGAACAGGAGGCGGACGAATTGGCGGGGATGCTGCGGACGCAGCGCCTAGCCGATTACGTGACCCGCATGCAGCCCGGCTTTCTGGCGGAATGACGCGAGACGATCTCGTCAGGGAGGCATTGGCACTCAGCCTGCCGAACGTCAGACGCCCCCAGGGCGACGCGATTATGTCGCGGCCTCGCCCGACTAATCGACACCTGCTGATTGATCATAAAGCAGCAGTGCGCCCTACCCCGGTATCTGAATATAGGCGCAACAAAAGCTCAAAGTTAAACTTTGGCTCTTTGTCGCAACCGCTTAGGACTAAAGAAAAATCCCGCACTGAGCCTTTGAAAAAGTCACCCGAAAAGGTGCGCGAAGTATTAGGGCCTACTTGTAAAGAACGTCCTAAGCATAACCGGGGAAATGGCGGCTCGCGGTCCTTTATCCCATGGTGCACGAAAAAACGTTGAATTGATTCGACAGTGGCAAAATTGCCACTTCTCAGCGATTCGCAAATCAGATTCTAGTGATTCGGCGCTGTCAATACGGAGGCATAAAATGGTTAAGAAATTCCTAATTGATGTGGCTTGGACTGTTGCCAAGCCTGTTGGCTCGCGCCTTGGTACCGCATTTGCTGCGTACCTGATCGCGAAAGGCGTCCCCCAGGACGCTGCCGACCAATTGCTTACTGCGCTTGGCGTCCTCGCTGGCCTTACGCTGGATGCAGCGTTGGCCTACGTCTCTAACCGCAAGCGGGTGTGACGTGAGTATCTGGAGCGCTGTAGGCGCTATCGGATCGTCTTTGCTTGGCGGCATCTTCGGGTCCAAAAAGCAAAAGACTGAAAGCACCGTTGATTACGTCAAGATGGCGCAATCTGCGGAGGCGGCGGGGTTTAACCCGCTGACCGCGCTCCGCAACGGTGGCAGTGCTGGTTTCACCAGCACTGTTCAGCATCCCGGCTTGTCTGGGATGGCTGACGCGATCTCGCAGATCGGCGGCACCCTTGGTGCTGCTCTCGATGAGCATTTCGACCCTATCGCGCAAAAGCGTAATCAGGTCGAAAGTGCGCTTCTCGATTACCAGCTTGAAAAGCTGCAATCCAAGGGCAAGAGCGGCCTTATGTTTGGGGATGTCCCCTCTAAGGCTGGCTCGTCGCTCGTGCGTAGTCCGGTCCCGCCGCTCTCGTCTACAGGCAAGGCGGCACCTCCCAAGGCAAAGAAAAACGCTCCGGGTGAAGGGACGATTGTCGGCGGCGACGATCCCAAGGCGTCTAGCTTGGGTTGGAGCGGCGAAAGATACGGCTGGTTTCATGCTCCATTTTTCCCGGATGCTGAAACCTTTGAGACTATCTACGGCGAGAGTGAAATAGGTTCTTCCCTGTATGGTGCAGGGAAGGTTATCGCTGATGGGTTGTATAGCGGATACCGCAACGTTGTTAGCGGCGCTCGGGATTTTGCTGACTACTGGAATCGGAAAACGAAAACTAAGCCTGATGCGGAATACGCTCGCGAATACATGAATAATATTCGCGATTCTGTTCCTACGCTGGCAAAATCTCCGAAGACTAGCTGGTGATTACATGAAGTAATCCAGCAACTCCGCCTAGGCAGATCGCTGCGATTAATATTCGGATATACCAGATGAATATCCATGCAGCGAGGTTTATAGCCTTTTCAACTACGGGTGTCATGATGTCCTCATCAAAACGTTGCTCGGCGTGTGAGCGCCGCGCGAAAGCAATCAAAAAGTTTATTGGTCGCGTGGTGCGACCTGTCAAGAGAAGGAAAGCGAAATGAATGTAAGTGCTGCTGACATTAAGGCGCTCGCGCGCACGAAGACGACTCCGATTCCGGTGCAGCGGTCCACCCGTCAGGTGGATATCCGCGCCCTCACCTCTTTGCCTGCTGGCAAGATGGTTCCCATTGCGGCTTTCCCTCTCCTTCGCGAGGATCGACTGCGGTCGTCTCAGATGCGGATTTCTTTCGAACTGATGGAAACCGTCGAAATCCTGATGAACGCCGTCAACGTTGCGGTGAAGGCGTATCTTGTGCCGAACGTTGCCTTCGAACGGTTTTCCGGCTTCGACGAACTGAACAGGGCCTATGAGGGTATCCCGAATCAGGAAGGCGGGCCGGTTACGCCCTACATCGAAACCATGGTTGCGGGCGCTTATGGGTCGATCCCGATCCATAAATATCTCGGCTTTCACGCCGCCCCCACCGACAACATCAATACGGCCTATATCGAGGCGTATAACCAGATCTGGAATTTCCGGGCAAAGAATCGCTCGAAGGGTTTGGCTCTTCGCAGCAGGCTCCAGACTGATCTGGCAACGGCGTTCTGGCAGCACGACAGCTTCCGGCACATTGTGCCCGATTTTGATCAGGCCGTTATCGATGGTCAGGTCGCGCTGAATGTTGTGAACTCGGCTCTTCCGGTGAAGGGTATCGGTATTCACAATTCCGATAACTCTCCCGGTGGCGCGACTGCTACCTACAAGCATAGCTTGGGAGATGCTTCTTGGACCACGCCTTGGATGGGGTCTGAGATCGGTGTGAAGTCCCGCAATGACGGTGGTACGTGGCGTCCTGATGTTTTCGCCGAATTGCAGGCGAACGGGATTACCGTCTCCCTCTCCAACATCGAGCTGGCCCGGAAGACACAGGCGTTTGCGGAGCTGCGTAAGCAGTACGGCGGGCATGATAATTACATCATCGATCTGCTGATGGATGGTATCACCATTCCTGAACAGCAGTGGCGGCAGCCTATCCTGCTCGCAGACAAGACGACCGTTTTCGGTGTCTCCAAGCGCTACGCGACGGATGGCGGCAATCTGACCGACAGCGTCGTGAGCGGCGCGACGTTCGTTGATCTCAATCTCGTGACGCCCGTTGTCCCCTGTGGCGGCGTGATCATGATTGTTGCGGAGATCACTCCCGAACAGCTGTTCGAGCGCCAGCGCGATACTTACCTGCACACGACAACTGTCTCGCAGTTGCCGCAATATCTTCGCGACACGCTCGACCCGGAAAAGGTCGATATCGTGAAGAATGGCGAGATGGATACCAGCCACGCGACCCCGAACGGTGCGTTCGGTTACGCGCCTCTGAACTGGGCTTGGTCCAAGTCCGTCCCCCAGGTCGGCGGGCGCTTCTTCCGTCCGGCTGCTGTCACGACTTTTGACGAGGATCGCCAGCGCATCTGGGCGGTTGAAACCGCGAACCCTACCCTCGGCCCTGATTTTTATCTGTGCAATGGCATGCACACGAAGCCTTTCGTGGTGACGAATCAGGATATTGGTGAAAGTCTGGCTCGGGGCGTGATGACAATCGACGGCCTGACTGTCTTCGGTGGCGCTCTTGTCGAGGCCAATGGAGATTACGCGGAGGTTCTTTCTGAAGCTCCTCAGACGCGTATCGTAAAGGCGTAATATTTCATATTGCGCAAAACATGGGTTTGCAGCATATTGGGTATACGATTTCTCTAATTCCTTGAAATTGTTCCTCAATCTACCTTATCCTGCATTTGTGTTGCAAGGGGGCAGATTCCATTTCCGAGTGCGACCAGCACCTCCTCTTGCGTTGATCGGCGGCGGTGTGCGGCGAAGTCAGATGGTGGGATGAAGCCGCGGTTCGCCCAGCTTGAACCAGGCCTTGGCGATCTTGCCATCGGCGACCTCGTAGAGACAAATGACCTCTACCTCACCCTTTCCCTCTGGAAAGTTGCGGGTGACGATTTCGTGGTCGATGACGAGATTGCCGAGGCTCGTGCGGCTCAGCAATCGCCCATGCAGATCCGGTTCAAGGAAGCGCGTGACATGGCGCGCCCGGATCGCATCAGCGCCCTTCGCCAGCAAGTGGTCGGGGAACGCGTAATAGAGGCAGTCCTCCGCCCACCAGCGCATGAAGGCGTCGATGTCGCGTGCATTGTAGGCCTTGAGCTGTTCCTGCACCGGCCAGGCCGGATGATCGGAACTGACGGCTTCGCCCGGCAGGCTCACGTCGGAAGGCCGCTTGATGGCGCGATGAACTGGAAATAGGCCCAGACAAGCACGAGGCCAATCAGGATGGCTGCAGCGACCAGCGCCTTGCGCAGGCCCGGCGGCACCTGACGCGGCGGCTTCTGGGGCTTGGGGCGTTGGAACTTGATGACGTTGTTCATGACGGTCCTGACAGGCGCTGCACACCTGCATTCCCTATCCGATTTTACCCCTTCGTTCCAGAGAGATGACAGCGGACCGGGCGCATGGATGCGACGCGCACAGGCAACCTCTCCGTGACTGCGCTGTCGCGCCTATTTTCCGCTTGGTACAACCGAATCTGTTGACGGGACGGCGCGAAGCAGTGATGTGTGCCCCAGATGATTCAAGGGTGCCCCGTCCGGGGCGATGGCGCAGCAAGCCCGACCGGATGGATCGTTCGTCAGCCGCCTCTGGCCTGCCGGCAACTCTGCCGCGCAAGTCAGGCGCAAGGTGGCGCGCCTAATCTTGGCTCCAACCGCCGGGATGGACACGGCGCAGACAAGGGGCATGAACATGAACGAGTTGGATGGGCAGATGGAACTTCGGGACACGGCGATCGCACTCTTCCTGGAGGAAAACGATCTCGACCAGATCACCGATATTCTCGTGGCCGCGCTGGACGATGCGCTTCGGCTGATGGCCGAGGAAATCGCCCAGGACACGGTGCACTGACAACCTGCAGCACCCCGTCAGGCGTGACGGGCAACGGTGATGGGGCACACTCTTTCGCCAGAAGCCGGGCAGTCTCGGTGAGGCGCTGTCGCTTAGAGCGAGTTTCGATCTGACTGAATCAGATATTCGCTCTAACCTTTTATTTTTGAAGCATAATCTTATCGATCCTCGTTTCGCTCCGGTCGGATTGTGCTTCAGCCCGCCCTCTCCCGCATCAGGCGGATGACCACCCGCAATCCATCGCCGCGGCTTGCATCCTCAAGCGTCAGCGTGCCGCCATGCAGCCGGGCGATCTCCTCGACGATCGGCAGGCCAAGGCCGCTTCCCGGAAGCCCTGCGGAACTTGCGCGCTCGAACCTCTTCAGAACGTCGGCGCGCCTGTGCGGCGGAATGCCGGGACCGTTGTCCTCCACTTCGATGCAGACGGCTGCATCGTCTTCCGACACGCGCACGGTCACCTCCGCGCCGCGCCCGGCGTAGAGGATGGCATTGGAAATCAGGTTTTTCAGCATTTCCGCGAGCAGCAGCGGTTCGCCCCGCAGCAGCACGGCGCCCTCCCCCTCGAAGCCGAGATCGATCCCGGCCTCCGCGGCAGAGGGAATGTGATCGGCTGTCAGAGATCGGGCAAACCCGGTGAGATCGACATCGGTCAGAGCGGAACCCTCCGCCCGTGCCGCAGCATCGATGCGCGCCATCATCAGAAGCTGCGCCAGCACCCGCTCGGCATGGGCGACGGCCTCATCGGCGCGGGCGATCGCAGCGGCGAGATCGCCCGCTTCCTCGGCACGCGCGGCGAGCGCCAGCTGCGTGCGCACCACGGCCAGCGGGGTGCGCAGTTGATGGCTGGCATTGCCGGTGAAATGGCGCAACGCCTCCAGCGCCGAATTCAGCCGCACCATGAAGGAGTTGACCGTCTCGACCAGCCCTTCGACCTCGCTCGGTACGTGCTCGCCGATCGGATCGAGATCGTCCGGGCTGCGCTCGGCGATGGCGGAGCTCAGCCGGTAGAGCGGACGCAGCGACAGCGACACCGCGATCCAGACGATCAGCGCAGCACCGGACATCATCAGCGCGAGGCGCAGCGCCGAATGCAGCAGGATCGACCGCGTCAGCTGCCGGCGCGCCATGGTGGTTTCTGCAACCGTGACCGTAAAGGGCACCGAGGAAATGCCTGTGGACGCCGAGCGGGCAAGCGTCGCGACACGGATCGGCTCGCCCCGGAAGGTCGCGTCATCGAAGGCCGTCGATTGCCCCTCGCGGCGCGGCAGGGTCGGCAGCGCCTGATAGCCGGTAATGAAGATGCCGGGGGGACCATCGACGCGATAGAACACGCGATCCTGTGCTGCAGACGTCAGCATTTCCAGCGCGACATAGGGAATGTCGACCTCGAGCGAGCCATCCTCCGCCACGACCACACGTTCAGCAATGGCGAGCGCGGAGCCGGCCAGCACGCGATCGGAGACCTCGTTGGCGGTCTGCCGCGCCTCGCGCCAGGTATCGGCCAGCGCCAGAGAGCCGAGGACGGCCGTGGCCGCCAGCAGCCAGGCGAGCAGCCGGCCGCGCAGCGAGCGGGTCACGTTTCTCATGTCACGTCTCTCATGCCACCCCCGTCACGCGGTTTCGGCAGCCGTATCGAGATAATAGCCGATCCCGCGCGCCGTCTTGACCGTCAGCTGATGCGCTTGCAGCCGCCGTCTCAGCCGCGAGACATATTGCTCGATGGCATTGGGCGACAGATCGGTATCGAAACCGGCGAGCGAGCCGATGATCGCCTCCTTGGACACCACCTTGCCGGCCCGCAGGAACAGCAGTTCCAGCAATGCCAGTTCCCGCGCAGGAATATCCACTGGACGGCCCTGCGCTGAAAAGCTGCGGGATGTCAGATCGAAGGCCAGACCGCCGAACTCGACGCGGGAGGAGCGCAGACCTGCCTGCCGCCGCAACAGCACGCGAATGCGCGCCTCCAGCTCGGAAATGTCGAAGGGCTTGGTCAGATAGTCATCGGCACCGAGATCCAGGCCACGCACCCGTTCCTCCGGCGCACCACGTGCGGTGAGGATCATCACCGCCGTCTGGTTCTGGCGGGCACGTAAGGAGCGTAGCACCTGCAAACCGTCCATCTCGGGAAGGTTGAGATCGAGGATGATCAGATCGAAGCGTTCGGCCGTCGCCACAGCCTCCGCCGAAAGGCCGTCGGCCACCACGTCCACCACGTAGCCGCTGCCGCGCAGAATGGCCGAAAGCCCTTCGGCAAGTGCCTGATTGTCCTCCACCAGCAGAATGCGCACGCAACCCTCCCTCTTCACCCACCAAGGATAGAGGCGCCACGCGAGCCTGTCACCGTCCCTGGGCTGCAAAACCCAAGGTTCTCATGGCAAGTCCCGCACACCTGCCCGCTTGCCTGCCTCCATCGGCTCGGGCATCATGGCCAGATGCAACGGCTTTTCCCCACACTTTTCCTGTCTTGCGTCCTGTCCGGGACGGCGGTGGCCGATGTGACGGATTTTCCGGCGATATCAGGCCGCAGCGATGCGCCTCGCCTCCTCGTCTATTCCTCGCTCGATCAGCCTATGGCGCGGCCGATGATCGAGGCCTTCCAGCGTGCCAATCCCGATATTGCCGTCCGCTACGAGGACATGCTGACCGGCCAGATCTACGAACGGATCCTCGAGGAAACCGATTCTGGCCAGAAAACGGCGGATTTTGCCTTTTCCTCTGCCATGGACCTGCAGGTGAAGCTGGCGAATGACGGCTATGCCCAGCAGAGCCGGCTTGCCCTCAGCGCCTCCTGGCCGGCCTGGGCCAACTGGAGGGACACGGCCTATGCGCTGACCTTCGAGCCGGCGGTTTTCGTCTACCACAAGCCGAGCTTTATCAGCGAACCACCACCGGCCAGCCGGGCGGAATTCATCGACTATCTCCGGCGCAAGGGCGATGCCGTGCACGGCCGCATCGCCACCTATGATATCGAGCGTTCCGGTGTCGGCTTCCTTTTCATGTCACGCGACCAGGAACAGTTCGACGACATCTGGTCCGTCGTGGATGCCATGGGCGAGGCCGGCGTGCGGCTCTATTCCACCAGCCAGGCCATCCTGGAACGGGTCGCCGACGGCCGATTCGTGCTGGGCTACAATATTCTCGGCTCCTATGCGGCGGACTGGGCCTCGAATCATCCCGAAGTCGGCATCGTGCTGCCGAAGGATTACACGGTGGTGATGTCGCGGATCGGCCTCGTGCCTCAGGCCGCAGCCTCGCCGGATCTCGGTCGGCGCTTCCTTGATTTCTTCATGTCGCGCCAGGGACAGACCATTCTGACGCGCGAACTGCAGATCCCGGCGGTGAATCCCGAGGTGGCCGAAGGCAATACGGCCACCACGATGCGGGAAATGCTGGGCGGCCAGTTGAAGCCGGTGCCGGTCAGCCCCGGCCTGATGGTCTATCTCGATCAGGTAAAGCGCGCACGCCTGATTGCCCGCTGGAACGACGTGCTGCGCATTCGCTGACGTCGTGCACCAGCCTCCTTCAAGGGCGGGCAATGCCGCCCTGCGCCTCCCTGACAGGCAACGTCAGGTAAATGTCAGCATAATGTGATCGCTTGATGGTGTCCGGGTTCGTGGAGGCCAATCCGGACAAAATGCGGGGAGGAGGAGCCCGCCGGCAGCAGCCGGCGCCGTTGTGGCTGTTTTCTTCCTTCCGGCAGCAACGAACACAGCGCGTCACTTGACGCCCCCAGGAGGAACAACCTTGAAACACGTATTTATCGCTACGCTGCTTGCCGGCTCGATCGCCCTGCCCGCCTATGCCGCCGACTACACCATCATGGCGCCTGCCGCTCCCGGCGGTGGATGGGACCAGACGGCCCGTTCGCTGCAGACGACAATGCAGCAGGAAGGCATTTCCAAGAATGTGCAGGTCATCAACGTGCCCGGCGCCGGCGGCACGATCGGCCTTGCCCAGTTCGCCAGCCAGCAAAAGGGCAATGCGCATGCCCTGATCGTCGGCGGTTACGTCATGGTTGGCGCCATCCTGACCAACAAGGCCCCGGTGACGCTGAAGGACGTCACCCCGATCGCACGCCTGACCGGCGAAAACGAGGCGATCGTGGTTCCGGCATCCTCGCCGCTGAAGTCGGTCAAGGATCTCGTCGAGGCACTGAAGAAGAACCCGGGCTCGGTTTCCTGGGGCGGCGGTTCCGCCGGCGGCGTCGATCACATCACTGCCGGCCTGATTGCCAAGGCAGCCGGCGTTGACCCGACCAAGATCAACTACATCGCGTTTTCGGGCGGTGGCGAGGCGCTGGCCGCCATTCTCGGCGCCCAGGTCACCGTCGGCATTTCCGGCTATGGCGAGTTTGAAGGCCAGGTGAAGGCCGGTACGCTGCGTCTGCTCGCCACTTCCGGCGAACAGCGCATTCCCGGGACCGATGCCCCCACGCTGAAGGAAGCCGGCCTGGATGTGGCCGTTCAGAACTGGCGCATGGTTGCCGCCGCTCCGGGCCTCACGCCTGAGCAGAAGGCCGCCGTGACGGCTGACGTGAAGAAGCTTGCCACCTCCAAGACCTGGCAGGAAACGCTGAAGACCAAGGGCTGGCAGGACACCTATCTGGATGGCGACGCCTTCACCACGCAGCTTTCCAAGGAAATCGCCGCAACCGAAGCCATCCTGAAGGACATCGGACTGGTCAAATGAGCCAAGAGCCTCTCAACACACAGGCAAAGGAGCGCCGCCCGGAATGGGCGGCGTTTGGAATTGCGGCCATCCTGGTGGCGATCGCGGCGGTCATCCTTCTGGATGCCTCGCGGCTGCGCGAAGTCAGCGGCTATTCGCCGGTTGGACCCGGCACGGTGCCGATGGCCATCGGCGTGATCCTGCTGCTGCTGGCAGCATGGACGGTGATTGCCGCCATCCGCGGTGATTTTCCGGAGCGTGAGCGGCAGGAACTGCCGCCGGTGATCTGGATCGTCGGCGGGCTTGCCGCGCAGATGCTGCTGCTGAACATCGCCGGCTTCTCGATTGCCACCGGCGTGCTGTTTGCCGCAACCGCCGCGGGCTTCGGCAAGCGCCGGCTGTGGGTCTCGCTGCCCGTCGGCATTGTGCTCTGTCTCGTCGTCTGGCTCATCTTCGCCGGTCTTCTCCAGCTCTCGCTTCCGGCCGGTCCGATCGAGCGCCTCTTCCAGTGAAAGTCACGCCATGAGCACCTTTGAATTCCTGCTGCAGGGCCTGCTGGTGGCGGCCCAGCCGATGAACCTCCTCTATGCGCTGATCGGCGTGACGCTCGGAACCGCCGTCGGCGTGCTGCCTGGCATCGGGCCGGCGCTGACGGTGGCGCTGCTTTTGCCGGTCACTTACCGGCTCGATCCGGCAGGTTCGCTGATCATGTTCGCCGGTATTTACTATGGCGGCATGTATGGCGGCTCGACCACCTCGATCCTGCTCAATACGCCCGGCGAAAGCTCTTCCATCGTCACGGCGCTGGAGGGCAACAAGATGGCACGGGCCGGCCGCGGTGGACCGGCGCTTGCCACCGCCGCCATCGGCTCCTTCGTGGCCGGCCTGATCGCCACCTTCGGTCTTGCCTTCATCGCTCCCGTCATCGTCAAGCTGGCGCTGGTCTTCGGCCCCCGCGAATATTTCGCGCTGATGGTGCTCGCCTTCGTCACCGTCTCCTCCGCCTTCGGCGATTCGACCCTGCGCGGTCTCACCTCGCTTTTCATCGGGCTTGCCCTGTCGATCATCGGCATCGACCAGCTCACCGGCCAGACGCGTCTTGCCTTCGGCGTACCGGACCTGCTTGACGGCGTGGAAGTCACCACGCTCGCCGTGGCCATGTTCGCGATCGGCGAGACGCTGTTCATCGCAGCCCAGGGCAATACCGGGCCGGACAAGGTGGAAGCCGTCAAGGGATCGGTCTGGATGAACGCGGCAGACTGGGCGCGCTCCTGGAAGCCCTGGCTGCGCGGTACCCTGATCGGATTTCCGATCGGCGCCATGCCGGCCGGCGGCGCCGAAATCGGCACCTTCCTCTCCTACGCCACGGAGAAGCGGCTGACCAAGCATCCGGAGGAGTTCGGCAACGGCGCCATCGAAGGCGTCGCCGGGCCGGAAGCGGCCAACAATGCCTCGGCCGCCGGAACGCTGGTGCCGCTTCTGACGCTCGGCCTTCCGACGACCGCGACGGCCGCGATCATGCTGGCCGGCTTCCAGCAATATGGCCTGCAGCCGGGCCCGTTGCTGTTTGCCACCAATCCGCAGCTCGTCTGGGGTCTGATCGCCTCGCTGCTGATTGCAAACTTCATGCTGCTGGTGCTGAACCTGCCGCTCGTCGGCCTCTGGGTGCGCCTGCTGACGATACCGAAGCCGTGGCTCTATGCCGGCATCCTGCTGTTTGCCACGCTTGGCACGATCGGCGCCAACCCCTCGGTGTTCGAACTCGGCATGCTGCTCGCCTTCGGCCTGCTCGGCTATGCGATGCGCGTCTTCGGCTATCCGATCGCGCCTGTCGTGGTGGGTCTGATCCTCGGTCCGCTCGCCGAACAGCAGCTGCGCCGGGCGCTCGCCATCAGCCAGGGGGACTTTACCGTGCTGTTCACCTCGCCGATCGCCGCCGTGCTTCTGACGATCGCAGCGCTTGCCTTCATCGTGCCGCTGATCCTGCGTGCCCGTGGCAAGGGCGAGGTTCTCTCGCAGATGGCAGCCGAGGAAGACTGAACCTGCCGCAAACTTTCCCGTCGGCCGGCCCGGCCGGCGGGAACAACACGCCATCTTCTTCGTTCACAGGCACGCATTCTGGTGGACGATCCATGGCCGCATTTTTCCGACATTGCTCCTTCCGCAGCCCGCAGCGCATCACACACGCGACGGGAGGATGCGCATGAGCGGAAGGAAGAAACGTCTCACCTGGGGCATGATGCTGTTCGGCTTCGCGCTGGCGGGCTATCTTCTCTATGTCGGCCTCAGCAAGTTCACCTGGGACGATATCGTCCGCTCCGTGCGGGCCATACCTGGCCGGAACATGGCGCTCGCCCTTTTCTACTGCGCCCTCTCCTATCTCTGCCTGACCGGCTTCGACTGGACCGGCGTGCGCTCTGTGAAGAGCGACCTCGCCTATCCCCGCATCGCGCTCGCCTCCTTCGTCAGCCTCGGACTTGGCCAGACGATCGGTCTTGCCGGGCTCAGCAGCGGTGCCATCCGCTATCGCTACTATGCCCATTGGGGCCTCTCGACGGAGGATGTCGCGAAGATCGTGCTGCTGTCGGGCGTCACCGTCGGCCTTGGCCTGATGGTGCTCGGCGGGCTGGTAATGGTGCTGAACCCGTCTGACACCGCCGGCATCCTGCGCCTCGGTCCGAACGTGGTGCGGATGCTCGGCGTTCTCTGCCTCGCGCTTGCGGTGGCCTATGTGGCGCTTGCCGCGTTTCTGCGCACGCCGCTGCGCATCCGCGGCTGGTCCTTCCAGTTGCCAAGAGCCCGGCTTGCTGTCGCTCAGATCGTCCTCGGCACGCTGAACTTCGCCTTCGTCTCCGCCTGCCTGATGGAACTGATGCAGGCGACGGAGAATGTCAGCTTTCTCAAGGCCGCCACCGCCTTCGTGCTCGGCAATATCGCGATCCTCATCACCCATGCGCCGGGCGGGCTCGGTGTACTGGAGGTAACGGTGCGGCATGTGATGGGCGAACAGGCCTCGATCGGCGCGCTGGTCGCCTTCCGGGTGATCTACTTCTTCATTCCGCTCTTCATCGCCCTGCCTGTCGCGCTGATCAGCGAAGCAGCCTTCCGGATCGCCCGCCGTCGTCAGGATCGCAGCAGCGGCCCGCCCGAGGGCACCGCCCGCGTTACACCGGCCGTCGAGCTGCCTTCGGTGTGAAGGCTGCCTCCGCCTCCACCACCCGAAGATCGGCTTCCCAGCCGAAAACGCTGCGGCCGCCATAAGCGGATGAGCGGCTAAACTCGCCGGCAACGATTTCCTTGAGATCCGGGCCGGTCACGTACTGCTCCATCAGGCGCGCCTGCGCATCCAGCCGCCGCAGCGCCTCCAGTTCCTCGTCAAGCCCCAGCCTGCCCTTGCGCACTGCCGACTTCATGACCCGGATCGTTTCGTCATAGACCTTGATCGGGACCGGAAAGGGGTGGCGGTCCTTGCCGCCATGCGCCAGCGAAAATCTTGCGGGATCGGAAAAGCGGCAGGGCGCGCCATGCACCACCTCCGCCACCAGTGCCAGCGCCTCCACGGTGCGCGCGCCGACGCCAGGCGTCAGCAGCAGGTCCTCGAAATCCTGTGGCCCCCGGTCGGCGGCGGCAGCGAGCGCCCCGTGCAGCCGGCGCATGTTCACGTCCTTTTCCCTGACATCATGATGGTCCGGCATCACCAGATGCGGCAAGATCGGTTGGGCAACCGGTTCCGCCGTCTGCCGATTGGCGGCCGAAAGTTCGCGGATAATCCGGTCGGGACCGAGACCGGCCAGCAGGTCGAGCTGGCCGCTGCGTGATCGCTCCGCGCGGCGATCGGCAAGGTTGACGATCTCGCCCTGCCCCCTGCCCTCGATCGCTGCATGCGGCGAATCGAGAAAGCCCGACATGCCCTCCGACATCCAGTGATAGCGCCGGGCCTGCCGCCTCTCGTCGCTCATGCCCTGCTGCACCACCACCCACTTGCCATCATCGGCGACGATGAAGCCGTGCAGATAAAGGCTGAAGCCATCCTGCACCGCCGCGCTGTCGACCTTTGCCACCAGCCTGCTGGTGCGGGCCATCGCGGCGCCATCGAAGCCGATGCGATGACCGATCGCCATCAGTTCATCGGGCGTGCGGCGCGAATGCTGGCCGCGACCGCCGCAGACATACAGGCCGAGTTCGCCGGCCATGGGGGCAAGCCCGCGCTTCAGCGCGCCGATCACGCTGGTGGTGATGCCGGACGAATGCCAGTCCATGCCCATCACAGCCCCGAAGGACTGGAACCAGAAGGGACTTGCCATGCGCCCCAGAAATTCATCACGGCCATAGTGCTGAACGATCGCTTCCGTGATCAGCGCCCCGAGCCTGGTCATCCGCTGGCCGAGCCAGGCAGGAACCCGGCCACCATGCAAGGGAAGATCGGCGCTACCAGCTCTCTTTGCCATGTTCTTCTTTCGTTCGTTTCATCCGTCATACATCAGACGGCAGCCCTTGTGTAGAAATCCCGAAACCTTTTTGATGGCGGGCGGTCTGAAAGAGGCGCGCCTACGGTCCGCCGCAACGCGACCGGAGAAGACGGGAATCATAGCCGCCATGCCCTGCACCGAAGGCGCACCCCTGGCCCACGGTGAGACCAAGTCCTACTCGTCATGCCGCCGTCAGCCCCAATCGCGTCTTGCGCGTCTTTTGAGGCAAAATGCCTTCATTTCCGCTGCGCTTTGTTCTAGAGACAAACCTTCAAGGCTGCCGGTGGCAGCGCCAGCTATCCTTTCGCAAGGTAATGTCGATCGATGCTTGATTCCCTCAGATCCGCTTCCCGCTCGTGGGTGGCGAAGTTGCTGTTCCTCATCCTCGTGGTTTCCTTTGGCATCTGGGGAGCCTCCGCATCGATTGTCAGCCCCGGCAGCAACGCCGTCATGACCGTGGGCGACCAGCGCATCCGGCCGGAAGAATTCCGCCTTGCCTATCAGCGCCAGCTGAGCGCGCTGAGCCGCCAGTTCGGCACGCAGCTGACCCGAGAACAGGCCCGCGCCTTCGGTGTCGAACAGCAGGCTTTCGCACAGCTTGCCGCCGGTGCTGCCCTCGATCAGCTCTCGCAGGACATGCGCCTCGGCCTTTCACAGGATCGTCTGGCCGGCCTGATCGCCGAGGATCCGGCCTTCCGTGGCAATGACGGCCGTTTCGACCGCCAGCTGTTCAGCAGCCGACTGCGTAATGCCGGCATCCGCGAGGACGACTACATCAGCGAACGCAGCAAGGTTGCCGTACGCAGCCAGATCGTCGACGCCATCTCCGATGGCTTCCAGCCGCCGAAGGTGCTGGTCGAGGCGCTGAAGCAGTATCGTGACGAAGAACGCGACGTGAACTATCTGCTGCTCTCCTTTGCCAATATCGACCCCGTCAAGGCGCCGGACGAGGCCGTGCTGAGCACCTGGTTTGCCAATGCCAAGAGCCGCTACCGCGCGCCGGAACTGCGCCGCTTCGCCTATGTGACGCTGCAGCCGGGCGATGTCGCCGATCCGACCAGCGTCACCGACGAGCAGGTGAAGACCGAATACGATCGCCGCAAGGACAGCTATCGCACGCCGGAAACCCGCACCATCGAACAGCTGCCCTTCCCGAGCAAGGAAATGGCCGATGCCGCGCTGGCACAGATGAAGGAACGCAGCCTGACCTTCGACCAGCTGGTGGCCGATCAGGGCAAGACCGCAGCCGATGTGATGCTCGGCGATTTCACGAAGGACCAGCTGCCGGACCAGAAGATTGCCGATGCGGCCTTCGCGCTTGGCCCGCAGGGTGGCGTGACGCCGGTGGTACAGGGCACGTTCGGCCCGGTCGTTCTGCGCGTCACCAATGTCCGCCCGGAAACCACCAAGTCCTTCGACACGGTCAAGGACGAGATCCGCCGCAACCTGGCCCTCTCGGCCGCGGCCCAGGCGGTCCAGTCGGTGCATGATCGCTTCGAGGACCTGCGTGGCTCCGGCTCCTCGCTGGAGGAAGCCGCCAAGCAGCTGCAGCTGAAGGCCGTCGAGGTGACCGTGGACCGCAGCGGCAATGATGGCAGCGGCAAGCCGGTGGCAACGCTTCCGAAGTCGGATGGTCTGCTGACGGAGGTCTTCCGCACCGATGTCGGCGCAGAAGCGCTGCCGGCCAATCTGGGCCGCGACGGTTATGTGTGGTTCGATGTGCGTGAAGTCATTGCGGAACGTGACCGCAGCCTGTCGGAAGTGCATGACAAGGCAGTGGCCGACTGGACGACGGAACAGCAGCGCGCCGCCCTCAAGACCCGCGCCGACGAGCTGAAGGCCCGTCTTGACAAGGGTGAGGACATGGCCGCCATCGCCACCGAACTCGGCCTTGCCGTCGAGAGCAAGACCAATCTGAAGCGCCAGAGCACGGACCCGATCTTCGGCGGGGAAGCGGTGCAGGCAGCCTTCAGCGGACCGGTCGGCACCAATGCGACCGCTCAGGCTGCCGATGGCGAAAGCCGTCTTCTCGTGCATGTCACGGCCGTCAACCATCCGCCGGCCGATGCGCTGAGCGGCGAGGAACAGCAGCTGCAGCAGATTGCACGTGCGGCTGGTGACGACATTCTCGACCAGATGGTCAACCAGCTGCAGACGCGCTACGGCGTGTCGATCAATC
This sequence comes from Affinirhizobium straminoryzae, assembly GCF_007004135.1. GTDB lineage: Bacteria > Pseudomonadota > Alphaproteobacteria > Rhizobiales > Rhizobiaceae > Neorhizobium > Neorhizobium straminoryzae. The sequence continues at coordinate 134,984 of NZ_VJMG01000008.1, forward strand.
AGGCGCTGGCCGACCAGGCCATGGTTCGCTAGCAGGACGAAGGGGGAGCCGGCATGGGAGAACTGAAACCCTTCATCGCCAAGGTGGCCAATGGCGAGGCGCTCTCCCGCGAGGACGCACGCGCCGCCTTCGATATCCTGATGTCGGGCGAGGCGACGCCCTCGCAGATCGGCGGCTTTCTGATGGCGCTGCGGGTGCGCGGCGAAACGGTGGAGGAGATCGCCGGTGCTGTCTCCACCATGCGGTCCAAGATGCTGCCGGTGGCAGCGCCGTCTGATGTCATCGATATCGTCGGCACGGGTGGCGACGGCCTCGGAACCTACAACATTTCGACGCTCGCAGCGATCATCGTCGCCGGCGCCGGTGTCCGGGTCGCCAAGCATGGCAATCGGGCATTGAGTTCGAAATCCGGCACGGCGGATGCCCTGACGGCCCTTGGCGTGAAGCTCGACATCCCGCCAGCCCTGATCAGCCGGTGCATCGAGGAAGCGGGTATCGGCTTCATGTTCGCGCAGGTGCATCACGCGGCCATGCGCCATGTCGGCCCGAGCCGCGTGGAGCTTGGCACGCGCACCATCTTCAACCTTCTCGGCCCCCTTTCCAACCCGGCCGGGGCCCGGCGCCAGTTGCTCGGCGTCTTCTCGCCGCGCTGGTTGCAGCCGATTGCGGAAGTGATGCGCGATCTCGGCTCCGAAAGTCTCTGGGTGGTGCACGGCCAGGGCATGGACGAGATCGCCACCACCGGCGTGACGCATGTCACCGCACTGGAAAATGGCGCGATCCGGAGTTTCGATCTGACGCCCGAAGATTTTGGCGTCGCGCGCGCCACGATCGAGGAATTGAAGGGCGGCGACGGCGAGGTGAATGCGCGTGCATTGCGCGCTGTGCTCGGTGGTGCCCGCAATGCCTATCGTGATATCGCTCTTTGCAATGCTGCTGCGTCCCTCGTGGTTGCCGGCAGGGCCGCCGACGTGCTGGAGGGCATGATCCTTGCCACCCAGTCGCTGGACAGCGGCAATGCGGCGGCCGTTCTCGACCGCCTCGTCGCTGTCTCCAACGAGACCATCTGAGGTTCCCCGAGGTTTTCATGAGCGACATTCTGAAGAAGATCGAAGCCTACAAGCTGCAGGAAATCGCGGCCGCCAAGGCGCGTGTCTCCGAGGCAGACCTGAAGGCCATGGCTGCCGACCAGCCGGGCCCACGCGGTTTTTACCGGGCGCTGCGGGAAAGGCAGCAGGCAGGCACCTTCGGCCTGATTGCCGAAATCAAGAAGGCGAGCCCGTCCAAGGGTCTGATCCGGCCGGATTTCGATCCGCCGGCACTCGCAAGGGCCTATGAAGAGGGCGGCGCTGCCTGCCTCTCCGTGCTGACCGATGCGCCGAGCTTTCAGGGCGCGCCCGAATTTCTGACCGCCGCACGCGCGGCGTGTTCACTGCCGGCGCTGCGCAAGGATTTCATGTTCGATCCCTATCAGGTGCTGGAAGCCCGCGCCTGGGGGGCAGACTGCATTCTGCTGATCATGGCCTCGCTCTCCGACGAGGTCGCCAAGCGGCTGGAGGACGAAGCCGTCGCGCTCGGCATGGACGTGCTGATCGAAGTGCACGACGAGGAAGAGATGGAGCGGGCCCTGAAGCTTGCCTCACCGCTCGTCGGCATCAACAACCGCAATCTGCGCACCTTCGAGGTCAGCCTCGAGGTCAGCGAACGGCTGGCAGGACTGGTTCCCGCGGACCGGTTGCTGGTCGGCGAAAGTGGCGTCTTCACCCATGCCGATTGCCTGCGTCTCCAGAAGAGCGGCATCTCGACCTTCCTCGTCGGCGAAAGCCTGATGCGCAAGGACGACGTGACAGCGGCAACGCGCACGCTGCTGACCGGCGAGGCCGCAAGCCAGGCAGCCGAGTGATGGTGGACGACGCCCGCCTGAGCCATATCAACGCTGCCGGTGAAGCGCATATGGTCGATGTCGGCGACAAGGCCACGACAGTGCGGATCGCGACCGCCGAGGGCCATGTCCGCATGCAGCCCGAAACGCTGGCGCTGATCCGCGCCGGCAATGCGAAAAAGGGCGACGTGATCGGAACGGCGCGGCTTGCCGGCATCATGGCGGCGAAGCAGACCGCCGCACTCATACCCCTCTGCCATCCTCTGATGCTGAGCAAGGTCTCCGTCGAGATCACCGAGGATGAGGCCCTGCCGGGCCTGCGTGTCGAGGCAACCGTCAAGCTGAGTGGCCAGACGGGTGTCGAGATGGAGGCGCTGACCGCGGTCTCCGTTGCCTGCCTGACGATCTATGACATGGCCAAGGCCGCGGACAAGGGCATGCAGATCGGCGGTATCCAGCTTCTCGCCAAGAGCGGCGGCAAATCCGGCGACTGGCAACGCAGCAAGGAATGACACCATGGCAGGCCCGCTCCTTCCCGTTTCCGACGCCCTCCAGCGCCTTTTGTCGCGCGCCAGGCCGGTGGCGGAGGCGGAACGGATCGGCCTCAGGCAGGCAGCCGGCCGCGTGCTGGCGGAAGATCTTGCCGCACGCCTGACACAGCCCCCCTTTCACGCCTCCGCGATGGACGGCTATGCACTGCGCGCCGCCGACGCTGCCAAGATCGGCGCCGAACTGACCGTGATCGGGCAGTCAGCAGCCGGCCACGCCTTTGGCAGCACGCTCGGCCCCGGCGAAGCCGTGCGCATCTTTACCGGTGCGCCGGTGCCTGAGGGCGCAGACGCGGTGCTGATCCAGGAGGATGCCGAGCGGCTGGACGACAACCGAATCCGCACGACTTTCGCCGTGACGGCGGGACGACATATCCGTCCGCGTGGTCAGGATTTTGCCGAGGGCGAGGTGGTGCTGAAGGCCGGCACCAGGCTCGACCATGCCCATGTGACCGTTGCGGCCGCGATGAACCATGCGACAGTCTCCGTCTACCGACGTCCGCGGGTGGCGCTGGTTGCCACCGGCGACGAACTGGTCGCCCCCGGCGGCGCCCCCGGACCTGACCAGATCATTGCCTCCAATACCTTCGGCGTGGCGGCCCTGATCGAGGCAGCTGGCGGCGAGGTTCTGGATCTTGGCATCGTCGGCGACGACCGCACCCTCATCGAGGCGCAGATCGGCAAGGCTGTCGAGGCCGGTGTCGATGTGCTGGTGACGCTCGGCGGCGCCTCCGTCGGCGACCACGACCTGGTGCAGGTAAGTCTCAAGGCCAAAGGGATGGCGCTGGATTTCTGGCGCATCGCCATGCGCCCCGGCAAGCCGCTGATGGTCGGTGCACTCGGAGACATGCAGGTTCTCGGCCTGCCCGGCAATCCGGTGGCAAGCCTCGTCTGCTGCCTGCTGTTCCTGGAGCCGCTGATCGCCCGGCTGGCGCACCAGCCGCGTCCCGACCGTAGCGGGACGGCCGTGACTGCAACGACGCTTTCCGCCAACGACCAGCGGCAGGACTATCTGCGCGCCACGCTTTCGCGCGACACGGAGGGCCATCTGGTCGCGACCGCCTACGGCAAGCAGGATTCCTCGATGATGAAGATCTTTGCCCATTCCGACGCGCTGATCGTGCGGCCGCCGCACGCGCCGGAATTGCCGGCGGGCAGCCCCTGCCCCATCATCCTGCTGCGGCCGTTCCCCGGGTGATCTGCAGCGCGGGCGTATCCGTAAGCGGCTGACAAATACTCGAAATTCCGGAGCTGCCGCGTGTCCGACCGATCCCCCGTCCTTCTCTGGTTCCGCAAGGATCTGCGTCTCGATGACAATGCTGCGCTGATGGCAGCAGTCCAGAGCGGCGGGCCGGTGGTCTGCGTCTATGTGCGCGAACCGCAATCGGAAAAGGTCGGGCCCCTGGGCGCCGCACAGGAATGGTGGCTGCATCATTCGCTGACAGCCCTCGACGCGGCACTGTCCGAAAAAGGCAACCGGCTGATCCTGCGCAGTGGCACGGCGGTCGAGGCGCTGGCGATACTGGCGCGCGAGACCGGCGCAAGATCCCTTTTCGTCAATCGCCTCTACGAGCGCGACGAGATCGACCCCGCCATCCTCGAACAGCTTCACAGGACCGGGCTGGAGATCCGTCGCTTCAAGGGCCAGCTCCTGCATGATCCGAAGACGATGCGCACCGGCACGGCCGGACCCTACCGGGTCTACACACCCTTCTGGAGGGCGCTGGAAAAGGAAGGCGAGCCACGTGAGCCGGTGGATGCGCCCGCCTCCATTCCCGCGCCTGCGCATGTTCCCGCCTCCGAATCGCTTGCCGATTGGGATCTCCTGCCGCAACGCCCGAACTGGGCGGTAGAATTCGACAACCTCTGGCAACCGGGAGAAGCGGGCGCTCATCAGCGGCTCAGGCGCTTCATCGACAAGCCGATCGAACGCTACAAGCGCGACCGCGACTTTCCGGGGCTTGAGGATGCAACCTCGATGCTCTCCCCGCACCTCGCCTTCGGCGAAATCTCGCCGGCCCGCATCTGGCACGCAACGCGGGGCCTGACCGCCACGGAAGACATGATCCATTTTCGCAAGGAACTGGTCTGGCGCGAATTTTCCTACCACCTGCTGGTGGAGTTTCCACGGCTTGCCAGCGCCAACTGGAACGATCGGTTCGATGCCTTCCCCTGGGCGTTTGACAAGGCGCAGTTCGCAGCCTGGACGACGGGGCAGACGGGCTATCCGATCGTCGATGCCGGTATGCGACAGCTGTGGCGGCACGGCTACATGCACAACCGGGTGCGGATGATTACGGCCTCCTTCCTGATCAAGGACCTGATGATCGACTGGCGAAAGGGCGAGGCCTGGTTCCGCGATACGCTGCTGGATGCCGATGCCGCTTCGAACGCCGCCAACTGGCAATGGGTGGCCGGGTCCGGCGCGGATGCCGCCCCCTTCTTCCGCATCTTCAACCCGATCCTGCAGGGCGAGAAATTTGATCCCGCGGGTGATTACATCCGTCGGTTCGTGCCGGAGATCGCAGGACTGCCGAACCGCTATCTCCACAAGCCCTTCGAGGCGCCGCTTGCCGTGCTGAAAGAGGCTGGCGTGACGCTCGGCACCACCTATCCGAAACCCGTCGTCGACCACGGCCTTGCCCGCGACCGGGCGCTGTCGGCCTATGCGCATGTCACCGGCAGGAGCGCCGATCCGGATCCGCGGGATTGAGGGGTTGCGACTGCCGCGACCGACCAAACAATCCCCTTTCAACAAAAAACCCCCTGCCCGGCTTCGCGGACAAGGGGCGATGATGTTTTACAGGATCAGGCCTCAGACCAGGCGGCTCTGCTCCAATGCCGCTTCGATGAAGCTTGCAAACAGCGGATGCGGATCGAGCGGACGGCTCTTCAGTTCCGGATGGTACTGAACGCCGATGAACCAAGGGTGATCGGCATATTCGATGGTTTCCGGCAGCAGCCCGTCCGGCGACATGCCGGAGAAAACGAGGCCACAGCTTTCCAGCCGGTCCTTGTAATCCACGTTGACTTCGTAGCGGTGACGATGGCGCTCGGAAATGTCAGTGGAACCGTAGATCTCGGCAATCTTCGTCTCGCGCTTCAGCGCCGCCTTGTAGGCGCCGAGACGCATGGTACCGCCGAGATCACCGGACGCGGAGCGCTTCTGCAGCTCGTTGCCCTTCACCCATTCGGTCATCAGGCCGACCACCGGCTCCTTGGAGGGTCCGAATTCGGTGGAGGACGCAGATTCGATGCCGGCGAGGTTGCGGGCAGCTTCCAGCACCGCCATCTGCATGCCGAAGCAGATGCCGAAATAGGGCACCTTGCGTTCACGGGCAAAGCGGGCGGCATTGATCTTGCCTTGCGCGCCGCGCTCGCCGAAGCCGCCGGGCACCAGAATGCCGTTGACCTTTTCCAGATAAGGCGCCGGATCTTCCTTCTCGAAGATTTCCGACTCGATCCATTCGAGCTTCACCTTCACGTGGTTCGCGATCCCGCCATGATGCAGCGCCTCGATCAGCGACTTGTAGGCATCCTTGAGGCCGGTGTACTTGCCGACGACGGCGATCGTAACCTCGCCCTCCGGCGTACGGATGCGGTTACAGACCTCTTCCCAAGCTTCCAGACGCGGCTTCGGAGCCGGCTCGATGCCGAAGGCGGCCAGCACTTCGTTGTCGAGGCCTTCCTTGTGATAGGCCATCGGCACGTCATAGATGTTGGCGACATCCAGCGCCTGGATGACGGCGGACGGACGCACGTTGCAGAACAGCGAAAGCTTGCGGCGTTCGGCCTCCGGGATCTCGCGGTCGGCACGCACCAAAAGGATATCGGGCGCAATGCCGAGTGCCTGCAACTCCTTCACCGAATGCTGGGTCGGCTTGGTCTTCAGCTCGCCGGCCGCCGGAATATAGGGCATCAGCGTCAGATGCAGGTAGACGGCCGATCCACGCGGCAGCTCGTTACCGAGCTGGCGGATGGCTTCCACGAAGGGCATCGCCTCGATATCGCCGACCGTTCCGCCGATCTCGCAGATGACGAAGTCATACTCGTCATTGCCTTCAACGACGAAGTCCTTGATCTCGTTGGTGACATGCGGGATGACCTGAACCGTCGCGCCGAGGTAGTCACCGCGACGTTCCTTGTCGATGATGTTCTTGTAGATCCGGCCGGTCGTGATGTTGTCGGTCTTGGTGGCCGAACGCCCCGTGAAGCGCTCGTAATGGCCGAGATCGAGGTCGGTTTCCGCCCCGTCATCGGTCACGAAGACCTCGCCATGCTGCGTCGGGCTCATCGTGCCCGGATCGACGTTGAGATAAGGGTCGAGCTTGCGAAGCCGAACCCGGTAACCGCGGGCCTGTAGCAAGGCTCCGAGGGCTGCGGCCGCAATTCCTTTTCCGAGGGAAGAAACCACGCCGCCTGTGATGAATACATATCGCGCCATGGGAGTCACCGGATACCTTTAAACGAACGATTCCACCAGCAGAATTCTAACGCCCCTGCGTTAAAGCTGTTGAAATCTGGACAAAAGAAAACCGGCAGGCTTTCGGCCTGCCGGATGTTTTATGCGTCACGCGGCCTTATTGGCCCGTCGGAACCGCCTTCGGATCGGCCGGAGCCGGAGCTGCCGGTGCGGCAGCGCCGTTACCGGCAGCCGGTGCAGCGGCGCCATTCGCCGGAGCCTGGCCTGCCGGTGCTGCGCCGCCGAGCGAGTCGAGAATACCGTTGCCGCTACCCTGCTGCGAGGCGGGAATGCGGTTCAGGATATCCGTCGGGCGCGAATCGTAACGGGCGAGAATGCCGAGTGCCAGCGAGGTGATGAAGAACAGCGTGGCGAGGATCGCCGTGGTGCGCGTCAGCGCATTGGCCGTGCCGCGGGCCGACATGAAGCCGGAACCGCCGCCGATGCCGAGGCCGCCGCCTTCGGAACGCTGAATCAGCACGACGCCGACGAGCGCCAGCACGATCATGAGATGGATAACGATCAATACGGTCTGCATATCAGTCCAGTCCTGCGCGCCGGCTGGCGGCAATCAAAAACAGTCTGGCCGGCTCTTTAGCCGAGCCGGGCCAGCATTCCAAGGGGCAAGTGCGCCTGAACGGCGTTTTGCGGCAAATTAACCGACAAGGTCCTCATAGGCCTTGTAGATGGCGAGGAAGTCGGCCGCTTTCAAGCTTGCGCCGCCCACCAGTGCGCCGTCCACATTGGCAACCCCCATCAATTCCTTCGCATTGGAAGGCTTTACGGAGCCGCCATAGAGAATGCGGATCGCCTTGCCGGCCGCCCCGAAGCGGGCCACCAGTTCGGCGCGCATGAAGGCATGCGCCTTTTCCACGTCCTCGACCGTCGGCGTCAGGCCGGTGCCGATTGCCCAGACGGGCTCGTAGGCGATCACGGTGTTTTCCGAATTGGCGCCGTCCGGAACCGAGGCGGCCAGCTGGCGCTTGAGGATTTCCAGCGTCTGGCCGGCCTTGCGCTCATCGGCCGTCTCGCCGATGCAGATGATGGCGGTCACATCGGCGGCAAAGGCTGCTTCCGCCTTGGCGCGCACCAGATGGTCTGTTTCGGCATGGTCGCTGCGGCGCTCGGAGTGGCCGACGATCACAAAGGTGCCGTAGCAATCGGCGATCATCTCGGCCGAAATATCACCGGTATGGGCGCCCGATGCGTTCTGGTGGCAATCCTGGGCGCCGATCATCAGCGGGCTGTCCGTGCACAGCGCTGTCGAGACGTAGAGAAGCGTGGCCGGCGGGCAGATGAGCGCATCGACCTTCTCCGAAAGGGGACCCTGCACGCCTTCGGCAATCGCCTTGATCTGGTCCAGCGAGGACCGCGTGCCATTCATCTTCCAGTTTCCAGCCACCAGCGGGCGAACATCCGGCGTCATCGCGGTTTGTCTTCCTTCATCCCGAGCCGTTCCAGAAAAAGGAACGGCATCCTCACATTTTCAACAGACGGGGTTTTAGACGGTTATCGCGTGAATTGGTATGGAAAATCGCAGGCTTGGTTCAGAAGTCTGGTTAAAATTCCAGTCAATCAGCGCGCCGCCTGCGTCAGCATGAAGTTGAGGATCTCGCGCCAGTCGCTCATGCGAACCGGTGTGCCATGGCCGCCCGTACGAAACAGGCGGAAACGCGTCGGATATGCCTTGCTGATCATCTTCTGATAGACGGCGATCTGCTCTTCTGCCTTGTAAACCTTATCCGCACTGCCGTGGCTGAAGAAGACGGGAATGCGCAGCTTGGCGGCCGGCGTCGTCAGAAAGCCGGGGTCCGGCGGACCGCCCATCACCACCAGCCCCTTCAGATAGCGCACGGCCTCCTTGTCACGCGAGACGCTCTGGCAGATGAAATTCCCCATGGACGCGCAGGCCAGGATGACCGGGCGTCCCTTCGAATTCTCGAACACGAACCGGATGAGGGCGGCGACATCGGCCGCGCCGTTCGGATCGAAACCCGGCACGCTCGGTGCATAATAGGTGCCGCCGCTCGTGACGGTGAGGTTCTTCAGACGGTTGAAGTTGCCACCGAAGGAAAAATCATTGGCGCCCAGCCTGCGGTCGCCGCCGCGGCCATGGATGAAGATCACCGTGAAGGCAGCATTTTCCAGAGGCCCGACGCGGGTAACATCGAGCCGCATGCCGCCAAGCGACAGCGTCTCGTTCACCTGCTGCCGGTGGCTGACCGCCGTATCGACATAGGCAGACTTGACACGCCGTTCCGGCTCCTCGTCGCGGCCGTTGATGTCACGCTGTTCCTGATAGTCGATCACCTCGAATGCCCCGTCATCGCGGCTTTCCAGCACGGTCTGGCGAGAGAAGAGATCATCCTTGAAAGGGGGAATCGGGCCATCCGTCCCCTGGGCTGCCGCAGCGGAAGCAAGGCCGAAGACAAGCCCAAGCGCGGCAAGCCACCGCAGGGTACGCGCTTGCGGCAAATCATCTGTGGACATGCGGCGGTTCATCCACTTCCTGTCAAAACTCGGTCTTGCCAAGGACTGCGCTGCAGCGCACATCCTGTCGCAACGCCTGCTTCTTTGCACGAGCATCGCGAAAAAGCCACGCCATCTGGCACGTTCGCAGACGATTCGATAGCCACCTCCAAGCCGGAAATCCGTATCCCGCGCTTCCGTTGCTTGCTCACAGGCCCTATAGACGGACCCATGGACGACACGAACGATCTTTTCGCCAGCCTTCCGAGCACGGCTCCCAAGCCGGCCGAAAAGGCATCCGACGCAGCCGAGGCCGCTCCCAAGGCGCCGGCCGCCCGCCCGCAACCTGCTGCGCCGACAGCGGGTGGCGACAGCTATGATGCCTCCTCGATCCGGGTGCTGGAAGGGCTCGAACCCGTCCGCATGCGGCCCGGAATGTATATCGGCGGCACGGACGAGAAGGCGCTGCACCACCTGTTTGCCGAAGTCATCGACAACTCGATGGACGAGGCAGTGGCGGGCCACGCCAACTTCATCGAGGTGCATCTCGATGCGGCGGGCTTCCTGACCGTCACTGACAACGGCCGCGGCATTCCCGTGGAAAACCATCCGCAGGTGCCGGGCAAGTCCACCCTTGAAGTGATCATGACCAAGCTGCATGCCGGCGGCAAGTTCGACGGCAAGGCCTACGAGACATCCGGTGGTCTGCATGGCGTGGGTGTCTCCGTCGTCAATGCGCTGTCGGATCTGCTCGAAGTGGAGGTGGCGCGCAATCGCAAGCTCTATCGCCAGCGCTTTTCGCGCGGCGTGCCGCAAGGCGGGCTGGAGGAACTCGGCGACGTGCACAACCGGCGCGGCACGCGCGTGCGCTTCCATCCCGATCCGCAAATCTTTGGCGATCACGCAAAATTCGATCCGGGCCGTATCTTCCGCATGGCGCGCTCCAAGGCCTATCTGTTCGGCGGCGTGGAAATCCGCTGGAGCTGCGATCCGGGCGTCGTGCCAGCCGGCGGCGAGATCCCGGAAAAGGCCGTCTTCCATTTTCCCGGCGGCCTTAAGGATTATCTGGCGGCAACGCTCGGCAAGGATTTCACCGTCACCCGCGAGATCTTTTCCGGTCGCACGGAAAAAACCGGCGGTCACGGCGCCCTGGAATGGGCGATCACCTGGTATGGCGGCGACCCGCAGGTCCATTCCTACTGCAACACCATTCCGACCCCAGAGGGCGGCACGCACGAGGCGGGCCTTCGCATCGCGCTGACCAAGGGCCTGAAGAACTATGCCGAACTGACGCAGAACAAGCGCGCCCAGCAGATCACCACCGACGACGTGATGATCTCGGCCGTCGGCATGCTGTCCGTCTTCATCCGTGAACCGGAATTCGTCGGCCAGACCAAGGACAAGCTCGCGACCGTCGAAGCCCAGCGCATCGTGGAAAATGCGCTGCGCGATCCCTTTGATCACTATCTGGCCGGCAACCCGGCAGAAGCGGCAAAGCTGCTGGACTGGGTGATCGAGCGGGCCGAAGAGCGTCTGCGCCGGCGCAAGGAAAAGGAAGTCAACCGCAAGACGGCGGTGCGTAAGCTTCGCCTGCCCGGCAAGCTGGCCGACTGCTCGCAGAACACCGCCGAGGGCGCTGAACTCTTCATCGTCGAAGGCGATTCGGCCGGTGGTTCCGCCAAGCAGGCGCGCAACCGCATGAACCAGGCGATCCTGCCGCTGCGCGGCAAGATCCTCAATGTCGGCAGCGCCAGCCGCGAAAAGCTCTCCGCCAACCAGCAGATCGCCGATCTGATCCAGGCGCTCGGCTGCGGCACGCGTACGAAATATCGCGAGGAAGACCTGCGCTACGAGCGCGTCATCATCATGACCGATGCCGACGTGGACGGTGCCCACATCGCCTCGCTGCTGATCACCTTCTTCTACCAGGAAATGCCGGAGCTGATCCGCGGCAGCCATCTCTATCTGGCGGTGCCGCCGCTCTATGTCATTCGCCAGGGTGCAAAAACGGTCTATGCGCGAGACGATGCGCATCGGGCCGAACTGATGGAAACGGTGTTCAAGGGCAAGAAGGTGGAAATCGGCCGCTTCAAAGGTCTCGGCGAAATGATGCCGGCGCAGCTCAAGGAAACCACCATGGATCCCGGCAAACGCACCCTGTTGCGCGTCGAGATCGACGAGGTGGATTTCGAGGGAACCCGCGAGGCCGTCGACAACCTGATGGGGACGAAGGCCGACGCCCGCTTCCGCTTCATTCAGGACCGCGCGGCTTTCGCTGACAATCTCGACATCTGAGCCTATCTTTCTGATCGCATATTCTGCCGGTCCCTGCGCGCCGACAGAAGAGCAGATGCCGGCTCAGGCGCTGGGCACCGGCTCGCGGGCGGCCAGCACGCGCAGGATGGCACCGATGAGCGCGGTCGCCTCATAGGGCTTGCGCACAACCGGTGCGGCGAAGCTTGCAGGAATGACGGACTGGTCACTGTAGCCCGTGGCAAAGACGAAGGGCACGCCGAGGCGGCTCAGTTCCTCCGCAATCGGCAGCGAGGTGCCCGATCCGAGATTCACGTCGAGCACTGCCACATCAGGCGTCATGCGTTTCAACTGACGCAGCGCCTCGGCAGACGACGGCGCGGTTGTAATCTTGGTAATGCCCTGATCTGACAGCATCGATTCCACGTCGGCAGCCACCAGCATCTGGTCTTCCACCAGCAGCAATTCGAGATCGGCCAGGATACCGGCGATCTCGCGCGGCGAGGCGGCGTTCAGGACGCTTTCCGCTTCATCTTCCGCCGCTTCCGTACCGTGAATGTGACGGGCGGGAATGACAAACCGCGCCACAATGCCGTCGGCATCGTACTGGATACGGCTTTCGCCACCGAGTTCATAGGGAATGCTGCGATCGATCAGCACGGTGCCGAAACCGGACCGGCGCGGGGCCGTCACCGGCGGGCCGCCGGCCTCCCGCCAGGTCAGAATGCAATTGCCGCCTTCGTCCTGCGACCAGCCGATCTCCAGACGTCCGCGCTGCACCGCCAGCGCCCCATATTTCGCGGCATTGGTGGCCATCTCGTGCAGCACGAGGGCCATGACGGAGAACCCCCGGCTATCCAGCCAGACATGGCCGCCTGACAGGCGGATCTGCCGTTCGCCGTCGCGATAGGGTCTGAGTTCCGCCTCCATCAGATCCTTGAGCGAACCGCCATCGCCGCTGCGCACCACCTGATCATGGGCAAAGGCCAGCGCCTGGATGCGCCCCTTCAACGTCGAGACATAATCCCCGATCCGGCGTCCCTCCTCCACGGGATGGCCGACCAAGGCCTTGATGACCGCCAGAATGTTCTTCACCCGGTGGTTCAGTTCCTCGTTCAGCATGCGCTGGCGCACATCCGCCTTGCCGCGCTCGTCCGCCAGAAGCTCGTTATGATGGAGCACGACCTCCACCAGCACGGATCGGATGGCTTCCGCAATCTCGCGCTCGCTTTCCGTCCATCGCTGGGCCTTCCGGTGTACGGTCTCCTTCCAGATGGCAAAGCTGCGGCGCGGCGTCAGCCGCTCGCCCATGGGACCCGTCTCGTAGAGCTTGTCCGGATTGCCGGCCCAGTTGAGCGTCCTCACCAGCTCGCGCCGGAAGAAGAACAGGTAATCGCGCGGACGCTGCGACAGCGGAATAGCCAGCACGCCACACACGTTCTCGGCATAGTCTTCCGCCTGCGGCAGGTGCAGGGAGAGGTGATCCGTCGCCCAGATGCGGCCGCCGGAAACCGAACCGACGAAATCGGCGATACCAGCCATGGCGGATTCCGGCGGCAACAGGCCCTCGCCGCTCCAGTGCCCGTCAAGCCAAAGGCCGATGCCATCGCAAGGCATGAAACGGGCGAAATCGCCGAGCGACTGGCGAAGCAGGATGGCGATGTCGGGCGCGCCGGATGCCTGCTGCAGGAAGCGGTCGAGCGAGCGACGGGCGCCGTTCGCGGTTTCCAGGATCTGCTTCTGCTTCAGCGCACCGAGATGCATCGAGAAGAACTCGCCAAACATCTCCGCCGCCACACGCTGCGAAAGGCCAAGTGATTTCGGCTGGTAGTGATGGCAGGCGATGAGCCCCCAGAGTTCACCATCCACGACGATCGAGATCGACATGGAGGCCGCGACCCCCATGTTGCGCAGATATTCGCAATGGATGGACGAGACGCTGCGCAGATGCGCATGGGAAAGGTCCAGCGGCCGGCCGGCTTCATCCCGTTCCGGAATGATCGGAATCCGGATATCGCGGGCATCACAGATGATGCGGATGGTGTTGCTCAGATAAAGCGCGCGTGCCTGCTTCGGAATGTCGCTGGCCGGAAAATACTGTCCCTTGAAGCTTTCGAGATCACGGCGCTTGTATTCGCTGATGACCTTGCCGGCCCCGTCATGCTCGAAGCGATAGATCATCACGCGGTCGTAGCCGAGCGTCGCAAAGATCAGGCGCGCCGACTTTTCGATGAGTTCGGAGATGTCCTCGATCGACCGGATTCGGCTGATCAGCATCCGGGCCGTTTCAAGCGGCTGGTCGGAATGAGGGCTTGCCGGCTCGAATTCCATGATAGCCTGATCATCCTTGCGGTGCACGGATACATCAAACCGCCCCCCCGGCAGGCAAAGTCCCATGCGCAGCGCAGGGCGTGCGGGATCCACTGTCGTCGCCAGCGCATTGCGAAGCGCATGCGCCGGTTCGTCGCCGAGCACCTGGTCAAGCCGCAGCCCGTTGACCAGGGACGGCAGGCCGAGCATTTCGGGAAGATTGGCGGAATGGCGCCTGACGATGCCACCGGATGCATCACTCACCAGAAGAGCGCCACAGGGCTGAATGCTGCCGGGGATATGGATCGGTTCCCGATCGCAATTGGTCAGATCGACCTCGGACGTGGTAGTCATTGCAGTGTCCTTCGCGGCGGCGGCCTGCGCGCGACCTGCAGCACGGCATCCGCCCTGTTCATATCGACCGTGGTGCAGCCGCCTCGCCGACGACCGCCGCGCGCAAAAGGCACCGATGTAACCGCTCGGGCTTCGCTCCCGGCGGTGGGGCAAACCGGGGATCAACACGCCTCGAACGGATGGTGAGGTAGCGCAGCCCTCCTCGCCTTTCCAGAGTTGCGCACGCTAAATTTCCCAGGCGTGCCGCATTTGCGTCATACGCGCATCACGCCAGGTCCGTAAGCAGACGACGCGTCTGCCTTCGTATCGTCGGCGCCGTGGCAAGCAAAGCGGATCGTACAGGATCGAATTTCATCGACAGAGCCGGTCGCGTTGCTCCGGGTGCGGAAGTTCTGGCGCAGCGGACACAAGGTGGATATGGTGCCGCACCACGTGTCATCTGCAGGCAGGGGGATGCCGACGGATGGCGAGGGTGACGTCATCACGCAGACGGTCTTGCCGAAGGCGTGCCGGACCGGAAGCGGCTCGGGCCGGGCCGTCATGCGCTTCGGTTTGCCTTCCGTCAGGTCGGGAGCGACGATCTGCCTGGACACACGGGGGAATTCTGGCTTGCACCATGCGGTCTTGCGGACCATATGGGCAGGCAATGAACAGGGATGATTGAACGATCGTGAGCGAGAGAGACACCTCTACCAAGGAACCGCGCTGGCTCGGGCCCGTTGCGCCCATGCGCATGGCCCTCATTCCGCCGATTTCGGCGGCCCGCTGGCTGCTGGTCCTGATCGTCTTTGCAGGCATCTATTTCTTCCACGGCTTCGTGGTTCCCGTGCTGGCCGCTCTCGTGATCGGCTTTGCCAGCTGGCCGCTCTATCGCGACCTCCTGCGGCGCACCGGCGGCAATACAACGGTCGGCGCCACCATCGCCATCGTTCTCGTCATCACCTTCCTCGTCGTCCCGGTCGGCATCGCGATTTCCTATACCATCGGCGAATTGCGCGACTGGTTCGGCTGGGCGCTGCAGGTCAACCGGGTGGGCTCCCCTCCGCCGAAATGGATCGTGGACCTGCCGGTTGCCGGCGAATGGCTTGGCCTGCAATGGGAAAGGCACGTCGGTGAACCGGGCGCCATCGGCCAGTTGGTGCAACTCGTCAGCGGCGCCAATATCGGCAATATCTACCGCGCCGTGATTGCCGCCGGCGACGGCGCCTTCCACCTGTTGCTTTCGCTGCTGTTCATGCTGATCGCGCTGTTCTTCGTCTATCGTGACGGCGCATCCTTCTCCCGCCAGATTGACATGCTGGGCGAGCGTATCCTGCCGTCCCGCTGGGAGCGGATCTCGCGCGTCGTACCGGCGACGATCAGTTCGACCGTGACGGGCATGACGCTGATCGCGATCGGCGAAGGCATCGTGCTTGGCGTGGCCTACTGGATCGCGGGCGTCCCCTCGCCCGTCACCCTCGGCGTTCTGACGGGCATCATGGCACTGGTGCCGGGGGGGGCGCCTCTCTCCTTCACACTGGTATCGGTCTATCTCGCGGCGCGTGGCTCGCTGTTTGCCGGGGCGGCACTGCTGATCTGGGGCTCCGTCGAACTCTTCATTGTCGACAAGACCATCCGGCCGCGTCTTGTCGGCGGGCCGATCAAGCTGCCCTTCCTGCCCACCTTCTTCGGCCTTGTCGGCGGCGTGAAGACCATGGGCTTCCTCGGCCTGTTCATAGGCCCCGTGCTGATGGCACTGCTTGTCGCCATCTGGCGCGAATGGATGCGCGAGATCGAACTCTCCACGTCGATCCATGACCCGGCGTCCCCCGGGACTCTCGAGGAACTGCCGAAAGGCCGGCGCTCGGCCTGACGGCGCAAGTCTCAGGCGGCGGCGTTCAGCCGCCGCTCCATGAACAGGCTGAGCGGATCGGGCTGGTAGCTGCCAAAGGGCGGGATCTCGACAAATCCGTTGCGCCTATAAAGGCCGATCGCCTCCGGCTGGTGGATGCCGGTTTCCAGCCTCACCACGGTCACGCCAAGCCGCAGGCCTTCCTCCAGCAGGGTTTCCAGCAATCGCTGGCCAAGACGCAGGCCGCGCGCCGTCTCATCGACGAACATCCGCTTGATCTCCGCCTCGCCTTCGCCTTGCCTGACCAGCGCAGCGCAACCGAGAATCGTTTCACCCCTGCGCGCGACGAAGAAGGAAACCGTCGGTCTTTCCAGATCCTCCAGGGGCAGCATGTGGTTGCTTTCGGCGGGATAGAGCGCGGCAACATAGGCATTGGACAGCTCCAGCAGCCGGATCACGCCCTCCTGACGCGGCGCCTCGCGCCCGATGATAATGGTTTCGTCCATGGTGGCGTCTCCTGTCGTCTGTCGCGCCTTGCGATCGTCATGATCCTTCCCATAAGGTGCTGTTCACACCTTGCCAAGGATGCTCCATGCGCACTGCCCTTGTGATGATGACGATTCTCGGCTGCGACGACAGCGGAAACGACTGCCAGTACATCGCCACGCTGCAGCAGCGCTGGCCGACGATCGAGTTGTGCAATGCCGTCTCGGCGAAGGAGCTGGCCTCCTTCGCCAATGTCTCCTATCCCGTCGTCATCGCGGTATGCCAGGATCCGACCCTGGCTGCGCGTCCGCCGGCCGGCAAGGCGCCGGTACCGACCGCAAAGCCGAAGCAACCCCAGCAGGCGCTGACCCCCGCGGAAGAGCGCGAGCAGGAACAGACCCTTGCGCAAACGGCCATAAACCGCGTCAAGGATATCCTGCCGAGCCGTGAAGCTGTCGGCAATGTGGTGACGAGCCCTGTGCGCATGGTCCAGGATGGCTACGCCTGGGTAGCGCGCAGACTGCGCTGAGCGGGATCAGGCGGCGAAGCGATCCGGCTGCGGGATCAACCGCCCACGACGTCGTTCGGCCGTCGCCTCCATGCGTTCGATCAACTGCAGAAGCTCGTTGACGGGCGCATAGGGATCGGCCGGCCGCGGGACGCAGTTTTCGAGCTCCTCCAGCAAGCTTCCTTCCGCCAGCGGATTCTTCTCTGCCGCACGCCGGCGCCAGAACAGGGTAGCCTGCACGAAGATCTCGGCGACCTCCCGGGAAAGGCCGCAGGATTCGTAAAGTGCGCGCAGCGCGGCATGCCGGCCCGTCGCCATCAGCGACCGCACGCGACGATCCTCCAGCCCGGTCAGCGCGGTCACACAGGCCGCGAAGACATCGATCCAGCCTTCGACCAGCGCACGCAACAGAAAAACGATACTTAATCGGCCACTTGCCGCCAGATGCTGAACCAGTCTGTCAAGATCCTCCGGACCGCACCCGCCTGCGATCCGAAGAACCGCACCGTCGCCCGCCTCCTGCAGCAGATGCCCGAGGCGCGCAGGCTCGACCAGCGCCGCGACAAGCGGGCAGCGTCCCAGCAGGTCACCGACCCGTCTGACGAGAATTTCGCGGGCGAAGGCGGGCAAATCGCGGCGCTCCAGCAGCCTCGCGCGCACCGCACCATCATGCCCCAGGCGCTCGGCGATCCGGCCCAGCGCATAGCGGGTAATGGCTGCTCGCGGATTTTCGAGAAGAACGAGAATTTCGCCGGCGTCACCGATCTCGGCGATGGCGGCTGCCGTTCCCGGCCCAAGGTTCGGCCGAGCCGCGATGACACCCCGGATGAGACGGTTGCCGCGCCCGGCAAGGTCGACCAGATCACGCTCGGTGAGGACGGGCGAGAGGGTCAACACGTGGCAGGCGATGTCAGGCTGGTCCTCCGCCAGCGCCAGAATGATCGCGCGCGGCGCCAGCGACGAGGCAGCCAGCGTTTCCGCAAGCGACCTGCGAACGGAAGGCGCCGGATCATCCAGGAGGTGAAGCATGGCAAGCGCCGCTTCGCGCCGCTGCGGATCCTCCGGGCCGAGGCGCAGGAAAGCCTGTGCCAGGGCGACGGCCGCCCGCGCCCTGTCATGCGCGCCTGCCGTTTCCGCCCAACGAAGAAATGCCCTGACGATCACCGATACAACGTCCCATATCCGGGAAGCCACCCATGCCGCAGCATCACGCTCCCACAAGACAGGCTAGGCAGAAATGGTTTATGTTCCGTTCACCATATTCGTTAGGAATCAGGGGCTTCCTCTGCCAGACATCACCACCGCCTCAACGTCTCCGTCGCCCTTCTCCTGCTGGCTTCGCCTCGCGCCAATGGATGAGCACACGGCCGCACCTCCTGCGCGGGCGCAAGCGCCCTTCATTGCTGTCGATCTGCCGCCGCTCAATGATCCGGATTTCGAAGTGGCGCTTTATATCGCTGTTCGCAACCGGCCGCAGGCGGTGATTCTTCGCAGTGTCCTTTGCGGGGCCGACATCCAGAATCTGGCGGTCGCTCTGAGCGTCGCCGAACTGGACGCAGGTCTGCCAGAGGGGCAGATTGCCATTTTGGCGCAGACGGCGGACACGGCCGCCGGTGCGGCCTTCCCGCCGGATTTGCGCCATCTGACGCCTCGCCTGAGGGGCCTGATCTGGGATGAGGCCTGTCTGCGGCAGAACCTCAGTCTATCACCGGCCAGCGACAGCAACGGCCAAGATCTGACAATGCTTGCCCGCACGCAGCTTCTCCTGTCGGCGCGCGCCGCAGGACTGATGGCATTGTCTACCCTGCCTGAGGATGTGGAGTTTGGCGCGGACGCCGTAACACTGTTGCCGCAAAGCCAAAAGGCAATGCAGCTCGGGTTTGACGGTGTCATCGTCGGATCGCGATCTGCGAAAGCCATCCGGACCATTCCCGGTCCGTCCGCGACAGTCTAGGTTTCAGCCGCGCGGCCGTGCAATCTGGAACACATCCGCGCCGCCATCGGCATAGTCCATGTAGCCCATGCGCGCCACGGGGCGGGCAAGCGCCATGTCGATGCGCCCGTCGCGGATGATCGTCTCGCTGATGTGGATACCGACGACCTGACCAAACACCATCACCGATTCGGAAGCCTCGCCATCAAGTCCGTGCGGAACGACGATCTGCGTCACCCGGCATTCGAGCGCCGCATGCGCCTCGGCCACATAGGGCGCATCGACCAGTTCGCCGTCCTTCGGCGTCAGACCGGCCAGCGCAAATTCGTCCACGCCATATTCTACCGGCGCAGAGGAAGCGTTCATCTTCTCGACGATGAAACGGCTGACGAGGCTTGCGGTAAAGACGCCGGTTTCCTCGGCGTTCTTCAGGCTGTGTTTCCTGCCGCTCGAGGAGAACATCACGATCTTCGGGTGATCCGAGACGATGTTGAAGAAGGAATAGGGCGAAAGATTGCGCGAGCCATCCCTGCCCTTCGTGCCGATCCAGCCGATCGGCCGCGGCGCAACGATCGCCTTGAAGGGATCATGCGCCATGCCGTGGCGGTTTTCATCCGTGGCGTAGAACATCAGGCGTCCTCTTCCCCGGTCCAGGTCACGATGTCGGACAGGTTCGGGCGTGGCCGGTCGGTCTGCGGGAAGGTGGTGGAACCGATATAGAGGAAACCGGCCACCTTCTCGCCCTGACCAATGCCGAGGATTGCCTTGGCATCGTCGTCATAGGCCACCCATTCGGACAGCCAGTTGGCGGCGAAGCCATGCGCATTGGCGGCCATGAACAGGTTGAGGCAGACGGCGCCCGCCGAAAGCTCCTGTTCCCAGACGGGGATCTTCACATGGGGGGCTGCGGTGCTGACGACGGCAATCACCACCGGCGCGCGGGTCAACCGGCTGCGCTCCACCGCCTGCATCTCCGGGGAGAGCGCCGGGTTCTTCGCAACAGCAAGGTCGCACAGAGCCGCACCAAGCCGTGCCCGCTCCTCGCCGCGATAGACGATAAAGCGCCAGGGCGCGAGCTTGCCGTGATCCGGCACGCGCGAGGCGAGCGTCAGGATCGATTCGATCGTCGTGCGGTCAGGGCCGGGCTCGGTCATCTGCGGGGCCGGAATGGAACGACGGGTGGACAGATACTGGAAAAGGGAAACATCGGTGGTCATGACTGGATGGGCACCCTGCTGACGGTCACGGAAACGGAAGGCGATCCGCCGGTCACGCCACCGGGAGTGGCGGTCGCAACCGGTGCAAATGCAAGGAGCCCGCGCACTGCAAGGTCGGGATGGACGTCCAGAGCGTGCTTTAGGCCTTGAATTTGCCGCCTCGTTGGTCTTCAAGTGGCTGCTGTGCAACAAAGAGTCAACGGTCGCCACGGCATGAAATCTTCTCCCCTCGCGGTCGCACGTCTGGCCACGCTCCTGCTTTCGCTGGGCGCCACCTGTGCCGTGCCTGCGGGCGCCCGCGCCGAGGACGCCTTCAAGACGTTCAAGCAGCTGGACGGCACGGTCAAGATGCCGAAGCTCAACGCTTTTGCCGGCGCTCCAGCCCCCAAGGCACCCGTCGTGCGTGACGTCACGCTGCAGGCAACGCTCACCCAGGGCGGACCGATCATGCAGACGGGGCTCAACTGGCGCGTCTTCAGCCCGATCCCCGGCTCGGATGGCAAGCTGCCGGTGGTGGCAAGTGCCGAAGGCGGCTCTGCCAATCTGCTGCTGCCGCCCGGAGACTATTTCGTCAACGTGGCCTTCGGCCGGGCCGGTGTCACGAAAAGGCTGCAGGTGCCGGCCAATGGCGATGTGGTCAAGCAGACCCTGGTGCTCGATGCGGGCGGCTTCGTGCTGAACGCGGTCGCCGGCTCCGACCAGCGCATTCCCGCCGACAAGCTGAAATTTTCGATCTACACCGCCGAAGCGCGGGAAGACGGCGAGCGCGGCCTGATCATGTCGGACGTCAAGGCCAATACCATCGTGCGGCTCAATGCTGGCACCTATCACGTGGTCTCCGAATACGGCACCGTCAATTCCGTCGCCCGCGCCGATATCCAGGTCGAGGCCGGCAAACTGACGGAAGCGACGCTGCAGCACCGTGCGGCGCAGATCACATTGAAACTGGTGTCCCAGCCAGGCGGCGAGGCGGTGGCTGATACCGCCTGGTCGGTGCTGACCTCCGGCGGCGACGTGGTCAGCGAAAGCGTGCGCGCCTTTACCACCATGGTGCTGGCGGAAGGCGAATACACCGCGATTGCACGCAACAAGGACAAGATCTACCAGCGCGACTTCACCGTGGCCCCCGGCCGCAACAAGGATGTCGAGGTACTGATGAAGGAAGCCCAGCAGGTAAGCGGCATCGACGCCGACTGACCGCCCTTATCTGGAGCGTTTCCGGCGAAAACGGAATCACCCCAAACGTTCTATCGGCCCGTTTTCAGGCGATCGCGCGGGCAGGAAGCTGGTCCCCGCTTTCGCCGGAATTGCTCCGGGCGTCGCCAGCCTCCCTTGTGGGAGTCAGCCCGCCTTGCGGAAGCGCGGCTTCGGGCTTTCCCGCATCACGAACACGGCGTGATAGAGCTGCGCCAGCAGATCCTTGCGGTCGGAAAAGGCGGCCATCTGTTCCCATGTCATCAACGGACCGATCTTCGCGCGGATCGTCGTGCCAGAAAGACGCTTGAACTCTCGGATCAGCAGGGAAAGCCTGAGCGTCAGCGACACGCGGCTTGCCAGATGGAAGAGCCGGCCATTCTGGCCGTGGAAATACACAGGAATCACGTTGGCCCGGGCAGCCTGGATGAGACGGGCCGGAAACATCTTCCACGGGAGATCCTCGGCCCGGCCGAACCCTTTCTTCGCCGTCGCCACCCCGCCGGCCGGAAAGATGATGATGGTGACACCTTCCTTGAGAAGCCGCACGGCCTCGCGGCGTGTTTCCATGTTGATGGCCAGCGCCTCCTTCGTTTCCTCGAAGCAGACGGGCAGCGAATAGGGCGCGATTTCCGGCACCTTCAGCAGTTCGTTGTTGATCAGCACCCTGAACGGGCGACCAAGCTGCTCGGCCAAAGCCAGGATCGCAATGCCATCGCCGATCCCGAAAGGATGGTTGGCAACGATCACCAGAGGCGTGTCCGGAAGGTCTTTCGGCGGCCAGGCGCCGTCGACGGCAAGCCTCACCTTGATGAGGTCCAGCATCTCGCCGAACACACGCTCCGACTTGCCAACCACATCCTTGCGCCAGATGTCGTAGAGACGGATGTAACGGTCGCGACCGGAGAGACCTTCGATGGAGCGGATCAGCCACCGTTTCAGGCGCGGATCCCGTTCATTGGCGTAAGACAGTTCCTTGAAACGCAACTTGCCTCTCTCCGGGCAGACGAAATGAGGATGACACTATTATTGCACGTTCATGTCAGAATGCTGACAGCCCCGGCCTTTTCCAAGGCCGGGGCTGTCTTCTGTATCACTCCGCAGCGGCCTTGCGCAGGGCAAGACGCCGCTTGACGTCCGGCGGCGTTGCCTCGTCGGTCAGGGCGGCGACCGCATCGGCAAGCGCCATAGGGGTCTGCGCCTGGGAGCCCAGACGACGGATGTTCACCGTGCGGTTCTCCGCTTCCTGGCGACCGCACACAATGATGACCGGCACCTTGGTCACCGAATGCTCGCGGATCTTGTAGTTGATCTTCTCGTTGCGGAAATCCTCCTCAACGATCAGGCCCGCATCACGCAGCGTCTGGACGACCTCGCGGCCGTAATCATCGGCATCCGAGGTGATCGTCGCGACGACGACCTGCAGCGGCGCGAACCACAGCGGCATGTGGCCGGCAAAGTTCTCGATCAGGATGCCGAGGAATCGCTCCATCGAGCCGCAGATGGCACGGTGGATCATCACCGGCTGCTTCTTGTCGGAATTCTGGTCGATGTAGAAGGCGCCGAAGCGTTCCGGCAGGTTGAAGTCCACCTGCGTGGTGCCACACTGCCATTCACGACCGATCGCATCCTTCAGCGTGTATTCGAACTTCGGACCGTAGAAGGCGCCCTCGCCCGGCAGGATGCCGGTCTTGATGCGACCCCCGGACTGTTCCTCGATGGTCTTCAGCACCTCCATCATCACGCTTTCGGCGCGATCCCAGAGCGCGTCGGAGCCGACGCGCTTGTCGGGACGCGTGGAGAGCTTCACGACCACCTCGTGGAAGCCGAAATCCTCGTAGACGGAGAGGATGAGATCGTTGATGCGCAGGCATTCCGCCGCCATCTGCTCCTCGGTGCAGAAGACATGCGCATCGTCCTGCGTGAAGCCGCGCACGCGCATCAGGCCATGCAGGGCGCCGGAAGCCTCGTAACGATGCACCAGTCCGAATTCGGCAAGGCGAACCGGCATTTCACGGTAGGACTTCAGGCCATGCTTGAAGATCTGCACGTGACCGGGGCAGTTCATCGGCTTCAGCGCGAAGACGCGATTGTCGGCATCCTTGTCGTCGGGATGGGTGAAGGCATAGGCGGATTTCACCGCAAACATGTTCTCCTGGTACCAGCCCCAGTGACCCGAGGTTTCCCAAAGCGAGGAATCGAGCACCTGCGGCGCATTCACCTCCTCATAGGTATTGGCGAGACGCCGGCGCATATAGGCCGTCAACGTCTGGAACATGCGCCAGCCCTTGCCATGCCAGAAGACCACGCCCGGCCCCTCTTCCTGGAAATGGAAGAGATCCATCTCGCGGCCGAGCTTGCGGTGATCGCGCTTTTCCGCTTCCGCCAGCACGTGCAGATACTGGTCGAGTTCCTCCTGGGTCGCCCAGGCGGTCCCGTAGATGCGGCTTAAGACAGGGTTGTTGCTGTCGCCGCGCCAGTATGCGCCAGCCACCTTCATCAGCTTGAAGGCGGTGCCGATCTGGCCGGTGGAGGCCATGTGCGGACCGCGGCAGAGATCGAACCAGTCGCCTTGGCTATAGATCTTCACGTCCTGGTCGGCCGGGATCGCATCGACCAGTTCCACCTTGAAGCGTTCGCCCTTTTCGCCGAACACCTGCTTGGCCTTGTCGCGGGACCAGACCTCCTTGATGAACGGCTTGTTGCGGCCGATGATGTCCTTCATCTTCTTTTCGATCTTCGGCAGATCGTCGGGCGTGAAGGGCCAGTCCTCGCCGCTCTCGGCATGAACGCGCTTGAAATCGTAGTAGAAACCGTTCTCGATGACAGGACCGATGGTGACCTGCGTGCCGGGCCAAAGCTCCTGCACGGCCTCGGCCATCACATGGGCGGCATCGTGGCGGATCAGTTCGAGCGCACGGCCATCGGTGCGGGTGACGATCTCGATCCGGCCCTCGGTGACGGGGTCGGAGAGATCGCGCAGTTCGCCGTCGATCGCAACGGCGACCGCCTTCTTGGCCAGCGATTTGGAAATGGATTCGGCGACCGCAAGGCCGGTCGTGCCGGCATCATAGGTGCGGATCGAGCCATCGGGGAAAGTCAGGGAAACGGACATTGTGTGCTCCTGTCATCCAGTCCCGCCAACGAATGCGGGTGGTTTAATCTTGCCGTCGGCAGACGGCGTCCAACGCGCGCGTTGATACGCGCGAAACGCGCCGGAGTAAAGCAAGGACGCGAGGGTGATAGGGGCGGATTCAGGCCCTGAAACCCCAGAAGGCAAGCGCGCCGTCCGGCAGTTGCCGAAGCATCGCTTCCAGCCGCGCATCGTCCACATGCCGGCGAATGGCGGCCGTCACGTCCTCGATGGCCGTCGGCGTCGAGAGATTGTGGTTGTGGCGGAGCAGCCTTACCTCGGCCATCAGCGTGTCGCGATCGGCAAACGGACGCTGCGGCTCGGCCGTGTCCCAGTCGCTGACGAAGATCGCCCGCACCACCGGCGGCAGCAGATCGGCAAAGGCAATGGCCTGCGGCAATGTCAGGCGGCGGCGAAACACCTGCAGCACCGCCTGCAGCATCGTATAGGCCTGATGGCGGGTCTGAAGCATCGAAATCTCGATGAGATCAGCCATGAAGGCCTCGAAATCGCGGCCGGCGTGATGGTATTCCATGGGAATCGGCATGAATCACCCTCTCCTTGACGGCCGACCGCGCACGATTATCCCTGCGCGGCGATTGCCAGGCAATCCAGCTTCTTCTTCTTCAGGGCGGAGCAGGCCTTGTTGGCATCGGCGCTGGAGGCAAAACCCGCGAAACGCACCTTGAATATCTGCTGCTTGCCCTTGCCGCTGCGCACCACCTCGCCCCTGGCCTTGGGATTGCTGCTCTTCAGGACGGTTGCGACCTTGTCCTTCAGCGCATTGGCCCCGTCACGGGTGGCGGAGGTTCCGGCCTGCACTTTCCAGCGTCCGGCTTCGACTTTTTCCAACGGCTCTCCACCGTCGCCCTGCTCCAGTTCGACAGCATCGCCGCGCTTGCCCTTGCCGCGGATCTTCGCCGAATGCGCCTTCGGCGCCGAGGTCGACGCGACCGTCATCGGCTTTGCATCAGGCTGGTCGTCCTCGTCCTCCTCTTCGGCCCGGGCAACAGCGCCCGATGCCTTGGAATATTTGGTGAGCAGTGCAGCCATCTTGTCGTCGCGGCTGCGCGCCGTCGCACCACCCAACACCACACCGATCAGATGGTGGCCGTCTGCATTCAACGAGGACACCAGATTGTAGCCGGATGCGTCCGTATAGCCGGTCTTGATCCCATCGACCCCGCCATAGCGATACATCAGATTGTTGTGACCATGCAGCTGGCGGCCGCGGAAGGTAAAGGCGCGCTGGGCAAACAGCGGATACTGGGCGGGAAAATCGCGTTTCAGCGCCAGCCCCAGCCGCGCCATGTCCTCCGGTGTCGTCACCTGCCGGGCCTTGGCCGTGAGGCCGGACGGCGTGACGAAAATGGTGTTCTTCATGCCCAGCCGATGTGCCTTTTCCGTCATCATGCGGCCGAACGCGGCTTCCGAGCCGGCCAGGTGTTCGCCCATTGCCGTGGCGGCATCATTGGCGGAGATGATGATCATGCCATTGACGGCTTCGCGCACGGTCAGCGTCGTGCCGGCCTTGACGTTCAGCTTCATGCGCACCTTGGAGGCGGCGTTGCTGGACATCGTGATCCTGTCGTCCCAGTGCAACCGGCCGGAGCGCAGCGCCTCGAAGGTCAGATAGAGCGTCATCATCTTGGCGAGCGACGCAGGCGGATGCAGCGTGCTGCCGCCCTCATCCGCAATGATGCGCCCCGTGCGGGCATCCATGACCGCCCAGGACACCTGATGTCCCGCGGCCGATGCGGTGGCGGTGAGTGATGCGGCAAGCAGCAAACCGAGCGCGAGCCGGCGCGCCATCCATGTCCAGATCTGCATAAACCCTGTCCTGGCGATGTTCTTGTATATCCTGCGCGATGGCCGCCAATCGCGACGCAAATCCGGACGGACTCGGTCGAATCGGGCGGCCCGCGGCAGAATCCGCAAACGTCACTAACAGAGCGTTAATCAGATTTTTGGAGCGCCCCGCTTCAGCCTCGGGGAGCGCCAGAACCCGCGCGGTAACGCCAGGGCATAAACCAGCGCTGCAGTGGCGGGCGCTTGTCCGGGACAGGGTCGAGACCGGAGGAGCCGAAGGGCCCGCAGCGCATCACCCGGAAAACGGTCATCCAGCCGCCGAACCACAGTCCATGGCGAGCGACCGCTTCATAACCGAATTCGGAACAGGTCGGGATATGACGGCAGGAATTGCCGACAAAGCCTGACAGCGTCAGCTGGTAGAGACGGATCAGCCCCATGCCG
This sequence comes from Affinirhizobium straminoryzae, assembly GCF_007004135.1. Lineage (GTDB taxonomy): Bacteria > Pseudomonadota > Alphaproteobacteria > Rhizobiales > Rhizobiaceae > Neorhizobium > Neorhizobium straminoryzae. The sequence goes on from NZ_VJMG01000008.1 coordinate 161,817, forward strand.
ATCAGGCGGTCAGGTGTCTTGCGAAAGGGGCCGGCATAGTTTCGCCCGCGTCTGCGCGGCCGCTCCTCTTCATCGTCCTCCAGCCGCTCGCAATGCTCGCACATGGGTCAGCCCGCCCTTGCCACCTGCCCGGCCTCGATCTGGTCGAGACAGTCGACCACCGCATCGAAGGTCAGCATGGTCGAGGCATGACGCGCCTTGTAGTCCTTGACCGGTTTCAGCACCCGCATCTCCTCGAAGCGACCGTCAGGACCTTCGCCGCCTTCCTTCAGCATGGCCAGCATCGCCTCGCGGGCCGCCCGCACCTCTTCGGCTGTCGCGCCCACCACGTGGCGGGCCATGACCGAAGACGAGGCCTGACCAAGGGCACAGGCGCGGACCTGATGTGAAAACGCGGCGATGGCGCCGTCCTGCATCTTCAGGAACACGCGCACCCTGGAGCCACAGAGCTTGGAATGCTTTTCCGAACTGGCATCGGCCCCATCCATTGGGCCCGTCAGCGGAATGTTTCCGGCGAGTTCCAGGATTCGGCTGTTGTAGATATCGTCCATGCGGGTCTGCCTTCACGGGTCTCTGGCGCCGGGCGTAATGGTTCGCGCGGGGCGCGCAAGGCGAACACTGTGTCAATTGCACCCTGCTGGCGCAAGCTTGAACTCCGCTCTATATGAGGGGCGAACACGCAGGCATCAAGACGCAATGTTTTGCCCCAAAGCCATGCGAAAGCAGGAAAGCCTGTCTTGTCAAAAAAGATCCGGCAGGTCAGATAGCCCGTAACGCTTCATCGGGGTGCCAGACATGCCCATCCGCATGCCAACCCGAAGGCTGGTCAGGTGCGGCCTTGAACCGCATCAGGAGACGATAAAATGGACGCCATCGTGAAGAATTTTCCTGCCGGCCAGAAACAGGCTCGCCCCACCCAGCAGGAAGCGGAAGAGGCCGTGCGGCTGCTTCTGCGCTGGGCCGGTGACGATCCGACCCGTGAAGGCCTTCTCGACACGCCGAAGCGTGTGGCTGCCGCCTATCGGGAGCTGTTCTCCGGCTACGAGCAGACGCCGGAAGAGATTCTGGGCCGCACCTTCGAGGAGGTTGCCGGTTATGACGACATGGTTCTGGTGCGCGACATCCCGTTCTTCTCGCATTGCGAACATCACATGGTGCCGATCATCGGCAAGGCGCATGTCGCCTATCTGCCGAAGGGCCGCGTGCTCGGCCTCTCCAAGATCGCCCGTGTGGTCGATGTCTATGGCCGCCGCCTTCAGACGCAGGAGGCCATGACGGCACAGATCACCCACGCGATCCAGGAGGTGCTGCAGCCGCGCGGCGTCGCCGTGATGATCGATGCGGAGCATATGTGCATGTCGATGCGTGGTATCCAGAAGCAGGGCTCGACCACCCTGACCACCACCTTCACGGGCGAGTTCCAGAACAATGCGGCGGAACAGGCACGCTTCCTCACCATGATCCGGCGGTGATCGCCCGCCTCCTCGACTGACAGGATATCTGGCATGACGATCGAGTTTCTCGCGCCCTCCGCCGACAAGACGGTGCTCGAAGGCGACGGCGCCTTCACCCCGCGCTTCGATGAGGCGGGGCTGGTGACCGCCGTGGTGACCGACGCGCGCGACGGCGCCGTGCTGATGCTGGCGCACATGAACAGCGAGGCGCTGGCGCTGACGCTTCAAACCGGCATTGCCCATTATTACAGCCGCTCCCGTGGCAAGATCTGGAAGAAGGGCGAAACCTCCGGAAACCTGCAGAAGGTCGTCGAGGTCCTGACCGACTGCGACCAGGATGCCGTTCTGCTGAAGGTCTCGGTCGCCGGCCACGATGCCAGCTGCCACACCGGCCGCCGCTCGTGCTTTTATCGCGCCGTCCGCATCGATGACGGAGCCCCCCTCCTTGAAGTCGTCGATGAACAGCGACATTTTGATCCCCATGCCGTCTATGGCGAGGGTGCCCACTGAGCAGGCAAAATGCCTCCTTTCCGGTAACCGTCGAAGCATCAACGGTTTCTAAACCGGAACGGGCGCTGAATGTCTCTCTGGGAGACGTTCAGCCGGAGGAGCGGGGCATCACATGCTGAGCTGGAGTTGGAACAGAACCGAACCGCAACTGGCACAGTCAGAGGCAGGCTCCGCCGTGCCGGCAACACCGGCGCAAGTCGCGACCCCGCCACGCCGTGCCAAGCTCGCCCTGGCACTGGGCGGCGGTGCCGCACGCGGCTGGGCCCATATCGGTGTGTTGCGTGCCCTGGAGGAAGCGGACATCGAGGTCGGCATGATCGCCGGCACCTCGATCGGCGCACTCGTTGGGGGCTGCTACCTGGCCGGGAAGCTGGACCAGCTCGAAGGCTTTGCCCGCTCGCTCACCATGCGGCGTATCGCGGGGCTTCTCGATCTGACGATTGGCGGCGGCGGCCTGTTTGGCGGCATGCGGCTCACCAAGCGCATGCAGGAGGATCTCGAAGACATTGCGATCGAGGATCTCGACCGGCCCTTCGTCGCCGTTTCCACCGAGCTCAATACCGGCCACGAGGTGTGGATCACCAATGGTTCGCTGATCACGGGCATGCGCGCGTCCTACGCGCTGCCCGGCATCTTCGAGCCGGTGAAGTGCAACAACCGCACGCTTGTGGACGGGGCGCTGGTCAATCCCGTTCCAACCTCCGTCTGCCGCGCCTACGAGCAGCCGCTCGTCGTCGCCGTCAACCTCAACTATGACATCTTCGGCCGCTCTGCCGTGGTCAAGCACAGTGCCAGCGTGCAGCCCATCGTGCAGGGGCAGCATACGCGGGTGCGCGAAGCCAATATCGGCATGACGGGAGTGATGGTGCAGGCCTTCAACATCATCCAGGAGCGCATTTCGCGGGCACGCCTCGCCGGCGATCCGCCGGATCTTGCCCTGCATCCGCGGCTCAGCGATATCGGCCTGTCGGAATTTCACCGCGCCGGCGAAATCATCGACCGTGGGTACCAGGAAGCCCGCACCCGGATCACCGAGCTGAAGCGGATGCAGGACGTTTTCGCGACCTAGAACGTTTCCGGCGAAAACGGAATCGCCCGAAACCCTCTATCTTTTTCGCTTTACGCAATTCCTGACGCGAAACCGGTCCCCACTTTCGCTGGAACTGCTCCAGACCGCGTGTCTCATGAACGGCAACCCAAACACCTGTCGGCGCGACGCGTCCGACAGGTGTCTTATGGACGGCAGTGCAGCCTCAGCCGGCGATATAGGCCAGCATCTGCTCGCTCTCGGCCTCCACTTCGCGAATGCGCGCCTTGACGATATCACCGATCGAGATGATGCCGACGAGCTTGCCGGCATCCTCGACCGGGACGTGGCGGAAGCGGCCGCTGCTCATCACTTCCATCAGTTCGTTGAGGGTGGTTTCCTCGCGGCAGCGCGTCACATTGGTGGTCATGACGGACGAGACCGATTTGTCCAGTACGGCAGCGCCACCTTCCGCCACGCCCCGCACCAGATCGCGCTCCGTGAAAATGCCGGCAATGCGCCCTTCGAGACTGGTGACGACCACCGCACCGATACGGTTTTCGTGCAGGATCGCCGCCACTTCGGCGATCGTCTTCTCACGCGAGACGGAAACGACGTTGCGTCCCTTGGCATCCAGCATGTTTTTGACGGAAACAGGCATTCATTCCTCCTATGGCCAGTGTCCTGGAGGCGCCGCCCCTTCAACTCCCACCCAAGGCCGCCCCTCCGTCAGAAGATGGTGCGCGCAGTCGTGCGGCTTTGCAACAGCTGAAAGCCGGGGTTTTCCGGATGTTTAAGCAATTTCTGATTCAGACGGTAACGGATCGAACAGGCCAAACAGCAGATAGCCGAACAGGAAACCGCCGATATGCGCATCCCAGGCGATCGCCCCCATGTCGGATCCGACGAGCGGCAGACCGAACGCAATCAGCACGTTGCCGAAGAACCACAGCAGCGTGAAGACCAGAACGGTACGGTTGCGAAGCGCCCCGACGATGCCCTGACGCGGCAGCACATGGGCCTTCATCCGCCGCATGCCGCCCCCCTCCTTCGGAAAGGCAAAACGGCAGGCCGCTCCCATGAGTGCGGACACCACGCCGGAGGCACCGATCAGCAGCGTCTCCTGCCCCCAGTTGAGCGCTGCATGGAAAAATGCGGCCGCCGCCGCGGATGTCATCCAGAACAGGACGTAGCGAACCGTGCCGATGCGGCGCACCACAGGTGCCCCGAACGCCGTCAGCCAGAGGCTGTTGAACACGATATGCTCGACACCCCCGTGCAACAGGGAATAGGTCACTGGCGTCCACAGCCATTCGAGCCCCTGCTGTCCGAGCGGATAGACATAGCGCAGAGGAGTAAAGGCGAGTTCGAACAGCACAAGGCCGCGCGCGTCCTCGTTGAGCACGTAAGCGTCGACCAAATAGAGCAGAATGAGCAGGGCAAGCGTTACGGTCAGCGCGGTCGGAAGGTTGAAGGCCGGCTGTGGCGGCGGACGCCAGCGCGGTGGCTCGCTTTGTCCGCTGTGGTCGGCACCGGCCTCCGGCAGCGTGTTGCGACGGGGCGGTTCACCGCCGTCCGGCGAGGTGTGACGGGAATCATCCATGAGCCTTCAGCCTTTCCTTCAGTACCCAGACATACATGAGGCCCCCTTCAGCGAAAACCCGGACAGCATCACAAGGCAGTGGGCCTTGCCCAAAGAAATCGGGGAAAACAGCGGGGTTGTCAGAAAACTGTCGCAGCCATCCACTAAGCGCCATGCCGCAGCGCACAAGATTGATGCGGACGCCATCGGCCGTGCGGCCTCCTCCCTCCGGCGCCGCTCGGTTCGACGCTGATGCTCCGCGAGGCTGCCACCTGCCGGCACCCGCAAACCTGAAGGAACAGTTCTTGATGAACCGCTGCGTTCTCTTGTCCCTCACGGCCAGCCTGTTGCTGGCGACAGCCCTGACCCCGGCGTTTGCCGATTCGATCGTGCTGCCGGCCCCGCCGGCAGGTGCCGGCCATGCCGACAGCGCACCGCCGCCGGCCGGTGTTCCGGCCTATGTCGATCTCGGCGCCACCAACCAGCGCGGTGATGCCTGCCACGCCACGCTGGAAACCAATGCCGGCGTACGCCTGCTGTCCGGCTTCCTCGATCTTTGGACGCCGCGCAGCCCCTTCGTTGATGCGGACCAGGACGCACCAGCCAAGGACGGCTGCCCCGCGGTGGCGAAGTCCGACTGGGACGGGCTGCCGCGCAGCGCAACCGACGGCACGATGAAGCATCCGGAAGTGCACGCCGCCAATCTGGATTATGTGATAAAGACCACAACGGCCAACACGCCGGAAGACGATCTGGAAGCCTATCTGGACGATCGCCGCGGCAAAAGCGTCAGCATGACCGATGGTCTTGGCCCTCTGGCGGATGCGTGGCGCAAGGGCGTTCAGCAAACCACGACGATCACCGGGATGCCGGCCGATGCGACGACCGTCAAATATGACGACAAGGGCAACAATCGCGGCGTCGGCAGCGCCAAGGGCAATACCGACATGGGCAAGGCCGTGGATCTTGTGGATGCCGGCAGCGCCGATGGTTCGACCGAACCGGCAAAGCGCTATTTCAAATATGCCCGCCCCTATCGCTGGAGCGACAAGGTGCGCGTCGTACCGCAGCTGGTGCCTGCCAAGAGCGACAAGCCGGCTGGTGACGGGGGCTTCCCGAGCGGTCACACTGCGGAAGCCTGGCGCGATGCTCTTGTGATGGCCTATCTCGTGCCGCAGCGTTATCAGGAAATGATCACCCGCGCCGTTCGCATGGGCGAGAACCGCATCCATGCCGGCATGCACCAGCCTTTTGACGTGATCGGCGGTCGCATGCAGGCCCTTGCCGTCGTCTCCTACAATCTGAACCGCTCGGACTATGCGACACTCAAGCAGGAAGCCTATGCACAGACGCAGAGCTTCCTGCAGAAACAGACCGGATCGACGGGCTTCGCCGACCTCCTGGCACGCGCCCACTCCGCTCCTGCATCGGCTGATCGCTTCGCGGATCGGGAAGAAAACGCCGCCTTCGTCCAGCCCCGATTCACCTATGGCCTGCCGAAAATCGGCGCAAGCGGGGCGCCGGTCGTGGTGCCGAAGGGAGCGGAAGTGCTGCTGGAAACCCGCCTGCCCTATCTCACCGCCGAACAGCGCCGCGTCGTGCTGAAGAGCACCGCTCTGCCTTCCGGATTCCCGATCATGAGCGATGCGGAAGGGTGGGGCCGCCTCAACCTGTTTGCCGCTGCCGACGGCTATGCCAGCTTCGACGGCGATGTAGCGGTGGTCATGGACGCGGCCAAGGGCGGCTTCAACGCCGCCGACAGCTGGAAAAACGACATTTCCGGCGCAGGCAAGCTGACCAAGGATGGCAGCGGCAGCCTGATCCTGTCCGGCAACAACAGCTTTGCCGGCGGCGTGGTCGTCAACGGCGGGCTGCTGGTCGCCGCATCGCCGACGGCCTTCGGCAAGGGTGACCTTTACATCGCCGGCGGCGGCCTCGCTGTGGCGAGCAGGGATCTCTGGCTCGGCGGCAGCCTGACGGTGCGCAAGGCAGGCCGCCTCGAGGTCACCGTTTCCGGCAAGGATGGCGGCATTACAGCCGCCAATGGCGCCGCAATCGAAGGCGGCACCCTCGAACTTGTCCCTGCTGCCGGCTACAAGCCGACCAAGGGCGATGAAATCCCGGTCATCCGCGCCGCCAATTTCGTCGGCACCTTCGACAAGATCACACTCGACGGGCATACGCTGACGCCTGTCTATCGTCCTGATGGGCTGTCGGTGCGCATCGAAGGCTGATCCTGCCGAACGCAGCACGGCATCCTCGCATACGGCCCGCCCGAATGACGCCCGGGCGGGCCGCTTGCTGTCCTTGACCGATCTTGTCGGTTGCATGCGAGCACCTGCCTCGCCCACGGAACCGGATGTTAACGTATCGAGCGCTATCTGTTCGGATCGATGCAACCGACGAAAGTCAGCGATGTTCTCGGCCCAGAACACCCCGGCGACGGCACACACGATGCCGCAGCGACAGTTCCAGCGGGTCTCGGTCAACATGCCGGGCCGCCTGATGCTGGCGAACCATGAGGAATATCCCTGCACGGCGAGCGACATGTCGCCGGGCGATGTGGTGATGTCCTGCGTTGGCACGCCCTCGCCCGCCGAGCGCGTCATCGCTTATCTTGACCATCTTGGCCGCATTGAGGGTCATGTCCTGCAACTGACCCATGATGGCTTCATCATGTCGATCAATGCGACGGACCGGAAGCGCGAGAAGCTTGCCGCACAACTGACCTGGCTTGCCAATCGGCATGAACTTGGCCTGGCCGAGGATCGCCGTCACGATCGCCTGGCGCCCCGCATCACCCGCGCCGAACTGACGCTGCCCGATGGCATGCGCTACCCCTGCCGTCTGGTCGACCTGTCGCTGTCGGGTGCCGCGCTCGACATCGACGTTCGCCCGCCGATCGGCACACCGGTTTCGCTCAATCATCTGCGCGGCCGCGTGGTCAGACATTTCGCGGAAGGCGTGGCCGTGGAATTCGCCAGCGTCCAGACGCGGGAAAGCCTGCGCGGCTTCTTCTGATTTTACGGAGATAACCAGAATGGGCAGCCGGCGGACCTTGTCTGCCGGCTGTTTGCGTTCGCTGACCGTAACATCCGCCAGCCCTCCCCCAAATGATCCCGATCCAGCACATTTTTTTGAAGGCGGAAAAGGCCGGAAAAAGCGGCAGGCATCGCCATCTTGTCGCCTGACATGTCGCCGGCATGGCCTCGGAAGGCTGACCACCACCGCGACGGAAGGCAGAACAGGGCGTCCGGCAACGAGGCCTCGCATGAAAAAAGCGAAAGAGAATCAGGTCCTTCGGCGCAAATCATCGCAAACTGATTCAAACTTGCCGAAATTTCGCTCCGCATTTTAGGCGAATACAGATTGGATTTTCAGCGCAATCGAGGCGAATTTTGCGCTGTTTCGAATGGTATTCGACTAAAACAAGCCATTGTTTTGACTATGGAATTTGGCGGTCAGTCAAACCCCGTATGGCATGGTTTTCCCACCCACGGAGAAACCATGCATGTTGCACATACGACCCATCGGCACTGGCATTGCCGCCCTGTGCCTGACACTTCTGTCCAGCCAGTCGGCCTTTGCCTTTGCCGGCAGCATGCGCATTACCGCCACAGCCAACCCGCCGATCGGCCACTACGAATTCTGTCAGAACTATCCGAGCGAGTGCCGGCGCACCTCGGGCGATGCCGGGCCGCTGGTTCTGACCGAAGAGAAGTGGCGCAAGATTGTCGACGTCAACTACACCGTCAACACCACCATCCAGCCGGCGACCGACCAGGAACTCTACGGGGTGGAGGAGCGCTGGACCTATCCCACAACCGCCGGCGACTGTGAGGACTTCGCCCTTCTCAAGCGCAAGATGCTGATCGAAGAGGGCTTTGACGCCTCGGACCTGCTGATGACCGTGGTTCTGCAGCCGAATGGCGAAGGCCATGCCGTCCTGACTGTCCGCACCGATCGCGGCGATTTCGTGCTCGACAACATGCGCAACCGCGTGATGCTCTGGTCTGAAACGGAATACACCTATCTCAAGCGCCAGTCAGCGGATGATCCCGCACGCTGGGTGCGTCTGCAGGACGGCCGCGCCACGGCAGTCAGCAGCGTGCGCCGCTGACTGATCGCCCAAGTTCATGAACGAGACTGTGAGATGCGGCCACGAGGCCGCATCTGCGTTTGGGGGCGCCTCACCGCGCTCCGCCCGGGAGCGCGTCACCCGGCTCCCGTCCCGAAAATCCCGACCTCACCACATTCACGCCGCCTTCGACACGCAAAAGGCGAGCAAGCCTATCCGGACGCACGCCAACGAGCGGTAAATTGCCGGCGAAAATCGTAACCTGGCGTTCATCATAAACCACTTGGTAACGCTGTCCCCTTAAGGTGCCGCAAACGGATGCTGCCGGGGATGCGCCCGGATAACAATAACATGCAATGAGTGAGTGCCGCTGTGCTGAATAGGGTCAACACAACATCCTGGTCCCGGGATGGTGCCTCGATAATCAAAAATGCCGCTGGTTTGGTCGTAGTCTTGATGGCAATGCTGCTGCTCGGCATAGAGCCTGCGGCTGCCGATCCGAAATATGCCGGCATCGTGGTCGATGCGAAGACCGGCAAGGTCCTCTACAGCGAGGATGCCGATTCGCTTCGCTATCCCGCGTCGCTGACGAAGATGATGACACTCTATCTCACCTTTGAGGCGCTCGAATCCGGTCGACTGAGCCTTGATTCGCCGGTTCCCGTTTCCGCCCATGCCGCGTCCCAGCCGCCGTCTAAGCTCGGTGTTCGTCCGGGCGGGGCCGTCACCGTCGAGCAGGCGATCCTTGCGCTGGTCACCCGCTCCGCCAACGACATGGCAACGGCGCTGGCCGAACGGGTCGGCGGTTCGGAAGATCGCTTTGCCCAGATGATGACCACGAAGGCCCGCGCACTCGGCATGACGCGCACGACCTATCGCAACGCCAACGGCCTGCCAAACACCGCACAGATGACCACGGCGCGCGACCAGGCCCGCCTCGGCATCGCGCTTCGCCAGCACTTCCCGCAGTATTACGGTTACTTCTCGACCCGGGTCTTCAAGTTCGGCAAGCAGACCATCGGCAATCACAACCGCCTTGTCGGAACGGTGCGTGGCGTCGACGGCATCAAGACCGGCTATACCCGCGCCGCCGGCTTCAACCTGGCAACCTCCGCAGAACTCGATGGTCGTTCCATTGTCGGCGTGGTCCTCGGTGGCAGCAGTTCCGCATCGCGTGACGCGCAGATGCGCAAGCTCGTCGCGACCTACCTGCCGAAGGCATCCAAGGGTGCCACCAGCAACCTGATCGCCCAGGCGCGCAGTGTCGCTCCGCCGCCGGCCGCCGCATCGGTCCCCGTTCCTGTCCAGCCGCAACCCGGCATTCGCGCGGCCGTGACCGAAGTGGTTGCCGAAGCCGAGTTGCCGACCAGCGCGCCGGCCCCAAGCGCCCGCATGCCCCAGGAAAAGCTTGCCGGCGCCTCCGCCTATGCCGCAGAGCCGACGTCGCAGGGCGCGGCCGCAGCCGTCGCTGCCGCGATGAGCCGTCCGTCCGTTACCGCCCCGCCCCGTGCGCCGGAGCCAGCCCGGCAGATGGCTTCTCGTGACGAGGAGCCGGTTGTCACCGACAAGCTGACGACGGCCTCGACCCGCGCCTCTGCCAGTCAGAAACTCCCCGAAGGCTGGGTCGTCCAGATCGGCGTATCCGACAGCAAGGACCGCGCGATGGACATGCTGGAAAGCGCGCAGGGCAAGGTTGGCCACGCGCTTCGCTCCGCCAAGCCCTTCGCCGTTGCCGTCAATACCGGCGGCTCGCAGGTCTACCGCGCCCGCTTCGGCGGTTTCGATGACCAGAAGTCCGCCGTCAATGCCTGCAATGCCCTGAAGAAGAAGGGCGTACAGTGCTGGGCTGCCCAGCAGTAACCGGTCACGATGGGCCGGCAGTGCCTGCCCGTCCGGGCGGTGTGAACCGCCCGATCCTGCTCCTCGATTGTTTTTGCGTTACGAGGTCGTCATGGCAATGAATGAAAATAACATCGACTTCCATCTGCCCGAAGGGGCAAAGGGCAAGCTGATGCAGGGTGCACTTCACCCGCTGCACGAGGCCGCGATGCGGCTGGCCGGCATGGGTATTCCCAAGCCGCGCGAGCGCACGCGCGACCTCGTCGGCATGCTTCTCTGCCACGGGGCGCGTGCCTGGCGCCACTCCCAGCCGGAAGCGCAGATTCATCTGCATGTTTCTGCCCGCGCCGGCCGCGCGCCGATCTACATGAAGCTTCGTTGATGCGATCCAAACGGCGCAGCGCTGTACGCGTTCCGCCGGATGCCTGCCGACACAGCGGCGCAGGAACTGTCCTGCGCTCGCAGCCCGGGTCCGACGAGAACCGGGCGACATACAAGAATGCCGCAGGCGTGGAAACCGCTCAGAGCAGGCCGAGATCAGCCAGTTCGCGTCTCAGATGCTCCGGCATCTCCGCAAGATCCTCGCCAACGGCACCCAGATCGCGCGGCACATCCTCCTGCTTGTAGTAACGCCAGCCCTGGAAGGGCCGCTTGGGCTGCGGCGCTGTCTCGATGATCTGCGGCGAGAGCACCAGCACGCAACGGGCAATGCCATCGGCGCCCGTGGTGGTCTGGATGTCGAGGAGCGGTTGGCGCGCAGCCACCTGCCCCTTGATCACCCAGTAAAGCGATCCGCCATCCAGCAGTTCTTCCACCCGCTTCGGCACCATGCGCGTCACATGGGTGGTGTGAGGCTCGAGGCCGGCGGCGATTGCCGTGATAGAGCGCTCGTTCACCCAGTCCCGAAGGTCCTGAAGGGAATCGGCGCCGACGCAGAGCTTGATCAGATGGAGTGCCATGGCCCGCTTGAAGCGGTTTCAGGCCGCAAGGTCAAGATGAAACATCAAGGCCGCGCTTCAACATTCGACCACGTTGACGGCAAGGCCTCCGGTCGATGTTTCCTTGTACTTTTCGCTCATGTCATGGCCGGTCTGGCGCATGGTCTCGATCGCCGCATCAAGCGGTACGAAATGGGTGCCGTCCCCCTTGATGGCGAGCGACGCCGCCGTGACAGCCTTCACGGCGCCCAGTGCATTGCGTTCGATGCACGGGACCTGCACGAGGCCGGCGACGGGATCACAGGTCATGCCGAGATGATGCTCGAGGGCTATTTCGGCCGCATTCTCGATCTGCTCGGGAGAACCGCCCATCACGGCCGCCAGCCCCGCCGCCGCCATGGCCGCCGCCGAACCCACCTCGCCCTGACAGCCGACTTCCGCACCCGAGATCGAGGCATTGTGCTTGATGATGCCGCCGACGGCCGCCGCCGTCAGCAGGAAGGTGCGGATGTCATCCACGGTGGCATCCTCGTGAAAATGCAGGAGGTAGCGGATGGTGGCCGGAATGACGCCAGCCGCCCCGTTGGTGGGCGCGGTGACGACACGCCCGCCGCCGGCGTTTTCCTCGTTGACGGCCATCGCATAGACGCTCAGCCAGTCATTGGCGAGAAGCGGGTTCAGCCGGTTGCTGCGCCATTCGTCCGTCAGCTTGTCATGGATCGCCTTGGCGCGACGCTTGACCTTGAGCCCGCCGGGCATGATGCCTTCAACCTTCAGACCCCGGTCGATGCAGCTGTTCATCGCCGCCCAGATGCGGTCCAGCCCCTCGTCCAGTTCCGCGGCACTCATCTTGGTGAGTTCGTTGGCGCGCTTCATCGCGGCAATGCCAAGCCCGGACCTGCGGGCCATGTCCAGCATCTCGCGGGCCGAGGCAAACGGATAGGGCACCCTGTCGGCGGACTTTGCCTGCTGGCCCCGCATGGCCTCCAGTTCGGTGTCCGTCACCACGAAGCCGCCGCCGATCGAATAATAGATCCGCGACAACAGCAGGCGACCATCCTTGTCATGTGCGGAAAAACGCATGCCATTGGCATGGCCGGAGAGCGGCACCTTCTTGTCGTAGACCAGATCGTCCTTCGGCTGGAAGACGTAAGGCGGATGGCCGGGTGGCGTCACCTGCCCCTGCCGCTCCACGGTCTCCAGGATCTCCTCCATCCGGTCCGGATCAACGCTATCGGGTGCCTCGCCCATCAGGCCGAGGATCACGGCCCTGCCCGTTCCATGCCCGATGCCCGTAAAGGCGAGTGATCCGTGCAGGCTGACCTTCAGATGCCGCACCGCAGCACCTTTCGGCCGGGGCCATTCATCTGACACGATCAGATCCAGAAAGCGGTTGGCCGCCGACATCGGCCCCATGGTGTGGGAGCTGGAGGGGCCAACGCCAATCTTGAAAACATCGAATACGGAGAGAAACATGGCGCGCGATCCTGAATTCTGTTCAAGTCAGATCGCACAAAACCTAGACATGCGAAAGGCACAAGTCCGGCGACGCTCCGACACGCGATGAAGCGGATGCGACAGTCCCGCTGTTTCCGGTCGCAATGGAGCAAAACGCCTGTCAGGAGGCCGATGTCTCAGAAGGTGCCGCAGAGATAGGCGAGTGCAACGATGGCGGCGAAACCTGCGAGCGCCTTGACGGTCACTCCCCAGCAGGACTTCTGAAGGCTGTCTTCCATGGTCTCTCCGATGGCACGCCTGCGCGATCTGCGCGCGAGGCTGTAACCGTATATTAATGACGTTTCATCTTCGCAACCGCAAAACGGCGCTCCGCACCACTTTTTTGCCATAATTCGAACGGGCGAGAGCCGCCCTCGCCGTGCAGATCGCGTCAGCTATCCGTGAACTGCGCCGCCGCTTGTGATCCTGCGGCAATTGACGCATGAAGTGGCCAACGATGCCGGATTCGTCGTGCCACGGAGCCCTGCCATGACCCTGATCGATTATGGTGCCCTCGCCCTGTTTGCGGTCCTCTGGATCGGCTATTCCTGGCTGACCAGCGGGGAGCCGGTCCTGTCACGCCAGAGCCTCAACCAGGCCATGGCCGAACGCCGGCGGCAGTGGATCTACAATTCGCTCTCGCGCGACCTCAAGATGATCGATACCCAGATCATGGCCGGGTTGCAGAACGGCACAGCCTTCTTCGCCTCGACCTCGATCTTCGCCATCGGCGGCTGCTTTGCCCTGCTGGGGCAGACCGACCGCGTCGATGCCGTCTTCCGGGATCTGGCCTTCGTCGAATACAGCGGTCGTGCCGCCTTCGAAATGAAGGTGGTCGGACTGACCGCCCTGTTCGGCTATTCCTTCTTCAAGTTCGGCTGGTCCTACAGGCTGTTCAACTACTGCACCATCCTGTTCGGCGCCCTGCCGATGATGCACGATACCCATGCCGACCGGGCCGCGCGCTCGGCGGCGGCCCGGTCGGCATGGGT
>NZ_VJMG01000090.1 GCF_007004135.1 Affinirhizobium straminoryzae
TTCGAGCCGCAGCGAATCGCGGGCGCCAAGGCCGATCGCCTCGCAATCCGGATGCGCCAGCAGCGCCCTGGCCAGTTCCTCGGCCTTTGTCGCGGGCACGGAGATCATGTAGCCGTCTTCGCCGGAATAGCCGGAGCGGGAGACGATGCAGGCGGCGCCGACCAGCGTCACATCGCGAACATCCATGAATTTCATGGCGGCGACATCCGGCGCAAGCGATGCCAGCACGGCTTCCGCCGCCGGCCCCTGCAGGGCAATCAGCGCCCGGTCCTCCAGCAGCGCCACGGAACAGCCGGAGAGATGCGTCTGCATATGCGCCACATCGGCAGCCTTGCAGGCGGCGTTGACGACCACGAACAGGTGGTCGCCGCGATTGGTGATCATCAGGTCGTCGAGAATGCCGCCCTGATCGTCGGTGAAAAACCCGTAGCGCTGGCGGCCTTCCTTGAGGCCGAGGATATCGACCGGAACCAGCCTCTCAAGCGCTGCGGCCGCATCGGCATAGGCGCCGGATGCCGCCTTCACGATGACCTGACCCATGTGCGACACGTCGAACAGACCGGCCTTGGCGCGGGTGTGAAGATGCTCCTTCAGCACGCCGGCGGCATATTGCACGGGCATGTCATAGCCGGCGAAGGGCACCATGCGGGCGCCGAGCGACAGGTGAAGGGCATGCAAAGCGGTGGTCAGCAATTGGCCGGTATCGGTCAAGGAAAGCCTCCAGGTCGTGCGCGGATCCACGTCCGCACGAGCTCAGTATCTGGCGCGATGTCACGCCGTTTCATGAGCCCCCTCTGTCCTTCGCGCCTGAGATTGTTATCCCTTCGGCGAGCCCTTCGCGTAAAAAGGCTTCTCTCCAGAGTCCTGCAGGTCCCGCTGGTCCTTTTGCCTGAGAGTTTCCGGGGCGGTTGCTCCTTCGGCGCCGCATCGAAGCGGTTTCTCCCAGCGGGGTTGCGCTCATTATGGGCGAGACCCCCTGCTTGGCAAGAGCCAAATGTCGCAGGTGACACGAATTCTGTCGCCCTGCACACAGAATGCGGCACCGGATCTTTCCGGCCCGCGACAATCCGGCTTTTGCACATCGCGCCAATCTGGGCTAAGGAACGGGCAAACGGAGAGGAACATGGCGTCAGGCCGGAGTTCAGGGCGGAAGATCCTGCGCATGCTGTGCGCCATGGTCTTCCTGTTGCTGGGGCTTGCCCCGCATGCGCCGCTTTCTGCCGCAGCACGGCCCGAGCTTGCGGAAAGTTATCGCCTGCCGGACGGCACCTTCGCGTCGCTGTGCGCGGAACACCTGGGCGAGCACCCGGATGACCGGCCGCATCCGGCCGCATCCTTCGCCTGCGAGGTCTGCCTGCTGGCCGCCAGCCTGCTGCTGCCGACACCAGCCAGCGAATCCTGGCTTCTCAAGCCTGCGGCTTCCCTGTTCAACGGCCCGGTGGAACAGGCCGCGATTTCCGGCGGCCTGTCCATCCCGCAGGCCCGTTCACGCGCACCGCCCGTCCTGACCTGATCCTTTCGCTTCAAGACAAACCTATGAACGGATTGAGCGGCTGGACGGCCAAAGGCCCCGCCGCTGGAGGGACTGACCCATGACGAGAACCCAATTCCTGACCGGTGCCGCACTCGCGACTCTTTGCATGACAGGCGCAGCCGAGGCGCATGTGACGCTGGCCAATGGCCCGGCCAAGCCCGATTCCTATGTCGTCATCCAGTTGCAGGTACCCCATGGCTGCGCCGGCAAACCGACGAACGAAGTGCGGGTGACGTTGCCGGACGGCTTTTACGGCGCCAAGCCGCAGCCGAAGGCTGGCTGGGACCTTGAGATCATCAAGGGCGATTATGCCAAGCCCTATGACAACCACGGTACCAAGGAGACATCCGGGCCGCTGGAGATTCGCTGGAAGAATGGCAGCCTGCCGGATGACAACTATGATGTCTTCGTCATGCAGGGCAAGCTTGCGGGTGTGGCCGATGGAACCGCGCTGCCGTTCAAGACCATCCAGGTCTGCGGCGGCGATACCGAGAAATGGGACGAAGTGGCCGCACCCGGCACCGACCCGCATTCGCTGAAGGATCCGGCGCCGCTGCTGAAGGTCAGCGCCGGTGGTGAGAAGCCTGCGGGTGGCGGCATGGACCATTCCGGAATGGATCATGCGGGTATGGATCACGCCGGCATGGGGCATGGCGATGCCGGTCACGGCGCGATGAAGGACGCTGTTGCGGCTGCTGACGGGGATGTCGACATGAAGCCGGTCACGGTCGGCTCGCTGTCGATCGGTCATGGCTATCTGAAGGCCATGCTGCCCGGCCAGCCGGTCGGTGGCGGCTATATCACCGTGACCAACAACGGTAAGGAAGCGGACCGCCTCGTTTCCGCCGAATCGGCACGGTCCGGCACCGTGGAACTGCACGAAATGGCGATGAAGGGGGATGTGATGGTCATGCGTCAGCTGGATAAGGGGATTGTGATTCCCGCCGGCGAGACGGTCGAACTCAAGCCCGGCGGCCTGCACCTGATGTTCATGAAGGTGCAGCAACCCTTCAAGCAGGGCGAGACGGTGCCGGTGACCTTCACCTTCGAGAAGGCGGGCAAGGTTGATGTCGTGCTGCCGGTCGCGGCTGCAGGCCCCGGGGGTCATCAGCACAACTGATCGCCTCACGAATGCAAGATACGAACGGTGCCGGGGGCATGCCCGGCACCGCAGCAACCCGAAAGGGCCCGATCAGATTTCCTCGTAGGCGTTGCGTGCCTGTTGCAGGCTTGCCTGCTGCTGCGGCTGATGCTGGCGGCTGGTCGTGACATCGAAGCTGACCGCGACAGCCGGGATGAGGCCCGCAACCTCTGACGCATCGGCACCGGCCTTGCGCACCTCGTTGCGCTCGGCATCCACCTGCGCATCCTTCACCTTGTCAGCCGTTGCCACGCGCCGCGCGGGCTTTGCCGCCTCCATGACATAGCCGGCCGTGACGGCAGAAACGGAAAGTACCTGTGTCATTGCACGCCATCTCCTTGAATGTGACAGGATACTGGCTCAGCTCTTGGCCAGGCATTAATCCATTCGCTAGAATGCCGATCAATGCATGATTTCAAGGATGGGAATGGCCATGATCCATATTCTGCTGGTGGCGTTTGGCGGCGCCGTCGGTTCTGTCTGCCGCTATCTGACCGGCGTCATCATGACGCGACTGCTGGGCATGGCCTTCCCCTGGGGAACGCTGACGGTCAACATCGCTGGCTCCTTTGCCATCGGCTTCCTGACCGAACTCGTGGCGCGCAAGCTGAACGCCTCCATGGAAATGCGGCTGCTGATCGTGGTCGGTTTCCTCGGCGGCTACACGACCTTCTCCTCTTTCTCGCTCGACACGATTGCGCTTTACGAGCGCGGCGCGATCGTCGCGGCCTTCGGCTACATCCTTGTCAGCGTGATCATTTCGCTTGCCGCCACTTTCGGCGGCCTTGCCGTCGGCCGCGCGGTTCTGTGACAGGCATCCCGGATTTCCTCTTTCCCTTCCGGCCTGAAATCATCTAAAGGCTGGGGCAAAGGGCCGTTTGGCGGCCAATCCAGACAGAAAGAGAATTCATGGCAGGCATCGAGCATATCCGCGTCGAGGCGGACGAAGCCGGCATGCGCGTCGACCGCTGGTTCAAGATACATTATCCGGGGCTCGGCTTCGGTGCGCTGCAAAAGCTGCTGCGCTCCGGCCAGATCCGGGTGGATGGCGGCCGCGTCAAATCCGACAGCCGGGTTCAGCCCGGCCAGATGGTGCGCGTGCCCCCGATGGATGTGGATGCGCGCGGCCCGAAATCCGGACCGATCGGCGGCAAGGATCTGAAGCACGGCGAGGATGCCGAGCTTCTCGCCCGCATGCTGCTGCACGAGGACGACAAGGTTTTCGTGCTGAACAAGCCGGCCGGCCTTGCCGTGCAGGGCGGCTCGGGCGTCACCCGCCATATCGACAAGATGCTGGATGCCTGGATCAACCAGAAGGGGGAGAAGCCGCGCCTGGTGCACCGTCTCGACCGCGACACCTCCGGGGTTCTGGTGATTGCCCGCACCCGCGGCGCCGCCCAGAAGCTGACGGCGGCCTTTCGCGAGCGCGACACCAAGAAGACCTACTGGTCGCTGGTCAAGGGCGTGCCGCGCAAGCACGAGGACAAGGTCTCGACCTGGCTCGTGAAGGAGCAGACGCCGGATGGCGACCGCATGCGCATTGCCAAACACGGAGAGGAGGGAGCGGATCATGCCGTTTCCTTCTACCGGGTGATCGAGACGGCGGCGCAGCGCCTCGCCTGGCTGGAAATGGAGCCCTATACCGGGCGCACCCACCAGTTGCGCGTGCATGCGCTGCACCTCGGCCATCCGATTATCGGCGATCCCAAATATTTCGAGGATGATCCGAACTGGGACTTTCCGGGCGGCATGCAGAAGCGCCTCCACCTGCATGCGCGTCACATCGACATTCCGCACCCCTCCGGCGGACGGCTGAAGGTCACGGCACCGCTGCCGCCGCACATGGTGCAGAGCTGGAACCTGCTCGGCTTCGACCAGACACTCGGCGACAGGGACGACCAATGAAGCTGGTTCTCTTCGATTGCGACGGAACGCTGGTCGACAGTGTGGCGCTGATCCACGAAACCATGCGCCGCACTTTCCTGCACTTCGACAAGCCGGAGCCGACGCTCCAGGCGACGAAGTCGATCATCGGCCTGACGCTCGATATCGCCATTGCCCGCATCGACGGCAAGCTGCATGCGGATGACGAGGCCGTTCGCATGATGGCCTATTACAAGTCGCTGTTCTCCGTGGTGCGCAGCGATCTGAACTATCGCGAGCCGCTGTTCGAGGGAATCCGCGCCGTGATGGACGCGATTGCCCCGCGCGAGGATCTGCTGATCGGCGCAGTCACCGGTAAGTCGCGCCGAGGCCTCGACATGATCCTCGACACGCATGGCTTCCGTCCCTTCTTCGTGGTGAGCCGCACGGCGGACGATTGTCCATCGAAACCGCACCCGGCCATGGTGACGGAGTGCTGCGACGAAACCGGCATGCGGCCGGAACACACTCTTGTCATCGGCGATGCCATTTATGATATGCAGATGGCAAAGGCGGCAGGCGCCACGGCCATCGGCGTGTCCTGGGGCTATGCCTCCGTTCCCGACCTGCGTGCGGCCGGTGCCGACGTGATCGTCGATCATCCGCTCGATCTGCTGCACCACATCGGCTGAGGAAGATTTCATGCGCGACCTGTTTGACCTGCCCGACGGGCTGAGCCACCCCGATCCGACGCGCCGTGCGCAGATCCAGATGAAGAAGCCACTGCCGAAGCGCTTCTACACCGAAACCGGCGTTGCGGCCGGCCCGGACGGACATGCGATCCAGCTCGATGGCCGCCCTGTGAAGACGCCGGCGAAAAACGCGCTGACGGTGCCGACGGCAGCGCTCGCCGACCTGATCCGCGCCGAATGGGCCGCCCAGAGTGAGGTGATCGACCCTTCGACCATGCCGGTGACGCGTCTCGTCAACACGGCGATCGATGGTGTTGCTGCGGCCAGCGAGGCGGTCTTCGAAGAAATCCTGCGCTTTGCCGGCAGCGACATGCTCTGCTACCGGGCCGAGGCGCCGGCCGAACTGGTGGCGCGCCAGGCAGAGGCCTGGGATCCGGTGCTGGACTGGGCGGCCTCGACGCTTGGCGCCCGCTTCATCCTGATCGAAGGCATCATGCCGCAGGAACAGCCGCCGGAAGCGATTGCAGCACTCTCGCTGACCCTTCGCCGCCATTCGACGCCGCTTGATCTTGCGGCTCTGCATACGGTGACCACGCTGACGGGCTCGGCGCTCCTTGCGATCGCCTTCGCGGAAGGCTTTCGTGATGCCGAGGCGATCTGGTCGCTCGCGCATCTTGAGGAGGACTGGACGAACGAGCACTGGGGCACGGACGCCGAGGCCGAGGCTCGTCGTGCCAAGCGACTGGTGGAAATGCAGGCAGCGGTGGCCGTTTTTGCGGCATTGCGCGCTCCGGCTTAACGCTCTCCTAACCCTGTTTTCAGATCATCGGGGAAAATCTCTCCGGTGATTCATGCTGTTGCGGTCTCTTCGTCTGTTCTGTCTGGTGATGGCCTGGTTGCTGCTCGGCAGCTTCCGGATGCCGGCTGACGAAGCGCGCCCCGAAACGCTGCTTTATGATGTCCGCGCCGCCTTCGTGACGGCGCGTCCGGAGGTGTCCCACAATCTCCTGTCGGCCACGGATCGTCTGGTGGCGTCCGCCATTCGCGCCACCTTCCGGCAGCAGGCCTTGCCACGCGCGGTCCTTACCATCCGCATCGAGGATACCGTCTATCTCCCGCTGCTGTTCGGCGGTCGTTTCAGGGCACAGGTCACGGTCGAGGCGGTTTCAGTCGTGACGGGAGAAAAAGTGGCTGTCGGAAGCTTTGCCGTTTCCGCCTTTGCCCTTGATGCCACCCATGCGGATGCGCGGTTGGCGGAGCGGATCGCCGAGCGTGTGGTGCAGGATTTCCGCCTGCAGGATACGGTGCCCTCGACGCTTGCCACCGCACTTTTCCCTTGAAGCCTGTCACAGGCATGTTGCCATTCATAGCCATCACGGGCGGGCCTGTGCGTTGGCCTATGTTTCCCGTCGGCCATCTTGCCAATGTGCCCTGGAGAGGAGAAAACCCGTGATGCACCGCCCGCTGTTGACGCTGTTCGTGAGCCTGTTCTTGCCCGCCGTTTCCCTTGCCGACGAAAACCGCATCGATCGCATCCGTCCGGATGCGCCCGAGCTTGCCGCCTATGGTTCGCATCGCGTCGGCGTGCGTACGCTGACGCTCACCAATCCCGGCCAGATTGACGTTGTGAATGCACAAGCCGGCAAACCGGCCCCACGCTATGATCGTCCGCTGACGGTCGAAATCTGGTATCCGGCCGTGGTCGACAAGCCCGGTGGCACCTACAAGGTCTTTCTGCGCGACGGCAAGACGGAAGTCAGCATTGCGGGGCAGGCGGTGCGCGACGCGGCACCGGAAAAGGGCGTCGATCCATATCCGCTCGTCATCGTCTCGCATGGCTATCCAGGCAACCGCTATCTGCTGTCGCCGCTCGCAGAGAACCTGGCGAGCAAGGGCTATGTCGTCGCCTCCATCGATCATACCGACAGCACCTACAATGACCGCGCGGCCTTCGGCAGCACGCTGGTCAACCGGCCGCTCGACCAGCGCTTCGTGCTGTCGGAAATCGCCGCCATGAGCGGGCAGGACGGCAATTTCCTGTCCGGTCTGGTGGATGCCGGCAAGGCAGGGCTGATCGGCTATTCCATGGGCGGCTATGGCGCCATGATCACCGCCGGTGCCGGCGTGTCCGAAAAGGCGGTCAAGGCGGATTGGAGCGCGCCGGATGGCCTGCTGGCGGTGCATCAGGAGGGCAGTGGCAGCCATGCTGCCCTGTTCGAGCCGCGCTTCAAGGCGATCCTCGCCATAGCGCCCTGGGGGATGCAGCGCGGCATGTGGGACGAGGCGGGTCTTTCCGAGGTAAAGGTGCCGATCTTCTTCATGGCCGGCAGCGCCGACGATGTGTCCGACTACCAGAAGGGTATCCGTCCGCTGTTTACGGGTGCGAAATCCGTGGACCGCTATCTTCTGACCTTCGACCATGCCAACCACAATGCTGCGGCGCCAATGCCCGCGCCGGCGGAAAGCTTTGCCGTCAGTCCCGAACTCGGTTTTGCGCCGTTCGAACATTATGCTGATCCCGTCTGGGACACGGTCCGCATGAACAATATCGCAGAGCATTTCGCGACCGTCTGGTTCGACCTCAAGCTGAAGGGCGATTTGGCCAGGGGGCGTTATCTCGATCTCGTCGAGCGGTCCGAGGACGGTGTCTATGCCGTGGACAAGGATGGACGGCGCCAGTCCGGCCACAGCTATTGGGAAGGTTTTCGCAACCGCACGGCCCAGGGGCTGCGGCTTGAGCACCTGACGGCGCAGTAACGCGGCGCCTCGCCGCTCTCTGCGGCAATTTGTGCAGCACGATCAAGCGGATGTGATGGGGTGGGAGTGCAGTTGATTGTTCATTGCTGCACTGCAACGATAACGCTCGGACGTTCATTGTCTTGCAGGAGAGGGTATTGTCCTTGTCTGAACGTTTCGACGCATTCCAACCTTACGCGCTTGCCGCGCTGCGCATCATCTCGGGCCTGACGTTTCTCGCCCATGGCACCATGAAGCTGTTTGCCTTCCCCGGGCCGCAGCCGGGAGCCGGTGATACGCTGTCCACCCTGTTCCTGATCGGCGCCCTGATCGAACTAATCGGCGGCGCCCTGGTGGCAATCGGGTTCCTCACCCGGCCGGCTGCCTTCATCATGTCCGGCCAGATGGCGGTCGCCTATTTCATGTTCCATTTCCCGAAGAGCTTCTTCCCGTCGCTGAACGGCGGCGATGCGGCCGTGCTCTATTGCTTCATCTTCCTGTTCTTCGTCTTTGCGGGCGCCGGCGCGCTGTCGGTGGACAACCGCGAAAAGGCCTGATCAGTCTCGCGGCCATGACTTAAGGGCCCTCGCACCGGCACACGGCGCGAGGGTTTTTTGCTGCCGCCTCATCCCACGAGCTTCAACCCGATCAAGCCGGCCATGATCAGGCCGATGCAGGCGAGCCGAAGCGGGGTTGCCGGATCGCCGAACAGAACGATGCCGAGGGTCACGGCGCCCAGCGTGCCGATTCCGGTCCAGATCGCATAGGCGGTGCCGACGGGAAGATCACGCAGCGCAAGGCCGAGCAGGCCGATGCTGGCCACCATGCAGGCAATCGTCGCGAGCGACGGAACGAGACGTGTGAAGCCTTCGGTATATTTGAGGCCGATGGCCCAGCCGGTTTCCAAAATGCCGGCAAGGAGGAGAAGGATCCAGGCCATGAGAATGCTCCCTGAATAGAGATCAGGGTCGTCCCCGCGATTCATCCGCACCGGGAGCTACCGGTGCACGCGGTCGTCCGCGTACACCTGATGTGGGACAGGACGGGCGAGGATCAAGACCTGCCGGTCGAAATGTCAAGATCAGCTTACACAAGCCGCTCCGCGTGCCAGCGCAGGTGATCGTCCATGAAGGTGGAAATGAAGTAGTAGGAATGGTCGTAGCGCTCGTGCATCCGCAGCGTCAGCCGGATGTCGGTGCCCCTGATCGCCTCTTCGAACAGCCAGGGGCGCAGGCCGGTGTCGAGGAAACCATCGGCCTTGCCCTGATCCACCAGGAATTCGGGGAAGCGTGCGCCATCGCTGACCAGCGCGCAGGCATCATAGGCCCGCCAGGCCGCCTGGTCCGCCCCTAAATATTTTTCGAAGGCCGGGGCCGACCAGTCCGCCGTCGAGGGTTCGACGATGGGCGCGAAGGCCGAGCAGCTGCGGAAGCGGTCCGGATTCTTCAGCGCGATGGTCATGGCGCCGTGACCGCCCATCGAATGGCCGAAAATGCCCTGACGGCCCATGTCCGCGCGAAAGTGCTCGGCCACCAGCGCCGGCAGTTCCTCGGTCACGTAGGTGTACATCCGGTAGTGGTCCGCCCAGGGCTTTTCGGTGGCGTCCAGATAGAAGCCGGCCCCCTTGCCCATCTGCCAGTTCGTCTTCTCGTCCGCCACGTCGTCGCCGCGCGGGCTGGTGTCCGGGCAGACGATGATCAGCCCGAGTTCGGCGGCAAGCCGCCGGTACTCGCCCTTTTCCATCACATTGGCATGGGTGCAGGTAAGGCCCGAAAGGTACCACAGCACCGGCCGCGGCTCGGAAATTGCCTGCGGCGGCACGAAAACGGCGAAGGTCATGTCGCACTGGCAGGCCTCGGATTCGTGCTGGAATACGCCCTGCATGCCGCCGAAGGCGGTGTTCTGCGAGAGGATCTTCATCGCGGTGGTCTCCCTGGAGATTATGATGGGGGAATGAACGGGTTTAGCCGGCCAACGACACGACGGCATTGACGGCTGCTGCCACGAGGATGGTGTTGAAGAAGAAGGCAAGTACCGCATGGGCAAGATTGATCCGCCGCATGGTCGTGGTGGTGATGGCGACGTCGGAGGTTTGCGCCGTCATGCCGATCACCAGCGAGAAATAGAGGAAATCATAGCCCGCCGGCTCCTTCGTCTCGGGAAAGCTCAGTCCGCCCTGCAGCATAAGCCCGCCGGATCCGTCATCCACCCGCCGCCAGTAGTGGTGGGCGTAATGCATGGCGAACATGGTGTGGATGGTCAGCCAGCCGCCGATGACCGAGGCAAAGGCGATGACGACTTCGAACAGGCTCGGATCATGCGAGCGGTTCAGCGCGTTGAACAGCGCGCCGACGGAGGCGACGACGGCCAGCAGGGTGACGACCAGAATGGTATAGGCCGGGGCATCGTCGCGTTCGCGGCTGGTCTTCAGCCGGTTCACCGTAAGGTGGGGGATGCGCCGCGCGATGCTGCCGAGATAAACGAGGAAGAACAGGATGACGGAGAGTTCGATGGCAAGTCTGGGCACGATCACCAGCAGGATCGGCAGGGGCACAAGCCCGGCGAGCCCGGCCATGTAGAACGGGCTCTGGCGGCGGTGGCGCCAGCTGTTGGGCAGTTCGGTCATGCGGGCTGTTCTCCTGCCGAATCTCCGGGGGTGAGTCTGGCGCGTCGGCACAGGCGATCGAGCGTCGAGAGGAAACTGGAGCGATCGCGCGGCGTGAAGGCGGCATTATAGCCTTTGCTCTCGCCGGTTTCGCGCAAGTGCGCGCCGAGATCGCGCATGGCGCTCGCCATGCCGATGTTCGCCTCATCGAAAACGCGTCCGGTGGGGCCAGTCACGAGGGCACCGCGCGCCACGCAGCGGACGGCGAGCGGTACATCGGCCGTCACCACGATGTCGCCGGGCCCGGCCCGTTCCGCAATCCAGTCATCGGCCGCATCGAAGGCGCCGGAGACGATGACGTTCTTCACCATGGGATCGCGGGAGGGACGCAGGCCGGAATTGGCAACGAAGGTCACCTCGATCCCGTGCCGCTCGGCGACTTTGAGGATTTCCGGCTTCACCGGACAGGCATCGGCATCCACATAGATCAAGGTTCAGGGTCTTTCGTCGCTTCGGTCAGCATCGCTTACCAGTTCAGACGCCGGATGTCGCCATTGAAGCAGTGGCCTTCCGCCTCGGCAATGAAATCCAGCTGCGGCGGCAGCAACGGGCGAAGCGATTCGAGCGCCGGCAGGGCTGTGCCTTCCGTCCAGGCGGGGCAACTGCGCTTGACAAGAGCAAGGCAGAGTTCGCCACGGTCCACCTGCAAGCCGGCTTCCCGGCAGTCGAAGCCGGCGAGCACCAGATGATAAAGCAAAAGGCCGCCCGTCCACAGCGTCAGGTCGCCGCTCAAGAGAGGAAACCGCAGGCTCGGCACGGACAGCAGCAGGCACCCCTCCTCCGAAAGGGCGGCATGCAGAGCGCGCAGAAACCGATGCGGGTTTGCCTCCCGTTGCAGCGCGTGGCAGGCCATCACGGCATCGAAGGGCTCCGTTTGTTCTTCGGGCGCCAGCGGAAACGGGATCCGCGAGACGCCCGCGATTGTATCGCCCGACGCATCGTCGCGGACGGCGACGCTCAGCGTCTTTCCGGCGGCCAGAAGATGCGGGGCGCGATCCTGCCAGCCCGGGCCGATATCGAGCACGCGTTTCGCCGACGGCAGATCGAGAAGACGGGCGAGGGCGGGCATGCCCGGTCCGTTGCCCAGATGCGAGGGTGCCTGCCGTGCGGCTTCGCTTTCCGGCGCCTCGTCCGGCGACAGCAGCGAGAGCCTCGATTTCAGCATGCGGTTTTCCATCTGCAACCGCTGCAGAACCTGCTGGGTCATCTGCTTGAGCCGGTCGATCTGCGCCTGCTGGGCAAGCGAGACGGAATCGGCCGGGGCTGCCGGTGCGGGCGTGGGCGGCTCGGGCGTCATGGCCCGGCGGATCCGTTCGCTGATCGGGAAGGACACGACTGGGGGCGGACTGCCGATCGCAGGCTCCGCCATCACCTGCGTCGGGTCCAGTGGCATTGTTGCTGCGGGTTCGGCGCGCCGGCTGCCATGGCCGCGGCCGGAAAAAACGAAGGAAAAATGGGCGTCCGAGGCACGCGCCGCGGCATCGTCGATGCGGATCGTCGCATGCAGTCCGTCGACGGAGCCCACGCCCGCGCGCCAGCCACGTGCGCCCTGCGCATCGATCAACTGCACCATGCCGCCGGCTACCTCGAGCAGCGGCGGCTGGAAGACGATCAGGTAGTGTCCGGCGCCCTTGTGGCTGACCTGGAAGCCCTGGCCCTGCAGGATGCTGCCATCTGCCTTGACCGAGCCCGATATGATGCGATCCGCCATGTCATCCCCCGCCGTGCCGGACGGCTGCCTCTCATCAAAAAAAGGGCGCCCGTCGGCGCCCTCTTGTCTTCTCCGGGACGTGCCTTTCGCAAGGCTGTCGTCCTCAACGCCCTGTGTCAGTATAGCACGACCGAGCGGATGCTTTCACCCGAATGCATCAGCTCGAAGCCCTTGTTGATGTCCTCCAGCGGCATGGTGTGGGTGATCATCGGATCGATCTCGATCTTGCCCTCCATGTACCAGTCGACGATCTTCGGCACGTCGGTGCGGCCGCGCGCGCCGCCGAATGCGGTGCCCATCCAGGTGCGGCCTGTGACCAGCTGGAAGGGGCGCGTCGAGATTTCCTGGCCGGCACCGGCAACCCCGATGACGACCGACTTGCCCCAGCCGCGATGCGATGCTTCCAGGGCCTGGCGCATGACGCGGGTATTGCCCGTGCAGTCGAAGGTATAGTCGGCGCCGCCGATCTGATCGGCGCCGCGCTTGGTCATGTTGACGAGGAACGGCACCAGATCGTCGCCGACCTCCTTCGGGTTGACGAAGTGCGTCATGCCGAAGCGTTCGCCCCAGGCCTTCTTCTCGTTGTTGAGATCGACGCCGATGATCATGTCGGCACCGGCGAGACGGAGCCCCTGGATGACGTTGAGGCCAATGCCGCCGAGACCGAAGACGATGGCCGTCGAACCCATCTCCACCTTGGCGGTGTTGATGACGGCGCCGATGCCCGTCGTCACGCCGCAGCCGATATAGCAGATCTTGTCGAAGGGCGCGTCGGGGTTGACCTTGGCGACGGCGATTTCCGGCAGCACCGTGTAATTGGCGAAGGTGGAGCAGCCCATGTAGTGATGGATCTTGTCCTTGCCGATCGAGAAGCGCGAGGTGCCGTCCGGCATCAGGCCCTGGCCCTGGGTGGAGCGGATCGCCGTGCAGAGATTGGTCTTGCGCGACAGACAGGAGGGGCATTCGCGGCATTCCGGGGTGTAGAGCGGGATCACGTGATCGCCCTTCTTCACCGATGTGACGCCAGGCCCGACATCGACGACGATGCCGGCACCCTCGTGGCCGAGGATCGCCGGGAACAGGCCTTCCGGATCGGCGCCCGACAGCGTGAAGTCGTCGGTATGGCAGATGCCGGTCGCCTTGACCTCGACCAGCACCTCGCCGGCGCGCGGGCCTTCCAGCTGCACGGTCATGATTTCAAGCGGTTTGCCGGCCTGAACGGCAACGGCGGCGCGGACGTCCATGTGCTTTCTCCCTGAGTGTTCTGATTCCGGGACCGGTTGTGGCATGCACGGGGACGGGGCTCAACCCTGAAAGCGGCAGGCGCCTGTCTCAGGCCGGCGTCTCGGCCATGCGGTTCTGCCGCTGCTCCCGCCAGATGATGAAGAGGCCGGAGGCGACGATGATGACGATGCCGAGCCATTTCGATGGCGTCGGAAAATCGGCAAACAGCAGGTAGCCCAGCACTGTCGCGGAGATGATCTCGAAATACTGGAAGGGGGCCAGGAGCGATACGGAGGCCATGCGGAAGCAGCGCACCACGAGCAGGTGCACATAGCCGGACAGCGAGCCGAGGACGAGAAGCAGCACGAGGCCAAGCCCGGAGCCGGGAAGGGACATGTGGAAATCGGCAATCCCTGCCATGTGCCCCGCCACGAGCACGACACCCATGAACAGCGTACCGCCGACGCCGGACATCATCTGCATGGTCAGCGGCGAATCGCCCTCGCCGAGCGCGCGGTTGAGGAACAGGTAGAGCGTGAAGAGGGCGGCACAGGCGACCGGCAGCAGCGAGGTCCAGCCGAAGATGGCAAAGCTTGGCTGGATGACGATCATCGCCCCGCCAAAGCCGACGAGAATCGCCAGCCAGCGCCGCCAGCCGACCCTTTCGCCGAGGAAGAGGGCCGACAGGATCGTCAGCATGAAGGGCTCGACGAAATAGATGGCGAAGACATCGGCAAGCGGCATGTATTTGACGGCGGTGAAGAACATCAGGCTGGCGCCGGCATGCAGGGCACCGCGCAGCATGTTCATCCAGGGGCGCCTGACCTGTCCGAAGCCGCCCACCGTCCAGAAGAACAGCGGCGCCAGCACCACAAGCTGCACGAAGAAGCGGTAGAAGGTCACCTGTCCCGGCGACATGGTCTCGAAGGTCGCCATGTATTTGGCGATCGCATCCATCATTGGCAGCACGACCATGCAGCAGGCCATCAGCGCCATGCCCTTGACGGAGGTTTCGGCAGAGGCGGCAGTCTTGGGCATGGGCGGCTTTCCTGTGGCGCCTCTTTCAACCACAGGACGCCCCGCCCTTACAAGCCTCGGGCCGCCGCTATCCGTGCTGCCGGCATCAGGCCCCGTCGTTCACCGTGGGGCCGAACACCTCTTCGAAGGCCTGGCGCAGTCTTATGTCGACATCCTGCATCATCACCAGCATGCCGAGATCTTCCAGGCTGGTCACGCCGTAGGCGGAAATACCGCAGGGCACGATGCCGGAAAAATGTGTGAGGTCCGGGTCGACATTGATCGACAGGCCGTGAAAGCTCACCCATCGGCGCAGGCGAATGCCAAGCGCGGCGATCTTGTCTTCGGCCTGCGTGCCATCCTGCAAAAGCGGCTTTTCCGGGCGGCGCACCCAGACGCCGACGCGGTCCTCGCGCCGCTCGCCGCGCACGTTCATCGCACCGAGACAGCGGATGATCACCTCCTCGAGGGCAGCCACATAGGCGCGCACGTCCTGCCGCCGGCGCTTCAGGTCCAGCATCACATAGGCGACCCGCTGGCCCGGACCGTGATAGGTGTATTCGCCGCCGCGGCCGGTGGCAAAGACCGGGAAGCGGTCCGGCTGGATCAGGTCGGCCGAGTCGGCGCTGGTGCCCGCCGTGTAGAGCGGCGGATGTTCGAGAAGCCAGACGAGTTCGTCTGCCCGTCCCTCTGCGATCGCTGCCACCTCCGCATCCATCACCGAAAGCGCTTCGTCATAGGGCACCAGGGAATCGGAAATCCGCCAGCGTACGGGCGGCGAACCTTCTGCGGGCAACATTGTATGGTCGAGATCGGTGCGGGTCAGCATGGCATTTTCTCTTCAAACGAAATGGCGGCGGACTATCCACAGGCGGAAAGCCCGCAAATGCGGGATTTCCCTATATAGGATTTTCCCGCGTGATTTTATCTTTCAAAAAACTGTCACGGCACACTTGCGCCGGGGAAAACCCTTTGCTAGATGCTCCCTCGCCGACGCAAGACGGCCTACCACGATGCGGTCGTGGCGGAATTGGTAGACGCGCAGCGTTGAGGTCGCTGTGGGGCAACCCGTGGAAGTTCGAGTCTTCTCGACCGCACCAAACAAACCCGGCGAAAGCCGGGTTTTTTGTTGTCTGGCAGCCACTTGCCGACATTGTCTCGGGTATGGTGCAAAGTTCGTTCCGGCGCCCGGCCGCCGTCATTCTCTTCATCTGAGCCATGGAATACGAGCCCGAGGGGGCTGCCTTCATGCACGATTGTCACGCGACCATCGGAAACCGGTTTGGCATTGACGGCTTGGTGAAGACTCGCCGATATCCTTGCAATGCTTCTGGCTGGCTGTGAGCACTGTTCACCCGGTCGACATTCAGGACGAGGACGGCAATATGGTCGAGATCAAGATGAAGACGCGCGCAACCGGCGCCACCGCAACGATGGCGGCGCGTGGCCATGCCTCGCTGGTCAGCGAGACCGGCGGAGCGCTGGACGTCACGACAGGCGTGTCCGATCCGGGCTTCAATCCGCTCGACATGCTCTATGCGTCGCTGGCAGCCTGCCTGGTGCTCAGTGTCAAGGGTGCCGTGTCGCAGCTGCACCTGCTGGATGCTTTCGAGAGCGTGACCGCGCATGTGGCCGGTGAAAAGGCGCATGAGGGGCCGTCGCGTGTTGCGGCCATCCATGCCGACATCCGTATCGCCGGTGCCTATACCGACGCGCAGCGTCAGGAGATTGTCGCGCTCGCGAAGAAGCTCTGCACCGTCAGCAACACGCTGTCCGTGCTTCCGGAGATCACCGTCACCGCAGCGGCCGCTTGACGGCTGCGTGTTTCCTCAGTCCTCGTCCGGGATGAGGCTGTCGATGCCGAGCAGCGTCAGGTCGTTGACGACGCGGGAAACACCAGGCACGCGCCGAACGGCGGCGACGATCTTGCGGGCGGTGGCATCGTCATCCACCTCACCCTCCAGCGTTACCGTGCCGCCGTCTGCGCGCACGTCGATGGTTTCCATGGCTACGAGATCCAGGGCCTCGATCGTGTCGCTGACCCTTTCTTCCAGATCGTCTGCCTGTTCCGCACCGATGGTTGCCGGTGTGTTGCTGTCGCGAACCGGCTCTTCCTGTCCCTCCACGTCCGCCGTATCCACGCCGTAGCCCCTGTTGCGCTCCCGGTCGAAATTGGCGCTCGTGTCGCCATAGGCTGCATTGTCGACCTGTCCGGCGCGGGCGGCATCCGCATAGGGCCAGCCGTCATCGATGTTGCGGCTGTCGTAGTCGCGATAGTCTTCTTCGCGGGAAATGTCGTTGACAGGTTTGTTCGACGCCATCTGTGCCTCCTGATGTCTGCTAGACCCTTAACGCAGATGCAGCCGGATGGTTCGACCGCGCGGCAACGGGTCGCGCAAAAGTGTGCCGCGCATAATGGTGACCTTGTCGTCAGGGTGATGTCAGCGGCTGCTTTTCTCGTATTTGCGCAGCAGCCTGTCCCGCTTCAGCCGCGAAAGGCGGCGTGTCCAGAAAATGCCGTCGAGCTGGTCAATCTCGTGCTGGATGCAGGTGGAAAGAAAGCCGTCCGCCTCGTCCTCGTGCCAGGTGCCATCAAGGTCCTGGTGGCGGAAGCGGATGTGGCCGGGTCGCTCCACCTCTTCCGTGAAGCCCGGCATGGAGACGCTGCCTTCGGTAAAGCGCTGCTCCGGGCCGGAGGCCGCGATGATCTCGGGATTGACGTGGACAAGGACTGGCGCGTCCGGCGCGAGCTGGATGACGGAGATCCGCCGCATCACGCCAATATGCGGCGCGGTGATGCCGACGCCGGGGGCGGCCCGCATGGTGTCCAAGAGATCGTCGGCCAGTTGGCGAAGGATCGTATCAAACTCGTCGACCCTGGCGGCGGGCGTCGAGAGGCGGGGATCGGGATAGCGGAGAATCGGTCTGACAGGCACGGCATCTTCCGTCTGGCGTGGCGGTTCGGGGCGGGCGGGCGAAGGTTCCCGCCAAGCCTTCTATCAGCTTGTCGGCGGCACGTGCAGCCTTCCCGGATTTCCGTCCTATCCAATTGTTGACATTCGGCTTTTCGCAGCCATTCTGCCATCGGCAGCCAAGGGCGACCCACAGATGTGCAGGCGAGGGCGGGCATGACGAACATCGAAGAAGACCGCGTGCGCCATCATGTGGATGAGCCACATGATGGCGCACGCGG
>NZ_VJMG01000091.1 GCF_007004135.1 Affinirhizobium straminoryzae
GGCAGGGTCACGGGCTTCGGAGCGGGAAAGACGGTGACGGGCAGTATGGCCATGGGGCATCCTTCGTTCGGCTGGCGATCATCCGGCCTTCTTCCTAGAGCAGCATTCCGATTCTGTCTCGCTTTTCGTCGGTGCACAAGGACGTCGTGGCGGGGATTTTCCGGGTTGGATCGCCTCTCTCATCGACCCTGTCGCGAAGGTCTGGGCAGCCTGCAATCCGCGGTTCTTGTTGCGCCGTGATCCGACGTTGCAGACGGCGCTTGAGGTGCGGGCGCAACGCAGCTAGGTTCATGACATCCATCTTATTTATCAGGTTGCACGCGCGGGCGTTTCTATCAGAGGCACGACGATGAAAATACGCCTTGCGGTGATGACGCTGATCGCGCTGCTGCCCGCGCTCGCGATGCTGGCCTATAACGAATTGAAGCTGCGCAACGAGCGTCAGGCCGAAATCCACCAGCAGGCCATCCGTTCGTCGCAACAGTTTTCCATGGAGATCGAAACGATTCTTGAGGGGCTGCGCGGCCTGCTGATTGCCACGGCCGCCATTCCCGCCATCACCGACGGCAATCCGGCCGCCTGCGGCCAGACGCTGAACGCCGTCTCCGCACGCCTGGACGATTATGTCGGCAACATTTTCGTGCTTGATCGCAACGGACGCCTGCTGTGCGACAGTCTCAATTGGCCGACAGGAACCGATTTTTCCGACCGCGAGTATGTGCGCCGCGCACTTGTTTCGGACGATGTCGTCATTGCCGGCTACACGATTGCCCGCGTATCGAACCGTGCGGTGCTGCCGGTTGCGTTGCGTCTGAAGCGCAATGGCGAAACGGTTGGCGTGATCGCAACCGGGCTGCGGCTGGACTGGCTGCAGGCCCGCGTATTCCAGAGGGACATCGTCGCCGGCGGCTCTGTGACCATTTCCGACCGCAATGGCGTCATCGTGGCCCGCAACCCCGATCCGCAATCCTTCGTGGGAACCACCATCCCGCAGGCCTATCGCCATCTGATCACGGCATCCGCGCCCGGGTCCCTTGAAGTGGTCAGCCAGGATGGCACGACCCGCATCCTCGGCTACCAGCCGGTATCGGACAAGAACCCGCTCTATGTCAGCGCCGGGATTGCTCGCAACGAAGCTTTCGCGCAGTTGAACACGGCGGCGCTGACCGGCATTCTCTTTATCCTCTCCGGCTGCCTGATTGCCTTCGTTGCGGCCAATTATGTCGGCCAGCGCTTCATCCTCGAGCCGGTACAGCACATCGTGCGCACCGTGACGCGCTGGCGGGATGGCGATCTCGCCGCACGCACCGGAATGCGGGCGGATCGCGGCGAACTCGGCCTTGTCGGGACCTCCATCGATGGTCTTCTCGACGAGATCGACCGGCAGCGACGCCTGTCGGCGCAGGCGGAAGAGAAGCGGCGGCTGATGGCTCGCGAACTCTCGCATCGGGTCAAGAACACGCTGTCCGTCATCCAGGCGATCGTCCGCCAGACCTTTCGCGGCCAGAACGAGCAGATGGCTTCTTTCCAGAAGCGGCTGCAGGCGCTGGCGGGCGGCTATGACGTGCTCCTCTCGGAAGATGAGCAAGGCGCCTCGCTGCACGAACTCATCGAGCATGTGATGCGGCCGCTGCATGATATCGACGGCGAAACCGTTCGTGTGGATGGCCCTCACTGCCTGCTGGGGGCCGAACTGGCTGTGGCGCTTTCTCTGATCCTGCACGAACTCGGCACCAATGCGCTGAAATACGGCAGTCTCTCCAGCCCGGAAGGGCGCCTGTCGATCACCTGGCTGACGGCAGAGGAGCGTCTGACGCTTACCTGGATGGAGCGGGGTGGTCCCGCCGTCCAGCAAAGCGAGCGGGAAGGTTTTGGGTCGAAGCTGATCCGTCTTGCCATTCCGGCGAGCCACGACCCGCAGATCGACGCAGATTTCCGACGGGAAGGTCTCCATTTCACCCTCAGCTTCAGGCTGTCTGCACCGGGCAATATCTGACGGCATGTGCGATCCGCATTGCCGAGCAGGAAGGGCCTTGCAGGCGCAACCGCACAACCGAATCGTGTCCTCATTTTCGCAACCTTGAATATGCACGGAAACGAAACGGGAATAATCTACGAATGAAATCGAAACGGTGGCCAGCGGAATCCCGCTGGCGAATGGTTCGACGAGTTGAGGAATTATTGTCGCGGCCGTTCGCACCGGTGCTGCGCGATGACCGGCGAACTCTGCAGCCGAGCGAGGTTGAGGCGGGAGGAACTGGTGTCCTGCGACCATCGTTATGGCGCAACCGGCTTGCCCGCCGCTCTCTTGCTGCTGCCCTGCGACGTTCTTGCATGTGGGAAAGCGGTGGACAGGCAGCGTTTCCGGATGAACTTTCGCCCAAAATAGGGCATGGCACGCGTGCCTCTGCTTATTCCGTGGTCAATTTGTTTTCTTGACTTCAAAATGGGCGATCTCTATCCATTTACCAAATGGTAAAATCCAGGGGAACGTGACCGATGACCGATAAACTGCTTCTCTCCCGTCGTGGCGTGCTTGCTTCCGGCCTTGCACTGAGCGCAACCGCCTTCATTCCGTCCGTGCGCGCCGCCGCACCGATCAAGGTCGCCGGTATTCACGGCTCACCGGTCGAAAACGCGTGGAACTCGGTGCTGCACAAGGCGCTTCAGGAGGCCGCCAAGGAAGGCGTGATCGAATATGTCTTCTCCGAAGGCGTGTCCGGCACCGACTATCCGCGTGCCATGCGCGAATATGCCGAGCAGGGGGCCAAGCTGATCATTGGCGAGACCTTCCCGGTCGAGAAGCAGGCCCGCGAAGTGGCTGCCGATTATCCCGAAACCGCTTTCGTGATGGGCTCCAGCGGCAAGCAGGCCGGTGACAATTTCGGCGTGTTCGGCACCTGGAATTTTGACGGCGCCTATCTCGCCGGCATGCTGGCCGGCAAGATGACCAAGTCGAACGTTGTCGGTTCCGTCGGCGCCATGCCGATCCCGGAAGTCAACATGCTGATCAACGCCTTCGGCGCCGGCGTGAAGGCCGTCAACCCGAACGCCAAGCATCTCGTCACCTTCATCGGCACCTTCTTCGATCCGCCGAAGGCGCGTGAAGCCGGCCTCGCCCAGATCGATGCCGGCGCCGATATCCTGTTCGGCGAGCGTATCGGCACGGCCGATGCCGCCAAGGAACGCAAGATCAAGTCGATCGGCTCGCTGATCGATTACACGCCGCGCTACCCTGACACGGTCTTCGCCAATGCGCTGTGGAATTTCCGCCCGATCCTCAACGCCGCGCTCGCCGATGTGGCCGCCGGCAAGCCGACCGGCCGCGATTACACCGCCTATGGCCTGATGAAGGAAGGCGGCAGCGATATCGTCTACGTCAAGGGCGTGGCACCGGCCGATGCGGAAGCGGCGATGGAGGCCAAGCGCGCCGAGATCAAGGCCGGCAAATTCGAAGTGCCGAAGATCATGGACGAGCCGAAGTAATTCTTTCCATGATGGCAGATGCAACGGCGCTGGCAGAGGCGATTGCCTGCGGCCACCTTTCCAGCCGGGAGGCCATGCAGGCTTCCCTTTTGGCGGCGCAGGCCGCGCGGGATCTCGGCGCCATTGCCTATGAGGATGCTGAGAAGGGGCGAGTCTCGGCAGATCTTATCGACGGTCTGCCGCTTCAGGACCGTCGCGCCATGCCGTTTGCCGGCGTTCCGACGCTGGCAAAGGATCTGGGCGGCCCCTTTGCAGGCTTTCCCGTCACCGCCGGCTCGCGCCTGATGGCGCGGCGCGGCGGGATGGTCGATTCGGATCTCGCTGAACGCTTTCGGGCGGCGGGCTTCTGTCTCTTCGGTCTCACCACCAGTCCGGAATTCGGCCTGTCGCTGGCAAGCGAACCGGCGATCGGTCCCATCGCCCGCAATCCGCTGGCGCCGGAGCTTTCGGCCGGCGGCTCCTCCGGCGGTGCCGCTGCTGCCGTGGCGGCCGGCATCGTCTCGATTGCCCATGCGACCGATGCGGGCGGTTCCATCCGCGTGCCGGCCGCATGCTGCGGCCTTGTCGGCCTGAAGCCGAGCCGCGGCCTGATGCCGGCCGGGCCGCAATTCGGCAATCACCTGGGCGGGATTGCCACCGAACTCGCCGTCTGCCGCTCCGTGCGGGATGCGCAGACGATCCTCGAGGCCCTCTCGGGCCATGCGCATGGACCCTATCCGCCGGTGGCGACGCAGCCGGCTCCTTCGGGTGGTTTGCGGATCGGTGTCCTGACCGAGACCGGGAAGGACCTGCCGACGACGCCCGAACGCTGCAATGTGGTGGAGGAGGCGGCGCGCCATCTGGAATCCACCGGCCATCGATTGGTCCCGATCTCCGTCTCCGCCGTCGAGGCGATTGCGGCCACCAGCCAGCGCGCCTTTGTCGACATCGTCTGCATCAATCTTGCCGACACGTTCACGCGCTTCAATCTCGATGCGGCGAAGACGGAGGTGCTGACGCAGGCAGTCATCGAGCGTGGCCTGTCGCTGTCGGCACGCAGCCTGTGGCAGAGCCTGAATGCCATGGTTCTCGTCAGCCGCGATCTGTGGCGCCTGTTCGATGACATTGACTGCCTGTTGAGCCCGATCCTGTCATCCGCGCCTTTGCCGATCGGTTCCTTCCCCAGCGATCATACGGATACCGACCTGCATTTCCACCGCATGGCCGCCTTCGCGCCGCTGGCAGCGCTTGCCAATGCCTCCGGCTTTCCGGCGCTCACGCTGCCCTTTGGTGCGGATGCAGCGGGTTTGCCGCTACCGGTACAACTGATGGCACCTATGGGGGCAGAAGCTCTGCTGTTGCGGCTGGCTGCCGAACTGGAGCAGGATGGCCGCTGGCAGCATCGTTTCCCGATTGCAGGATGGCCCGCATGAGCATACCGGTTCTTCAGATCGAGGGCGTCAGCAAGCGCTTCGGTACGACG
>NZ_VJMG01000092.1 GCF_007004135.1 Affinirhizobium straminoryzae
TGCCGTCAGGGATACGCCGCCGGCACCCGTCGCCGTCACGCTGGCGCCGGACGACAGTGCAAGAGCCGTCTGCGCCGTCACACCGATCGAACCGTTTGCGGCCTCGATCGCATCGGTCAGGTCGAGCCGGCCGGCAACGGACGTGATGCCGATCGTACCCGTGCCACCCGTCTTCACCTGACCGATCGTGGCATCCGTGCCAGCCGACAGTGTCACGCTGCCCGTACCACCATCGATCAGCGAACCAGAGGCCTGCGTCAGGCGACGACCTGACGAGAGCGCGATATCGCCATCGATCGCGGTTAGGGACCGGGTCAGCAAATCCCCAGTGCTCGACAGCGTTATGGAGGAGCCTGCGGCCACCATGCCGCTCTCCAGAGTCATGCTTCTGCTGTTTTCGATGACGACATTGCCGCCATCGGCATTGGTGAAGGCGAGATGCGCGAGATTGGTCGAGAGCCCCGTTTCGCCGCCGATTCCGCCATGTGCTGACAATGTCACACCCGCGGTTTCATCGGAAACGTCGATGTCCTTCAGATCGTCGCCGTTTCCGTTGATCGAACCGCCGGCATTGACGACAACAGCGTTGTCTCCACCCTTCTGGCTGACCAGATTACCGAGCACAATGTTGCCGGCGGCACCGAGATCAATGGCATTGCCCTTGGCGTCGATGGTCGATCCCTTGCCCATCACGAGGTTGGCCTCCGTGCGGATCTTGGCAGTTCCGTCGCGAGAGATCACCTTGCTGTTTTCGCCGAAGATCACGTCATCCGGCGCAAACCAGTCGATGATGCTCGCCGAGAAGGTATTGCCGGCCTCGACCAGGATCTGGCTGGCAGATACGATCTGCGAAATGCCGCCGACGATGGCTTCCTTGACATACACAGGCAGATCAGGCGCTGCGATATAGGAATCGCCCGGCGTCTGCAGCTCAATCTTGCCATCGGTGCGGGTCGTGATATCGAGCGACGATCCCTGTGTGCCGATGCCGTCGCGGGCATAGAGCTTGATGTTGCTGCCGTTGAGGTCTACGCCCGCATCCGCGAAGGCATCGACGATGCGCCCGTCATTGGCCGCGAGGTCGAGCGTCGGGCCGGCCGCGTCCTGGAGGCGCAGGTCACCCGTCTTTTCGGCCAGATAGGCAGCGCCATCGGTGCGCAACTGCACGAAGCCGTCATCGGTCGTATCCGTCACGAAGCGCTTGTCAGCTGTGCCGAGGTTCTCACCGGCACTCGAAAGGATGAGGTTGCGGCCGGTCGCATTGGCCTGTCCATCCTCATTGGCGTTCAGCAGGCTTCCGGACGTATTCAATTGCAGCGTGTTGCCGACAGCAATCGTCTTGACGTTGAGGTCGCCCTGGCTCTGAAGATAGGCGTCCTCTCCGGCGCTGACGCTGACTGTGCCGCCCGTGTTGATCGACACGCCGTCACGCCGGGTCACGGTGACAGACCCGTCGGTATTGTACTGGACATCACCGACCTGCGCGGTGCGCATGCGCTGCATGTCGGCGACGGAAACCGTGTTGCCACCACCCTGGTTGACGCTGAAGCTACCGTTTTCTTCCCCGATCGTACCGGAGACCTGTACATTCAGGCTTCCGGCCTGGATGTTGCTAGCCTGATTCGAACCGCCCGCATTGCCGCCGGCGACCTCCGCATTGACAGCCGAAAGGACGGCATTGCGATCGAAGGTCAGTCCTGCGGCGTTGGCGGTCTGCTCGCTGTCGGTCAGCGTGTAGACGAAATTCGCATCGTAGGTGCCCTGCGCCGCAGCGCCGAGCTTGGTGTTCGCGTCGTGGTAGAAGGCCGTCTGCTTCGCCTCGTAGGCAACAATGTCCGCGTCGGTGAAGCCGTTGGCCACCAGAGCCGCACGATCTGCATCCGAGACATGATAGACAAAATCGCGGTCATAGGGCGCAATCGTGCCGGTCACATCCGTAGCAGCCCCGCGCATCTGGCTCGTTCCGGAGGTCGAAGTGGTGCCGGCGCCGCGCATCTTCCAGTACGCATGGTACATCGCCGTCATCTGCTTGGCCTTGGCCTCATTGACCAGGGTGGTCTCGGAGGCGGCATGAGCCGAGGTGCCGAGGCCACGCGCGTCGAGGTAGTCGGCAAAGGCGGCATCGCGGGCGGAAAAGTCGCTCGCCGGCGTCTGGCCATTGAGAAGATTGCCCTGAACGAGGAGGGTGAGGTCTCCTCCCACGTCGATGGTGTCAACCCTCAGGTCGCCGTTGACCTCGCGAATGGTGACGGCGTTCTTATCCTTCGTGACGACGGACAAGGTGCCGCCACCCGCCGCGTCGGTGTCGACATCGAGCTTGTTGTTGGCAAGGCCGGTCAGGATCTTGCCGGTCTTGCTTTCCAGCTGGATACGCCCCCCCTTCACGGCGGATTTCATGTTCGAGGCGCTCAGATCAAGATCGCCGCGCGCAACAAGGGTCAGATCGCCGCCATGGGCGGTCTTGGCCGCATCGACCGTGATCTGGCCAAGGCGCAGACCGCCCGCAACCTCTTCCAGATAGAGGCTCGGTGCCGAGGCATTGACAATGGCATTGGCACCGGTCTGCTCGATGCGGAACGTATCGGTCGATGACATGCCGATGGCGGTTTTCGCATTCAGCTTGATATTGTTGGCGATCAGCACACCGGCCTGGCCGTCATTCTCCGCCGTGTAGAGGCCGCCATCCCGGCTCGTCAGGCGGGTTTCGCCCGAAATGTTGCGCACGGTGCCGCCGATCAGCACATCACCCTTGCTGTCCACGGCGATCCGCCCGGTGTCTTCGCCGAAGAAGCCGATATTGATCGTCTTGTCCGCCTTCACCGAGTAGGTCTGATTGCTCCGGTAATAGATGCGATAGTCCATCTTCGGACGGACTTCGTAGTCCAAACAGATGGCCACGTCTGTTTCGCACACGGTCTCGCTGGTGAAGTTCTGCACCTCACGCCGTTGTTCCGTGACACTGCGGGTATAATGGAATTCCGAGCTGTCGGACGCATTCACCACCAGTGCGCCAACCGGATCCTTCCCATAGGTCGGAGTGGACCAGCTCAGGTGTTCATCGCGCCAGCGCTCCCAGCCATCACTGCTCGTCTTGGTGGTCAGCTTGCCACGGATCCAATCGTAGCTGACGTCACTCCACGGCCTTCCTTTGCGCTCCTTGTAGATGGCCTCGACACTGGCCTCACCCTCGTCTTCGTCCTCGTGATACGAATAGAACCGCTGAAGGTCGTAATAGTCAGCCGTCACCGTCCACTGGTAGCGTTGGTTGGCGAGCGGGTTGTAGGTGGCCGCTGCCGCACCGGTCGCCACCTGCGTCATTGCAATGCCGTTCGTCAGTTTGTTCGAAGTGTTCTCGTACTTGACGATGTCGCTGCCAATGCGCGCCCAGCGGGTCTGCAGATAGCTGCTGTTGGCGGTCTGATAGTTGTGATCGTTGAAGACGATCGTGCCTTCCACGCCATTACCGGTATCGATGTCACGCAGTTCCAGCGCGCTCGTCGACTGGTTGGTGATGTCGAAACGGGCAAAGCCGTCCAGCGCCTCCACCTTGCCGCGGCCGGTGCTGGCAATGCGACCCTCGATCACGATGGTGCCACCCTCGGCCTGCAGGTTCTTCGCGACCACGCGACCCGTCGCATAGTCGTAATAGAGCGGAATTTCGGCGAGATCATCGATCGAGATACTGGCCAGTTGATCACGCGTGGCCGTCAGCGGATCGAAACCAAGTTTGGCATTCAGCTGATAATAGCGGTCCGCCTCGCTCTTGGTCTGGGCATAGCGGGTCTTCTGGGCACTCGCCAGGGCCACGTCCACCTGCGCCTGCGTCACGGTCGTATCCCGACCGCTCACACCGGAGCGAATGGTGCCGTTGATGTTGACCCCGTCGGCCTTGATATAGATGTTGCCCAGGGTCTCGATCGAACCTGCCGTCCCTCCCGGCGTTGCCGAATTGAGCTTCACATCCGTATTGCCGGCGGTCTGCGTGTTGCTGTTGGCATTGACCAGATTCTGAAACTCCTTGATCGGGTCGTTGCCGAGATTGACGTCGTCGTCGCTGTCGATCCGGAAGTCGCGGCCTGCAAGGATGGTCAGGT
This sequence comes from Affinirhizobium straminoryzae, assembly GCF_007004135.1. Classification (GTDB taxonomy): domain Bacteria; phylum Pseudomonadota; class Alphaproteobacteria; order Rhizobiales; family Rhizobiaceae; genus Neorhizobium; species Neorhizobium straminoryzae. The sequence continues at coordinate 4,095 of NZ_VJMG01000092.1, forward strand.
CTGCTGCCTGCACGCGCGACTGCAGCATCACCGAACCATAAATATTGGCGAGCGTTACCGAACCGCCGATATTGCTGATCTGCCCCTTCACCGTCAGATCGGGACCGCTGGCATTGGTGTTGACGACCGCAAGCACCGCGTCCTTCGTGGGCAGCGCGTAGGAGACGGCGCCCAGCAGCGGCGATCCGTTCTGCTTGATCGGCGTGCCGTTCAGGTAAAGCTTGCCGCCCACCAGATAGGGGATCGACAGGCCGGTGATGGCAAGCGCATTCGAGGAGGTGTTGGCCACCCGCAGGTCGGCATCGCGTGGCGTCACGATGGCGCCGGTACCGGTAAGGCCACCCTTTTCGACTCCGGTCCGCAGGACGACGTCACCGAGGGGCGCCTCGTAGTTGACGTTCCAGGTGTTGCCGGACTTGCTGACGGCCTTGCGCCAGTTGTAGCCGCTGCCGGTGACGGAACTGATGTCGGTGCCGTCGATCGAGATCCAGCGCGAACGGTCAAGGCCCGTTTCCAGCGTGCCGTTGAGATTGACGGTGCCCGATTTGCTGGCCGTGCCGACACCCTTGATGTCCATCAGGGCTGTCAGGAAGCTGGTCGCCGAGTAGTTGCGGACATCGATATAGGCGGTGGCGCCACCGCGCGTCTCGTCAGCCGCGCCGGCATGAAGGTTCTCGCCGGACTGCACCTTGCCACCGCTGGCGATGCTCAGGATATTGTTCTGGTCGCTCGTCGCGCGCGAGATGTTGTCACGCGGAACCCCGATCGCAGCACCGATGATGGAGATGACCGAAGCCGCGATATCGTTGCTGTTGATCCGATAGCCGACCAGACGGTCGCCGGCGAGCGCGAGCGTATCGTTTGCCGCGACATAGTCTTCGCCGGCGCCCAGGAACACATCGCCGTAACTGGCGATCCTGGCGTTTTCGCCGATCTTGACCACATTGTCGGAGGTCGATGCGGTGACGGAATCCACCCGCAGAGATGCACCGGCGCCATAGGCCGAGCCATCCCCGGCGGTGGCCATCTTGGTATCGGTGACAGCGGAGGCCTCCAGGTGTTCGCCCGCAAACAGCGAGGCGGACTGGCCGACTGTCACGAAGGACTGTGCACGGCTGCCGGAAATGCCGGCATGCGTAAAGCGTGTCTTGCCGCTGGCGGCGGCCCCAGCACCGGCGGCGTCGACGGTGATGGTGTCGTCGCCGCCGACATTCGCCATGGATTTGACCGTGAGGTCGCCGGCCGAATAGAGGCTCGTCTTCTTGCCGATCGAAACACCCGTATTGGTCTTCACCGATACATCCGAATCCACGTCGGCAATCGCGATAGCCCCATAGGCTTTCAGATTGATATTGCTGTCACTGAACAGATCCTTTGCGATGGCATTGCGTGCCAGAATCTGGATCTTCTCGCCGTTGCTCTGGTCGTCATAGGTCTTGGAAACGATCTTTCTGTTGTCGCCAATATCGATCGTCGACGTTCCCTCGATGTCATAATCGGTGCGGCCGGAACCGCCGCCATAGAGACCGACGCCGAAGGAATTCATCTTGCCATCAAAGTGCCGATCATGATCGGCCTTGATGACAATTTCTCCGGTTGCGCGAATATCATCGCCAGTCGGCGTGCTGGCGAGATCGGAGAGCTCGATGGTCGTCGCCCCCTTGTCGATCACGGTCGCGCTGGAAATGCCCGCCGTGTAGACGCCGCCGGACACAGCAAAGCTTTCGGCGGTCGTCTTCGTGTCGCTGTTGGCAAGAACATGGATGTTCCTTGCAGCATTGACGGACGAGCCAAGCGTGATGCGGCTGGTGTTTTCATTCTTCGCCTGGGCCACATGCGCACCGAGCGACAGGCCACCAACAGTGATGCCGATGATCCTGGACTGAAGGGCGACCTCATTCTCGGTCGTGATGTCGACATCGCCGGTTCGTGCGGTGATCTGGCCGATGCCGAGATCGATGACAGCATCATTGCCGGTGGCGGACCCGATATTGCTGCCCTGCGCGGCGCCCAGGCCGCCAGCCGCGGCCAGCGCGAAGCTTTCCGCACGACGGTAGGTCGGACGAACAATGCCAATGCTGTCGGCGGCCGCCTCAACCGAATCGCCGCTTGCGGTCGATTCGAGCGTTGAGACACCTGCCAGGCGGCCGGCGGTCTGCAATTCGCCGACAAGGGCGGAGATTTCCACCGCACTGCCCTTCAGCACATGATTGTTGCCGGCCTTGACCGTCGCATCGCCATAGCTTTCCGCATAGGAATGGACATAGCCGGCAGCCACCGCGCCCAGCGCGATACCAACGACGTTGGAGACCGACCAGCCGAGGTTTTCGGCCTGGAGGTTCAGCACCCCGGCGGCATCGAGCGTCACATTGTCGCCGAGTTGCACCGTCGCGTCGCTGTCTTCCTCGATCTCGGA
>NZ_VJMG01000093.1 GCF_007004135.1 Affinirhizobium straminoryzae
CGGCACTTCCTTGGCGAAGGACATTTCGCCCTTCGCCAAGGAAGTGCCGGGCGAGCCGCGCCTCGTGGAGCGTTTCGAGACCTATTGCAACGCCTGGGAAGTGGGCAATGCCTTTTCCGAACTCAACGATCCGGAAGAGCAGCGCCGCCGCATGGAAGAGCAGCTGGAACAGGCGCATGCCCGCGGCGAGAAGGACAAGCAGCTGGATGACGAATTCCTCGATGCCATCGACCAGGGCATGCCGCCCGCCGGCGGCCTCGGCATTGGCGTCGACCGCCTGATCATGCTGCTCACCAATGCCCCCTCGATCCGCGACGTGATCCTGTTCCCGGCCCGCCGCAACAAGGCGGACTGAGCCCGGCAGCATTCCCGCAATCGTTCACGGCCCGCCACCGGCGGGCCGTTTGCGTTCCGGCAAGGCATGGTCGCGCGGATCGAAACCGCGCTGCAAGTTTCGGGTGGCATCCGGCAGCGGCGCGTGGTGAACTGATCGTCATCGAGAGGATCTGCCCCATGAATGCCTTTGCCCCCACGCCCGCCTGCACCACCGACATCACCCCTGATGGCGAGGACTATGCCATCGTCAAGCAGGTGATCGAGCGGATCACGCTCGACTATCGCGACCAGCCCTCGCTGGAGCGGCTGGCGGCGGAGCTTGGCCAGTCGCCAACGCAGCTGCAAAAGGTGTTCACCCGCTGGGCCGGGCTCTCGCCGAAAGCCTTCCTGCAGGCGGTGACGCTCGATCACGCCAAGCGGCTGCTCGGCGAGGAACAGCTGCCGCTCTTGGAGACTTCCTACGAAGTCGGGCTTTCGGGCCCGGGGCGGCTGCACGATCTCTTCGTCACGCATGAGGCGATGAGCCCCGGCGAATGGAAAGCGAAGGGCGGCGGGCTCATCATCCGCTACGGCTTCCACCCCTCCCCCTTCGGCCTTGCGCTGGTGATGGCGACCGAGCGCGGTCTTGCCGGCCTCGCCTTTGCCGATGACGAAGGCGGTCGCGAGGCCTGCTTTGCCGACATGGCGACACGCTGGCCGAATGCGGACTATGTGGCGGATCAGCAGGCGACCGCCCCCTATATCACACGCATCTTCGATCCCGCCCGCTGGCGGTCGGAGGAGCCCCTGCGGGTGGTGCTGATCGGCTCCGATTTCCAGGTGCGCGTCTGGCAGAGCCTGTTGAAGATCCCCTTCGGCAGGGCCGTCACCTATTCCGACGTTGCCCGCGACATCGGCCAGCCGACCGCCAGCCGCGCCGTCGGCGCAGCCATCGGCCGCAACCCGATCTCCTTCGTCGTTCCGTGCCACCGGGCGCTCGGCAAGAGCGGCGCGCTGACCGGCTACCATTGGGGCCTCACCCGCAAGCGCGCCATTCTCGGCTGGGAGGCGGGGCGGGTTTAGGCTAAAGATGAAGGAAGGCTTGGCAGATGATGCCACCGACCTTTATGATAGGGGTCTATGGAGGCCTTGGCGATGCCCACCCGCAACGTTGTACTGACCGAGCATCAGCAGGACATGATCGATCGACTGGTACAGTCGGGCCGGTATCAGGACGCCAGTGACGTGTTGCGCGACGGCCTGCGGCTGATCGAGAAGCGGGAAGAGCGCGAGATGGCAAAACTTAAAGCGCTGCGAGAGGCGGCAGCGATGGGTTTCTCCGACATCGACGAAGGACGCTTCGTCGATGTGCCGATGGGCGAAGTCGACACCTACATCGCAGGGCTCAGTCGAGAGGCTGGCAACAAGCGGAATGACTTGGCATAGCAGGACATGGCCGCTATCCGCCTCTCCCTTGCAGCAACAGGCGACATCAGCAACATACTGACGAAAGCCGCGAGGACTTCGGTCCGGAAGCGACCCTGCGCTACGAGCGCCTGATCGTCACGGCCCTGCAGGATCTGGCAGCGGACAGCCGCAGAACTGGAACAATCCTTCGTCCGGATATCGCGGCTGATGTACTGAGTTACCATTTACGATACAGCCGTGAACGCGCGCGCATGGCAAGCGGCATCGTTCGCCGACCACGGCACCTGATCCTGTTTCGATCCATCCGGCCGGACCTCGTTGGCATTGGTCGCGTCCTGCATGATAGCATGGAACTCAGCCGGCACCTGCCGCCGGATTTCGGCGATATCTGATCAGGCAGACGCTTCCGCCAGCCGCAAAAGCTCCCGCGCAGCGCCCTCGTCGGTGATCAGCGTGTTGCAGCCGATGCGGCGGATGGTGGCGCGGATGGCGCCGGCGCGGTGCGCGCCGCCGGAGGAAAGCACGATGTGCCTGGCCTTTTTCAGCGTATCGAGATCGATCGACATCACCCGTTCGTTGATCGGATGATCGATGGTGTTGCCGTCCGCATCGAGGAAATTGAACATGGTGTCGCAGACGCAGCCGCGCCCCACCAGCTCCTGCAGCGTCTCGCGCGTGATGAAGCCTTCCGACAGCGAGGTCGAATGCGGACCGATATCGCCGCAGGAGACGATGGCGAGATCGAGGTTTTCGGCAAGATCGTACAGCGTCTTCAGGCCGCACTGCTCGATCAGCGCGCGCTTGGTTGCCACCGAATCCACAAGAAGCGGGGCGAGGAACATGTAGCATTCGGCGCCGAGCTGGCTTGCCAGCCGCCACGTGTAATCGATGGGGTTGGTCTGGTGCACGGCAACGATGCCGCCGAGCAGCGAGACGACCTTGCAGTTCTGCCTCCGCGGCGGGCGGAAGCCGGCCAGCGAGGCGGTCATCGTGCGCCCCCAGCCGACGCCGATCGTCATGTCGTCCGTCACCACTTCCGTCAGGAACTGGCCGAGCGCCAGACCCACAGCCTTTGCGATGGAGCCGGCATCCGATTTGTCCGGAGAGGGCACCACCACGGCCTCGTCCAGCCCATAGGCCTTTTCCAGCTTCACCGCGAGATCGACGCAGTCATCGATCCCCTCGCTGATCCAGATCTGCACCTCGGCCCGCTTCACGGCCTCGTCCAGCATGCGGATCACGGTGGAGCGGCTGATGCCGAGCTTTTCCGCCACATCCTTCTGTGTCAGGCCCTGATTGTAATAGAGCCAGGCCGCCCGCAGGCGCAGCGAGGCGGCCTCGGAATAGGCGACATGAGTTTCGCGTCTGAGCTTTGGCAAGGCGGCCGCCACCTCCGTTTGATCGGCCTCCACTATCGGCAGAGTTGGAACAAATGTCAAATGTGATGGGCAAATGTCCTTGACATTCGCGTGTGCGAGCGCAGATAGTGAGGATGACGGGAGACGATTGCCGTCTTCCCACGAGATCGAAAACCCTGAGGAATTCCGATGGCCTCCAAGCTTGAACAACTGCGTTCCATGACCACGGTGGTGGCCGATACCGGCGACATCGAGGCTGTTGCACGCCTGAAGCCGGTGGATTGCACCACCAACCCGACGATCGTGCTGAAGGCGCTCGGCACGCCCGTCTTTGCCGATCGCGTCAAGGAAGCCGTTACATGGGGCAAGAGCCAGAACGGCTCTTCCGAGGCCGTGATTGCAGCGGTTGCCGATCGCCTGGCCATCTCCGTCGGCGCGGCCCTTGCCGAACTGGTTCCCGGCCGCGTCTCCACCGAAGTGGATGCCGACCTTTCCTTCGACACCGAGGCATCGATCACCAAGGCGCGCGGCATCATCGCCGCCTACAAGGAGCGCGGCATCGAGCGTGATCGCATCCTGATCAAGCTTGCCTCCACCTGGGAAGGCATCAAGGCGGCGGAAGTGCTGCAGACCGAAGGTATCGACTGCAACCTGACGCTGCTGTTCTCCAAGGCCCAGGCGATCGCCTGCGCCGATGCCAAGGCCTTCCTGATCTCGCCCTTCGTCGGTCGCATTCTCGACTGGTACAAGAAGTCCACCGGCCAGGATTACACGTCTGAGACCGATCCGGGCGTCATCTCGGTGCGCCAGATCTACAACTACTACAAGGCGAACGGCATCAGCACGATCGTGATGGGCGCCTCGTTCCGCAATGCCGGTGAAATCGAAGCGCTGGCTGGCTGCGACCGCCTGACGATCAGCCCGGCCCTGCTGGACGAGCTGGACAAGGCCGAAGGCACGCTGGAGCGCAAGCTTTCGCCCGACAACATCACCGAGGATCCCTTCCAGCCGATCGACGAAAAGACCTTCCGCTGGATGCTGAACGAGGATGCGATGGCGACCGAAAAGCTGTCGGAAGGCATCCGCGCCTTCGGCAAGGATCTCGTTGCCCTGCGCGACATGGTCAAGAAGGAACTGGCTGCCGCCTGATCTCCGCGACGGCCCCGTTTCCGGAAAACGGCTCGCCTCCCTGCGGCGGGCCGTTTTTTTATGGAACGGAAACGGACATCTTCGCCTGTCGCACGGTCTTCAGGAACGCCACCAGAAACACACCCGTCATCAGCAGCACGATGGTCGGCGCCGGTGCGCTGTCGATGAAGAAGCTGAGCAGGATGCCGAAAACGGTGCAGCCGGTGGCGATGGCGACAGAGGCGACCAGCATGGCGCCGAACCGCCGCGTCAGCAGGAAAGCGATGGCGCCGGGGGCGACGAGGAAGGCGACGGAAAGGATGATGCCGATGGCGCTCAATGCGCCGACCACCGTGAGCGAGAGGACCGCCAGTAGCCCATAATGCAGGAACCCAACCGGCAGCCCGATGGCGCGGGCATGTTGCGCATCGAAGGCGTGCAGCAGCAGGTCCTTGCGCAGGATGCCGAGAAAAAGGGTGCTGGCCAGCGCGATCAGTCCGGTCTCGACCAGATCGTGGGGTGCGATCCCCAGCATGTCGCCGAACAGGATATGGTCAAGATGGACATCGCTGCGGACCGCGACGAACATCACGAGGCCGAGGCCGAACATGCCGGAAAAGACGATGCCGAGCACCGTGTCCTCCTTGATGCGGCTGTTGTCCTTGAGAAAGCCGGTGGCCAGCGCACAGGCAAGGCCGGCAACAAACGCGCCGAGGCTGAGCGGCAGCGCGAGCATGTAGGCGAGCACCACGCCCGGCAGCACGGCATGCGAGACGGCATCCCCCATCAGCGACCAGCCCTTCAGGACCAGAAGGCAGGAGAGCATGGCCATCGGCACCGCTATCATCAGCGTCACCAGAAAGGCGTTCTGCATGAAGGGAAGCTGGAAGGGCAGAAGGATCGTTGCAGCGAGATCGCTCATGCGGCCTCCTCCAGCGCCCGAGCCCGCTTGCGGCGGGCGGCGAGCAGACCATGCTTCGGCGCAAGGACGAAAGCCGCCAGGAAGATCAGCGTCTGCAGCACGACGATGATGCCGCCGGTCGCGCCGTTGAGGAAATAGCTGGCATAGGCACCGACAAAGCTGGTCGCGGCACCGATGGCGGCGGAAAGCAGGATCAGCCGCTCGAAACGGTCCGTCAGCAGATAGGCGGTGGCCCCCGGCGTCACGACCATCGCCACCACCAGAAAGGCGCCGACCGTCTGCAGGGCGGCGACCGTGGAGGCGGCAAGCAGCGTGAAGAACATCGCCTTCAAGAGGTCGGGCCTGAGGCCAATGGTGCGGGCATGGTTTTCGTCGAAGAAGGCCACCATCAGGTCCTTCCATTTCAGCGCCAGCACGAGAAGGCTGATGCCGCCGATCAGCACCAGTTGCAGCGTATCCTCCGGGGTGATCGCCAGAATATTGCCAAGCACGATGGTCTGGATGTTCACCGAGGTCGGCGAGAGCGACACCATGAACAGGCCAAGCCCGAAAAACGAGGTGAAGATCAGCCCGATGATTGCATCCTCCTTCAGCCGCGTGCGCTGGTTGAGGAACAGCATGGCGGCCGCTGCCAGTCCGCCGGACAGAAAGGCGCCGAGCGCAAAGGGAAGCCCCAGCATATAGGCGCCGGCAACGCCCGGCACGATGGCATGGGAGAGCGCGTCCCCGATCAGCGACCAGCCCTTCAGCATCAGATAGGCGGACAGAAAGCCGCAGACGCAGCCGACGAGCGTGCTGACCCAGATCGCATTCAGCATGTAGCCATAGGTGAACGGCTCAAGAAGCGCCTGGAGCATCGACCCTTTCCCGCGGCTTTGCCCTGACGGTGCCGGTCGTGCCATCGCCATAGGTCACGAAGGGCCGCTCGTCATCGGTCATGACCCGCACCTGGCGGGCGTCGTCATCCGCATGCAGATCGGCACCGCCGAGAATGAAGTGACGCAACACGCCGCCAAAGGCCTTTTCCAGATTGGCCTCGGTGAAGGTGTCTTCCGTGCGGCCATGGGCAATCACGGTGCCCTTGACGAACACGGTGCGGTCGCAGAATGCCGGCACGCTGCCGAGATTGTGGGTGGAGACCAGCATCACCCGCCCCTCGTCGCGCAGAGATTTAAGCAGCGCAACGATCTGCTCCTCCGTCGTCACATCGACGCCGGTGAAAGGCTCATCCAGCAGGATCACCTGCCCTTCCTGCGCCAGCGCCCGGGCCAGAAACACGCGCTTGCGCTGACCGCCGGACAACTCGCCGATCTGACGCTTGCGGAAGGCCTCCATGTTCACCCGGCGCAGCGCCTCCGTCACCATCTGCCGGTCGCGGCGAGACGGCATGCGCAGAAAATTCATGTGGCCGTAGCGGCCCATCATCACCACGTCTTCCACCAGAACCGGAAAGCTCCAGTCCACCTCTTCGGCCTGCGGCACATAGGCCACGAGGTTCTTGCGCAGCGCCTCGCGGGCCGGCATGCCGAGGATCTCGACCGAACCGCCGGAGAGCGGCACGAAGCCCATGATCGCCTTGAACAGCGTGGACTTGCCCGCACCGTTGACGCCGACCAGCGCGGTGATGGTGCCCTTCGGCACAGAAAAGCTGGCATGTCGCAGGGCGGTGTGGCCATTGCGATAGGATACGGTCACATCCGTGACGACGAGCCCCTGTGGCGATCGCTTCACCCTGCCCATTCTCATGACGACAGCCCCCTTGCGATGGTCTGCGTGGTGACCTTCAGCAGATCGAGATACGTGGGAACCGGGCCATCCGGATTGCTGAGACTGTCGACATAGAGCACGCCGCCATAGGTGGCACCCGTTTCGCGC
>NZ_VJMG01000094.1 GCF_007004135.1 Affinirhizobium straminoryzae
ACGAAGACGATGAGGAAACCGGGCCTCAGACTGGTTTCCTCATCGTCTTCGTGCGGGAACTTGGGCAGTTCCGCAAGCATCCCCTGCTGCTCGCCCTGACGGTGGTGCTGCCGCTCTTCCTGATGGGTATCCTGTCTGCCGTGTTCAGCCAGGGGCTGGCGACACGGCTTCCGATTGCGGTTCTCAATCTGGATGGCGGCGATCTCTCCCGCATGATCATCCGCACCGTCGATGCGACGCCGGATACGGCGGTCACGATCACGGTGAGCGATCTTGCCGAGGGGCGCCGGCTCATCCTGTCCGGCCGGGTGCATGGCCTGCTGATGATCCCTGACAATCTCGAGCGCGACGTGTTTGCCGGTCGGCGTCCCGAAGTGGTGTTCTTCTACAATACCCAGACCATGACGCCAGGCCTGCTTACCCTGCGCGGCGTCAATGCCGCCCTTGCCGGCGTGGAAGGCGGCATCCGACTCTCTCTGCGCACGGAACGCGGCCAGCCTGTCGATATTGCACAGGCCTCGCTGTCTCCCATACCCGTCCAGATCAACCCGCTGTTCAATCCGACGCTCAACTACAGCCATTTCCTGCTGGCGGCGCTGATGCCGGCGGTGCTGCAGATCATTATTGCGACATCGACGGCCTATGCCGTGGGGCGCGACGTGGAAACCCGCCATCGGCTGCGCGTGCTGCGCCGGCTGGGCGGCGGGCTGTGGCCGGCGATGTTCGGCAAGCTGTTGCCCTATACGCTGGTGTTTCTGTTCGTCCTCGGGATTGCGGATCTCGTTCTTTTCCTGTGGTTCAGGATGCCGCTGAGAGGCGACCGGTTGCTGCTGCTGTCGGCCGGCACGCTGTTTATTCTGGCAAACCAGCTGTTCGGCGCGCTTCTGGCCGTCGTGCTGCGTTCCACAGCCACGGCGATCAGCATGGCCTCGCTGGTCACGGCGCCGGCCTTCGGCTTCATGGGCATCGGCTTTCCCCGGTTCGGCATGACGCCCTTTGCCTTCTACTGGGGTGAGGTGCTGCCGGGCACCTGGTATCTGACGGCCCGCATCGATCAGACGCTGCGCGGCGCGCCGGCGGATCTTTCGCTGCAACCGCTGGCGGTGCTCTTGTTCATGGTCATCCTTCTTGCCACCGTAACGGCTGTCTGCCTGGAGAACCAGGGCGCCCGGCGTCAAAGGGCGGGCCGCGCGCTGGAGGCTGCATCGTGAGCCCCGTGCTGTTCATCTGCCGGATGGAATTGCGGCGGATCCTGACGCTGCGACCGGTCTTTTCGGTGATGATCCTCGCCGTCGTGGTCTACGCCGCCTTCTATCCGCAGCCCTATCGCAGCGAATCCCTTCGCAACGTGCCGATCGCGCTTGTCGATCTGGATGGCAGCGATATGAGCCGCACCTTCGCCCGCAGGCTTGATGCATCCGCCGATGTGGCGATCGTGGCGGCATTGCCCGATGTCGTGTCCGCGCAGCGTGAGGTCTTTGCGCGCCATCTCCATGGCATCCTCGTCATTCCGAAATTCTTCGAGCGCGATCTTCTGCATGGTCGCCCCGCACCGCTGGCGCTTTATGCCGATGCCAGCTACTTCCTGCTCTACAGCCGGATTTCAGGAGCGGTGACGGCGCTTGCCAAGACGATGGGCGCGGAGATCGAGGCGAAGCGTCTCGTCGCCGCCCATGTCGATCCGGATCTGGCGGTCGCGGCAACGGACCCGATGCCGCTGACGGCGATCCCGCTCTTCAATCCGCAGAGCGGCTATGCGACCTATATTCTGCCGGCCGCCTTCCTGCTGGTGCTGCAGCAGACCCTTCTGATCGGCGTCGGCCTGCTCGGAACTCATCCGAACGCATGGGAACAGGCGGCACGGGACCGCAAGATCGGCCCGCTTGACCGCGTCATCGGTTGCCTGCTCGCCTATCTGGTGATCGAGGCGTTCGCCTTCGCCTTCTACCTGATTGTGCTGCCTTATCTCTATGGCATTCCGCGGCTTGGTTCCATCGGGCCGATGGCGGCTGTGGCCGTCCCCTTCATTCTGGCCGTCTGTGGTCTTGGTATGCTGATCGCCCGGCTGCTGCGCAATCCGGTGCTCGTACAGCTGGTGACTGCGGCCCTCGGCCTGCCCTTCATCTTCATGGCGGGTTTTACCTGGCCCGCCGAGGCCATGCCGGAGATACTGAAGAAGGCGGCCTTGGCCATCCCCAGCACGAGCGCCATCAACGCGCTGGTCAATCTCGGGCAATTGGGAGCAAGCCTTCAGGATGTCGGGGCGCATGTGCTGATGCTGGCAAGCCTCGCCGTTTTCTATTGCGGGCTGGCGGTTCTTCTCGAAGCCAGGGGCTGCGGTCGGCAAGATGGGCGTTGAAACGCGCCGGCTTCATTGATGAAGGAAAGGCTGAGCGTGTCCGCAATCATTCTTGCACAGGACGTCATGGTCCCACTCTTGGGGATTGGCTTGCTGTTCATCGTCATGACCTGGTTCCTGTTTGAACACAGCAAGGTGCTGCGCCTGCTCAGCCAGGTCCTCCTGTTCATTCTTCTGAGTGTTTTCCTCTACATTCATGACAGCACTCCGTTTGCACGCGCGATACCCGAAACGATGAACGTCATGGGTATCGCGCTATTGACCGCGAAGGCGGCGTGGTGGTTCGCGGGTTCCGCCTGCCTTGTCGGTCTGGTTCGGATTTTCCTGATTTTCGAGCGCAAGCCGCGCGAAGCAAGACTTCTGCAGGATCTGGTCGTTGCCGTCATCTATGTCGGCGCGGTTCTGGCTGCGATGACCTATGTTCTCAACGTGCCCGTCGGCACGCTTGTTGCCACCTCCGGGGTGTTCGCCATTATCCTCGGCCTTGCTCTTCAGAGCACCTTGAGTGACGTCTTTTCCGGAATAGCACTCAACCTTGGACGTCCCTATACCGTCGGCGACTCGATCCTCGTCGATGATGGTGCCGAAGGACGTGTCGTGGAAACGAACTGGCGCGCCACACACCTGATCAACGGGGCGAATGATCTTGTCATCATTCCCAACAGCAGCCTTGCGAAGGCCAGGCTGATCAATCGCAGCAGTCCCGATGTCAGTCACGGTGTCTCGCTCAGGCTGAGGTTCGCGATCCTGACAACACCGGCGGCGGTTGTCGAAGTCATGGAAACCGCTTTGAAAGGCGCCAACTCCATTCTCGAGGTGCCGTCTCCATCGGTGAAAATTTGCGGCGTGGACGCACAGGGGATCGAACTCGAATTGAGTTTTCGGATTGCAAGTCTGGCCGACAACGTGAGGGCCAATAACGAGGTCTTCGATCTCGCCTTTCGCCACGCAAAAGCCCAGGGCCTCCCCTTGGCGGATGCAACAACGGCTTCGGCTTCTGCCCTTGTCGGGTCAAGCGGCATGCCTGCTGCACGCGACCCCCGGACCGCCTGGCGCTTGTTAAACGCCATCCCTTTTCTTGCCTCCCTGACGGAGGATGAGAAAGAAGCCTTGAGTGTCGCGATGACACGCCGCACGTTTCGTAAGGGTGATGTCATCGCGCGTCAGGGCGAGGTGATGAAAAGCATTCTGATCCTGCGCTCCGGGATCGCCTCAATCGACTGCAACGGCATCGAACTGATGCGGCTTTCCCCGGGCGACTGGCTCGGCGAAGGTGGCTTGCTGACCGGAACCGAAGAAGCGGGAAACATCACCGCCCTAACCACCTTGGTCGCCTATGAAATTGATCACGATACGATTGGCGCCCTGCTCCAGGATCGGCCGTCGATTGCAGACGAGGTGAGCGCGATCCTTTCCCGCAGACTTCTCGATGAGAAAAGACGGCTTGCGCCGAGGGATACAATAAAGCCGACCATGTCGCTGGCGGCCAGGATACGGCAAATTTTTGAGATTGGCGATCTGTGATGCGAGCAGCACGATGCTGTTTTAACCCCCCGGGCTTTGCCGGAGACCTGAACTCGTGAGACGTAGGGTCGGAAGCGTTGGCAATCCCTTTGACAACGCTCTCGCCGACGATACATGCCGTGGTGCAACGTCGAAGCCGTGGAATTCGCCAGGCTCGAACGGGCGGCGGGTTCAACAACCGCCACCTTCTGGAGCGTATCGGAAACACTCCGCCAGCCGAGGCTGAAGACCGATGCCATGCCGGACGAACCAGCCATGGCCGCATGCCCCAGACCAAGCGGCCTGAGGCAGGTCCCGCGGTTCATCGGCCACGTTTGCCGGCAGCCTGCTTCAGATCGTCAGAGGTCGGCCCGCCGCGTTTGCCAAGGCATTTCACCGCAGTTTGTTGAGCGGTGGCTGCTTCAATTGCATCCCGACGACGCCCGCGATGCCTTGGATGATTGACTGAACAAATGATACCGATGCACTTTGTTGGAGAGATGAATCTGCTCCCGGCCGTTGCTGGATTGGTTGGCTCCTGCCTTGCTGACTCTCTGCCAAAGCCTGGGCGCGCATCTGTGCTGCCACCTGAAGCATGACCTCTCCCAAAACGTCGTCCGGCGTTTTGGTGCCGCTCTGCTGGCTGGAAGAGGCTGCCTGGCTCTGCTGGTTATTGGCCATCTGCTGGATGAAGTCGGTGACGATCTGGTCTGCTGACGGTTGCCCCAAGCCTGTCGACTGCGCTGATAACTCCTGTTCCAGCGTGCTGGTCGAGGGCGTGTTCACCCGTGGCGGTGGTGCCGGTGGCCCGCTGGGCGGCGTTGTCGGGGGCAGTGTCACTGTTCTGACCGTCAGAGTGCCGCCGATGAATTGCAGGCTGTAATTGGCCGACGCGGTCAGAGAGCCGCGCGTGATGGCATATGTTCCGGCACCTGAGCCGGTCGATGCCGAGGTCGCAAGGGCGCCGCTGAGGCTGTCGCCGTTGACCAGCCCCATGCCGCCGACGGAATAGCTCAGTGGCGGATTTGTCGCGCCGACATCGCGGGTCTGGTTGTTGGCCGCAATGACGATAGTGCGAGGCGTTACGGTGGCGCCGAGTGAAACGAAACGGGTTGAACCGCCGCCCCGGAACTGACCCTGCATGCCGGTGAGGTCGATATCGTAGCTGCCGACGCCGGTGGTCCTGCCGACACCCTGATACGTGCCGGAAAGGGTGTTCCAGACGCCGCTGCCATAGAGGCTGGCGGTGGGGGTGTCGCCGTAGACGGCCGTCTCGCGGACGCCAACCACACCCGAGACACCGAACAGTTCCGGCGCATAACCGGCCGATGCCGGCGCCCAGACGGTGCCGTCGAAGCCAGTAAAACTGTTGTTGTCCTGCATCGCCTGGCGGCTGAGGCCGACGCCGCCGGCACTTGTGGAGAGACTCGAGCCGAGGATATCCCAGTAGGACGAGGTCACGCGCCCGCCATTGCTGGCGCCGACCAGGCCGCCTTGCTCGGAATTCCCCTGAACTTCGCCCGCCGAATAGGTCTCGGCAAGGCTGCCGGAATGGAGGCCGACGAGGCCGCCGACCTGTTGGCTGCCTGTCGCGCTGCCCGTCGCATAGGACTGGGTGACGGTTGCCACATTCCATCCGACAAGTCCGCCAACCTTCGTGCCACCGGCGACCGACCCGCGAGCGTAGGACTGGCTGATGTTTCCTCCATAGATCACGCCGTCCCGCTCGCCATCGTAATTCTTGCCCACCAGGCCGCCGACAGCGTCGACGGTACCCCTGACGTCGCCGGTCGCGAAGGACTGCGTAATCTGTCCTCCCACGTTGATGCCTGCCAGCCCGCCGACCAGAAAATCGCCGCGTACCGTGCCTGTCGCCCACGAGGTGCTGACGGCGCCGAGGGAATTGCCGCCGACCAGTCCGCCGACAACCTCCTGACCGGAGACCGGACCGGTCGCATAGGAACGGCTGATCGTGCCGCCTGCATTGTAGCCGACGAGGCCACCCACATATGTTCCGCTGCGCACCGAAGCTGTGGAATAGGAATTGTCGATGGTGCCACCGAGATAGCCGACCAGCCCGCCCGTATTGAAGGCGCGAAGGATGTCGATGCCATCGGATGTGACACTGCCCGTGGAGTAGGCGTTTTCGATCCGGCCGTAATGCGCGCCGACCAGTGCGCCAATGTCGTTGCTGGAATTGCCTTCCACCTCCACATCGACCAGGCCGATATTGCGGATCAGTGCAGAATTCGCCGTCAGGCCGAACAGACCCGTCGAGCCATAACCCATCAGTGGCTGGCGACCGATATAGAGGTCTGTGATCACATGGCCAAGACCGTCGAAGGTGCCGGAAAAGCCCATCGTGCGGTTGCCGCCGATCGAGAGAAACCCGCTGCTCCAGTCATGTGTCACGCCGGCATCGATATCCCGGCCGAGGGCGTAATTCGCGGTCTTGTTGTTTCGGACGTTCTGCAGGTCGTAGATGGTGTTGACCAGCGCGTATGCGGTCACCGCCGTGCGGGTTCCCCCGATCCCGGAAAAGTCCGGGAGGTTGAGGTAGCTGTCGGTATTGACGCTGCCGGCATCCTTGCCCGCCGGATTGTAATAGATCGAGACGCCGCCATCTGCGGTGATCCGACGATCGCCGGCGACCGTGACTGTGCCTGTTCCCGTGCCGGCATTGTCCGCCCGCAGCACGACGGAGGCACCTCCGCCGCCACTCAGGTTGGCGTTCAGCGCAATGTTGCGATAGGCCGACAGTGTCAGTCTGGTGCCCTGGTTCCACATGAGGTCGGAAGCGACCAGAATATCGCCGGCCTGGTTGCCGGCAGATCCTTCGCTGCCTGTCGATATCGTCACATTGGCATTGGCAAGGGCGTTCTGCAGCGTTGCAACGTTGATGATGCTGTCATTGCCGGTCGGTGTCACGCCGGAGGCATTGGTCGATGCTGCGCTGGAGATCGTCACATTGTACGGATCAAGCAGCAGATTGCCGAAAACGCCGCTTTCGGCGGAGAGATCGACGGCTCCGATGAAGTCGAGCCCGGCCTTGCCCGACACTTCCGCCTCGCCGCCCGCGCCTGAGCCTTTGCCGCGCGCACTGAGGGTGCCGGCATAGTTCGTGGCGAGGTCGGACCAGATGACGATCTGGCCGCCGGTGCCGGATCCGGTTGCGTCCGCGCGGATGACACTTGCGGCATCGACGGATGTCGTCGCTGCCGTTTGCAACCCCGCCGCGCCCTTGCGATTGCCGCCGACGCGGACAGCGCCGCCACCTTCTCTGCCGGACGCGTCGAGTGTCGCCCCGCTCAGCGCGACATCGCGGCCGGAGACGGTGATGCTGCCACCCTTGCCTGTACCCGAGGAGACATCGACCTTGCCGCGGATCGAAACCTTGCCACCTTCGCCGCCGCCGATGCTGATGGCGCCATTGCGCCCGCCGATCGATTTCGCTTCCGTCACGCCGGCAATGTTGACCGCTTGTCTTGCCGCCTCGCGGGCCGTTGCCGCCGAGATGACGATGCGTCCGCCATCGGCGGATAGCCGGCCGTTATGCACGATCAGCGGGTCCTCGCCGGCTGTCGGGTCGGGCACGGCAACCTGCAGGAAGCCGTCGCCCGATACATCGAGTGTCGCCTGCTGGCCCGCACCGAGGCCGACCCGGCCGAGAGGGACCGAAACCAGACCGTCATTGCGGACCCTCCGACCGAGAAGCGCGGCATACCCGCCGGATCCGACGGCTATTTCGCCTTCATTCACCACCGAACCGGCTCTATCCGTGCCGGAAAAGGTGCGCCGGCCCGCCATGAAGTCGTCGTCACCGATGTCGAGCGACGAGGCAACGAAACCGCCACCCGCCTTGATCTTTCCGCTCGGCGTGATGGCAATGCCGTTTGGATTGACGAGATAGATCTGGCCGTTGCCGGAAAGACGTCCGGCGATGGTCGAGGCGGTGCTGCCGTTGACGCGATTGAGGATGGCAGAGGATGTATCGGGCTGCACGAAGGTCACTCCGTGGCCGGCACCGATGGAAAAGCTGTTCCAGTTGACGATCGCGTTATGCGACGACTGGTTCACTGTCATCTCGTTACCACCGGTTCTGATGGTGGCGCTGCCGGCTACGACGGTCGGCGCCACCGGCAGCGAATCGGCTCTGGCGGCCGCACCGGGCATGAACAGGCCGCCCGAGAGACCGACTGCGCCGGCAAGGGCCGTCTGGCACAGCATCTGTCGGCGCAGAGTGCGGCGTTGTGCTAAAGGCGGGGTGGGCATCGTCAGTCGCGTGACCGGTTTCATGATCTTCCTCCTGTGGGGCGAGCCGTTTGAGGGCCCCGTAATGGTTTCGGGAAGTCCGTGTCCCGGCTAGAACCTGAACACCGTATTGAGAAGCAGCCGGTTGCTTTGATCTTCGCCGTCCGCCCAGCCGTGCGCATATTCCAGGGTCAGCAGGCTGTTGCCCGCGAGCGGCGTCTCGGCAAGATTGAGCTTTATGCCAAGGCCGAGCGAGGCGCCGCGGGTGACCTTGCGCTCCAGTGCCGTCGGCGCGGCCAGTTCCACGATCCCGGCCGCGGCAAAGACATAGGGTGCCCAGACACCATCCATCAGCCGATCCGGCGATCGTGAGACCAGCGGCATCGGAAGGGCGAGGTCGAGGCGCGCCATCACACCGCTATCGCCCTGCAGGCTGCTTGAGTCGAACGAGGACAGGGCACCGCTTCCCCCAAGACCGATCTGTTCCGACGAGGGAAGCGCCTGGCCGAACGAGGCCTGACCGCGCACCACCGCGGTAAAGTCCAGCCGCTTCAGAAGGGCCTGCCGGTAACGCAGGCTGGCGTCCAGCTTCTGAAAATCGGGCTCCGCGCCGGCACGCGTCAGAGGCAGGTCCGTGGTGGCGCTGCGGGCCCCGAGCGCATCCAGGCCAAAGGAAGCCGTGACGCGCCCATCGATGCTGGCGCTCGCGGCGGTCAGCGAATCGAAGCTTTGGCCCAGGCGCACAACCCGGAGCGAATCCCTGGTGAACGGACTCCCGGTGCCGCCAAAGTCGAGCGTCTGTCTTTCGTCGATGACGTCGAGACTGAGTTCTGTGGCGGTATTGAACGCGCGGGAGCGGATCCACTGGTAGGACAGACGCGTTGACAGACGCCGATAGTGGTCGTCGATCTCCAGAAGATCGTCATTGTCCGGCCTGTTGCGCGAGTCGGTCGCCTCGACATTCAGCGCCATGCCATCGAAGCCAAGCGGCAGGAGAATGCCGGCAACCATCTGTCTGTTGCGCGGATGCTCTGCAAAAAGATGGCCGTCGGTCAGGCCGGGATAGCCGCTGAACCGAAAGTAGCTGATCTCGCCGAGGCCGGCGAGATTGTTCAGATCCGCACCGATGCCGACCGTATAGTCGCCGAGTGCATCGGATTGTCCGTTACCGGCCGACAGGGTCACCGCCACAGGATCATAGCGGCCCTCCAGCACCAGAATGGCAGCCCCGGTCTTGTCCCCGGCCTTGATGGTCGAGCGTAGCGCGAGCCCTGGCGTATCGCCGGCGAGAAGCAACTGCCGTTCGATCTGCGCGCGCGTGATGCCCGTTCGTCCGACGAGCGGCGCGGCATAGGCATCGACACGCGGCCGGACGCTGGCCGGCACCCCTGTCGTGTCGACCCTCTGGATGAAACCGTCGGTGACCAGCAGCCGCAGCGGGGCATGATCAACGATGGTCTGGGGCGGCAGGGAGACGCGCACCAGAACATAGCCGGCCTCCGCATAGGCCCGTTCCAGATCGCGCGCCGCGGCAAACAGATCGGCCCCCGAAACCCGGTGTCCCCTGAGGCGGGCCTCGATCTCGCGCGTGGCGGCCGCCATGGCCGGCAATCCACCCTCGACCTCAAGGCCGGCAGGCGTGACGAAAAGCTGTTCGGCGCCCGGCGGCGTTTCCAGCCCGTTGCTTGCCAGCAGTTCGAGCCCACCTCCCGGGCGCTGCAGGTTCGGCGCATAGGTCGGCGCGACGAGTTGACCGGCCGTCTGGCCAAGCGCTGCCAGCGGGGCAACGGCGATGGCGAACGAGGTGGCAAGCAGCAGGCGCAGATGCGGACGTGAAATTGCGGTCATCAGGCTCTCGACGATGATGGCGGACGGAACCGGCTCCGAACGACGGCAGCCATCCGCCGGAAGGGGCGGCGCGGATGGATCCGCAGTGATGAGCCGTCCCCCTGTGGACCTCTGGCATGCCTGCAACTTCTAGAAGGGGGCACAGGGCATGGAAAAGTCTAAACTCTGCCGCTATTCAGTCTGGCTATGAATAGAGAGGCGAGGGCGGTTGCCTTGCCTGCCCAGTCTGTCTTTTGTGACGAATGCTTTGCCAAGATATATCGTTCGCCGAATAATGTCGGTTGTGCGGTGCAGCGGCGCGGTTATCGCCATCGGCGAAGGGATTGGGGAGGGTGACAATCATGCAGTCGAGGCGAGACAGCATTCCGGGTGATACGGTGCTGTACCACACCGTTTCTGCCTATCGAGACCGGGATGTGTGGCTGCGGGCCGCCGCGTTTCTGGCGCTGCCGGACTTTCCGGAGGCTCTGCTCGATTATTGCCGGCTGATGTGCGCGCCGCCGGACCTCCACTGGCCGGCGACCAAGATTTTCGGCCAGAAGATCCGGTATATCACCTGCTACTGTCTGATCGGGAACTATGCCCGGTCACTCGACGATCCGGCCTTCGTTCCAAGCCTTAGCGCACTGCAGGCGGTCGTTCCCGCAAGCCCTCGCCAGGTGGCCGACCAGATCCGGGGCCTCAGGGCCGGCGGTTATGTACAGACCCGGCGTGACGGGCAGGACGCCCGTGCCCTGCATCTGGTCCCAAGCCCGTCGCTCGTGCGGGAGATTGCTCGTTCGCCGCTATCGGCGCTCCAGGTCGCAGAGGCGATCACGCCTGGAGCCGACAGGCTGCATTTGCGCCTCCTCGAGGATCCCGACGTGCTATGCCGCCTGCTTGGCCTGTCGACCCGGCAGTTTCATGCGCAGGACATCCTGTTTCGTCCGTTTCCGACCATCGTCAGCTTCAGCGGTCGCGATGCCGGCTACCTGATCCTGACAGCCGTGGTGGGTGCTGCCCTGGCCCGCGGCCGTGGCGATGAACGCTGGGACGTGTCGCTCAGCTATCACGCCATGGCGCGTCGCTTTCAGGTCTCGCGCCAGCATATAGGCAACCTCTATGCCGAAGGAGAGGCCGCCGGCCTGTTCCGGGTCGTCAATGGCAGGCTCGAAGATATGTCCCCGGAGCTGCTTCTGGAGTTTCGCACATTCGTGGCGGGACAGATGGCCCATTATCGCGCGATGGCGGAGCTTCTGCCTGTGCCTGTGCCTGGCGGGGCGGCTTCGTCGCCGAGCAGCCCATAGAACGAGGCTGGCTTCGGGCCATGAGCGGCGGGTCAAAGACCGCCAACCCGATCGCCTTTCCGGATGTCCAATGCCCTATGCGTGGCGGGACAGCATTTCGACAACCGGTAACCGAACGCGCAATTTCAGGGCGAGAAGCGCCATGCCGGTTATCTTTCGCTGCAAAAACATCTTGTCCGGAGACGGCAACGTCCAGAGAGACCGGTCCGCGAAGAGCGATTGCGACCTCTCACGCACGGCAACGAGCGGTCCGCGGTCGCTGAAATCGACCAGGCCTTCCGGCGCCTGAAGCACGTATTCCAGCACTGTCGACATCATTTCGTCGAGCATGCGGCCATGGCGTGCGACTTGCGCCGACGAGAGATAGCCCATGTCGAGGAAAGCCGCGCGTACCGTTTCGTTCCTGCCGCTCAGGATCGCCTGCAACAGCCTGCGATAGGATTCGGCACTATCGGGCATGACAGGCCGCACGGCGCCGAAATCAAGAAGCGCGATGCGCCCATCCTCGGGTCGCCAGAGGTAGTTCCCGAAGTTCGGGTCGGTCTGCATTACGCCCAACGTGAAGAGTTCGGAGAGGGCGAGATCGGCAAGCGCCCGCATGGCGGTCTCGCGCGTTGCCTCCGGCACCGCCGCGAGCCGCTCGATTGGAACGCCTTCGACAAAGTCCATCGGAAGCACCGTGGGACGCAGGAGTTCTTCCACAGGCGCTGGAACCACGAAGCGGGCATCTCCGGCAAGCAGCGCGCGAAACCGGCGCATCTGTTCGGCCTCGCGCAGATAATCTGCCTCCTCGTGCAACTGGCGCCTAGCTTCGGCCAGATGCTGCGCGAGGTCGAGCCCGGCGGGAACGAGACCGGAGAGCCGCAGAAATGTCGCGACATTGTCGATATCGGAATCGATGCTGCGGGCGACGCCGGGATATTGAACCTTCACAGCCAAGGAACGACCTGAGATGAGCACGGCCCGATGAACCTGTCCGATCGATGCGGCAGCCATTGGCGTTACGTCAAAGCGGCTGAAATGGCGCCGCCAATCCGGACCCCAGGCGCTTGCGAGACTCGCGGAAAGCTGGCCGGGCGACATGAAATGCGCCGATGACCGCAACTGGGAGAAGATCGCCTGCAGTTCCGGTGGCAAAAACTCGCCTGGATCGAGCGACACCATCTGGCCGAGCTTCATCGCCGCGCCGCGCATGCGCGACAGCTGGTCTGCAGCCTTGCGTGCATTCGACGGCGTCAGAAGAAGATCGCGCAGATGCGGTCGCTCACCCTTCGCCAGACGGCTCAGCCCTTCCGACACCACGCCCGAGGCGACGCCGCCGGCGATCTGGCCGAGTGCCGCAAGCCGGTTCAGTCGACCCTGTGGCACGGGTCGGTAGCGATCCCTGTCGCTCATGAGACCAACCTCTGCAGACGGGGACGCAGGCGCAGAAAGCCGAGATAGGCCGCCTCGAACACGGGCCTCGCCCACGGCAGATCCGCGAGGATGCCTAGTGGCCGCAGCATCGGGATCGCCCGCCACATGGCGGCGAAGGCACGCGCGCCTGAGAAGAGGCGTCCATTTTCGGACGCATGGAAGCGGGCGAGAAGCGCTGCTCTATCGATGGGACAGGCCGTCGTCGCGTCGGACACATCGATGAAACAGATCGCGCCGCGACGGTCCAGCCTGCGCATCAGGACGATCTCGCGGCGGCAGAGCGGACAGGCTCCATCGAAAAACACGGTCACGGACGGCGTCAAGTCAGTCTCTCCCGCAACGAACCAGCGCCGGGATCTTCTCCCTGAGCGCGAAAAACCCTTTCCGGCAATGGGGCCATGTGCGCCGGTCCCAATCGTGCATGTATTCCGTGAAGAGCACACCGCGTGTGGGCCCCTCGACCTGTAACGGCATCAGGACATCCGCCACGGGTCCCACAGGAAGAAACGCGGTTGTGACCTGGCTACATCCCGCCGCATGGGCCTTGGCCAGCAGGTGGGCCGGCTCGACGATTCCAAGACAGTCTGCTTCCGGCCAGGCTTTGCAGGCGCGCTCCATGCCGTCGGCCATGGCCATTCGATCCCATGTGTTGCAGCCGTCGATGCAGGCGATGGCGCGGACCGGCAGTCCGCACATCTCCTGCGACGTCTCCGGTGAAAGATCTTCCGAGGTCAACAGAAGAAGCGTCGGCGCAGACGGGTTGGGGCGAGCAAAAGGACGGACGGCGGCAGGTTGGGGCGTCTGCAGGCTATCTGTGGGAATGATGGCCGTGTGCGCCAGTCCCGTCGGCGAAAAGCGGCCGTTTGTCATGGACCGGATACGGCCGGCATCAGCAAGATAGACCTTGCCGACCGTATGAAGACCCGCCACCCAGCGCCACGACAGCGTGTTGGATGCAGGATCTGCATCGATCAGCCTGTCGAACAGAAAGGCGGCGCCGAGTTCCCACGGGAGCCCAAGGGTAAAAATCCAGATCGAAGCGAACTGCATCCGCGCCCAGTTGTGAAGATAGCCTGTGACGTTCAGTTCCTCGACCCAGGCGTCGAAACAATCGATGCCCGTGCACGCGTCAATCGCTGCCTCATGCCGCAGTCGGAGATCGGCAGACGCATCGAGGCGATCTTTCTCCCGCTCCAACGCCGCGCGATAGTCCGGCCACAGTGTCGGGCGCTGTTCTAGCCAACCCTTCCAGTAGCTGCGCCAGAACACCTCGCTGACAAACTTCTCGGCCGATGCGAGATCATGGTGCGCGAGGACAGTCTCGATGATCTCCGCTTCCGTGATGAGCCGCCGACGCACAGCCGGCGAAAGCCGGGATACGTGCACATGGCGACCCTTCCCTTGATCCTTGTTGCGCAGGCGCGCGTAAGCTCTCCCTGCCGTGGGAAGGAACGATTGCAGACGTTGAAAGGCATCGGCCCGGCTGAGAGGAAAACCGGCTTCTGTCATTCTCAGGACCCTCCCTCATGACGTTCGCTTCAAGTCACATATCGGGCTGCCGCCGATGACTTCATACCGTTTCTTCTACGACAAAGGCGACGAGATGGACCAAGCGCGTGTCCGCGATTTGAAAAGCGGACCGAATTCGATGGGTGGCTCATGGAGCGTCCAGCAGGAGTGCGTCAGCGATGTTGCGTCCGGACCACGTGAAAACAAAGAGGTGGAACACGTCAGGTGATCCGGTTTTCCCCCGAAATGCTCCATATTGCCGTCCGCAACACGGGGACCTCGGAATGGTGGCGAAGCGATATGAACGGAGCGATGGACACTGGGACAAGATCGCTTCCCTGCCTACTCGAAAAGCTGGCGATCCCGGTCGGACCGTGACTGATAACAGCGTTCTCATCCAAGGTTACATCTGAGCCCTGGGCTCGGGCGTGCATCGGCGTGACCTGCCGGAGCATTGCGGCAATTGGCCGTTATCCCGAACACCATTGGTCAGGCACTTGCAAAACCTGCCCGCAGGCCGCACGCAGTGACGTGCGGGCCGTCACGGCCGCGAGAGGGGCGAGGGCGCGGGCTGTCACGGCCGGTGACTTTTCCAGATACGCGCCCCATCCTCTCTACTGATGCTGGATCGCGCTCAGCCCGCCGTCCACCGTCAGGCAGGCGGCGTTCATGAAGCGGCATTCGTCGGAGATCATGAAGACGGCGGCAAGCGCGATTTCGGCGATCGTCGCGATGCGGCCCTGCGGATGCAGCCTCATCGTTTGCGCGCGCGCCGCCTCCTTATCCGGAAAGCTGTTCCAGTAGTCGACCACCTTCTGCGTCTCGACATAGCCGGGTGCCAGCGCGTTCACCCGGATGCCGCGATCGGCATATTCGATGCCGAGCGACCGTGTCAGGCCAAGCAGGGCATGCTTGGCCAGAGGATAGGGAAAGGTGTGCGGAATGATCGTGAAGGCATGCGTGGAGGCGATGTTGAGGATCGCCCCGCCACCCTGGTCGATCAGGCCGGGCAGCACGGCCCGGCAGCAGTTCCAGGCGCCCTTCAGATTGATGTCGAAGCAGCGGTCCCACTCCTCGTCGCGGATTAAGAGCGGTTCGGCGAACACGTTGACGCCGGCATTGTTGATGAGGGCGTTCGGCTGACCGATCGCGTCTGCGCCCCGCGCGATGGCCGCCGCGATGCCCGGCGCATCGGCAATGTCGGCTGCGGCGTGAAACACCCGCCCAGCCGAGTGGTCGAGGTCCTCGGCGGCGCGGGCAAGGCGCGGGCCGTCGCTGTCGAGCAGGATCAGGCTTGCCTCCTCGGCAAGGCAGGCGCGTGCAATGCCAAGCCCGATCCCCTGGGCGGCCCCGGTGATGACGATCCGCTTGCCGGCGAGCCGGCCCGGTTTTTCCGCCGCCGTCACCATTCCGCAAAACTCCCGTCCTGGTGTCGCCAGATCGGGTTGCGCCAGCGGTGTCCTTCCTTGGCGCGTTCGATCACGTAGTCTTCGTTCACCTCGATCCCGAGGCCCGGCCCCTGCGGGATCGCCACCATGCCATCGGCATAGGCGAAGACCTCCGGGTTGGAGATGTAGTCGAGGATGTCGTTGCTGGCATTGTAATGAATGCCGAGGCTCTGCTCCTGGATGAAGGCATTGTGGCTGACGGCATCCACCTGCAGGCAGGCTGCAAGCGCAATCGGGCCGAGCGGGCAATGCGGCGCCAGCGCCACGTCATAGGCTTCCGCCATCGCCGCGATCTTGCGGCATTCGGTGATGCCGCCGGCATGCGACAGGTCCGGCTGGATGATGTCGACGAAGCCGTCGGCCAGCACCTGCTTGAAGTCCCAGCGCGAATAGAGCCGCTCGCCGAGCGCGATCGGGGTCGAGCAGTGATTGACGATGTCGCGCAGCGCCTCGCGGTTTTCCGAGAGCACCGGCTCCTCGATGAACATCAGCTTGTAGGGATCGAGTTCCTTGGCCAGGACCTTGGCCATCGGCTTCTGCACCCGCCCGTGAAAATCGACGCCGATGCCGATATGCGGGCCGATCGCGTCGCGAATGGTCGCGATGGTCTCGACCGCTTTGTCGATCTTTTCCCAGCTGTCGACGATCTGTAGCTCCTCGCAGCCGTTGAGCTTGATCGCCTTGAAGCCGCGGGCCACCACATCGCGCGCATTGCGCGCCACATCGCTCGGCCGGTCGCCGCCGATCCAGGAATAGACCTTGATCCGGTCGCGCAGCTGGCCGCCGAGCAGCGAATGGATCGGCTGGCCGAGCGCCTTGCCCTTGATGTCCCAGAGCGCCTGGTCGATGCCGGCAAGCGCGCTCATGTGCACGGCGCCGCCGCGATAGAATCCGCCGCGATAGAGCACCGTCCAGTGATCCTCGATCAGGAACGGGTCCTTGCCGATCAGGTAGTCCTCCATCTCATGCACGGCCGCCTGCACCGTCAGGGCGCGACCCTCCACCACCGGCTCGCCCCATCCGACGATGCCTTCGTCGGTCTCGATCTTCAGGAACAGCCACCGGGGCGGCACGATATAGGTGGTCAGCTTGGTGATCTTCATGAGCATATCCGTCAGGTGAGAGAAGAGCCGTGCGGCGGCTCACGTCTGTTTGAGGGCGACGGCGAGGTCGCGCGCGGCAAGGTCCAGCATGCGGGTGGAACAGTCGCGGGCGGCTGCGCCATTGCGCATCCTCAGCGCCTCCACCAGTTCGCGGTGGATATCGAGCGCCTCGTCATGGCGTTCGACGGCCTTGTTGGAGGTGGAGAGCGAATATTTGAGCGCGGCGTGGATGATGCCGGACAGCTGGCGGAACACCTGGTTGTGGCTGGCGCGCAGCAGGATGGTGTGGAAGGCGACGTCCGCCTCGGTGAAGCGCTCGTTATTGCCTTCGAGTTCGCGCATGGCGACCCAGGCCTTTTCGAGATCGGCAACGTCCTGCGTCGTGGCGCGCGTCGCCGCCAGTTCGGCCGCCACCGGCTCGATGGTGCGGCGGGCCTCCAGAATGCAGCCGACCAGATCGAAATCGTAGATCCGCGGGCCGATCCAGTCGAGCACCTGCGCGTCGAGGATGTTCCAGTCCTCCTTGTCGCAGACGACGGTGCCGACGCGCGAGCGGCTCTTCACCATGCCCTTGGAGTCGAGAATCTTCAGCGATTCGCGGATCACCGTCCGGCTGACGCCGTAGAGATCGCAGAGATCGTTTTCGCGCGGCAGCAGGGTGCCGGGCGAATAGCGGTCGTCGCAGATGTCGAGCGCCAGCGCCGCGGTGACATTCTTGCTGACGCGGGGCCGCCGCCCCCGGTCGCGCCCCTCATCGCCATCCCGACCGACCGCTCTCTCTTCCACCAGCATCTCCCTGCCCATCGCACTGTTCCACCCCGCCGGCATAGTACGATCCAGGGCCGAACGCCATTGCTTCACGGCCTGCCCTGATGAATCTCATCCCGCATCAGACACTGATAACTCATTCATCATACCAAGACAATTGACTGGTACGATGAAAAAGCCTAACACTGCCCCCGCTGCGGGAGAGCAGCCTTTTTGGGGAGGAAGACAATGCGCTTGTTCAAGGCCGCCATTCTGGCGGGTGCCGTTGCCGTGATCGCCGCCAGCTCGGCCTTTGCGGCCGATGTGAAGATCGGCTTCGTCGTCAAGCAGCCGGAGGAACCCTGGTTCCAGGACGAATGGAAGTTTGCGGAAGTGGCCGCCAAGGAGAAGGGCTTCCAGCTCGTGAAGATCGGCGCGGAAGACGGCGAAAAGGTCCAGTCGGCCATCGACAATCTCGGTGCGCAGGGCGCGCAGGGTTTCATCATCTGCACGCCGGACGTGAAGCTCGGGCCCGGCATCGTGGCCAAGTCGGCCGCCAACAATCTCAAGGTCATGACGGTTGACGACCGGCTGGTCGGCGCCGATGGCAAGCCGCTCGAGGCCGTTCCGCACATGGGCATCTCCGCGACCAAGATCGGCGAGGCGGTCGGCCAGGCGATCGTCGACGAGGTCAAGAAGCGGGGCTGGGACCCGAAGACGGTCGGCGCGATCCGCGTCTCCTACGACCAGCTTCCGACCGCGGTCGACCGCGTCGAAGGGGCGATTTCCGTCCTGAAGGCGAACGGTTTCCCGGCTGCCAACATCTTCGATGCGCCGCAGGCCAAGACCGATACCGAGGCCGCGCTCAACGCGGCGACGACCGTTCTCAACAAGCATGCCGAGATCAAGAACTGGGTCGCCTTCGGGCTGAATGACGAGGCGGCGTTGGGGGCAGTCCGCGCCACCGAAAGCGTCGGCATCGCACCGGAAAACGTCGTGGCCGTCGGCATCGGCGGGGCGGAATCGGCGATCAACGAGTTCAAGAAGCCGAAGGCGACCGGCTTTGTCGGCACGGTGATCATCTCGCCCAAGCGCCACGGCTATGAAACGGCGATCAACATGTATGACTGGGTGGCGAACGGCAAGCAGCCGGAAAAGCTGATCCTGACCGCCGGCCAGCTGGCGCTGCGCAGCAATTACGCCGAAGTGCGCAAGCAGCTCGGCATCGAATAGGCCCGCCGCCTGCGGATGGACGGACAGGGTCCGGCGGTGCGCCGCCGGGCCGGGTGAGGGGAAGGGGAGCCGTGTCAGACTTTCTTCAATTTCGCGCCCTGTCGAAGGGCTATCCCGGCGTGCAGGCGCTTGCCGATGTGAGCTTCGGCGTTGCGCGCGGCGCCGTGCATGGCTTGATGGGCGAAAATGGCGCGGGCAAATCGACGCTGATCCGTCTCCTGTCGGGCGACCAGCGGGCGGATGCCGGCGACATCCTGATCGACGGAAGCGTGCAGACCTATGCCTCCGTGCGCGATGCCTTCGAGGCCGGCGTGATCGTCATCCATCAGGAGCTGCAGCTCGTTCCGGAGCTGACGGTTGCGGAAAACCTCTGGCTCGGCCGCTTTCCGGCACGCGCCGGCGTGCTCGACCGCAAGCGGCTGCTGTCCGAAGTCGGGGCGAGACTGCGCGACGTCGGCATCGACGTCAATCCTTCGGCGAAAGTCGCCTCTCTCTCCATCGGCGAGCGCCAGATGGTCGAGATCGCCAAGGCGGTGATGCTCGATGCACGGGTGATCGCGCTGGACGAACCGACCTCGTCGCTGTCGTCGAAGGAAAGCGAGATCCTCTTTTCGCTGATTGCGCGGCTGAAGGCGCGCGGCACCGTCATTCTCTACGTCTCGCATCGCCTCGACGAGGTCTTTCGCCTCTGTGACAGCCTGACCGTGCTGAGAGACGGCAAGCTCGCCGCCCATCACCCGGATCTCTCCCGCATAACCCGAGACCAGGTGATTTCGGAGATGGTCGGCCGCGAGATCACGAATATCTGGGGTTACCGCGCCCGCCTGCACGGCGAGGTGCGTCTGAAGGTGGAGAACCTCTCCGGCGACCGTCTTCCCCGCCCGATCGATTTCGAGGTGCGGGCCGGCGAGATCCTCGGCTTCTTCGGGCTGATCGGCGCGGGCCGCAGCGAGATGACGCGCCTGCTGTTTGGGGCCGACAGCCGCCGGACGGGGCGCGTTGTCATCGACGGGCGGGCGGTTGCGCCGGACAGTCCGCCTGCCTCGATCCGCGCCGGCCTTGTCCTGTGTCCCGAGGACCGCAAGCATGACGGCATCATCCAGAGCCGTTCCGTCGAGGAAAACATCGCCATTTCCGCCCGCCGCCTGTTTTCGCCCTTCGGCCTCGTGCAGCCGCGCAAGGAAGCCGAACTTGCCGACCGCTTCATCGGCCAGCTGAGGATCCGCACGCCCTCGCGGCAGCAGGACATCGTGCATCTCTCCGGCGGCAACCAGCAGAAGGTCATTCTGGGGCGCTGGCTGGCGGAAGCAGGCGTCCGTGTGCTGGTGATCGACGAACCGACGCGCGGTATCGATGTCGGCGCGAAGTCGGAGATCTACGCGCTCCTTTACGATCTTGCCGCCGCCGGCATGGCGATCGTTGTGATTTCCAGCGAGCTTCCCGAGGTGATGGGCATCACCGACCGCATCCAGGTGATGTGCGGCGGCCAGATCACCCGGCAGTTCGAACGGGCGGCGTATGACGAACGCGAGATCCTGTCCGCCGCCTTTCCCGATACCCGCCAGAGCCTGCCCTGACCCCGATCGAGACCCGTTGACAGAGAACCGACACATGCAATCACTCAAGAAAATCCTTCTCGGCGAACAGGGGCTCGTCGTCATCTTCGCGCTTGCCTTCGTGCTCGTGTCGATCACGGTTCCGAACTTCCTGACCGAGCGCAACATGCTCGGCCTGCTGCAATCGGTGGTGACGATCGGCATCGTGTCCTGCACGATGATGTTTTGCCTCGCCTCGCGCGATTTCGACCTCTCCGTCGGCTCGACCGTCGCCTTTTCCGGCATGGTCGCCGTGATGGCCTCCAACAGCACCGGCTCGATCCTGCTCGGGCTCTTGGCCGCCATCACCTGCGGCGCCATCGTCGGCGTGATCAATGGCGTGGTGATCGCACGGTTTCGCATCAATGCGCTGATCACAACGCTTGCGACCATGCAGATCGTCCGCGGCTTTGCCCTGATTTCCTCCGATGGCCGCGCGGTCGGCATCAACGATCCCGCCTTTTACGATCTGGCCCTGACGCGCATTCTCGGCGTGCCGGCTCCGGTCTGGGTGATGGGCCTGTTCTTCGTCCTGTTCGGCTTCGTGCTCAACCGCACGGTGTTCGGCAAGAACACGCTGGCGATCGGCGGCAATCCCGAGGCCGCGCGCCTTGCCGGCGTCAATGTCGTGACCATGCGCATCTGGATCTTTGCCCTGCAGGGGCTCGTCTGCGGCGTGGCGGGGATCCTGCTTGCCTCGCGCATCACCTCCGGCCAGCCGAATGCCGCCACCGGACTGGAGCTTTCGGTGATCTCCGCCTGCGTGCTGGGCGGCGTCTCGCTTGCCGGGGGGCGGGCGGCGATGACCGGCGTGATCGTCGGCGTGCTGATCATGGGCATTGCCGAGAATGTCATGAACCTGCTTAATATCCAGGCTTTCTACCAGTATGTCGTGCGCGGCATGATCCTGCTGCTGGCCGTCCTCCTCGACAATCTTCGGGTTTCGGCCGCGACGATGAGCCGGCGGTAAAGGCGGGCCATGGCCGACCGGATCGAGCTGAGGAATGGCGACTGCCGCGCGACAATCGCGCCGGCTGGTGGCGCCATCCTGAGCGCGACGGTGTCTGGCATGCCGCTGATGGTTGCGACGCAGACGCCGGGCCTTGCGACACGGCTGCATGGGGGCGAGGCCTGCTTTCCGCTGGTGCCCTTCGGCGGGCGCATCGAGCACAACGGCTTTTCCGTCGACGGCGCGTACTATCGGCTTGCCCGCAATACTGAGGATCCGCTGGTGCTGCACGGCGAGGGCTGGCTGCGGCCATGGTCCGTGTCGGAGGTTGGCCGTGACACCGTGCTGCTTTGCCTCGACGTTGCGGCCGACGACCGCTCACCCTATGCCTACCGGGCCGAACAGCGGATCACGCTTTTGCCGCACGGGCTGATGCTGACGCTGTCGGTTGTCCACCAGGGGGCGCGACGGCTTCCTTACGGGCTCGGTTTCCACCCTCATCTGCCGGTCGGACCGGGCTCGACGGTGGAATTCCAGGCGGGGGGCGTGTGGACGGAGCGGGAGATGCACCTGCCCGGCATTCGATGCACGCCGGCCGGTGAGATCGATTTCGGCACGCCGCGCGCCGCCCCCGAGGGCTGGATCAACAACTGCTACGAGGGTTGGACGGGGCGCGCCGTCATCGGCCAGGCCTCGGGTGCCGCCCTCATCCTCGAAGCCTCCCTGCCGCTCCGCTATCTGATGCTCTACAAACCCGCCGGTACCTCCGGTTTTCTGTGCGTCGAGCCAATGAGCCACCGGCCGAATGCGCATGGTGACCCCCACGCCGGCGGGCTTGCCGTTCTGGCGCCCGGCGATAGCCTTTCCGCATCGATGCGCCTCGAACGTTGCGGCTGAGGCGGCGACATGGCGCCGCGGGCGCCTGCCGGTCCTCACTTATTCTGAATCTTGCTGGAGACAGGAGAGGATAAAGCTCAAGATTACCGCCGGCGCCTTCTTTTCCGCCGCGGTGCTGGAAACCGAAAAGGTGCGGCAGATCCGCAAGGTCTTTGCCGAACGCCTGCCCGAAGAATGCCAGATCGTGCATGTCCGCTGGTCCGGCGGCGCAGTCTAGATCCTGCTCTGCGATTACAATTTCGCGGCCGGTGACGAAAACCATACCAGCCACTCCTCGACGGGCGCAGGCTTCTCTATCCGGACGGCATCAGCGAAACGGAAATTCTGCTGGCTGGCCGGTTCAAACCCTCTGGCCAGTCAGCTCCAGTGATGACAAATATTCCATAATATATATTATCAGTAATCTCTTGTGTAGCCGCAAAGTTAGAAT
>NZ_VJMG01000095.1 GCF_007004135.1 Affinirhizobium straminoryzae
CTGAAACACAAGGCCGCCGGTCATGCCGGCGGCCTTGTGTTTCAGCCTCAGGCAGCCCGCTGGCTCCAGCTGGCAAAGGGGTCCGGCAGGTCGCGCCAGCGGTCCGGCGTGAAACGGTCGGTCGGCATCAGGCAGATGTCGAGATGGTTGCGGATCCACTGCTCGTCCATCGGATCTGCCCCGATGAAGACGATTTCCTGGCGGCGGTCGCCCCAGACCGGATCGAGATAGCGGGCCAGTCCGGCGCGAAAGCCCTGGTCCTCTGGCCACTGTTCACGCGGCACGGCATCCCACCAGAGGCCGAGCTTCTGGGTGCGGATCAGCGCGCCGGCCTGTGAGATCTCACCGACATGGTAGGGGCGCGTGGCCAGCCAGAAGAAGCCCTTGGCGCGGATGACGCCCGGCCAGGACCGGTTGATGAAGGCATGCAGCTTGGCCGGATCGAAGGGACGACGCGCGCGGTAGACGAAGGAGCGGATGCCATATTCCTCGGTTTCCGGCACATGGTCGCGGAACCCGTGCAGTTCCTTGAACCATAGCGGGTGCGTCTCGGCCTTGGCGAAATCAAAAAGGCCGGTACCCAGAATGTCGCCTGAGGCGACATGGCCGAAATCCACCTCGATGATGCGCGCATCGGGGTTCAGCCCGGCAACGATCGCGCGGGCGGCAGCACGTTCTTCCCGCGTCGCTGTCGAAACCTTGTTCAGCACGACCACATCGGCAAACTCGATCTGCTCGACGAGAAGATCGACCAGCGTGCGGTTGTCGCCGTCGCCGGCGGTTTCGCCACGGTCGGCCAGGAAGTCGGCGGAGCCGTAATCCTTCAGCAGGTTTGCCGCATCCACTACCGTCACCATGGTGTCGAGACGGGCAACATCGGAGAGGCTTTCGCCGTTCTCGTCACGGAATTCGAAGGTGGCGGCGACCGGCAGCGGCTCGGCAATGCCGGTGGATTCGATCAGCAGATAGTCGAAGCGTTTCTGTTCTGCGAGCGCGCGGACTTCCTTCAGGAGATCGTCGCGAAGCGTGCAACAGATGCAGCCATTGGTCATCTCCACCAGCTGCTCCTCGGTGCGGGAAAGCTCGGCGCCGCCATCGCGCACCAGCGCCGCATCGATGTTCACCTCGCTCATGTCGTTGACGATCACCGCGACGCGCAGACCCTCGCGATTGGTCAGGATGTGGTTGAGAAGCGTCGTCTTGCCGGCGCCGAGAAAGCCGGAGAGAACCGTAACGGGAAGCCGCTGGTCCATGTCGAGGTCCTTTTTGTTATAACATAACATGTTTGGTTCAAGAAAAAGGCGGACCTGCCGCCTTGATCGCAGAGTGACGCTCGGCTGGATCAGCTGTCCTTGCCGAGGCAATCGTTGAGCGATGTCGCGATGGTGCGCATCAGTTCGAAATAGAGGTCGGGGCCTGCCTTCAGCGTCGCGCCTTCCGGATCCAGAACGCCGGACTTGGCGCGCGTGCCTTCGGTCACGACATTGATCAGTTTGGGCGTGAATTGCGGCTCGGCAAACACACAGGTCGCGCCAAGACCGGCAATCTTTGCCTTGATCTCCTTCAGCCGTTCGGCGCCGGGTGCGGTTTCCGGGCTGACCGTAATGGAGCCCGCCACCTTAACCCCGTAATGGTGCTCGAAATACTGGTAGGCGTCATGGAACACGATGAAGGGCTTGTTCTTGACCGGTGCAACCGTGGCGGCGATCTCGACATCCAGTGCGTCGATGCGCTTCAGCAGCGCGAGCGTGTTTCGGGTATAGATCGCCACATTGGCAGGATCGGCTGCCACCAGACGCGCCTCGATCTCTTTCACCATGGCCTTGGCATTTTCAGGATCGAGCCACAGATGGGTGTCGAAGCCCTCGTGGGAGTGCCCTTCGTGGGCATGTGCCTCATGCGCATCGTGGCCGTGATCGTCATGATGCGCCTCTTCGGTCACGTGGTCATGGCCCTCGCCCTGCTCGTCGCCGTCGTCATGCGCCTCGAAGGGGCCACCTTCGCGGAAGGTCAGCTTTTCGAGGCCCGGAGCATCGCCGAGCGCAACGACCATGGCCTTGCCGCCCAGTGCATCGAGCGGCTTGTCGAGAAACGCTTCCATGGTCGGGCCGACCCAGAAGACGATATCGGCATCCGCCACCGCCTTCGCATTGGAGGGCTTCATCGAATAGGTATGCGGCGAGGCAGCGCCATCGACAATCAGCGTGGGTTCTGCAACACCCTGCATGACCGAAGCCACCAGCGAGTGGATCGGCTTGATCGAAACCACGACATCGGGGGCGGCATGTGCCGCCGTGGCAACCACAAGGCTTGCCGAGGCGAGGAGGATGGCGGCGGGTTTTCTCATCCGGTCGCTCCTTGAATGTTGGTGTTATGTTATTACATCGGTTGTGTAACGCTATAACGTGTGTAATAGCAGAGGGCAACACCAGAACAGGAAATTTGATGTTGATGCCGTCCTCCGCCCGCCAGCAATCGCTGGTTTCGCTTGCCAATGCGGGCATCCGTCGGCAGGGTCGCTGGCTTGTGCGTGGTGTTGACCTGACCCTGTCCCGCGGCGAAATCGTCACCCTGATCGGACCGAACGGTGCCGGCAAGTCCACCACCGCGAAGCTTGCGATCGGCGTGCTGCGGCCCGATGAAGGATCCGTGCAGCGCGCGGACGGTCTTGCCATTGGCTATGTGCCGCAAAAGCTGTCGATCGACTGGACGATGCCGCTTTCTGTCGAGCGGCTGATGCATCTGACCGGCCGGCTGGCGGAAACCGATCTTGCGGCTGCGCTCGAGGCGGTCGGAATCCCGCATCTGCGCAAGGCGGAGGTGCAGCATTTGTCCGGTGGCGAATTCCAGCGCGCGCTGCTGGCCCGCGCCATCGCGCGCAAGCCCGATCTGCTGGTGCTGGACGAACCGGTGCAGGGCGTCGATTTCGCCGGCGAGACGGCACTCTACGGCCTGATCGGCGAGATCCGCAACCGCACCGGCTGCGGCATCCTGATGATCTCGCATGATCTGCATATGGTAATGGCCGGTACCGATACGGTGGTCTGCCTGAACGGTCATGTCTGCTGCCGGGGAACGCCGGCGGCCGTCAGCCAGAGCGACGATTATCGAAAGCTGTTTGGCGCGCCGGGTGCCGGACTTGCGCTCTACACCCATCGGCACGACCACACGCACCTGCCGGATGGCCGCGTGCTGCATCGGGATGGCAGCGTCACGGATCATTGCCATCCCGACGACGGGCATCATCATGGCCATCCGCATGCCCATGGGATCCATGACGGTCACGATCATCATCCTGGCCACGACCATGCGCATCACGACCCTCGGGACGCCGGGGCCGGGGAGGCGCACCGCCATGCTTGATGACTTCTTCGTCCGTGCGCTTCTGGCCGGCATCGGCCTCGCGCTGACCACCGGACCGCTCGGCTGCCTCGTCGTCTGGCGGCGTATGGCCTATTTCGGGGATACCATGGCGCATTCGGCCCTGCTTGGCGTCGCGCTGTCGCTGTTCTTCGAGATCAATCTGCTGCTCAGTGTGTTCGGCGTGGCGGTGGCCGTGTCGCTTCTGCTGCTCTTCCTGCAACGCCGGCAGGGTCTTTCGGCGGATTCGTTGCTCGGCATTCTCTCGCATTCCACGCTCGCCATCGGCCTCGTGCTGGTTGCCTTCATGTCCTGGGTGCGCATCGATCTCATCGCCTTCCTGTTCGGCGATATTCTCGCGGTCACCACCACGGATATCCTGCTGATCTGGCTGGGCGGCGCCTTCGTCGTCGGTTGCCTGGTGCTGCTGTGGCGGCCTCTGGTGGCCTCGACGGTCAGTCACGATCTTGCCGAGGCGGAGGGGCTGAACCCCGGCCGTGCGCGGCTGTTCTTCATGCTGCTGATGGCACTGGTGATTGCAATTGCCATGAAGATCGTGGGCATCCTGTTGATCACGGCGCTGCTGATCATCCCGGCTGCGACCGCCCGCCGCTTTTCGGCAAGTCCGGAACGGATGGCGGTGCTTGCATCGCTTCTTGGCGCGCTCGCGGTCGTCGGTGGATTGTTCGGCTCGCTTCAGGCCGATACGCCCTCCGGCCCGTCGATCGTGGTCGCCGCCCTTGCTCTCTTCATCGCAAGCCTTCTGCCTTCGCTCGGCAAGGGGCTTGCCCAGACCGCAAAGCCTGACGGAGAACGCCGATGAATGCACCGACGAACCTGACCAAGAACCAGGCACTGGTCTTTGACGCGCTGACGCGGGCCGAAGGCCCCATGAGCGCCTATACCATTCTGGACAAGTTGCGCGACCACGGTTTCCGTGCACCGCTGCAGGTCTATCGCGCGCTGGAAAAACTTCTGGAACTCGGGCTCGTCCATCGTCTGGAAAGCCTCAACTCCTTTGTCGCCTGCTCGCACACCACGGAAGCCTGCTGCCGTCATCACGGCACGGTGGCCTTTGCGATCTGCGAAAGCTGCGGGCAGGTCAGCGAGTTCCATGATCATGCGATCGACGATCGTCTGGCGCATTTTGCCCGCAGCAAGGGCTTCAAGGCGGAGAAGACCACGATCGAACTGCGCGGTCTCTGCAGCGCCTGCGCCGGCTGACAGGCTTTCTTTTCGCTGCCTTCACGCGGCGCTGGAGCCTGTGCAGGTCTGGTTGCGCCCGCGATGCTTGGCAATGTAGAGCGCGCTGTCGGCGGCCGTGATGAAATCCTCGATCGTGCCGCCGCTGAAGGGATAGGTGACGGCGAGACCGATGCTGACGGTGACCGGTTCACCGAAAAGCCCTGCCGTCGCCGTGAGGCTTGTCGCCGCCAGCGATGCATGAATGCGCTCTGCCACCAGATGCGCAGTGTCGATGTCGCAATCCTCCAGAAGCACGGCGAATTCTTCCCCCCCCATGCGGGCTGCCAGATCGCGCCCGGAGCGGATCGAGCCCGCCACCGCTTCAGCAACCCGCCTGAGACAGGCATCGCCGGCCGGATGGCCATAGGTGTCGTTGTAGCGCTTGAAATGGTCGATATCGATGATCAGTAGCGCCAGCGGCTCCTGTGTCGTCTCGGCCTTCTGCCAGGCGCGCTGCATCGTCTCGTCCAGCCGGCGGCGATTGGCGATGCCGGTCAACGTGTCGGTATAGGAGAAGGTGTTGAGGTCGCGGTTTTCGCGTCGGACTTCCTCGCCGCGCAACTGTTCGCGCAGAAGCACGAGGTAGAGGCGGCGCAGCGCCGTATCAAGCCGATGATTGGCCAGCAGGGTGATGATGCAGGTGATCGTAACGAAGATGACCGGAAGATGCGGTTCGCCTTGAACGAGCGGGCCGTAATTTGCCCGGAAGAGAGCGGTGATCACCACCGCGCCGACGCTGGCTACCGAAGCCATGACCACCGACAGCGGCAGGACGATGTTGACGATAATCACCATGAGCGCCATGCTGAAGGCGATCTGTGTTGGCGGCGAGCCGCGGATGATCAGCAGGATGTTGACGACCACGGCAATCAGCAGCATCGCGCCGGCGGTAATGCCGTCGCGCTTGCGGTGGTCGCGGACACGGTAGCTGAACCAGAACAACAGCGCGCAGGGAATGGTCACCACCACCAGCCGCAGGAACACCGCAAGCCAGATCTTGCCGGGATTTCCGATGTAATCGAGATAGGCACCGGTGTTGAAGACCACGAGGCACAGGCCGCCGCCAATATTGGTCTGCAGCCACTTCTGGCGGGCAATGTGGTTCTGGTAGATGCTTTCCAGCGGTTCGGGAAAACGAAGCCGCCACCAAGCCTCTGCCAGGCTGCGCTCGATGAGCGGCGCCAGCAGCTTGTCCTGCGGCAGCGCGCCGGCGATCTCGTCAGGCTTTGGCAGCGGAGCGTGTGGTTCCGTCATAGGGGCGTCAGGTCCGCCGCAAACCGCTTCCAGTTGGCACTGTAGTTGTCTGCCGACTGCCTGAGGCGGGCCACTGCCTCGTCGTCGAGCATGCGCACCACCTTGGCCGGCGCGCCGACGATCAGCGCGTTGTCGGGAAATTCCTTGCCCTCGGTGACCAGGGCATTGGCGCCGACCAGAGAGTTTCGGCCGATCTTCGCACCGTTCAGCACCGTCGCCCCCATGCCGATCAGCGAATTGTCGCCGATCGTGCAGCCGTGGATGATGGCGCCGTGACCGATGGTGCATCCGGCGCCGATCACCGTCGGGAACCCCCAGTCGGTGTGGATCACCGTGTTTTCCTGGATGTTGGTCGCGTTGCCGATGGTGATCCATTCATTGTCGCCGCGGATCGTCACGCCAAACCAGATGCCGACATCCTCGCCGATCTCCACCTTGCCGACCACATGCGCGCCCGGCGCCACCCAGAAACGATCCGGTGCCGGCGTTTTCGGTGAAAACTCTCCGAGGGCATAAATCGGCATTGTTCTCGCTTCTCCGCAACCAAGCCTGAACGCCTAGCAGTGCCAGCGTCACACCACCGATACTTCCAGCGTCGCGATGCCATCGACGCCGCAGGACAGCGTGTCACCTCGCAGGATGGGGCCGACGCCAGCGGGCGTTCCGGTCATGATGACGTCGCCCGCAGCGAGCGTAAAGAGCTTCGAAAGTTCTACCACGATCTCCGGCAGTTTCCAGATCATCTGGTTGAGGTCGCCGGACTGCTTTCGCACGCCGTTGACGTCGAGGAAGATGGCGCCTGTCTGCGGATGGCCCACCCTGGAGGCCGGGACAAGCGCCGAAACCGGCGCCGATGCCTCGAAAGCCTTGGCCGCTTCCCAGGGGCGCCCGGCCTTCTTCAGCCCGTCTTGCACATCGCGGCGGGTGAAATCGATGCCGACACCGTAACCCCAGACACAGTCGAGCGCCTGTTCGGCAACAATGTTTTGCCCGCCGGCCTTCAATGCCATCACCAGTTCCACCTCGAAATGGACATTGCTGGACAACGGCGGATAGGGAAAGCGCCCGTCGGTCACCAGATTGTCCGGGTTTTTCTGGAAGAAGAAAGGCGGCTCGCGGGAGGGATCGTGCCCCATTTCGATGGCATGGTCTGCATAGTTGCGGCCGACGCAATAGACCCGCCGCACCGGAAAGACGGCATCCGACCCTGCCACCGGCAGGGT
>NZ_VJMG01000096.1 GCF_007004135.1 Affinirhizobium straminoryzae
CGCAACAGCCATGCCACGGCAGCCTCGTCAGGCATCTCCGGCGCCGTGGAACTGACGGCTCCGACGATCGACCTGAAGAACGGCTCGGCGATCTTCGCCCAGGGCAGCGGCAGCTATGCCGGCGGTGACGTCACGCTGTCCGGCCAGTCTATCAGCCTCACCAACGCAACGATCGCCGGAAAGAACGTCAACCTGACCGCAAAGGATGAAAAGGCCGATTCCGTCGCCTTCATCATCCAGACCGGTTCGTCTTCAAGCAATGTCAGCATCACCAAGGGCAGCCTTATCAAGGCGGACGGGACGCTGAACGTCAGCGCCACCGCATCTTCGGTGGTCGAAGACCTGACGCTGAACGTCAATCGCCCCTATCTGTTGTCTTCGGCAAACACGGCGTCTGCGTCTGTCACCATCGATGCGTCGAGCCTGACGGCCAAAGGTGATGTGAACGTCGAGGCCACCGCCAAGACCGTGTCGCTGGCGAGCGATCTTCTGACCGACAGCATACTGCCGATCCCGATTCCGTTTGACGCCGCTGTCGGCGTTGCGCTGTCCAGTGCGAAGGTCAATGTCGTCAACGGTTCCAGCCTGACCAGCGAGACGGCCAGCATCGGCCTGATTGCCGATAGTCGCGCTGAAATCGAGGCGATTGCCACGGCCCGCAACATCACGCTCGGCAAGGGCTCGCTTCCCTATGCCGCCGCGGTTTCGGTGGGCGTCCTGACCAATGATGCAGAGGTCATTGTTGACAGCTCGTCCCTTGACGCCAGGAACAATGTTGAGGTGCACGCCTATGCCCTCAGTGAAAATACGACGAGCTTCGACGTCCTCGGTGGCGGTTCCACAAACGGAGCCCTCGGTGCCGGCTTCAATTTCAATGATCACAAGGCCATAGCAAAGGTTCGCAATTCCGGCGTGACTGCCCGTACGGGCGGCGTCAACGTTCTCGCCGATAGCATTCTTCGGGCTGATCAGGCCGGGACGCTGAACGTCAGCGACGGCGCTTCTGATAATGTGCTGGAGTTGATCGGGGCTGTCGTTGGCGCCGTCGTCAGCGAATTCTTCACCGACAACGGCAAGGTCAATGCCACGGGCGAGAAGATCAACAAATACTGGGGCATCACCGAAAGTGCTGCATCCGGGATCGACAAGCTGGCCAGTCTCTACAGCGCCGCTTGGGGCAAGAAGTCCGGTATTACCGGTAAGCGTGACGAGGATGGCGGCCTGTGGGGCGCGACCGGCGGCGTGCTTGTCGCGCTGGACGAGAGTTCTGCAGAGATTTCCAGCGATCCACTGAAAGCCGTGACCATCGACTCGGCCGGCGCGTTGCGGGTCGAGAGCCGTTCAAATGCCCTGACGCGCAATTCCGTCGAGTCCGCCATCAAGTACAAGGGAACCGGCGGTACAGCAACGGCGCTCGCCGTCAATCTGTCATACGAGGACATCTCGAACACGGCATCTGTCGGCAGCGATACGAACAGCGGAAAACTGAGCGTCAATGCCGCCTCCGCATCGGTCAGGGCGAGCGAGTTCGAGACAACCGCGCTTTCGAAGGACGAATCTGTCCTGACGTTCCGCAACCAGCAGATGGATGCCGACCGCTATCAGAATGGGCGCGCCATCATTGCCAACGCACGTGCTGAGGCGACCAAGGCCGCTGCCAACACCTACGGTATCGGGATTGGCATCTCCACCCGCGATACGCAGGCAAATCTCGACAATGTCGCGCTCAAGCTGTCGGGGATTGGCGCGCTGTCCGTTGTCGCTGAAAACCGTCTGTCCATTCTCTACCTGGAAGCCGGTGACGCTGCAGAAGCCGCAGCTGTTGGAACCAAGGCTGCAATGTCGCGACTCAACGGCGAGCTTGGACAGATCCGGGATGCCAAGGTTGCTGCGAAAGCAGAGGCTGAGGAGAAAAAGAGGCTGGCAGTCTCGGCCGTCGAAAAGGCTGAGGCCGACAAGGAGATTGCCGAGGCCGAGGACGATATCAAGAAGGCCGAGGCGCAGAAGGCCCTTGTGGGTGCCGTTAATGGCGCCGTTCAGGATGCTGCCAGCGAAGCGGTTGCCAGTATCGGCTCGACATACACGATCGGTTTCAATCTCATCACGCAGGACACCGCTGCCCGCATTGGCAGCGGTGCGCAGGTCGGTTCTGTCGCACTTGGCGGTCTTCTTTCCGGTGCTGTCGGCGACATCTCGGTCCTCGCGCATTCTTCCATGGAAGGCGGACTGAGTACCTTCGCAACGGTCAATGGCGGCAGCGCCGACAAGGCCTCTACCGGTCAGGCGCTGAACATTGGTGCCAACGTCTTGCTGGGTGAAACGGTCGCCAACATCGCCACACGTGCAGGGGCCAGCGGAAAGGATGCCGCCAACACGCTGTGGTCTACTGGCGATGTCAGCGTCAGCGCTCGCAACGAGACCGGGTTCAGTATCACGAATACCAGTTCGACGCCCGATAAGATGACCGGAGATGCGACGGCTGCGAGCCTGATTACGGTCTCTGGTGGCGTCCAGATGCTCGATACCTCGGCTCAGCTCGGGCGCAGTGTCTTCGCCCAGGGCACGCTTGCCGTGGAAGCGGCCAGCGCCAACACCGTCGGCACCTATCTTGCTGCCTCGACGGCGGGCGGTGGTGCAGTCGCCCCCGTCACGACCGCCATTACCAATGGCCTGGAATTGCTGAGCAACCTTGCGGACCTGAAAGACAGCGGTTCCTCCGACGATGATAATGATGCCAAGAATGCAACGCTGGGCATCAGTGCCATCATGAGCCTCGGCGTTGTCGGCAATGCGCTCGCGAACAGCAGCAGCATGAAGACAAACAGCGAGAAGGCGCTGGCCGCGGAGAAAAACGCACAGAAGGTGATGAAGGATCAGGCCAAGTCCGATTTCGTCCTCAGCGGCGCATTCTCCTTCAATTCATTCGACAGTGTGGCGGAAACCTTGCCAGGGCTCACTCTCAGCGCCGACGGCATCCGCGTCGGTGCCTATAACGTGACCGACGCCAAGGTTGACATCACCGCGACTTCAAAATTCTCGCAAGGGGCCGGCGCGAAGGTGCTGTCCGCGGCCGTCAATCTCGCCAACCAGGACAATCTCGCCCTCATTGGCTCCGGCAGCACGGTCGTTGCCGGCAAGAACGGGCTGGCTGTCGATGCATCGACCAAAGCCTGGAAGGAAGATGACAAAGGCAACGAAACGCTGAGCACAGCGTCCAGTGACTTCCTGTCGCGCAGCGTTGGCAAGGCGACCATCGGTGGCGATCAGCTGATTGTGTCGCTGGGGCTCAACATCGTCGATTTCGAGAATGAAGCCAGAATTGACAACAACGTCACGATCCTGTCTCAGGCGGCCTATGCCGCTTCGACGCAGGCGGCGATGAATGCTGCAGTCTCTGCGAATGGTGACAAGCCCGATGTGACGGTCAATTCCCTCGCATCGATCACGCTGAAGGCAGAAGGCAATGCGGCGGCCGGCGTCAACGGCATGTTCTTTGCCACCGAAGATGGCCTGCTGAAATACTATGAAACGACCAAGAAAGCGCGTGGCGCTGCACTGGGTGTGACCATTGCCCAGATGGCGACCCCCTTGTTCGGCGAATATCTCGACGCACGTGTCCGTCAGCGCCAGGCCGAACTGACCAAGACGCCCACGGCCGGCGGATCCGGTTCTGCCAAGGGCTTTGGCGTTGGCATCAATGTCGGCTCGATCGACGTGAAGGCGAATATTCTGGCCGGCAATGCCGTTGTGGATGCCGGTGCCCTCTCGGTAACAGGCGAAGCGCGCGTGAGAAGCAGCGCCCTGGGTGTGGCGGGCTCTGGGCCGTCAAACGAAATCCTCAGCCTGTCGGCCAAGGCAACCAAGACCGCAGCAACGGCTGCCGATGCCGCAGCCGCAATCAACGTCGTCTACGGCGATGTCAGCGCCGCTGTCGGCAAGGGGCGCGCCGCCACGGTCCGTGAAGCGACCCCAGCCAAGGGTCTCGACGCTCTGACGAGCGACGGCACGATCCTCGCAAAAAGCGTCACCGTGGGCGCCAAGACCCAGGCAATGGCCGAGGCGACGGCCGATGGCAAGGCGGCTGGCACCCAGGCGGCTGACGGGGATGCGGGCGCCCTCAACCTGCATGACTTCGACACGACTGCCACGCTGTCGGCTTCCGTCCGCGCCACCGGCGATGTCGCCGTGACGGCGACCGCAGATACCATGGAAGTGGTCAATGCCCAGGCGTCTGCTCGCGGAACACCCGTTGAAGACTATGCGGCCAAGCTCAAAACCTCCATCAACAGCCTTCTGCTCGGTTCCGGTGGCGGCAATGCGAATACGGGGATTTTCGGCCGCGCCGCTGACCGATTTGCAACGACCTACAAAGAAATAAGCAAGGCGACGGAAAAGACCCAAGACGCCAAGCCAAGCCAGGCCTTCGCTGCCGCGGTCGGCTTCAACTTCTCCGATCACGACACCAAGGCGATCGTTGCCGATGGCGTAAAGATCGAAACCGGCGGTGCAATCGACGTCATTGCTGATCATGATGCCATGTCGATGGCTGAAGTGTCCGGTGCGGCTGTCCTCAGCGACGCCGCGACCGGCGCCGCGATCAGCATCAATGTCATCAATACAACGTCAGCCGCTGTTGTTGGAAACGATGTGACGTTTGGTTCTCCAGAACGGAAAGCCACCGATGTCACGGTCGAGGCGATGAGCCGGTTCAATACCGGCGTCAATGTTGCCGATCTCTTGCGCTATAAGACAGATGCCAAGGGCAACTATGTCCTCGTCAATGGCAACAAGGTTCTGGACGAGACAGTCCCCAACTTTGCCTATGCGGCCGAGGCGATTGCCGGTGCAGGCGGTAAGGGATCGTCCTTCACGGGTGCCTTCGCCACGACCGTCTATCTCGGCGATACGTCCACGACGCTCGGCAATCGTGTCTCGATCAATGCGACAGGCGACACGACGATTGCCGCCTACGACCAGTCCAAGGTCGCCAATAAGGCCTGGGGCGTGTCGGCGGCGCTCGGCACCGGCACCAGCACGACGAAGTCGGCCCGCGGCGCCGTTGGCTCGGTCATTTACCGTGGTCGCGAAGTTGCCACGACCATTGGTACGGACCTCGACCTTCGCACCGGCAAGGATGCCGATATTGTGGCCAGGGTCCTCGCACCGTCTGATGCTTGGGTTGGACCGGAAAAGGGCTCGCCCGTCTCCTCGACTACCTGGCGTGATTACGTCGATCCGGTTCTCGGCGGTGACATTGCAGCGCCGCTGCGCAATGCAGATCCGGCCGTCACACAGTCGCTGCATAACCAGGTTATCGCTGCTGCCGCCGCCGGCCAGAGCACCGAAGCTTCTTACAGCGGCGCGCTCGGCATCACTGTTGCCAACGGCGTGACGAAGGTAGCGATCGGCGATCGGGCCCATGTCGAGGCCAAGGCGATCAATGTCGAAAGCCGGATGAACCAGGAGGTGCTGGGTGTCGGTGGTTCGCTGACCGTCAGCCTGTCAGGCGCTGGCGGAACCTTCGGCGCGCAGGGCGCGGTCAATGTCGTGATGGACGATGTGCTGACCTCCGT
The DNA here is from genome assembly GCF_007004135.1 of Affinirhizobium straminoryzae. GTDB lineage: Bacteria > Pseudomonadota > Alphaproteobacteria > Rhizobiales > Rhizobiaceae > Neorhizobium > Neorhizobium straminoryzae. The sequence goes on from NZ_VJMG01000096.1 coordinate 5,574, forward strand.
CGGCAA
>NZ_VJMG01000097.1 GCF_007004135.1 Affinirhizobium straminoryzae
GACCGCTCGAAGCTTACGGCCGAAAAGGATTTCCGGGTCTTTGCGCCTAAGACCTGGCGGCTTTACGATCTCGGGGCGAAACACGCGCTTCTGAAAGCTGGTCTCGGCTGGGGTGGCATGCCGGTGGAAGTCGTGCGGGAAGACCTTGATCGTGGTTTGCTGGTCCCGTTGGAGATTGCTGACATGACGACAGCAGCCATGATTACGATGTCCGTGGTCTACAGGGCGGACTCTCTGCCCGGTCCGGCCGGACGCGGATTTATTGAGGAGCTCATCAAGGCGTCGTCTGTCAGTAACGCCGCCTAGCCTTTATCAAGCCTGAAAAGTTACAGCTATCGCAAGCGGCGTGCTGATGCCTCTCGAAATGGTGGAATGCGATCTCGCCCCATGTATTGCGATGTCGGCCTTTCGCGCTGACCGCCCTCCGGGACCCGCCTGCATGTGGTTGATTGAGCAGTTGAAACCGCAGGGTGGGGAAGGGGTACGTGCATCCATGGACGATGATACCGTCTCTGTTGAGGGTGTGTAGTATCACCCTTCAGAAATCTGCGATGACACGGCGCTTGCCAGTCAGATCTCCTCAGTGAAGATGGCCCGTGACGACGTCACGGTACTCCTTGTGCTCCCGGTTCACCCAGCCATGCGATGGTGCCCGGAGTGGAGTCTCTACTCTTTCCGAGTGGCGCCGTAGGCGGCCAGGAAGACACGAACGCCTCCCTTGATGAGGGCTTCGTAGCGGCCGGGTTCAGGTGGCTGCATGGAGAGAGCCCAGTTCAGCGGCAGATCGCCCTGAACGAGACTGAGAAACTGTTTCGCGGCGAGGTCGAGGTCGTCGATGCACAGCAAGCCAGCGTCGATACCCCGTTCCAGAAACGTCCGCACCTCTTCGAGGTGCCGGCGAGGACCGCCGTTCATGAAGATCTCCGCGATTGCGGGGAAGTGGGAAGCGTTCGTCATGATGAGACGATGGAAGCCGAGCTTCTTGTCGGTGAGAAAGATTGCGGTGAAGCGATGAGCAATATCCGTCAAGGCAGCTGTTATATCGAGGATCGGCCTGTTCGGATCCCAGAGCGGGGGCGGCCCGTCGATCTCGAACTCCTCTTCGATGAGGCCGTACAACAAGGCCTCCTTGCTCTCGAAGTGTGCATAGACCGTCGCCTTTGATACCCCTGCCTTTTGCGCGATCAGGTCCATGCTGGTCCGATCATAGCCCAGTTCCAGAAAGCAGGATCGGGCGGCCTGCAGGACGAGGCGCGATTTGGGCGTTGTCTTGCGCTCCATCTGGCCTGGCGAATGGGGCGGGTCTTTACGCTGTCCGGCATTGTTCATCGGGCAAAATCCCTTCATCGAACTAAACGGTTCGGTTCACTCTTGACTTTTGCAAGGCGCACTGCGATCTCAGTGAAATAAACTAAACGGTTCGGTTCAGTCGGTCGTACTTCATGGTCAAGTCCTGCTTCTCGTCCCTATCGCGTCCGGACACCCTGTTCGGACGCCCCCATCTCATTCTCATGTCGACGTTCCTGGCACTGTCCGGCTGCACGGTTGGCCCCGATTTCAAAATTCCCTACGCGCCTGACGTGTCTGGATACACCAATGACGGCCTTGGCAAAACCGTGGGTGCTACCGTCTCGGATGGTCGTCAAGCGCAGCGCTTTGTCATGGGCAGCGATGTAAACCCGGCCTGGTGGAGTCTGTTCCAGTCGAAACAGATGAATGCCTTCGTGGAGGAGGCCATCCGCAACCATCCGGACGTCGCTGCCGCCCAGTATGCGTTGCGCGCAGCCCGCGAAACGGCAATCGCGGAGCAGGGAGGATTGCTGCCTCAGGTCAGTGCGAGCGCATCCTCAACGCGGGAACGCACCGCCGCCAGCGGAAGCTCGCCGGCCTCGATCTACACGTTGCACAACGCGTCGGTCGATGTTTCCTACAGCCTCGATATCTTCGGCGGCACGCGTCGCCAGATCGAGGCCAAGTGGGCGGCGGCCGAATACCAGCGTTTCGAGCTGGAGGCGACCTATCTTTCCCTTACGGCGAATGTCGTGACATCGGCCCTGACCGACGCTTCGCTCAGCGCCCAGATCGCCGCGACGCAAGATATCATCCGGTTGCAGCGCGACCAGCTGCAGCGCATCCAGCAGCAGTTCAACCTCGGTGCGGTTCCAGCCTCCGACGTGCTGTCGCAGCAATCGACACTGGCCCAGACGGAGGCGACGCTTCCCTCGCTGCAGAAGCAGCGCGCCCAGACGCGCAACGAACTGATGGCCTATCTCGGCCGTCTGCCGAGCCAGGACCGCGGCGAAAGCGTGCGGCTTGCGGATCTGCGCCTGCCGCAGGCACTTCCGGTCAGCCTTCCATCGGCGCTTGTGCGCCAGCGGCCGGACATTCGTGCCGCCGAGGCAACCCTGCATGAGGCTACTGCGAGTGTCGGTGTGTCGATTGCAAACATGCTGCCGCAGATCAGTCTCAGCGGCAGCTATTCGACCAGCGCCAGCACCCCGTCGGATCTGTTCTCCGCGAATTCGATCGCGTGGAGCGTGGCCGGCTCGGTCACCCAGAAGCTGCTGGATGGCGGCACGCTTTTCCATACCAAGGAAGCCAGCGTCGCCACCTTCGAGCAGGACCTCGCCAAGTACAAGTCCACGGTCATCTCCGCCTTCCAGGACGTGGCCAACAGCCTGAGGGCGATCCAGTACGACGCCAAGGCGCTGCAGGCGCAGACGGCCGCGGAGAAGGCCGCCCAGGCAAGCCTCACCATGGCCGAAGAGCAGTACAAGACCGGCGCCGTCGATTACCCGACGGTCTCCAGCGCCCAGCAGACCTACCAGAACGCGGTCATTTCCCGCGTGAAGGCCCAGGCCACCCGCTACACCGATACGGTCGCGCTCTACCAGTCGCTCGGCGGCGGCTGGTGGAACCGGCAGGACGAGACCGCGCTGTCGCGCCCCCGCGTCCAGCCCGGCCGCTTTGCCGGCCCCGATTCGGTTCCCGCCACAAACGCCACCACCACCGATATCAAGAACAAGAAGGTCCAAGAACAATGATCAAGCGAATGGTGATCATGTTGCTCGCCACCGGCGCTGTCTTTGGCGGGCTCTACTGGTTCCAGAACTTCAAGGCCGGAATCATCAAGCAGGTGATGGCCGGCATGAGCAATCCGCCGCAGACCGTCTCCACCGCCGTTGCCGCGCGCATGCCGTGGCAGGACGAGATCGAGGCTGTCGGCACGCTGAAGGCCGCCAACGGTGCCGATCTCGCGCTTGAAGTGTCGGGCATCGTGCAGAACATCAGCTTCAAGTCGGGCGATTCCGTCTCCGCTGGCCAGACGCTTTTGCAACTGGCCGCTCAGGAAGACATCGCCAAGCTTGCCTCCCTCCAGGCGACGCTCGACAACTACGTCATCACGCTCGATCGCGACAAGGCGCAGCAGGCCATCAAGGCCGTCAGCCAGGCAACGGTCGATACCGACACCGCCAATGTCCGCAACGCCCAGGCGCTGGTCGACCAGCAGAAGGCCGTGGTGGCGCAGAAGACGCTGACCGCCCCCTTCGGCGGCCGCCTCGGCATTCGCTCCGTCGATCTCGGCCAGTATCTGACGGCCGGCACCACCGTGGTGACGCTGCAGGCGCTCGATCCGCTCTATGTCGATGTCTATCTGCCGCAGCAGGCCCTCAGCCGCCTGAAGGTGGGCCAGGAGGTCAATACCACGGTCGATGTCTATCCGGGCCGCGTGTTCAAGGGCGAGATTTCGGCCATCAATCCGAAGGTCGATTCCACCACCCGCAACGTTCTGGTGCGTGCCACGATCAAGAACCCCGACGGCGCGCTGCTGCCCGGCATGTTTACGAAGGTTGCCATCGCCATCGGTTCCGTCCAGCAACTCGTGACGCTGCCGCAGACGGCCATCGTCTACAATCCCTATGGCGACAGCGTCTTTATCGTCGATGACAAGGCCAAGGGCGACCAGGCCCAGGGCGTGGCCCGCCAGACCTTCGTCAAGACGGGCAATGTGCGCGGCGACAATGTGGCCGTCGTCGACGGCATCCAGCCGGGCGACAAGGTCGTGATCGCCGGCCAGCTGAAGCTGCGCAACGGAACGCCGGTCAACATCGACAACAGCCACGTGCCTCCTGCCGAAGACGCGCCTGTCGTTACGGATCAATAGGACATCCACCCATGAAAAGCTTCACGGACATCTTCGTGCGCCGCCCCGTGCTGGCGCTGGTGGTAAGTGCGCTCATCCTCGTCCTCGGGCTGAAGTCGATGACGACGCTGTCCATTCTGCAATATCCCCGAACCCAGAATGCCACGGTGACGGTGACGACCACCTATTCGGGTGCGGATGCGGACATCATCGCCGGCTTCATCACCACGCCGCTGGAAAATGCCATCGCGCAGGCCAACGGCATCGACTACATGACGTCGACCAGCAAGACCGGCACCAGCACCATCACCGTCAACCTTCGCCTGAACTATGATTCCGGCAAGGCGCTGACGGAAATCAATACCAAGGTGAACTCCGTCATCAACCAGCTGCCGGCCAATGCCCAGCAGCCGGTGCTGACGCTGTCGGTCGGCCAGACCATCGATTCGATGTATCTCGGCTTCAAGAGCGATGCGCTGGCGCCCAACCAGGTGACCGATTACCTGACCCGCGTCGTGCAGCCCAAGCTGCAATCGGTGAAGGGCGTCCAGACGGCCGAACTGCTCGGCGCCAAGAAATTCGCGCTGCGCGCCTGGCTGGATCCGGTCAAGCTCGCCGCCTATGGCCTCAGCGCCTCCGAAGTATCCACCGCGCTGACGAGCAACGACTATATCTCCGGCCTCGGCACGACCAAGGGCCAGCTGGTCCAGGTGAACCTGTCCTCCTCGACCAATCTCCACTCGCTGGAGGAATACAAGAACCTCGTCGTCAAGCAGACCAACAATGCCATCATCCGCCTGAAGGACGTGGCCAATGTCACCCTCGGCAGCGACGATTACGAGAGCGTGACGAGCTTCAACGGCCAGACGGCGGTCTATATCGGCATCCAGGTCGCGCCGACGGCCAATCTTCTGGACGTGATCAACGGCGTCAAATCCGTGCTGCCGGACATCCAGTCGCAGCTGCCGGTCGGCCTGACAGGCACGGTGATCTACGACTCCACCGATTTCGTGAACAGCTCGATCAACGAGGTGATCGATACCCTGCTGGAAGCCGGCGTGATCGTGACCATCGTGGTCTTCGCCTTCCTCGGCTCCTGGCGCGCCGTTCTGATCCCGATCGTCGCCATTCCGCTGTCGCTGATCGGCACCTTCGCGCTGATGCTTGCCATGGGCTTCTCGATCAACCTGCTGACGCTTCTTGCCCTCGTTCTCGCCATCGGTCTTGTCGTCGACGACGCGATCATCGTGGTCGAAGGCGTGAACCGGCATATGGAAGAGGGAATGACGCCGTTCAACGCAGCCCTGCAGGCCGCGCGCGACCTCGCCAGTCCGATCATCGCCATGACCATCGTGCTGATCGCCGTCTACGTCCCGGTCGGCTTCCAGGGCGGCCTGACGGGCGCACTCTTCACCGAATTCGCCTTCACGCTCGCCGGTGCGGTCACCGTGTCGGCGGTCATCGCGCTGACGCTTTCGCCGATGAACTGCGCCCACATGCTGAAGCCCATCCACAAGGACAGCGCCACGCTGGAAGCGCGGATCGTCCATGCGATCGATCGCTTCATGGCAGCGCTCAGCCGCGGTTATCGCCGCATGCTGGAAGGCACGCTCAACACGCTCTCGGTCGTCATCGTGTTCGGTCTGATCGTGCTCAGCAGCATCTACTGGCTCTACACCAGTTCGACCACCGAACTCGCGCCGCAGGAGGACCAGGGCATCATCCTCGGCCTGACCACCGCCTCGCCGACCTCGACGCTGCGGCAGCGGCAATTCTACTCGCAGCAGGCCTACGATATCCTGAAGGACAAGCCGGAGACCAATCTGGTCTTCCAGATCGACGCGCCCGGCCAGTCGATCCTCGGCTGGGTCCTGAAGCCCTGGGAACAGCGCGAAAAGAGCACGAAGGTGCTGCAGCCGGAAATCCAGAACCAGCTGAACGGCATTGCCGGCGTCCGTACCGTCGCCTTCCAGACCTCGCCGCTGCCGGGCAGCAGCGGTCTGCCGATCCAGTTCGTCATCACCACGACCAACGACTTCGGCCAGCTGAACGACGTCTCCAAGGACTTCATCGCCAAGGCGCTGCAGACCGGCAAGTTCATCTTCCTCGACAACGATCTGAAGTTCGACCAGCCGGAAGCGCGTGTCGTGTTCGACCGTGAGAAGGCAGCCCAACTCGGCCTCAGCATGTCCGATGTCGGCAGTTCGCTCGCCACCATGCTGGGCGGCGGCTATACCGGCTATTTCAGCCTCGATGGTCGTTCCTACAAGGTTATCCCCCAGGTCCAGCAGGCGTCCCGCCTGAACGCCAAGGATGTGCTGAACTATTACATCAAGGCGAGCGACGGCAGCAGCATTCCGCTCTCGACCATTGCGCATATCGAGACCAAGGTGTCACCGCAGTCCTACAACCACTTCCAGCAGGTGAATTCCGCCACTATTTCCGGCGTCGCCATGCCGGGCGTGGCGATGGGCGATGCCCTGCAGACGCTGAAGCAGCTGGCGGCCGACACGCTGCCGCCGGGCTATACGGTGGACTACGGCGGCCAGTCGCGCCAGCTGGAGCAGGAAGGCGGCGGCTTCGTCACCACCTTCGCCTTCGCGCTGATCATCATCTTTCTGTCGCTGGCAGCCCTGTTCAACAGCTTCCGCGACCCGATCGTGATCCTGGTCTCGGTGCCCATGTCGCTTGCCGGTGCGCTGATCTTCATCAGCCTCGGGCTCGGCGGCGCCAGCATCAACATCTACACGCAGGTGGGTCTGGTGACGCTGATGGGGCTCGTCAGCAAGCACGGCATCCTGATGGTGGAAGTGGCAAACGAACATCGGAATGCCGGCAAGTCCAAGCGTCAGGCCATCGTCGAAGCCGCCGAAATCCGCCTTCGGCCGATCCTGATGACCACGGCGGCCATGGTGCTCGGCGTCATCCCGCTGATCACCGCCTCCGGGGCCGGTGCTGCCTCCCGCTTCAACATGGGTCTCGTCATTGCCGCTGGCCTGTCCATCGGCACGCTGTTCACACTCTTCGTCGTGCCGGCCGCGTATGTGCTGATCGCCAAGGCAGGAGCCGTCGATGCAAGATGACCTATAGCGTCACGTCCAGCACTACAGAAATTCTGGCGATATTCGACTAGTCCTCCGTATAGAGAGGCAGGCTCCAGCTAAGAGCCTGTCCGAGAATTCATGATGACCGTGCGATGCGTCTGGTCAGCGTCATGATGGATGCAGCATAGAGGAAGGCTTTGGCCGACTTTGTCGTCGCCTCCGGATCTTTCCCAAGCCGCCGATTTCGACTGATCCATGCGAAGAAACGCTCTACAACCCATCGCTTTGGATGAACGGCAAAGCCGGCCTGATCCTTGGGCTTGCGGACGATCTCGACATCGACAAGCGTCGCATTCTGCGGCTTGTCACCCGAATATCCCATGTCGGCAAGCGCCTTTTCGATAAAGGGGAAGGACCTGCGGGATACCTGCAGGACAGAGATCGCGCCATCTCGATCCTGAATGTCGGCGGGCTTGGGATCGAGGACGAGTGCTCGGTCATCCATGTCCACCATTGCCTGCCGGTGGGCTACCGCTTTCGGTGGTCTTGACGCTCTGGCTATCCAGCACGGCAG
>NZ_VJMG01000098.1 GCF_007004135.1 Affinirhizobium straminoryzae
CGCCTTCAGCGCCTCCATGTCCGGATAGTCCGGAACCTGCTGGATCGGTTTGTGCCGCCACGAGGTCGGGGTCCAGTTCTGTACCATCGTCGTCATCCGTTCCTTGCCGCGGCCCGGCCGCAGCGATCTCTCAAGTCGGCGGCTTATAAACCTTTGCAGCTCGCTTGCCTAGCGCGAAAAACCGGCCACTCTGTCCACGCCGCAAGCACTTGTTCACCCTGTTCGTTGGCGCTTCCCAAACGAAAACCCTTTAGGCTTGACAGCAAATGGGGGCAATGTCGCTTCCCTTCCGCAGCATGATGCCGCGTTTCACTGTTCCATTTTGTGATTGATGGCGTCCCGGCATGCAGCTTATCGATTTTCTCCATGGCTTTCTTCGCGATCGGACCGGCAATTTCGGCATCATGACAGCGCTGATTGCCGCGCCGCTGGTCGGCGTTGCCGGCATGGCGGTCGATATCGGCTATGCACTCGATCAACGCACCACCTTGATGGCAGCAGCCGATGCGGCAGCTGTTGGCGCACTCTCGGAAAAATCGGCGGGCGTTGCGGCAGCCCTTGCCATGACGGGCGACGGCACGGTTGCGGTCGGCTCGCAGGATGCCCGGCATCTCTTCGAAGGCCAGCTCGGCGGGCAGAGCGGCGCAAAGGTCACCAGAGTCGATATCGACATCAGCCGTAGCGGCGGCGACCTCTATTCCTCCCTCACCTTCACCGCCGAAGTCCCGACCGCCTTCATGACCATCTTCGGCTATGACAGCATGCAGATCAGCGGCACGGCGACCGCCACCTACCAGACAAACGCCTTCGTCGATTTCTACATGCTGCTCGACAACACACCTTCGATGGGGCTTGGCGCCACCGCCGCCGACATCGCCGCCATGCAGCGAAACACGCCGGACAGCTGCGCCTTTGCCTGCCACGAGACGCAGAACCCGGACAATTACTACCTCGTGGCCAAGTCGATCGGGGTCAACATGCGCATCGACGTGGTGCGCGAGGCCACCCAGGAACTGACCCATGACGCGACGAAATACGCACAGACGGTCGGCCAGTATCGCATGGCGGTCTACAGTTTCGGCGCGACCGCCGATACGGCGGGACTGACGGAAGTCGCGCCCATGAGCGACGACATGGCCAAGGTCCGCACCGCCACCGACGCACTCGACCTGATGACGACACCGAAGAACAACTACAAGAGCAACCAGCTGACGGATTTCGATGCGGCGCTGACCAAGCTGAAAACCATTATCGGCACCGGCGGCACAGGCACCACAAACAGCAATCGCCAGAAGGTTCTGTTCTTCGTCTCCGATGGCGTGGCGGATGCCGCAAAGCCGAACTGCAGCGAGGAACTGAAGGGCACGCGCTGTCAGGAGCCGATCGATACGAGCTTCTGCACGCCCCTGAAACAGAACGGCG
>NZ_VJMG01000099.1 GCF_007004135.1 Affinirhizobium straminoryzae
CCAGTGGTGTCCGCGAGCAGATTGTTCAAGACATCCAGATTTTCCTGTGCTTCGGCAACAACCTCGGCCGGAACCTCCGGTGGAAAGCTTTCCCCTTCCAGCATCCGCGGTCCACCGGGTGTCCGCCTCAGGCAAGAGAAACCGCCGACCAGAACAAGGCGGGCGCCCGTCTCCGCAGCTTTGCGCGCAAGGTTTGCGTAGACACCGGCGAGAGCACCTCTGTTGGCCCCACGTGGAGAAAAGGCGCCGACAATGACATCGATGCCTGCAAGCAAACCACCGGCATCCTCAACGCTTGAGGCCACATAGGTAACGCCAGGGATCGGTTCGGCCGGAACCGACCGGCTGACCGATGTCACCACATGGCCACGCTTGGCCGCTTCGCGTGCGATCGCCGACCCGGCATATCCGGTGCCGCCGATAATCGTAATCCTCTTGGATGTCATATGTAAATTCTCCAGTTTGGGACGTTTTTGAAGGCATTGCCACAGGACGCCGCATCGATAAGCGCCTGTCAGACGGCGTCGAGGGTGCCCATCTGGCCCGATTGAAAGCGATGGAAGGCGCTCCGGATCCCGGCGGTATCGTTCATGATGAACGGTCCATCGGCCACAACCGGTTCGTTCAGTGCGGGTCCGGCGAGAAGAAGGGCGTGGGCAACGCCATTGAAGGCAGCGAGTTTAACCTCACCGGTTCCTGAGAATGCGAGCGCGGTCTCGCTCGACAATCGATGAATGTGATCATCAAGGCTCACTTCGAGGTGGCCGTCGAGTACATAGACGATTGTGTTGTCGCCGACAGCCAGCGGCAGGTTGATACCGTGGGATACGAATGCTTCGAGGATCGTGTAAGGTTCCACAGGCTTGACGGGCGAAATGACATTGCCATAAGCGCCCACCAGTACACGGACGCGGTCGCCTGTCTCGCTGCGCCATTCTGGAACCTGGCCAGGCAGCATATACATCGTCTGCGGATCGGTCAGTTTGTTGCGCATGCTGAGATTGACGTAAATCTGTGCGCCATGCAGTTCACCACCACGGACCGAAGGGACTTCCTGGTGCAGAGCACCACGTCCGGCCTGAAGCCAGACGATCCCCCCGGGACCTATCTCAAGGTCATTGCCGAGCGAGTCACGGCTGCGCAACGCAACAGGCGAGTCCTCGAACACGTAGGTGATCGCCGAGAAACCGGCATGAGGATGCGGCCCGAAAGGCTGGCCGGATACGCGGAAATTATCGAGCAGCGCGAGTGGTGAGGAGAGTCCATTAAACTGCTCGAGATCGATGGTGTTTACGGAGAAAATGCCACCACTGCTGTGATGGCGGGCATGAAGGATTTCTGAAACGCGCACCACGGGAGCACCTCTTAAGTTCCGAGGTGGTTATCCCGAATTGCCTGACATCGGACAATCCACTATATAGCGATATTATCCATCTGGATTTCCGATACATGCTTGATGGCTTCTCACTTGATCAGTTGCGAACATTCGTCGCTGCGGCGGACAACGGAAGCTTTTCTGCAGCAGCGCGTCGCCTTCGCAGGGCACAGTCGGCGGTGAGCCAGACGGTCGCAAATCTGGAAGCTCTCATCGGTGTTCCTCTGTTCGACAGAAGTGGCCGATATCCCGTGCTGACCGAGCAAGGCCGTGCGCTGCTTGAACAGGCGCGGACTGTTACGGGAGCCATAGATCACTTCAAAGCGCGTGCGCATGGATTGGCAAAAGGCCTCGAACCTGAGCTTAGCCTTGTGGTCAATGTGCTCTTTCCGACCCGTGTGCTGACACAGGCTATCACAGGCTTCCAGATGCGATTTCCCGATACGACGTTGCGTATTTCCGTCGAGGGATTAGGAGCGGTTCTCGAACTTGTGCTGGACGGAACATGCGCCTTCGGCATTCGCGGCCCCATAGGAGGAGCGCACCCGGATCTGAGCAGCGAATACTTGCTGCAAGTCGGATATCAGATGGTGGCGGCCCCCAGCCATCCTCTCGCTCATATTCGCGGTCCAATCACGACCAAAGTGCTCGCGCAACATGTGCAGCTTGTTCTGTCAGACCGCTCGAAGCTTACGGC
>NZ_VJMG01000009.1 GCF_007004135.1 Affinirhizobium straminoryzae
GCGCAAGCGCCCGACCGTTCCTCACCCCACAAATGCCCGTTCGATGACGAATTCGGCGGGCTTGTTGTTGGCGCCTTCCGTCAGGCCCGCCTTTTCCAGGAGGTCCTTGGTGTCCTTCAACATGACAGAGGAGCCGCAGATCATGCCGCGATCCACCGCCGGATCGAGGGCCGGCACGCCGAGATCGGCAAACAGCTTGCCATTCGCCATCAGGTCGGTGATGCGGCCCTGGAACGGGTAGTCTTCGCGCGTCACGGTGGCATAATGCTTCAGCTTGTCGCCCACCACTTCGGCCAGGAATTCGTGATTGCGGATCTCTTCCACGAGGTCGAAGCCGTATTTCAGCTCTGCCACCTCGCGGCAGGTGTGGGTGAGGATCACTTCCTCGAATTTTTCGTAGGTTTCCGGATCCCGGATCAGGCTGGCGAAGGGTGCAATGCCGGTGCCGGTCGAGAACATGTAGAGGCGCTTGCCGGGGGTGAGCGCATCGAGCACCAGGGTGCCCGTAGGCTTCTTGCGCATCAGCACCGTGTCGCCCGGCTTGATCTTCTGCAAGTGCGAGGTCAGCGGGCCATCCGGCACCTTGATGGAAAAGAATTCCAGCTCCTCGTCCCAGGAGGGGCTTGCGATCGAATAGGCGCGGTAGATCGGCTTGTCACCGACCATCAGGCCGATCATCGCAAACTCGCCGGAACGGAAGCGGAAGCCGGCCGGCCGCGTCATGCGGAAGCGGAACAGACGATCGGTATAATGCTCCACCGACAGCACCGTTTCGGCATAAACACCGTCCGGAATCTTCGCGACTGCCTGTTCGGCAAATTCTTCGGTCTTGGCGGAAACGTTCATGTCCGTCGTCTCGTCTCATGGAGTTGTTTTGCGCATGCGAAATATACCATGCGCGCGCATTTTTGAAGGCATCCGCGTTCTTATGCCGCGGATGCGAGAAAAAATATGCCTTTGCCCGTCAGGTTTTCAGGCCGAGCGACGCCGCCAGCTATAGGCCTCGCCGCCGGCTGCAGCACGTGCCGTCGGCTGATAATGGACGGAGATGCCCGGCAGCCGGTTCTCCGCAAGGCGCTTCAGCGCGGTGGCATTGGTCACCGCAAAACTGTCGAAGCCGCAGCGCAGCATCAGCGGCACCTGGTCGATCAGCACATCGCCCACCGCACGCAGCTCGTTCTTGTAGGCCAGACGCTCGCGCAGAAGAGAGGCGTGGCTGAAACCGCGCCCGTCGTTGAAGGCCGGGAATTGTACCGCCACCAGTTCCAGCCGGTAGAGATAAGGCTCCAGCCGGCGGACGTCGTCTGCCGGCTTCACCAGCACGCCGAAGCCAACCTCGTTGCTGCTATCGGCCACTTCGATCAGCTGGTCGATGGAGAGCAGCGGACGTTCATCGCCCTCTGCCTTCCGCTCGTCCGTCTCGATGACCCAGGGATCGTTCTCGACGAAACCGGTTTCTGTCCAGATGCGTGTCATGTCGCTGTTCCCTGCCTCAGGCTGCCTTGGCCGTTTCGCCGTAGAGCGCATCCTTGAACGGCTGCGGCCCGACACGACGATAGGCTTCGAGGAAGGTTTCCTCCTTCGACAGGCGAAGGCCGAGATAGGTATCGACGACCTTCTCCACGGCATCCGTCACCTTCTCCGGCTCGAAGCCGCGGCCGATGATTTCGCCGATCGAGGTGTGCTCGTCGGCGGAACCGCCGAGCGTGATCTGGTAGAGTTCGGCACCCTTCTTCTCCACCCCGAGCAGGCCGATATGGCCCACATGGTGATGGCCGCAGGCATTGATGCAGCCGGAGATCTTGATCTTCAACTCGCCGATCTCGGCCTGGCGCGCCGCCGAGCCGAAGCGCGACGATATGGCCTGCGCCACCGGAATGGAGCGGGCATTGGCAAGCGCACAGTAGTCGAGCCCGGGACAGGCGATGATATCGGTGATCAACCCGGCATTGGCGGTGGCCAGCCCCTGCGCCGCCAGCGCCCGATAGACGGGCTCCAGATCGGCCAGCGCCACATGCGGAAGGATCACGTTCTGCTCGTGGCTAATGCGGATTTCGTCGAAGGCATATTCCTCGGCGATCGCGGCAATCGCCTCCATCTGCACATCCGTCGCGTCGCCCGGAATGCCGCCGATCGGCTTCAGCGAAATGGTCACCATGCCGTAATCGGGATGCTTGTGCGGCTGCACATTCTGCTGCACCCAGCGGGCAAAACCCTCGTCCGCCTTCTTCCAGCCGGCAAGCTGCGCCCAGCCTTCCGGTCGGTCTGCAAGCGCCGGCGGCGCGAAATAGGCGGTGATCGCCTGGATATCGGCCTCCGGCAGCGTCAGTTCCGCGCCTTGCAGATGGGCGAATTCTTCCTCCACCTGGCGCGCCAGTTCCTCCGTGCCGGTTTCGTGCACGAGGATCTTGATGCGGGCCTTGTACTTGTTGTCACGCCGGCCATGCAGGTTGTACACGCGCATGATCGCCGTGGTGTAGGACAGAAGGTCGGCTTCCGGCAGGAAGTCGCGGATCTTCTTTGCCACCATCGGCGTGCGGCCCTGCCCGCCGCCGACATAGACCGCAAAGCCGATCTCGCCCTGATCGTTCCTTTTCAGATGCAGGCCGACGTCATGCACCTGGATCGCCGCGCGGTCGCGCTCGGCACCGGTCACGGCAATCTTGAACTTGCGCGGCAGGAAGGAAAACTCCGGATGCACGGACGACCACTGACGCAGGATTTCCGCATAGGGGCGCGGATCGGCCACCTCGTCGGCGGCTGCACCGGCAAAATGGTCAGCCGTCACGTTGCGAATACAGTTACCGGAGGTTTGCAGCGCATGCATTTCCACCGAGGCAAGCTCGGCGAGGATGTCCGGCGTGTCCGACAGTTTCGGCCAGTTATACTGGATGTTCTGGCGCGTGGTGAAGTGACCGTAGCCGCGATCATACTTGCGCGCGATATGCGCGAGCATCCGCATCTGACGGGCATTCAGCGTGCCATAGGGAATGGCGACGCGCAGCATATAGGCATGCAGCTGCAGATAGACGCCATTCATCAGGCGCAGCGGCTTGAACGCATCCTCGGCCAGTTCACCGGACAGGCGGCGGGCCACCTGATCACGGAACTGTTCCACGCGACTGGACACAAAGGCGTGGTCGAACTCATCGTAACGATACATGAAATTCCTCAGGCAGCGATGAAGGCGGGATCGGCCGGTGCGAAACCGCTGGCATAGTCCATGGTCGGGCCGGCGGCACGGATGCGCTCGCGCAGACGCAAGGGGCGGATCTGCCCGGATACCTCTTCCACCTCGATGACATTGACGTCAACGACAAGATTGGCCGAAAAATCGCGCTTGCCGATCGCCTCAAGCGAGGCAACCGCTTCCGCATGCCGTGCGACCAGCGCATCCTGCAGCCGCTCGGTCCACTGACCGCTGGCATTCAGCCAGACGGCGATGCCGTCCGTGAGCCGGTTTGCGGTCAGAACCTTGTCTGTCATGGCCATGCCTTCCTGTGCGTCATGGTTCGGGATCCCGAAGGGGAAGCCTGCGTCGGAATCCGGACCTCTTTTCCACTGTGCCCAGATTATGTCAGAACCGTCCAGAGGCTTGAAGAAACGCAAATCCTTCCTGATTGGACCTGTGGCATTTCTGTTCCGGCATTGCCGGGAAGCGGAGAAAATGCACCCGCTGCAGCAGGGCGCCGGCCTTCTCCACACGCGGCATGTGCTCCCAGCCGAAAAGGGATTTCCCGCAGCGCACACAGCGCTTAAGGTGGAGATCGACAACAAGATTTGAGGACACCGCCCGTGAGCACTGCCACCATCGCCGCCCGTCTGCTGGACGTGATCGAAAACGACATTCTTCCACTGACGGAACGGGGCGTCGCGGCCGGCAACAAGGTGTTCGGCGCGGCGATCCTGCGCAAGTCGGATCTGTCGCTGGTGCTGGCGGAGACCAACAACGAGCTGGAAAACCCGCTCTGGCACGGCGAGGTGCATACGCTGAAGCGGTTCTATGAACGGGGCGAGGTTCCGGATACCCGCGACCTGATCTTCCTCTCCACGCACGAACCCTGCACCATGTGCATGTCGGCGATCACCTGGGCGGGCTTTGACAATTTCTATTACTTCTTCAGCCACGAGGATTCGCGCGACGCCTTCGCCATTCCGCACGACCTGAAGATCCTGAAAGAGGTGTTCGATCTGGAGCCCGGCGGCTATCGCCGCCACAACGCCTTCTGGAACGCCTTTGCGATTGCCGATCTGGCCGAGACGGAAGAGGTAGCGGTGCGCGACGCTCTGAAGGCACGGATCGCCGCGATCAAGGCGCGCTACGATGCGCTCTCCGAGACCTATCAGGCCAGCAAGGCCGACAACAAGATTCCCCTGAACTGACGCCTGCCGCAAAGGATCGGAACCATGGAGCCCTCCAAGGATATCGCGCGCCTGCTCGACCTCATGGCAGCGCTGCGTCACCCGCACACCGGCTGCCCCTGGGATGTCGAGCAGACCTTCGAGACGATCAAGCCCTACACGATCGAGGAAGCCTATGAGGTGGCGGACGCCATCGAGCGCAATGATCTGGACGATCTCAAGGATGAGCTGGGCGACCTGCTGTTCCAGGTGGTGTTTCATGCGCAGATGGCCTCGGAAGCCGGGGCGTTTTCGTTCGGCGAGGTGGTGGAAGCCGTCATGACCAAGATGATCCGCCGCCATCCGCATGTCTTCGCCCGCTCTGCCGCGGCCACGCCGGAAGCCGTGAAGGTGCAGTGGGACGAGATCAAGTCCGCCGAAAAACGAGAGCGCGCCGAACGCCGCGCCCGCCGCGGCATCACCGAGGATGTCAAGGCAGGCTTCCTCGGTTCCGTGCAGCGCAGCCAGCCGGCCCTGACGGAGGCCCTCAAACTGCAGGAGCGCGCCGCCAAGGTGGGCTTCGACTGGTCGGAAGCCGAACCGATCCTCGACAAGATCGAGGAGGAAATCGAGGAGCTGCGCGCGGCACTGAAATCCGGCGCACCGGATAAAGTAAAGGATGAACTGGGCGACCTGATCTTCGCCCTCGTCAATATCGGGCGCCACGTCAAAGCAGATCCGGAGCAATCCCTGCGCGGAACCAATACAAAATTCCGTCGTCGATTCAGCCATATAGAAACATCTCTTCAGGCGATGAATGTTTCACTTGAAGATGCATCGCTGGAGCAGATGGAAGGACTCTGGCAGGCGGCAAAAATTCTGGAGCGAGGCAATGTCTGACGCTAACGGCCATCGCAACAGCCGAAACAAAAATAGTTGCATCAATAATTTTTTCGTGCTTTAGTTGCATTGCTTGACGCCATTGGGGTGCTACGCGTGGGGCGAAACTCACCAAACACTCTAAGGAGAAAAGCATGACACAGACTGCAAATGCCGGGATCTTCAAGATCGAATATGAACTCCTCACCCGGGCCGATCCGGATTCCGATATCCAGTTCGGAATGGATTTCACCATCACCCAGTCGCCGAGCTCGAATCCCCTCCCGTTATGTCAATTGATTTTCCCGGCCACCAGCGTTGGCACCAACAAGGCTGGTCAGTGGAACATCGACAACCACAAGGCTCCAAGCGCCGATCCCGCGTGCCTCATTTTCGCAAATGCGGAGGGAGGCACAATCAAGGATACGCCACGGGAACTCAGCAAGAGAGACCGGGGCGTGCTGTCTACGAAATTTACCGTGTACCGCGTGGATGTGAAGAAGGACATGCTGCAAATTCACGGCGTGAAGTTCGGCTACAGCATCAACACATCGGATACCAAGCCCCAGACGATCTTCACTGGTTTCTCCACCTACGAAATCAGCAATGAAGAAAAGAAGGTCGTGCTGGAGCAATGCAAGTCGATCACGTTCTCCTGATCCTGCATCCGCACATTCTCGTGCAGAGCCAGCGCTCTGTCTGCGACGGCCAAGGCCTCACAGCAAGCCGGGCGCAAGGTTGGCGGATTCGATGAACGAACGCCTGTAACAAAGCGACGGCAGCCCGGTCAGGCCACAATGGGCCGGGCTGTTCGCAAGAGAGTGCAAATTGGTTGGAACGGCAGGATCGACTATAGCCAGAACTCCAATCCGCCCCTACCGTTCCCAGTCTTCCCGCTCGCGCACCGGCATCACGCCAAGCTTGCGCTCCAGCGCATTGGCCTGCTCCGCAGACAGGCGCAGGTCGAAGGCGACCGAGCCGTCCTCACGGTCCTCCCGGTGCTCCACCATGGCATTCTGATAGATCCACGAAATCAGGCCGAGCTTTTCCGGCGGCAGAACCACGGTGGTTTCGGTCACAACGCCGGACAGGCGCCGGGCAATCTCGTCCATCAGCGGATCGATTCGCTCGCCGGTGATGGCGGAAACGGCCATCACATTGTCGCGGCCGGCGGCCTTCTCGGCCACCGCGTCATGGGCCTCCGGCTCCAGCCGGTCGATCTTGTTCCAGACTTCGAGAATGCGGTCATTGCGCTCCTTCTCGTCGATGCCGAGATCGTCAAGGATGCGCAGCACGTCGGCGGACTGGGCAGCATTGTCCGGGTCGGACATGTCGCGCACATGCAGGATGAGATCCGCTTCCAGCACCTCTTCCAGCGTGGCGCGGAAGGCCGCGACCAGATGCGTCGGCAGGTCGGAGATGAAACCGACGGTATCGGAGACAATCACCGTGCGGCCATGCGGCAGCTTCAGGCGGCGCAGCGTCGGGTCGAGCGTGGCAAACAGCATGTCCTCGGCCAGCACGCCGGCACCGGTGATGCGGTTGAAAAGCGTCGACTTGCCGGCATTGGTATAGCCGACCAGCGCCACAATCGGGTGCGGCACCTTGCGGCGCTTGGCACGATGCAGCTGGCGGGTGCGCACCACCTGCTCCAGTTCGCGCTCCAGCCGAACGATCCGGTCCTGCAGCAGGCGGCGGTCGGCTTCGATCTGGGTTTCCCCGGGGCCGCCCATAAAGCCCGCGCCGCCGCGCTGACGCTCCAGATGGGTCCAGCTGCGGACCAGCCGGCCCTTCTGATAGTTGAGATGCGCGAGGTCGACCTGCAGCGTACCTTCCTTGGTGGAGGCCCGGCGGCCGAAGATCTCCAGAATGAGGCCGGTGCGGTCGATGACCTTGGCGTTCCATTCCTTCTCGAGATTGCGCTGCTGCACCGGTGTCAGCGGATGATCCACAATGACGAGGCCGGCATCCCGCTCGTCGAGCAGTGCCTTGATCTCCTCGATCTTGCCCGTACCGATCAAGGTCGCTGGTCGCGGCTGGCCGACCGGCACGATCAGTCCCTGGGCAATCGTCAGTTCGATGGCGCGCGCAAGGCCCACGGCCTCTTCCAGCCGGCTCTCGTCGGAGCGACGCGGCGAGGACAGAGCGGCCTCGCCCTGGGGCGCGCGGGCCGGACGGTTCTGCTTGAGAACGGGCACGAGCACGACGGCGCGCATGTCGTCGCGCCGTTTCTCCATGTCCGGAACGATGGATTCGTTGCTGGTATCGCGAATGCTGATGGCCTTGGTCCTTCAGGAGAGCGCCACAGACGTTGCGCGATGCCGGCGCAAGCCGCCGCTTGGGGCATGCGAGCCGGCAACATTGAGCCGCGTCGTGGGAAAACTGTCTGACCGCCTAGATGGGACGATCAGACAGACAATTCAACCCATCGGCTCCGGCATCCGCAGGGCGCGAAACGATCAGGCCGCGTTTTCTTCGCTTTCGAACATCTGCATCGGCTGTCCCGGCATGATTGTCGAAATGGCGTGCTTGTAGACCAGCTGCGAATGTCCATCGCGGCGCAGCAGCACGCAGAAATTATCGAAGGAGGTGACAACCCCCGTCAGTTTGACACCATTGATCAAAAAGATGGTGAGAGAAATCTTTTGCTTCCGGACCGTGTTGAGAAAAAGGTCCTGAAGATTCTGAGAACGTTCCGCCATGGCGCCGCTTCTTTCTTTCTTTGTTGCCGGCCGGATCGCCGGGAATGATCACGCGTGGAAGGCCAGCCGGAAACCCTCTCCTGTCTCCGCCGCCCGCATGACTGGTTATCAAATCGCCGTCTTTTCCGCAACGCCGAATAAACCATGCCATAGAACTGCTTGGCGAGCTGTTCCGCGCTCTGACACACGTCTCAAAGCGCTTTCCGCCATGGCTGACGGAAAGCTGCGGCGTGCGGGAAAGGAAGGCTGGCGGCAGAGCCTTGTCGCGCTATCCACAGGCAATTGCGGCTGCCCCGAAAGCGAGCGATGGGCGGGCCTCACCCCTCAGAAGTACTGGATGGAGACCCGGAACAGCTGCTCGACATGGCGCACGGTACCGGCAGTCGCAAACAACACCACGCGATCCTTCGCGCGGATCCGGGTGTCGCCGTTCGGGCGAATGACTTGGCCGTCGCGTAGAAGCGCGCCAATGCGGATGCCAGCCGGCAGATCCAGCTGGCGAAAGGCGCGCCCGACCAGCGGCGAGGTTTCCAATGCTTCCGCCTCGATGACCTCGGCAGCGCCATTCTGCACCGCGTAGACCGAACGGATACGCCCCTTGCGGACGTGCTGCAGCACGCGGGAAATCGTGACGGCCCTGGGATTGATCAGCGAATCAATGTTGAGCGACCGCGTTACCTCGCCCAGCGACGACGAGTTGACCAGCGACAGATTGGACCTGCAGCCAAGCGCCTTGGCCATCACCGCGCCCAGAATGTTCACCTGGTCATTGTTGGTGAGCGTCACCATCAGGTCCGCATCCTGGATGTCGGCCTGCTGGAGAATGGCCTGGTCGAGCGCGGAACCGTGCAGCACGATCGTGTGGCGCAACTGCTCGGAAATCGCCACCGCCCGCTCGCGGTCGCTTTCGATGATCTTGATGCGGGTCTTCGGCTGCATCTCCTCGATGCGGCGAGCGACATAGGTGCCGATATTGCCGCCGCCGGCAATCACGATCCGGGCCGCTTCCTGTTCCTCGTGCCCGAACAGGCCCAGTGTCCGACGCGTATGATCGCGCTGGCAGATGACATAGGCAAGGTCGCCCGCATGCAACTGATCTCCGGACCGCGGTACGCTCAACCGTCCCTGGCGATAGACGCCAACGACGGTGGCCACCAGATCCGGAAACAGCTGGCTCAACTGCTCAAGCGGCGTGTTGATGACCGGGCAGTCTTCCATGCATTCGATCGCCACCATGGCGATCTGGTCTTCCGCAAACCGCGCCACATCGGTGGCGCCGGGAAAGGAGATACGCCGCAGCACCATCTTGCCCACCTCGACCTCCGGAGAGATCGTCACGTCGATGGACATGTTCTTGCTGCTGAAGAGATCGGCATATTCCGGCAGCAGATAACTCTGCGACCGTATACGGGCGATCTTGGTCGGCACGCTGAACAGCGCATGCGCCACCTCGCAGGCGACGATATTGACCTCGTCATAGAGCGTGACGGCGATGATCATGTCGGCATCCTCCGCCCCGGCCCGCGCCAGGACATCGGGATGCGCCCCGTGCCCCACATAGCCGCGCACATCGAGCGTATCGGTGATGCCGTTGATCAGGGCTGCGGAGGTATCGATGACGGAGACTTCGTTGTCCTCCTGCGACAGGCGTTCGGCAATGCCGTATCCCACCTGCCCCGCCCCGCATATGATGACCTTCATGCCGTCCCCCCTGCCATGCCGCCCCTCGGCACGGCCCGGCCTTAACCTAGCCTCAGACGCCGAGCGACTTCAACTTGCGGTGCAGCGCAGAACGCTCCATGCCGACGAATTCCGCAGTCCGCGAGATATTGCCGCCGAAACGGTTGATCTGCGCCACCAGATAGTCGCGCTCGAACATTTCGCGGGCTTCGCGCAGCGGCAGCGTCATGATGTGATGATCGCCCTTGCCGGCAATCTTCGGCAGCATGTCGCCGAGATCGGTCGGCAGCATGTCGGCGGTGATCGGCGAATCGGGCCCGTCGGTGCGGGCGAGAATCATCAGCCGCTCGATGTTATTCCGCAGCTGGCGGATATTGCCCGGCCAGTCGTGCGCCTGCAGCACCGCCATCGCATCATCGCCGATCTTGCGCTGGCGGATGCCCGTCTGATCGGAGATCTGGCGCATGAACATGTCAACGAGGAAGGGAATGTCCTCGCGACGCTCCGCAAGCGACGGCACCTTGATCGGAACGACCGCCAGACGATGGTAAAGGTCCTCGCGGAAAATCCCCTCGCTGATCAGGTTTTCCAGATTGTAGGCGGTCGACGAGATGATGCGGACATCGACCTTCACCCGCTTGGAGCCGCCGACACGCTCGAACTGCTGGTCGACAAGAACACGGAGAATCTTGTTCTGCGTCTCGCGCGGCATTTCGCCGACTTCGTCGAGATAGAGAATGCCGCGATGGGCCTCTTCCAGCGCGCCGATCTTGCGCGGCTGGCCGGGCCCGCCTTCGGTTCCGAACAGGGCGATCTCCATGCGCTCCGGCGTGATGGTTGCCGCGTTCAGCGCGACGAACGGGCCGGCCGAGCGCGACGAGCGCCGATGGATCATGCGCGCCACGAGTTCCTTGCCGGAGCCGGAGGGACCGAGGATCATGATGCGGCTGTTCGTCGGCGACACCTTGTCGATTGTCTGGCGCAGCTGGGAGATGGCGACCGAGGTACCGATCAGTTCCACCGCATCGCCGGTGCGCCGCTTGAGTTCCGTCACCTCGCGCCGCAGCTTGGAATTTTCCAGCGCCCGCTCGGCAATCAGGATCAGCCGGTCCGCCTTGAAGGGCTTTTCGATGAAATCGAAGGCGCCGCGCTTGATGGCGGAGACTGCCGTCTCGATATTGCCATGTCCGGAAATCATCACCACCGGCAGGTCCGGATGGCGGGTCTTGATTTCGTCCAGCAGCGCCAGCCCGTCAAGACGGCTGCCCTGCATCCAGATGTCCAGGAACACCAGCCGCGGCACGCGGTCGGAAATGGCCGCCAGCGCGCTGTCACTGTCATGCGCCGTGCGGGTCTCATGACCTTCATCCGACAAAATGCCCGAAACGATCTCGCGGATGTCGGCCTCGTCATCCACGACCAGAATATCAGACGCCATATGCCACTTCCTTGTCATTGCCGGTTTCGGGGGCTGCCGCAGCGGGAGGATGCGGCAGGATCACCCGGATCATGGCGCCCTTGCCATGATCGAAATCGGCGGGCGCATCGTGCAGTTCGAGCTGCCCGCCGTGTTCCTCGATGATCTTCTTGACGATGGCAAGACCGAGCCCCGTGCCCTTTTCGCGCATCGTCATGTAAGGTTCCAGAATGCGGTGCCGGTTTTCCACCGGCAGACCGCGGCCATTATCGATCACGTCCACACGAAACTGGTCGCGCGCGGCATCAAAGGCGGCCCGGACCAGAATGCGCTGCCCGTCCCGTTCCTCGTCAGCAGGCACCGCCTCGATGGATTCAACGGCATTCTTGATGAGATTGCCGAAGGCCTGTCCCAGCATGCGCGAATCGAACAGTCCCTCCAGAGGCGTCTCGCCGAGTTCGCGCTGGAACTGCACATGGCTTGCCCCCATCTCGCGCAGGAAGATCGCATCGCGCAGCACGTCACGCAGGTCCGCCCGCTCCTTGGCTGGCTTCGGCATGCGCGCGAAGGCAGAAAATTCATCGACCATGCGGCCGATATCGCCCACCTGCCGCACGATGGTATCGGTGCACTGGTCGAAAACGGCGCGGTCGCTTTCCTCGATCTGGCGGCCATAGCGCCGCTTGAGGCGTTCGGCAGAGAGCTGGATCGGTGTCAGCGGATTCTTGATCTCATGGGCAATGCGGCGCGCCACATCCGCCCAGGCCGTGGAGCGCTGGGCAATCACGAGATCGGTGATGTCATCCAGCGTGATGACATAGGATTCGGCCGCGTTGCGTTGTTCCTCGCGCGTCACCTGGACAGAGAGCGTGCGCTCCATGCCGCCGCGCATCAGGTTCACTTCCTTGCGCAGGTCGCCGCGGGCGCGTCCGGTTGCTTCCTTCAGCACCTGATCGACCTCCGGCACGATCTCGGCCAGTGAATGACCGATCAGGTCTTCGGCGGAAAGACCGAGAAGTTCCTCGGCGGAGGGATTGACGATGGAGATCCGGTGATCATCCTCGACGCCGATGACGGCGGCCGTCACGCCGGACAGCACAGCCTCGATGAAGCGACGGCGGTCATCCACCTCGTCCTTGGCAACGAGAATCTCATCACGCTGGCTGCGGATCTGCGAAATCATCTTGTTGAAGGTGCGTGAAAGGTTGCCGACATCGCCATCGGCGGCGCGCACCGGCACGACGACGGAGAGATTGCCTGCCGCCACGCTGTCTGCGGCGCTGATCAGCAGCCGGATCGGACGCACGATACGGTCGGCAACGGCAATGGCGGTCCAGATCGAGGCCAGAAGCACGATCAGCGCAAAGCCGAGATAGAGCACGGCGAAGGCAAGCTGCAGGCTGGCGCGACCGGCCTCCATTGCCTTGTATTCGGCGCGGTTGTCTTCCATCAGCCGCATGGCGCCCATGACCTTCGGATCGACGGCACGGATCGTGTAGAGGAAGGCGCCCGGGAGGGCATCCAGCTTGAGGATGGCGCCGACAAGGTTCGTCACCCCAGGCGGAATGAGCGTCGGCTGACCGGCGGCCGAGCTTGCCAGCGCATCCTTCGGAATGGCGGGCAGAGGCCGGTCGGTCGGGATATCGGCCTGGGCAATCGCCGCACCGTCTTCGCGCACCAGGAAGGCTCCCAGCAACCCGCGCCCCCGGGCCTGCCGTGTCATCAACTCAACGAAGCCGGTGCGATCCAGATAGAACATCGCACGGTTGCGCTCGAGGTCATTGGCCATGGAGACCGTCTGGCCCTGCAGATAGCTCGCATTTTCCAGCATATAGGCCTGGGCCACATCGAGCGAGGACTGCACGATCGACTGCGTGCGCAGCGAGAACCAGCGATCGAGGCCCACATTCAGCGTCAGGGTTGCAAAGATCGCCACCAGCACCGCCGGCGTGATCGCGACGATGGAAAACAGCACCACGATGCGCACATGCAGCCGGGCCGCCGCCCTGCCCCGGCGCCGTGCCTTCAGCAGGCGTCCGACCTCGCGACCGATTAGGTACATCAGGCCCAGCACGAAGAGAGCGTTGAGCACAGCCGAGGCAATGACCACCTGCGAAGTGGGGGCAACCGGCGTCAGGCCAAGGAGGACGAACAGGGTTGCGATGGCGCACAGCAGCGCCCCCCCCGCCAGCAGCAGGCCGGGAAGGGCAAACGAGGCCCTGCGATCCTGCACCAACGTCGCCGGATCGTCTCCGGCGGTCGTCGCAACGCCTTCATTCATCCGAAAATCACTCCCAGCCCCGATCGATCGGGGTTCATGCACGATGACGGATCAACCAGTGACGGGGCGCTTCACCCGATCAGGCGCCAGACCTCTGGCACACACCACACATCATACCGGCTGACGTGACCACTGAGCAACACATTGTGGCGAAAATGCAACGAAGCTGCGACAGGTGTCAAGCAGCAACCGCTCATGCACTGCGCGAACTGCGGTAGACCGAGACGCCCAGTTCGCGGATCTTCTTGCGCAGGGTGTTGCGGTTCAGTCCGAGAAGATCGGCCGCCTTGATCTGGTTGCCGCGGGTGGCCGTCAGGGCCGCGAGAATCAGCGGATATTCCATTTCGGTCAGCACGCGGTCGTAGAGACCGGGCGGCGGCAGCGCATCGCCGAAGCTCGCGAAATAGGTGCGCATGTTCTCTTCCACCGCCTGTGCGATGGTAAGATTGCCGCTGCGGGCCCCCATCTTGTCAATCGGGCTGTCCGGCACGTCGGAGCGCAGTTCCTGATCGATGATCTCGCGGGTGATCACGTCCTGCGGATAGAGCGCCATCAGACGGCGAACGAGGTTTTCCAGCTCGCGCACATTGCCCGGCCAGGCATAGGCCTTCATGATGTCGAGCGCCTCATTGTCGAAACGCTTGGCATCAAGCCCCTCCTTCTCGCCCATCTGCATGAAATGGCGGACAAGATCCGGGATGTCCTCGGCGCGGTCTCGCAGCGGCGGCAGGCGCAGCGGCACGACGTTCAGGCGATAATACAGATCCTCGCGGAACAGGCCCTGATTGATCAGCTGCTTCAGGTCCTTGTTGGTCGCGGCCACGATGCGCACGTCGGTGCGGATCGGCGTGCGGCCACCGACGGTGGTATACTCGCCCTGCTGCAGCACGCGCAGCAGCCTTGTCTGCGCATCCATCGGCATGTCGCCGATTTCATCGAGGAAGAGCGTGCCGCCTTCGGCCTGCTCGAAACGACCGGTGGAACGGTTCTGCGCACCCGTGAACGCGCCCTTCTCGTGACCGAACAGTTCCGATTCGATGAGGTCGCGTGGAATGGCCGCCATGTTGATGGCAACGAAGGGCCCGTTGCGGCGCTTGCCATAGTCATGCAGCGCGCGGGCCACCAGTTCCTTGCCGGTGCCCGACTCACCGGTGATCATCAGCGTCAGGTCCGTCTGCATCAGGCGGGCCAGCACGCGGTAGATTTCCTGCATGGCGGCCGAGCGGCCAACCAGCGGCATGCCGTCCTGCATGTCGTCGTCCAGCTTCGCCGGCTTGCGCTTCGGCTCGGCGAGCGCTCGACCGATAATGGCGATCAGCTCCGTCAGATCGAAGGGCTTTGGCAGATAGTCATAGGCGCCCTTTTCCGAGGCCTTGATCGCCGTCATGAAGGTGTTCTGCGCGCTCATCACAAGCACCGGAAGCTCGGGGCGCGCCTTCTTGATGCGCGGCAGCAGATCGAAGGCGTTCTCATCCGGCATCACCACGTCGGTGACGACGAGATCGCCCTCGCCCGCCGAAATCCAGCGCCAGAGCGTGGCGGCATTCGAGGTGATGCGCACGTCATAGCCGGCGCGGGTCAAGGCCTGGTTCAACACGGTGCGGATCGCCGCGTCGTCGTCGGCCACAAGGATCGTTGCGGTCATTTCAGGCTTCCTGTCGTGTTCAAGGGACGGTTCTCTTCCTGGGACCCGTCATCCTTGTGCATGGGCATCAATACGCGGAAAATGGTGCGGCGCGCCTGGCTGTCGCATTCGACGATGCCGCCATGGGCGCCGATGATCTTGGCGACAAGCGCTAGACCGAGGCCTGAGCCATTCGTCTTGGTGGTGATGAAGGGATCGAACAGATGCGGCAGGAGATCGCTCGGCACGCCGGGGCCGTTGTCGATCACGCAGAATTCGAGCGGCAGCGAAATCTTTTCGCGCGTGCCGGCCACCGACAGGCGAATGCCGGGACGATAGGCCGTCGTCAGCATGATCTCGCCATCCTGCTGGTCGCCGATCGCTTCCGCCGCATTCTTGATGAGGTTCAGGAAGACCTGAACCAGCTGGTCGCGATTGGCAAACACAGAGGGCAAAGATGGGTCATAGTTCTCGAGGATCTTGATGTCGCGCGCAAAGCCGGCCTTGGCCACCGCCTTCACATGGTCGAGAACCGAATGGATATTGAGCGGCAGGCGATCCACCGGCCGTTCATCGGAAAACACCTCCATGCGATCGACCAGCGAAACGATCCGGTCGGTCTCGTCGCAGATGAGCCGGGTGAGTGCCCGGTCCTCGTCGGCCACGGAGGTCTCAAGAAGCTGCGCAGCGCCACGAATTCCAGACAGTGGATTCTTGATTTCATGCGCCAGCATGGAGGCAAGCCCGGTGACGGAGCGCGCGGCCGCCCGGTGCGTCAGCTGGCGGTCGATCTTGTCGGCCATGCTGCGCTCCTGGAAGACCACGACGACGGAGCCCGGCTCGCTGACAACAGGCGCGACATAGAGGTCGACCAGCTTTTCCTGGCCGAGCCGCGGCGAAGACAGGTCCACGCGGTATTCGTTGACGGGTGCGCGACGCTCGCGCACCTGGTCGATCAGCGCCAGAAGCGGACTGCCGAACGGAATGAAGGTGGAAATCCTGTTGCGGGCCAGATGCGCAGCGCTTGCCCCGAAGAAGGCTTCCGCCTCCCAGTTGGCAAAGGCGATCACGCCGGCCTCGTTGACGAGGATCACCGGATTCTGAACCGAATTCAGAACGGCCATGGCAAGCGCATTGCCTGCCGCCGCCTCCTGCGACGCCTTGCTCATGCGGCCTCCCTGCTGCTTGCATGGCCGCGATAAGCCGCCAGTTCCTCACCGAGAACACGGAGCACCATGTCCGGATCCTTTTCCGTCATCAATCCCGCCTTTCGCTCCGGCGCCATCTCGGGCGCGAAGCGGTCCAGATACCAGCCGACATGCTTGCGGGCGTGGCGCAAGCCAGCCTCGCGGCCATAGAAACCGAGCATCAATTCGTAATGTTCGCAGGCAACCGCCGCCATTTCCGCGGGAACGGGATGGGCGCGGCCGGCGAGAACACCCGGATGCCACGGTCGCCCCTGCGCGCCGCGGCCGAGCATCACCGCATCCGCCCCCGAACGCCGCAGGATCTCCTGCGCATCGCCATGCGTCTCCACATCGCCATTCGCGATCAGCGGGATCGAGAGAACCTCGCGGACACGACGAATGGCATCCCAGTCGGCGCGCCCCTCGTAAAACTGCTGGCGCGTGCGCCCATGCACGGTGATCAGGCTGACGCCCGCCTGCTCGGCGCGTGCGGCAATCTCCGGCGCATTGATCGATTGCTCGTCCCAGCCGAGCCGCATCTTCACGGTAACCGGCACCTTGACCGCCGCGACAACCGCCTCGATGAGGGACAGCGCATGGTCAGGATCACGCATCAGCGCAGAACCGGAATAACCGCCGGTCACCTTCTTGGCAGGGCAGCCCATATTGATGTCAACAATGTCGGCGCCGTTTGCTTCGGCGATCCGGGCCGCTTCCGCCATCCAGTGCGCCTCGCGCCCGGCAAGCTGCACCATGTGCGGCCGGATACCCGTCCCCTTCAGACGCTCCCAGGATTCGCCGCGGTTATGCGCAAGCTCGCGACTGGCCACCATCTCGGTCACGACCAGCCCTGCCCCGTAGCGCCAGGCCAGCTGGCGGAACGGCAGATCGGTGACGCCCGACATCGGCGCAAGCACGACGCGATTGCGGATGACCACCGAACCAATCAGAAAGGGGCTTGCGAGAGTGATGGGACTCAAATGATGATCTTTCGGGCACACACGAGTTTTGCACTATTTTTATTCAGAGTTTGGGTGTTTGCCAAGTGCTATTCCCAAACTGCGTTATTTCTGGGCGACGTGCTGGAAATGGGCGTTTTCAGTCTATAGTTCTGCGCTGTCAACCGGCGAAGTCCACCCCTTGGCGGCGATCTGAGTCGTTCATCAACCGAATAAGCGATCCTGACAGGCAGTTTCATGAAGATCGGCATCGTTATCGTGGCTGCCGGGCGCGGCGAGCGGGCCGGCGCTCCACACGAGGGGCCCAAGCAATACCGCAGGATCGGCGGCGAACCGGTCATCCGCCACACGCTGCGTGCCTTTCTCACCTGGGAAAAGGCAGGACCCGTGGTGGTGGTGATCCATCCGGATGATGAATCCCTGTTTGCCTCGGCCGTGCATGGGCTGGCGAAGGCCGATCGCATCATCATCACCCATGGCGGTGCAACGCGTCAGCAATCGGTGTTCGAAGGGCTCCGCACCTTGTCCACGACAGACGCCACGCATGTGATGATCCACGATGCGGCACGCCCCTTCATCGATCATCCGCTGCTGGAGCGCATCGAAGCCCTGCTGGGCGCCGGCCATGTGGCCGTGCTGCCGGCGCTTGCCGTCACCGACACGCTGAAACGCGCCGGCGAGAATGGCATCGTGCAGGAAACCGTGCCGCGGGCCGGCCTCTATGCCGCGCAGACGCCGCAAAGCTTTGCGCTGACCGCCATCCGTTCTGCGCATGAGAAGGCCGCGGCCGCCCGCCGCAGCGATTTCACCGACGATGCCGCGATTGCCGAATGGGCGGGCCTTGCCGTCACGCTGGCGGAAGGCGCGGCCGACAACATCAAGCTGACGATCAGGAGAGACATTGCCATGGCCGACGAGAAGCTGAGCCGCCAGAACGCCCTGCCGGACGTGCGCACCGGCAACGGCTATGACGTACACCAACTGGTATCGGGCGATGGCGTAACCCTGTGCGGCGTATTCATCCCGCACGACCAGAGCCTCAGCGGCCATTCCGATGCGGATGTGGCACTGCATGCGCTGACCGACGCGCTGCTCGCCACCTGCGGCGCCGGCGATATCGGCGACCACTTTCCGCCCTCCGACCCGCAATGGAAGGGCGCCGCCTCCCGCATCTTCCTCGCCCATGCGGCCGAGATCGTGCGCCAGCGCGGCGGCGTGATCACCAATGCCGACATCTCGCTGATCGCGGAAGCGCCGAAGATTGCGCCGCATCGGGAAACCATGTGCCAGAATCTTTCCGAGATTCTCGGCATTTCCCGCGATCGCTGTTCGGTGAAAGCCACCACCAACGAGAAGATCGGCTTCATCGGCCGCAGGGAAGGCATCGCCGCCATCGCCACCGCCACCGTCGTCTATGGAGTTCTCGCATGAGCATCTTCGCTGCAGACATTCTCGACCAGGCCAAAGCCATCATCCGGCACTATGCCGCGCTGGGCCAACGGATCGCCACCGCCGAATCCTGCACCGGCGGCATGATTGCCGGCGCACTGACCGAAATATCCGGTTCGTCGGCCGTCGTCGATCGCGGCTTCGTCACCTACAGCAACGCGGCGAAGATGGACCTTGTGGGCGTCACGCCCGCCACGCTGGACCGCTTCGGCGCCGTGTCGCGGGAAACCGCGCTGCAGATGGCCCGCGGCGCGCTGTTTCGCTCGCTGGCCGACAGCGCCGTCGCCGTCACCGGCATTGCGGGACCGGGGGGCGGTTCGGCGGAAAAGCCGGTCGGGCTCGTGCATCTGGCTGCGATGAGCAGGAAGGGCACCCTCCTGCATCGGGAGATGCGCTACGGCGATCTCGGGCGCGACGGCATCCGCACCGCCACCATCCGCACCGCACTGGAGATGCTGGCGGAGCTTGTTCAGGCGTAAATCTTGTCGGCTCTGGCCTCGAACGCCTCCGCGAACATGCGGAACGCCCGGTCGAACATCGAGCCCATCACGGCGCCGAGGATGCGGCTCTTGAACTCGTAATCGATGAAGAAATTCACAACGCATCCTTCCGGGGCGGGTGAAAAGGTCCAGCGATTGTCGAGATACTTGAACGGGCCCTCGATATATTTGACGTCGATGGTCAGTTCGGCCGGATTGAGCAGGACCTGCGTGGTGAAGGTCTCGCGGATCGCCTTGTAGCCCACAGTCATATCGGCAATCAGCAGTGTCTTGCCATCCCGCTCCTTGCGCGAGCGTACCGTGAGCCCGTCGCAGAGCGGCAGGAACTGCGGATATTTTTCCACATCCGCCACCAGGGCGAACATGTTTTCCGGCGAATGGCGGACGGGGCGGTGATTTTCGAACTTTGGCATGGACGTGAGCTAATGGCAGGTCGGTGGCTTGGCAAGTGACAGGTGGTCGCGGCCGAGGCAAGGTCGTAACACGCACAGACCTAATGCGAAATTAACCTTTATCCCCAAGAATTGTGCCACACAAACCTCTGATTTACCGATCATCACGCAGTTGCGCGTAAAAGCAGTATGCAGAACAGCCCTGACAAGAGCCCCACAGACAGGACAATGGACGATTTTACCCAGATCATGCGACTGCTGGAATCAACACGGCAACTTGCGGACATGAACCAGCTGCCCATGCTGGTCTATCTCGTGGAAATGGCAAAGGCGGAGGCCCGCAGCCACCGTTTTGAGCTACGGGAAAGAAAGCGAGGCCAGGCAATCCCCAAATAGGGGGCCGAGGCTTACTCGGCTGTAGCGAGAAGCTTCTTCTCGCGGGCGGCCTTCAGACGGGCGAAATCATCGCCGGCGTGATGCGAAGAGCGGGTGAGCGGGCTGGACGACACCATCAGGAAACCCTTGGTGTAGGCCACCGTCTCGTAGGACTTGAACTCCTCCGGCGTCACGAACTTTTCCACCTTGTGGTGCTTGCGCGTCGGCTGGAGGTACTGGCCGATGGTCAGGAAGTCGACGTCGGCGGTGCGCAGGTCATCCATCAGCTGAAGCACTTCGTTGCGCTCCTCGCCGAGGCCGACCATGATGCCGGACTTGGTGAACATGGTCGGATCCAGTTCCTTCACCCGCTGCAGCAGGCGGATGGAGTGGAAATAGCGGGCGCCGGGGCGAACCGTGAGATAGTTGCCGGCCACCGTTTCCATGTTGTGGTTGAAGACGTCCGGCTTGGCAGCCACGACACGCTCCAGCGCGCCCGGCTTCTTCAAAAAGTCCGGCGTCAGGATCTCGATCGTCGTTGCGGGCGAGGCGGCACGGATCGCCCAGATCACCTTCTCGAAATGCTCGGCGCCACCATCGTCCAGATCGTCACGGTCGACGGAGGTGATCACGACGTGGCTCAAGCCCATCTGGCGCACGGCCTTGGCAACGTTTTCAGGCTCGTCCTGGTCAAGCGCATTGGGCTTTCCGGTCGCCACGTTGCAGAAGGCGCAGGCGCGGGTACAGATCTCGCCCATGATCATGAAGGTCGCGTGCTTCTTGTCCCAGCACTCGCCGATGTTCGGGCAACCCGCTTCCTCGCAGACGGTGACCAGCTTGTGGCTGCGCACCAGCTCGCGCGTTTCCTGGTATCCCTTCGAGGTCGGCGCCTTGACGCGGATCCATTCCGGTTTGCGCATCACTTCCGTATCGGGACGATGCGCCTTTTCCGGATGCCGGACGCGCTTTGAATCGTCCGGGGACGACATCCGATCGAGGATTGTGACCATGACTAACCTGCTTTCAAGCCGCCTTCAGCCGGCGGATTAGCGTCTTACGAGTTTGGCGACAAATAACAGAGCACAGGCGCCGAGGAAACCGCTGACAAGACCGCCCCAGGCACCGGGTTCCACCCAGATGCCGGCGCGCTCCAGAACGGCAGTGGCGATCGCTGCACCCACGACGCCGATGACGATGTTCATGAAGACGCCGAAGCGCAGATCCATCAACATGCCCGCCAGCCAGCCTGCAAGACCGCCGACGATGATGGTGCCAAAGAAACCCAAACCTTCCATGACCGTCCTTCCGTTTTCGGACACTCATATGGTCCCGACGAGGGCGAAGCGCAATGCGACATGAGCGGCTTTCGCCGGCGCCACGTTGCGGCAGCCTCCCTCACCCGGCCCTTCGGGCCTCCTTCTCCCCGAGAGGAGAAGGGACATCGTTGCGGCCTCTCGTCCAGCCTGCGTATCGCCAGCCGGCAAGAGAGCTCCCCCTCCCACCCCACAGCGGGAAAGGGATGTCACCAGATCAGGCGTTCAGCACCTTGCCATAGGCGTCGAGCACGCTTTCCTTCATCATTTCCGAGAGCGTCGGATGCGGGAAGATGGTGTGCATCAACTCCTCTTCCGTCGTCTCCAGGTTCATGGCGACGACGAAACCCTGGATGAGTTCGGTCACTTCCGCACCGACCATGTGGGCGCCGATCAGTTCGCCGGTCTTCTTGTCGAAGATGGTCTTGATCATGCCCTGGTCCTCGCCGAGCGCGATCGCCTTGCCGTTGGCAGCAAAGGAATAACGACCGACTCGGATGTCACGGCCCTCGGCCTTCGCCTTGGCTTCCGTCAGACCGACCGAGGCGACCTGCGGGTTGCAATAGGTGCAGCCCGGAATCTTTGCCTTGTCCATCGGATGGACGCCCGGCACGCCGGCGATCTTCTCGATGCAGATGACACCCTCGTGCTCGGCCTTGTGGGCGAGCATCGGCGGGCCGGCAACGTCGCCGATGGCGTAGAGGCCCGGCACGTTCGTCTTGCCGTAGCCATCGATGACAATGCAGCCGCGATCGGTCTTCACGCCGAGCGCTTCGAGACCGAGGTTCTCGATATTGCCCTGCACGCCGACGGCCGAGATCAGGCGGTCAGCGGTGATCGTCTGAACCTTCCCGTCCTTTGTCTCGACATGGGCGGTGATGGCGTTGGCACCCTTCTCGACCTTCGACACCTTGGCTTCGGTGATGATCTTCAGGCCACGCTTTTCCAGTTGCTTGCGGGCGAAGGTGGAGATTTCCACGTCCTCGACCGGCATGATGTTCGGCATCAGTTCGACAACGGTGACGTCAACGCCCATGGA
Source organism: Affinirhizobium straminoryzae (assembly GCF_007004135.1). Classification (GTDB taxonomy): domain Bacteria; phylum Pseudomonadota; class Alphaproteobacteria; order Rhizobiales; family Rhizobiaceae; genus Neorhizobium; species Neorhizobium straminoryzae. Next base: position 22,139 of record NZ_VJMG01000009.1, read on the forward strand.
GCGATAGAAGGAGGCGAACTCGATGCCGATCGCGCCCGAGCCCATGACCACCAGCGACTTCGGCATGAAATCCGGCTTCATCGCCTCGAAATAGGTCCAGATCAGCTTGCCATCCGGCTCGATGCCGGGGAGCGCGCGCGGACGCGCGCCGGTTGCGACGATGATGTGCTTGGCCGTGTAGGTGCCCTCGCCCAGCACGCCCTTCGGAACCGGGTTCTGCGGCTGCACCGCCGGCTTCGACGGCGCACCGACGACGATCTCGCCGGGCTTGGTGAGCTTGGCTTCACCCCAGATCACGTCGATCTTGTTCTTCTTCATCAGGAAGGCGACGCCACCGTTGAGGCGGGCCGAAACGCCACGCGAACGGGCAACCACATCCTTGACATCAGCCGTCATGGTGCCGTTCAGCGTCAGGCCATAGGCCTTGGCATGGTTGGCGTGATCGAGGATTTCGGCCGAGCGCAGCAGCGCCTTGGTCGGGATGCAGCCCCAGTTCAGGCAGATGCCGCCGAGATGCTCGCGCTCCACGATGGCGGTCTTGAGGCCAAGCTGGGCGGCACGGATGGCGGTTACATACCCGCCGGGGCCGGAACCGATGATGATGACGTCGTAGGATTGAGCCATGGGCGCTTCCACTCCTTCAAGAATGTGTCGAACCGGCGCGGAGCCGTCTTCTGTCGTTCTTCTCGGGAGTGGAAGCGGCGGCGGAACCTCTAGACTTCGGCCTCCTCGGCCAGCGGTTCCGCCCGCATCAACATCCCGTGTATTTCATCCTTCAGGGCCAGGCGCTCCTTGCGCATGCCCGCCATGCGGACGTCATCGCAGGGTTCCAGATCCGTTTCGGCGCGGTGGATGCGATGATTGATGTCCTCGTATGCGGTTGCGATCCGGTGAAAGTGGCCATCCGTTTCACGCAGGTGGCGCATCTTCACAAGATGCTCCGGAAATTCCTCCGCGAGATGGTGTGGGGTATTCGACATGACCGTCCCTCCGTCTTCGTGACTTCGACTGTCATGCTACTCTCACCGTCTGCGTGTCCTCCTTGACCCTGATCAAACTTCTGCGCAGCCTCACAGGCCGAGCATCATCCGCACCACCGGCTCGATGCCGCGGCCGATGGCGCGCGTGTTGTCCGCATCGAGGTGAATGCCGTCGAGCGGCGTGGTGCTTGCGACGGAGCCAGCATCAAAGAAGCCGCAGCCCAGTTCGTCAGCCGCGTCGCGATACATGCTGGCGAGCATCGCCCCCTCGTCGATCGCCTGATTGAACTGCGCGCCGAAAAGGGCATCCGCCGTCTCGCAGATCGACGGCGGCGAGACAATCAGCACGTCCGGCGTCTCGAAATCAAAACCCCAGTCGTGATGCTGCACCAGCTTCACCAGCCGCTTGACGCCATTCGTCGCACCGATCGCCGTGCCCTGGATTCCGCGCTTCAGATCGTTGGTACCCAGCATGATGATGACGAGATCGAGGGGCTTGTGCGTCGCCAGCAGGCTCGGCAGAAGTTTTACCCCGTTGCGCTCGCCATCGCCGAGATGATCGTCATAGGCGGTGGTCCGGCCGTTCAGCCCTTCGGCGATGACCCGCACTCCATGCCCCAGCGCCTTCTGCAGAACACTCGTCCAGCGATCCTCGTAGGCGTGGCGGTTGCGTGACACCGGGTCATAGCCCCAGGTCAGACTGTCGCCATAGGCAAGAACGGTTTTCATCGGCAGCCTCCCTCCCGGAGAAAGACGTGGAGAGGTAGCACTAGCCACCTCTCCTCATCTCGTCACACCAGCATGCCCATCGGGTTTTCGATGTAGCGCTTGAAGGCGCCGAGCAGTTCGGCTCCCAGCGCGCCATCGACAGCGCGGTGATCGGTCGAGAGCGTGACGGTCATGACATTGGCGATCTTCATCTCGCCCTTTTTCACGACCACGCGCTCCTCGCCGGCACCGACGGCCAGAATGGTGGCATGCGGCGGATTGACCACGGCGGCAAAGTTCTTGACGCCCATCATGCCCATGTTGGACACGGCCGTCGTGCCGCCCTGATACTCTTCCGGCTTCAGCTTGCGTTCCTTGGCGCGCTTGCCATAGTCCTTCATCTCGTTGGAGATGGCCGCCAGGCTCTTCGTCTCGGCCTTGCGGATGATCGGCGTGATCAGGCCGCCCGGGATCGATACGGCAACGCCGACATCGGAATGCTTGTGCTTGACCATGGCGCTGTCGGTCCAGGAGACGTTGGCATCCGGAACATCGCGGAGCGCGAGCGCCAGAGCCTTGATCACCATGTCGTTGACCGACAGCTTGTAGGCCGGCTTGCCATCCTTTTCAGGGGAAGCGGCATTGAGCTGGGCACGCAGGGCCAGCAGCGCATCCAGCTCGCAATCCACGGACACGTAGAAATGCGGGATGGTCTGCTTGCTTTCCTGCAGGCGCTTGGCAATCGTCTTGCGCATGCCGTCATGCGGCACGAGTTCGTAGGAACCCTGCTCGAACAGCTTGAGGACGGCCTCGTCCGACGGACCCTTGGCAAGCGCCGGTGCCGGTGCGGCAGCAGGGGCCGGTGCGGCAGCCACGGGTGCGGCCTTTGCCGAACCGCCCGCCACGGCCTTCTCGACATCCGACTTCACGACACGGCCCTTCGGACCGGAGCCCGATACCTTGGCAATGTCGATGCCGGCTTCCTTCGCCACGCGACGGGCAAGCGGCGAGGAGAAGACGCGGTCGCCATTGGTCGCAGCCGGAGCCGGTTGAGCGGCAGGCGCGCCAGCCGGTGCAGCGGACGCGGCAGGCGCGGCCTCCGCCTTGGCCGGAGCCGGTGCAGCGTCCGCCTTCGGCGCCGGTGCGGCCGAACCGCCGCCGGCGGCAGCGGCCGCCACATCCTCGCCATCGGCGGCGAGGATCGCGATCAGCGCGTTGACCTTGACGGCCTCGGTGCCGGCGGGAACGACGATCTTGGCAACGACGCCTTCATCGACGGCTTCCACTTCCATCGTGGCCTTGTCGGTCTCGATCTCGGCGATCACATCGCCGGACTTGACCGTGTCGCCTTCCTTGACGAGCCACTTGGCGAGATTGCCCTCTTCCATCGTGGGAGAGAGGGCGGGCATGGTGATGTTGATCGGCATGAGCCTGCCCTCCCGTTACTTGTAGCAGACGGCTTTGACGGCCTGGACCACTTCGCCGACATTCGGCAGAGCGAGCTTTTCGAGATTGGCCGCATACGGCATCGGCACATCCTTGCCGGCGATCGTTATGACCGGGGCATCGAGATAGTCGAACGCCTCGCGCTGCACCGAGTTGGCGATGAAATCGCCGACGGACGACTGCGGGAAGCCTTCTTCCACCGTCACCAGACGGCCGGTCTTCTTCACCGACTCGATCACGGCCGGCAGGTCCATCGGACGCAGCGTGCGCAGGTCGATCAGTTCGACATCGATGCCGGCCTGTTCCAGCTCGGCAACAGCCTTGACCGCATAGGTCATGCCGATGCCCCAGGAGACCATCGTCACGTCCTTGCCGGGGCGATGAATGCGGGCCTTGCCGATCGGCAGCACGAAATCGTCGAGCTTCGGCACTTCAAAGGACTGGCCGTAGAGGATTTCGTTTTCGAGGAAGATGACCGGGTTCGGATCGCGGATCGCCGCCTTCAGAAGGCCCTTGGCATCGGCCGCCGTATAGGGCTGGATGACTTTCAGGCCCGGGATATGGCTGTACCAGGCGCCGTAATCCTGGCTGTGCTGGGCCGCCACGCGGGCAGCGGCACCATTCGGACCACGGAACACCATCGGCGCGCCCATCTGGCCGCCCGACATGTAGAGCGTCTTGGCGGCCGAGTTGATGATCTGGTCGATCGCCTGCATGGCGAAGTTGAAGGTCATGAACTCGACGATCGGCTTCAGGCCGGCCATGGCCGCACCGACGCCGACGCCGGCAAAGCCATGCTCGGTGATCGGCGTGTCGATGACGCGGTTGGCGCCGAATTCCTGCAGCAGCCCCTGGGTGATCTTGTAGGCGCCCTGGTATTCGGCGACTTCCTCACCCATGACGAAGACGTCCGGGTCGCGGCGCATTTCTTCCGCCATGGCATCGCGCAGCGCTTCGCGCACCGTCATCGTCACCATTTCTGTGCCTGCCGGAATAGCCGGATCGGCAGCCACGGCCGCCTTCGGCTGGGCCGGAACCTTGGTGTCCGCGGCAGCGGTCGGCTCGTCGGACGATTCGCGTGCCTTGCCACCGGCGGCATCCGAGGTCGCAGCCGGCGTATCGGCATCGGCCTTCGGTGCGGATGCAGGTGCCGCCGAAATCGCATCGACGCTTTCGCCTTCCTGCAGAAGGACGGCGATCGGCGTGTTGACCTTGACGTTTTCGGTGCCGGCATCGATCAGCAGCTTGCCGATCACGCCTTCATCGACAGCTTCCACTTCCATGGTCGCCTTGTCGGTTTCGATTTCGGCGATCACGTCGCCGGAGGTGACCTTGTCACCTTCCTTCTTCAGCCACTTGGACAGCGTGCCTTCTTCCATGGTCGGAGAGAGGGCGGGCATGAGAATATTGATCGGCATGGGTTCCCTCCCCGATTAAAGCAGAATGTCGGTGTAGAGCTCGGACACATCCGGCTCCGGATCGTTCTGGGCGAAATCGGCGCTGTCGGCCACGATGTCACGGACATCCTTGTCGATGGCCTTCAGTTCGTCTTCCGAGGCCCAGCCCTTTTCCACCAGACGCAGACGCACCTGCTCGATCGGGTCATGTTCGGAGCGCATCTTCTGCACTTCATCCTTGGAGCGATACTTCGCCGGGTCGGACATCGAGTGACCACGATAGCGATAGGTCAGCATTTCCAGAATGATCGGGCCCTTGCCGGAACGGCAATGCTCGACAGCCTCGTCGGCTGCCGCCTTGACGGCGCGCACGTCCATGCCATCCACCTGGATGCCGGGAATACCGAAGGAGGCGCCGCGCTGCGAGAAATCCGTCTGGGCGGAGGCGCGCGAAACGGCCGTGCCCATGGCGTAGCGGTTGTTCTCGATCACGTAGATGACCGGAAGCTTCCACAGCTGTGCCATGTTGAAGCTTTCATAGACCTGGCCCTGGTTTGCGGCGCCATCGCCGAAATAGGCAAGCGAGACATTGTCGTTGCCGCGATACTTGTTGGCAAAACCGAGACCGGTGCCGAGCGAAACCTGCGCACCGACGATGCCGTGACCGCCGTAGAAGTTCTTTTCCTTGGAGAACATGTGCATCGAGCCGCCCTTCCCCTTGGAAAGACCGCCGCGACGACCGGTGAGTTCCGCCATGACGCCGCGCGCGCTCATGCCGCAAGCCAGCATGTGACCGTGGTCACGATAACCGGTAATGACCTGATCGCCTTCCTTCAACGCCATCTGCATGCCGACGACGACAGCTTCCTGGCCGATGTAAAGGTGACAGAAACCGCCGATGAAACCCATGCCATAGAGCTGGCCGGCCTTTTCCTCGAAACGGCGGATGAGAAGCATCTCGCGATAGGCCTTGAGTTCCTCGGCCTTATCGAATTCAGCGATAGCTCCACCATTGGATTTTGCAGGCTTCGCTGCCGTCTTGCGACCGGCGGCGGACGCGACTTGCTTCGGCGCCATTCATAACCTCCCTGCGTGTTTGATTGGTTATGCGTACCATAGGCAAGAATGTTCGCCCCAGCAATGCCATAAATGCATGGCTCACATGATAATCAAAGCCATGAAATTTCAGGGAAAAAGCTGAATTAACTGGAATTCGGTTAATTTAGAAATAGTTGTTGAAGATCACGATCTCATCGCCGCGCGACACATTCAACTGATAGCGCGCCGTCTCGTCCAGCATGTCCTTTTCCAGCGAACCGTCGCTCAGCAACTGCACCTGACGCTCCAGCGCCTGACGCTTCTGAACCAATTTGGCCAGTTGCGCTGCCCGTTCAAGGCGCATGCGTTCGAATTTCTCGGTCGCGATCAGGCCAAGATCGCCGTGAACGGAATGATAGCCGAAATAGGAAAGGAAGGCGGCGGTGATCGCCGGAAGGATCAGTCGACCCAGTTTCCGTTCTTTGTGATGCCTCGTCCACATGCGAGATTTTGCCCTGAAACGCATTACGTTCTGTCAGATTGGCAGAAGTTGATTAAACAATCGTTGACCATCTTTATCGCCACGGCCCGGCAAAAGAAAAAGGGCGGAACCGTTTTCGGCACCGCCCCTTGTTTTCTGTTTCGTTGTCGAAGGCCGATCAGGCCTTCAGCACGGCGCGGCCGGCAAAGGCAGCCTGCGGACCCAGCAGTTCCTCGATGCGGATCAGCTGGTTGTACTTGGCAATCCGGTCAGAACGCGACAGCGAGCCGGTCTTGATCTGACCGCAATTGGTGGCAACGGCGAGATCGGCAATCGTGGCGTCTTCGGTCTCGCCCGAACGGTGCGACATAACGGCGGTGTAGGCCGCCTTGTGCGCGGTTTCGACGGCATCGAGCGTTTCCGTCAGCGAGCCGATCTGGTTGACCTTCACGAGGATGGAGTTGGCAACGCCCATCTTGATGCCGTCGCGCAGGCGCGCCGAATTGGTGACGAACAGATCGTCGCCGACCAGCTGCACCTTGGAGCCGATCTTGTCGGTCAGATACTTCCAGCCGTTCCAGTCATCTTCCGCCATGCCGTCCTCGATCGAGATGATCGGGTACTTGGCAGCAAGCTCGGCGAGGTACTCGGCCATGGCTTCCGGCTCAAGCGTGCGGCCCTCGCCTTCCAGCGCATACTTGCCATCCTTGAAGAACTCGGTCGAGGCGCAGTCGAGAGCGAGATGGATGTCGTCGCCCGGACGATAACCGGCCTTCTCGATCGACTTCATGATGAAGTCGAGCGCTTCAGGTGCGCTCTTCAGGCCCGGCGCAAAACCGCCTTCGTCACCGACATTGGTGTTGTGACCGCCGGCAGCCAGCTCCTTCTTGAGAACATGGAAGACTTCCGAACCCATGCGCACGGCATCACGAATGCTTTCCGCGCCGACCGGCATGATCATGAATTCCTGGAAGTCGATCGGGTTGTCGGCATGTGCACCGCCATTGATGATGTTCATCATCGGCACCGGCAGCAGGCGGGCATTCGGACCGCCGACATAGCGGAACAGCGGCAGGCCCGCCGATTCGGCAGCAGCCTTGGCAACGGCGAGCGACACGCCGAGGATGGCGTTGGCGCCGAGGCGAGACTTGTTCGGCGTGCCATCCAGCTGGCACATCAGGTTGTCGATCAGAATCTGGTTTTCGGCGTCATGGCCACCGATGGCATCGAAGATTTCGCCGTTGACGGCTTCGACAGCCTTCTCGACGCCCTTGCCGTGATAGCGCTTGCCGCCATCGCGCAGCTCGACGGCCTCGTGCGCGCCAGTGGAGGCGCCCGACGGCACGGCCGCCCGGCCCATGCTGCCGTCTTCGAGGTGAACATCGACCTCAACGGTCGGATTGCCTCGGCTGTCGAGAATTTCGCGCGCGATAATATCGGTGATGGCTGTCATGGACTTTTCCTGCTGGTAAGTGCGGTGGAAATCACTGCCTGTCTTATCCAACGGTACAGAAAATACAATGGCAGGAGAATGACAGTTCCGTCGCCGGCCGCATGATCACGCGCTGTGCGGCGGATGCCGGCTGAGGGCTAAACCGAGACCGGAAGCAGAACAGGCAGTTCCAAATCTGGGAGCGAAACCTTGGCTTGGCTTTTATCAAAAAAGTAATTCATTTCGCATGAACTATTGACCCGGCGGAGCCCGCACAACAGGCGGCACAACCAGCTTTCGCCCTTTGGCCGGGAGGGCATGCAATGAACCTGACGATCGCGCGAAGCCTCACGCTTTTTGGCATCCTGGTGGGCAGCGGCGTGGCCCTCGCCATCGGGCTGCAGACCTACGCCTTCGACCGTCTGCGGGTGAACGGCCCCGTCTATCAGCAGATCGTCTACGGCAAGGATCTGGTCGCCGATATCCTGCCGCCGCCGCTTTTCGTGGTGGAAGCCTATCTGCTGGCGACCGAAGGCGCCTATCATCCGGAGGCGGCCAGCGGCAATCTGGCGAAGATTGCCGACCTGAAGAAGTCCTATGACGAGCGCAAGGCCTATTGGCCGGGCACCGGCCTTGCATCGGACCTGAAGGCGCAATTGAAGGAACAGCTCGAACCGACCGCCGATGCGTTCTGGACGATCCTTGCCGGGCGCTATGCGAGCGCTGTCACGTCCGGCAACGCAGATGAGGTCAAGGCAGCGACGGTCGCCCTGAAGGCCGCCTTCGAGCGCCACCAGGCCAATGTGCTGCAACTGGTGGCCAAGGCAAACGATTTCCTGGCAGCGGCAGAGAGGCAGGCGTCTGCCGAAACGACCGGGCTGACGCTGATTTCTCTCTGTGCAGCCGGCAGCGCGCTGCTTCTGCTCGGTGCCGGTCTCTATCTGCTGCATCGTCGTGCCGTAAGACCGCTGAACGGCATGCGGGATTATATGAGTATTCTTGCCAAAGGCGATTACAGCCAGCCGGTTCCCTTCCATGATCGTGCAGACGAGATCGGAGAAATGGCCGGCGCGGTGACCGTGTTTCGCGAAAACGCGCTGGAGCGCATCGCAGCCCGCAGGAAACAGGAGGAGGCGCGCGAACAGGCCATGCAGGCAGAGCGGGACGACATGGAGCGCAAGGCCGGCGAAGACGCCGCCCGCGCCAGGGTGATCGCGACACTCGCCGCAAGCCTCGAATCGCTGTCACGCGGCGACCTGACCATTCGCATAGAGGACCGCTTTGCACCGGACTACGAGATGCTGCGCGAACAGTTCAATGGCAGCGTCCAGTCGCTGGAACAAGCGCTGTTGAGCATCGCGGTCGCCATGCAGACGGTGCAGTCCGGGGTCTGCGACATTTCCACTGGCACCGACGACCTGTCGCGCCGAACGGAAGCGCAGGCGGCATCGCTGGAGGAGGCGGCATCCGCGCTCAGCCAGATCACCGTCACCCTGCGCGCCACCACAGAGCGGGCGCAGGAGGCAGACCGCCAGATGGCAGAGAGCCGGCGCGGCGCGGAACGGTCGACCACCATCGTTCGCGATGCCGTCGCCGCCATGGGCAAGATCGAGGAGTCATCGACGCAGATTCGCCAGATCATCGGCGTGATCGACGAGATCGCCTTCCAGACCAATCTCCTTGCGCTGAACGCCGGCGTGGAAGCGGCCCGCGCCGGAGAGGCCGGCAAGGGCTTTGCAGTCGTCGCCATGGAGGTCCGCGAACTCGCAAGCCGCTCCGCCAATGCCGCGCGCGAGATCCGCCATCTGATCGACGTGTCCAACACGCAAGTCGGCCTCGGCGTTGGCCTCGTCAACCGCACCGGCGACGCACTGACGGAAATGGAACATCAGATGGAGCAGGTTGGTACCCTGATCGATGCCATCGTGCAGTCAGCGCGCGACCAATCCCGCGCTCTGGACGAAGTCAGCGATGCGGTCGGCCAGATGGATCAGGTCACGCAGAAAAATGCGGCCATGGCGGAGGAAGCGAATGCGGCCTGCCGCGACCTCGAAACCTGCGCACGGGATCTGGGAAGCCAGCTTGGCCGTTTCCGAACCGTGAGCACACGGTCGCAGCAAGGCTTCCGACTGGCCTCCTGAGGACCCGTCGTTTTGGCAGTCGACACCAAAAGGGGGCCTGAACGGCCCCCTTCTGATGACTGCGTGACGCCGGGGTTCGCCCGCTCAGCCCTTGGCAACGGCGTCAAACGCCAGAAGCTTTTCCAGCAGACGTTCAAGCTCCGAGAGGCGCACCATGTTCGGGCCGTCGGAGGGCGCATTGTCGGGATCCTCATGCGCTTCGATGAAAACACCGGCCACGCCGACGGCGACCGCGGCACGCGCCAGCGTTTCGACGAATTCACGCTGGCCGCCGGTCGAGGCACCCTGACCGCCCGGCTGCTGCACCGAGTGAGTCGCATCGAAGACCACCGGCGCGCCCATGGCCGCCATGATCGGCAGGGAGCGCATGTCGGACACCAGGGTATTGTAGCCGAAAGATGCGCCCCGTTCACACAGAAGCACATTCGGATTGCCGCTTTCGGTGAACTTGGCCAGAACGTTGCGCATGTCCCAGGGGGCGAGGAACTGGCCCTTCTTCACGTTGATCACGCGCCCGGTTCTGGCAGCAGCCACCAGAAGATCGGTCTGCCGGCAGAGGAAAGCGGGGATCTGCAGGATGTCGACCGTCTCGGCAACGATCGCACACTGCTCCTCGGTGTGAATGTCGGTCAGCACCGGAAAACCGAACTCCTTCTTCAGGTCGGCAAACACCTCCATGGCCTTCTCGAGGCCGATGCCACGCTTGCCGGCAATCGAGGTGCGATTGGCCTTGTCGAAGGAGGACTTGTAGACAAGACCGATGCCGAGACGGTCGCAGATGTCCTTGATGGCACCGGCCATCATGAAGGCATGCTCACGGCTTTCCATCTGGCAGGGACCACAGATGAGCGACAGGCGTCCGCTGTTTGAGAACTGGACCTGGCTTGCACCCTCGCCGACGGATACCACTGCATTGGCTGTGACTGACATGATCGATCCCACATTCCGGTAAAACCATGGATCCGGCACGTCCGGATGCCACCTTCGTGAGCGCGCTCATACCAGCCGAACGACAGCCTGTCACCCGCGAGCCCGCCTGGGCAGGTGATAGGGAGATCAGCGTGCCGTCACGTCCCGTGGTGCAAAGCCGAGGATGCTCTTTGTGTAGGTCTCGACCACCACGCTGAATGGCGTGCCGGACGGCGTTGCGAGATAGGCATGATGGCGCAGCAGATAATCGGGCATGTCGAGACCGCCGGACGTGGCGGCCTGGACCGCGGTTCCCGTTTCCCACCCCGCCGGCAGCGGCTGCCACAGGAGGTCGGCGGAAACCGTGTGGCGCTGGAAGTGCAGCGGCTGCACCACGCGGCCAAAGGCGGTGTCGGTGGTCTCCAGCGTCCTGTTCATTTCGGGCGTCAGAAGAGCAGGTACATACCAGTTGTCCGCCTCCGAAAGCACGACGGATCCGCATTTCAGCCGCACGTGACGATAGGCAAGTGGCGTGTCCCCGGACACGTTCAGCAGATGACGCACCTCCTCTGAAGCGGGCTTGTCTTCGCCCTTTATCCGTTCGGCAACGATTTTTTCGCCATCGGCGAGGTGGTGGGCTGCACACCAGCGATCGAGCGTCAGTGTCGCGCTGTCATGACTGAGCAATTCGGCATTCAGCGTCTGCAAAAGAGCGAGCGCTTCAAGCCGCATGACCGGAGTATCTGGCCAGACAGGAGCCGCGGCAGATGCGGGAAGGGAAAGGGACATCGAGATTGCAAACGGCAGGACGGACGAAAACAGCATGCGCATGATGAAGACTCCCGGCTGGAATGACCATCCCTCACAGATGGTATTTTGTGCACTGCATCACCCCAGCCGGCAGCATCCACCGATTCCCGCCGAATCTGTGGCGAGGGTCCTCACCAATGAGCCCGGATTGTCTCTTCGGCTCAGCCGGTCACCCCAAAAACACCCGGCTTTTGGGGGCTTGCAGAACACATAAGGAACAGATAGGGTCTGTTCTGTATTTGTTTCGGGCTCGGGGTTGCCATATGCTGACACGCAAACAACAGGAACTGCTTCTGTTCATTCATGAACGCATGAAGGAGTCCGGTGTGCCGCCCTCCTTCGACGAAATGAAGGATGCGCTTGATCTGGCGTCGAAGTCCGGCATCCACCGGTTGATCACAGCCCTGGAGGAGCGCGGTTTCATTCGCCGCCTGCCAAACCGTGCCCGCGCGCTGGAAGTGATCAAGCTGCCGGAATCCTATGTGCCGCCGGCCCAGCCCCGCCGCGGCTTCTCACCCAGTGTTATCGAAGGCAGTCTCGGCAAGACGCCGCCCGCCAAGTCCGCCGCATCAGCGGCACCTGCGGAAGAATATACGGGAACGGCAACAGTTCCTGTCATGGGACGCATTGCTGCCGGCGTGCCCATCTCGGCCATCCAGAACAATACGCATTCGATTGCAGTGCCGATTGAGATGCTGGGAACCGGCGAGCATTACGCACTCGAAGTGAAGGGCGATTCGATGATCGAGGCCGGCATTCTCGACGGCGATACGGTCATCATCCGCAATGGCAGCACAGCCACGCCCGGCGATATCGTGGTGGCGCTGGTGGATGACGAGGAGGCAACCCTCAAGCGGTTCCGCCGCAAGGGGGCCTCGATCGCACTGGAAGCGGCCAATCCTGCCTATGAGACCCGGATCTTCGGACCGGACCGGGTGAAGATACAAGGCAGACTGGTCGGACTTATCCGCCGCTATCACTGACCAGCCGGCGCACCGGTTCCGGAACATCTGTCTCGAAGCTGCGGCGTCGCCAGTCATAGCTGCGATGAACGCTCCAGGGGCGCTCATGTGACATGATGGCAGCTTCCGCGCGCCAGTCTTCGACTCGTCGGCTGTCGCGAAAACGGACGATCAGGGCACCGGTGCGGCGCAAGGTCTGGCCGCTCAGCAGAAGAGCGCCGGAACGGCACTCATCGAAGCGGGCCTGTGGCGCAATGACGAGATCTGCGCGGTCGCAAGCGGTTCCGGTGAGACGATTGTCCTCAACGGTTATGAGTGTCGCCCCCTGCGAGGTGATCGCAAGACAGCCGGACGAGGGAAGACACGCAAAGCGTCCCGGCTGTTTTTCGGCGCCCCTGCGCAGGGTCTGCAGGATGGTTTCCGCCTCGCCGGCCTTCAGCGGCACTTTGGCAGCGGCTCGCTGAGACTGTCTGTCGGTCGTCGTGGCAGTTGACGCCGGCTCCCGTTCTGTTTGCTCGATTCTCTTATTCTGTGCGGAACCCCTCTGGATTCCAGGGTCTGCCTTTCGGTTGGCCGCGGCGTCAGGCAGCGGCGACAACAGGCGCGGTGCGCTGGTCTGTTCGATGCGCAACGCATCCTGCCATTGCCGGTATAGAAAATCCGAAGGTCGGCGCCGGTTGGTCGCCGCGGCCTGCCCGTCCAGAAGGGCAACGAGGATCCCATCCTCCGAGACGAGCAGATCCGGCGAACTCGCACGCTCCGGAATGATCGTCATGGCGACAGCGGCCAGGATCAGCGGCAGACCAAGCAGACGCAGGCGCGTCCGAAGCAGCGTGAGCAGCAGGAAGCCGGCCGAGGCCAGCGGCAGGAAGCCAGCTGGCGGTCGCCCCGTCGCCACCTCGCCTCCCCAGCCTGCGACCGTTTCGGCAATCGCGATCACGCCCTGCAGCGCCCATCCCATCAGTGTCAGGAAAGGGACATCAAGCCCCAGGGGCATCAGCAGCATGCCGACCAATCCGGCCGGCATCACGACAATCGAAATCAGCGGCATGGCTGCCAGATTCCCCGCAAGACCATAGGCGGCCAGCCGGTGAAAATGAGCAAGCGAGAAGATTGTCGTCGACAGCATGCCGATCAGCGAAGTGGCCAGCACGCCCGCCGCGAAGCCGAACAACGGCAGGACGAGTCGCCCGAGGAATGAGTGCGCGCCCGCAAGCAGCCCGCGATCCTCCCAAGCTCCACCGCGCATCCAGGCCTCATAGCCGGCCACAAGGGCAACGGTTGCCGCAAACGACATCTGAAAGCTTGCGCCCAGCACGGCGGATGGCGTCAGGACCAGAATCAGCACGGCTGCGAGGGCCACATTGTGCAGGCTGATCGAGGGCCGGTCGAACAGAACCGAGGCCAGCATGATGACCATCATTACGTAGGCACGTTCGGCCGAGACACCGAAACCGGAAATCAGGTAATAGGCCGTGACCAGAAGAAGCGCACCCAGGGCGGCAATCTTCTTGATCGGCACACGCTCGGCAAAGCCAGGGATGAGGCTGAGGGCTCCGCGCAGACCGACGAAGGAAATGCCGGCCGCCAGCGCCATGTTGAGCCCGGAGATCGCCACGATATGGGCAAGGCCGGCAAGGCGCAGCGCCTCCACGGTGGCTGGCGAAATCGCCCGCCGCTCATCGGTCACAATCGCGGCTGCAAAGGCACCGGCATCGCCCCCGACCACATTACGGATGCGCTGGCCGATGCTGGCACGCAGATCGAAGAGTGCGCCGTGCAACCCGGCCAGAAAGCCGCCTGGCGGTTCCGCCACGCCCAGGATGAGCGGACGCCCGTAGAAGAAGCCGACCGCACCGGTTCCTTCGAAATAGGCGGTGAAGCCGAAATCCAGCAGGCCCGGAAGCGCGGGCCCGGAGGGGGGAGACAGGCGCACACGCCCCTCGATCCGCGTGCCCGATGCCAGGGGTTCATGCGGCGCGCGCCACAGGAGCGCCACCCGCTCGGGGGGCCGGGAGAGCACCGGCTCGAAGGTTCTGAGAACATGCACCGTATAGCGCCAGCGGCCGCCCGCCACAGCCTCACGCCGCTCCACCACCCCCTCCAACCGCGTCACGACGGCTTGATCGAGAATAACGGTGGCATTCCGCAGACTTTCCAGATGGGCAAGCCCGAAGCCCGACAGGACGAGCACCACGACCAGCAGGCATGTTCTCACGGCCCCCTGCCCGCGCCGTCCGGTCCAGATTGCAAGCGCGACCAGCACCGGGCCCATCGCAGACAGCCAAGCCGGTGGCGCGGCAGTGGCCGAAAACCAGAGAATGACCCCCAGCCCCAAAAACACGGGCAGAAGCAGAAAGCCGCGTCCATGGGCAAGCTCCTCCGCCAGCATGGTCTGCCACCACCGTGTCGGATCGGACCGATCACGCAATATTGACGGGGTGTCCGCCGAGATGTCCCAGGTCAGCGGAGCACGCGCCGTTCCCTCCCCCAGAAGGGCCGGAACAGGCAGAAAGGAAGGCTGGCGGAAGGCTTCCGCCTCTCGTCTCGATTCGCTCGCCGGGGTTTCAGCCTGCCTCACGCACCCTCCGCAGAATGGCGCCCGCCCTTAACAGAAATACAACCTGAACCTGTTTAGCTGCGGCGGTCAATTGCCGCTTTCTGCGGCAGAACAGGGCCAGCCTCAATTGGATCGATTGAAACGCAGAGAACCCGCCAAAGCGCTTCGCGGGAACCCGAAAACCCGGGTGAAGTTACGGATTTCGCGGTGCACAATTACCCGCGGCAAGTGCTTGGCAGCACGCGTTAGATCATATAGCTACTTTCAGAGGCTTCACTCATCTGGCGCTTTCAGCGCCTTTCCGCCCATCGGAGGATCAGTATGACGGACACAAGCGCACATCTTGGATTGGGAGAGAAGAAGGTTGACCTTCCGGTCAAGAAGGGCACGATCGGGCCTGACGTGATCGACATCGGCGCGCTCTACAAGCAGACCGGCGCCTTCACCTATGACCCCGGTTTCACCTCGACCGCGGCCTGCGAATCCAAGATCACCTTCATCGACGGCGACGAGGGCGTCCTCCTGCATCGCGGCTATCCGATCGAACAGTTGGCGGAGCATGGCGACTTCCTGGAAACCTGCTACCTGCTGCTCTACGGCGAACTGCCGACGGCTGCGCAGAAGAAGGACTTCGACTACCGCGTAACGCACCACACCATGGTGCATGAGCAGATGAGCCGCTTCTTCACCGGCTTCCGCCGCGACGCCCATCCGATGGCCGTCATGGTTGGCACGGTCGGCGCGCTCTCCGCCTTCTATCACGATTCCACCGACATCACCGATCCGCACCAGCGCATGGTCGCTTCGCTGCGCATGATCGCCAAGATGCCGACGATCGCCGCCATGGCCTACAAGTACCACATCGGCCAGCCCTTCGTTTACCCGAAGAACGACCTCGACTATGCGTCGAACTTCCTGCGCATGTGCTTTGCCGTTCCCTGCGAGGAATATCAGGTCAATCCGGTTCTGGCGCGCGCCATGGACCGCATCTTCATCCTGCACGCAGATCACGAGCAGAACGCCTCCACCTCGACCGTTCGCCTTGCCGGCTCCTCGGGCGCCAACCCGTTCGCCTGCATCGCGGCTGGCATTGCCTGCCTCTGGGGCCCGGCACATGGCGGCGCCAACGAAGCGGCACTCAACATGCTGATGGAAATCGGCACGCCGGACCGCATTCCGGAATACATTGCCCGCGCCAAGGACAAGAATGACCCGTTCCGCCTGATGGGCTTCGGTCACCGCGTCTACAAGAACTATGATCCGCGCGCCAAGATCATGCAGAAGACCACGCATGAGGTTCTGGGCGAACTCGGCCACAAGGACGATCCGCTGCTGCAGGTCGCCATGGAGCTGGAAAAGATCGCGCTGACGGACGACTACTTCATCGAAAAGAAGCTCTATCCGAATATCGACTTCTATTCCGGCATCACGCTGAAGGCGATGGGCTTCCCCACCACCATGTTCACCGTGCTGTTCGCGCTTGCCCGCACCGTCGGCTGGATCGCGCAGTGGGCCGAAATGATCGAAGATCCGCAGCAGCGCATCGGCCGCCCGCGCCAGCTCTACACCGGTGCTGCCCAGCGCGACTACGTACCGGTCTCCAAGCGCTAAGCCGGCTCACAGACAGTAACAACACGGCCCGCGACCATCATCGCGGGCTTTTTTTATACCCTGCTTCTGCGACAGTGACTGCGGTTGCGATCGCGCGACGGCCCTTGACTGGGACGAACGGGACGCTGCCACAACGGGAAGAGCTGCCCATGAACCGGCAAACGGCCGAGACAATCATTGCACTGGAACAGTGCCTGCACCAACCCGCCATCCGCACTGCACAAGATCGGGTGACCCATCTTCTGGCGGAGGATTTCATCGAGTTCGGAAGCTCCGGGCGTATCTTCGACCGGCAGACGACGGTCGCGGCCCTTGCAGCGGAAACACCATCCGTCCCTGATGAACGCCTCGAGACGTTGGACTATGTCGTGAAGGAGCTGGCGGGCGAGGTCGTGCTCATCACCTATCGTGCCCGGCGCACGGGATCATGGACGGGCAGCATTCGCGAAACGCTGCGCAGTTCCATATGGGCCTTCAGAGATGGCCGCTGGCAGATGATCTTTCATCAGGGAACTATCGTGCCATCCGCGTGAGCACGGCGGTCAAGCAGCGCAAGGACCAGCCCGGCCCCGGCTTCTCCGGGTGCAACCGCCGTTGCCAGCCGCTGCCAGACGGTATTAAAGCCCTGCAGCATGGCGTGACGCTGTGGCGTGTCCGCACACAGGCATTCCGCCCAACGTGCGAGATAGCCGGGCCGGACGAGATCGTTGATATGTTCGGGCAGGACCGGCTGGTCGGCAATCAGGTTCGGCAGCGAGGCGGACCAGATCCGGATGCGAGACAGCATGAACTTCATCAGCCAGTCGACCTTGTAGATGGAGACGGTCGGCACGCCGCAGAGCGCCAGTTCCAAGGTCACCGTGCCGGAAGCTGCGATCGCCATGTCGCCGTCTGCAAAGGCACGCCACTTGCTCTCGGCGCCCACCGTGATCTCGGGCCTGACGATCCAGTCGGCGGTCAGGCTGCGCACCAACGCTTCCTGCCGCGGCACGGTGGGCAACAGAAACCGCACGCGGCCATCATTGCGCTCGGACAGCAGTCGCACCGTTTCCTCAAGGGCCGGCATCAGGATTTTGATCTCTGTGGACCGCGATCCCGGCAGGATGATGATCGTCTTGATGCCCTCGTCCCCGGGAAGTCCGCGCCCGGCACGCGCTGCGCGGACCCTGAGGACATCCGGATCCGCCGTCAGACGGTGACCGATGAAGTCCGTCTTCGGGCCGCCGAGTCGCTGCATAGCCTCCGGTTCGAAAGGCAGAACAGCCAGCACCTGATCGACATAGGCGAGCATCTCGGTTGCCCGGTGCTCCTTCCAGGCCCAGACGCTCGGGCACACATAATCAACGACAGGCAGGTCCGGCAGCGCCTTGCGTACGCGCCGGGCCACACGATGGGTGAAATCCGGGCTGTCGATGATGATCAGCACATCGGGCCGTGCCGCAATGATCGCATCTGCCGTCTGACGGATGCGCCGCATCAACTGCGGCAGGCGCTTCAGCACCTGGGTCAGGCCCATGATGGAAAGCTCCGAAAAGTCGAACAGCGAATCCAACCCCTCGGCTTCCAATGCGTCCCCCCCGACGCCGATGAGTTCAACAGAACCCGGCCAGCGACGCTTCAGATGCGCAACGAGATCTCCGCCCAGCAGATCGCCGGAAACTTCACCGGCAATGACACCGATTTTCAGCACCCGTTCGCTCATGATCCGATGCCCAGCGACGGCAATCCCGCGTCGATGCCGCAGACGAAAACACCAGCATCATCGGCGGCCTTCAACATGGTTTCGCGCTCCACGATCAGAGCCCGGCCAGCTTCCACGGCAATGCCCCCGAGACCCGCCGATACGATGGCGGTGATGGTGGAGGGGCCAATCGTCGGCAAATCGGCCCGCATGTCCTGTTGCGGCTTGCAGAGCTTGACAAGGGCGCCGCGTCGGCGCCGCGACACGCGACCCGAGGCACGGAGTTCGCCAACGCGATGCACCATGGCATCGGTCCCTTCCACGCCCTCCAGGGCAACGATGCGTCCGCCAACGCTGACGGCGCCCTGTCCTACATCGAGCTGGCCGAGAAGCCTTGCAGCCTCTGCACCGCGCGCAATATCGCGACGGTCCTCGGCGGTCGGCGTGTGGCGGCCGAGCGTGCCGGTATCGGCCAGCAGGCCGGGCAGAATTTCATGGACCCCGACCACCCGGCAACCCATGCCTTCGAACAGGCTGATGACCATGCGAAGCACCGCGTCATCCCCGCCAGCAAGCAGGGTCTTCAAGGCCTGCGGCATTTTGAGGAGGGTCGAAACCGTCGGGCGAATCTGGCGCAGTTCAGGACGCCGCCGCACCCCGCCGGACATCACGACACGCTTGACCCCTCGCTCGCGCAACAGCCTTTCGATACGCACCTGGTCGCCCACGCCGGCCACAGCATGATCGAAGGCGGAAAAATCGCGATCCGCCTCATCCTCAAGGCAGATGACAAAGGGCTCATCGCCTGCCGCACGGGCGGCTTCCGCCACATGCAGAGGCAGGAAGCCATGGCCAGCAATGATCGCCAGACGTCCCGTCCGGTCGCGAACGGGAGCGGACGCCACGGCCTTACGCCTTGCCGCGATAGGGCGAAGAAATCGCCCGGTCGCTGTCGGCCAGGATGAAGTCGATGACCTCAAGCGCTTCCGGGCAGTCGAGAAATTCATCGCGGATCGCAGCCGCCTTCGGGCGAATGGCGCCCTCGCCGTCAAAGATCGCCTTGTAGGCCTTGCGCACCTGATGGATGACGGCACGGTCGATCCCGGCACGGGTCATGCCGACGACATTCAGCCCCCCCAGCAGACCCGGATTGCCGTTCAGCATGCCATAGGGAATGACGTCGTAATTGACGGCAGACAGGCCGCCGATGAAGGCCTGACGGCCGATGCGGCTGAACTGATGCACGGCGCAGCCACCGCTGAGGATCGCGCGATCCGCCACCTGCACATGGCCGGCCAGCATGACGTTGTTGGACAGGATGATGCCATTGCCCAGGTGGCAATCATGCGCCACATGCGAATTGGCGAGGAAGAGGCAGTCATCACCAACACTGGTGATGCCGCCGCCGCCGACCGTTCCGGTGTTCATCGTGACGCCTTCGCGCATGGTGCAGCGCGCGCCAATCACCAGACGCGAATCCTCGCCGGCCTCATGAAGGCTCTGGGATACGCCCCCGATCACTGCCATCGGAAAAATGCGCGAGCCCTTGCCGACCTCGGTCAGACCCGTGACGACCGCATTCGAAACGACCTCGACATCATCATGCAGGACGACACGCGGGCCGATCCGGCAGAACGGCCCGATGACAACGTTCTCGCCAATGACGGCGCCGTCTTCCACGACGGCATGCGGATGGATTCGGGCGCTGGCGGCAATCGTGCTCATGCATCGTCCTTCGTGCGGATCATGGCGCCGATATCGGCCTCCGCGACGAGAACACCATCCACCTTGGCATCGCAGTGGAACTTCCAGATATTGCCGCGCTGCTTCAGCTTGGCGACATGATATTCCACACGATCACCCGGCACGACCGGACGGCGGAAGCGCGCATTGTCGATGGTCATGAAGTAGACGAGATTGCCGGTTTCACCCTGCTTTCGTGCGCAGATGGCACCTGCGGTCTGCGCCATCCCCTCGACGAGCAGTACACCCGGCATGATCGGCCGCTCCGGAAAATGCCCGGTGAAATGCGGTTCGTTGGCGCTGACATTCTTCACACCAATGGCACTCTCGTCGCCGTTGATCTCGATGATGCGATCAACCAGCAGGAAGGGATACCGATGCGGCAGAAGCTTCATGATCTCCTGAATATCGACGGAGTCGAGCGTTGCCTTTTCCTGCTCAGCCATTCCTTTTTCCTCTTTTCTTCGACCGTTCGTCAGACCGCGCAAGCACCTCTGCCATATCGCGCAGGTAATCCTGCATGGGCCGGGCCGGGTGGCCACCAAAACGGGCGCCTGCCGGCACAGATCCGATCACGGCAGCCGCTGCACCGATCTGTGCGCCATTGCCGATGGTGATATGGCCATTGACGCCGGTTGCACCGCCGATCTGCACGCCATCGCCGATACGCGTCGAGCCCGCTATACCAACACCGCTGGCAAAAGCGCAATGCCGGCCGATCCTAACATTGTGGCCGACCTGAACCTGATTGTCGATTTTGGTACCTTCGCCGATGACCGTATCGTCCATCGCGCCGCGGTCGATCGTCGTGTTCGCGCCGATTTCGACATTATCCTGAATGATAACCCGGCCGATCTGCACCATTTTCAGCATGCCGGCGGGACCAGGCGCAAAGCCGAAGCCATCCTGGCCAATGCGCGCGCCATTGTGAATGATCACGCCATTGCCGATGAGCGCACACATGACAGACGCCGTCGGCGCAACACAGCAGTTGCGACCGATCTTGACGTCCGCACCGATAACCGCACCTGCACCGATGCGCGTTCCGGACCCGATTTCCGCATGCGCGCCAATGACCGCCATCGGCTCAACCGTGACGCCGGCTTCCAGCCGGGCAGTCGGGTCGACATAGGCTGCCGGCGAAATGCCCTCGCCAGAGACCGTCGGAACAACCCGCATCGCCTTTGGATGCAGAAACGCGCCGGCACGCGCAAAGGCCGTATGCGGCTTCGGCGTGGACAAGATGGCGATATGACTGGGGATCAGAGGCTGAAGTGCCGGCTCACAAAGAATCGCTGTGGCATTGCAGGTCTCGAGTTCGTCTCGAAATTTACGCGAGAGAATGTAGCAAACATCCCCTTCGCCCGCCCGCGAAACTGGCGAAACGGAGCGCACCAGACGCTCCGCCTTCGTTTCATCCAGCAATTCCGCCCCAAGATACGAAGCCAGCTCACGAAGGCTCACGCCATCATGCGGCGGAAAGAAGTCGTTGTTGTCCATTGCCCTGAGCTCCAGAACAGTTTTCCAGTTCGCGTTCTGGACGCCAGATATCAGAACTGGTTGGCCATGCTGAAGCGGAAACGCTGTTCCCTGTCGTAATCTTCCTTCGCGACAGGGACGGCATAGTCGAAGCGCAACGCGCCAAACGGCGAGGCCCAGGTAACGCCCATACCGACCGAAGCGCGGATGGAGTTATCCGACTGAAGCCCGCTGGCGACAGGAACGTCATTGCCATAGAGCGTACCGGCATCGGCAAAGAAGTTGGCACGCAGACCGGCATCCTGCGGCAGGGCCGGCATCGGCACGGAGACTTCGGCCGACGCGTTGAAGTATGTCGTACCACCGATCGCATCGCTGCCAGCGCGCGGACCGATACCATCATTCTTGAAGCCGCGAACCTGACGACCACCAAAGGTGAACTGGTCAAAGACGTTCAGATGATCACCGGTAGCAACCACATGACCCGCACCAACGGCGATCTGACCGATCATGTCGAGTTCATCCGACAGCAGCTGGAAATAACGGGCGCGACCGGAAATCTTGTAGAACTGCGAATCGCCACCGAGGCCGGCATATTCCTGCGTGACCGACGCGTAGATGCCTTCGCGCGGCAGGGTCATGCTGTCCAGCGTGTTGTAGGTCAGCGTCTGCGAAATGGACGACTGGACATAGTCGCCGCCACGGACAAGATCCTGGAACGGCTGTGACAGGTTTGTCTGCCAGTCATTCGTGCCGTCGTAGTTGATTTCCTTGTAGGTGTAGCGGAACGTCGTCGCCAGCGTTTCGGTGATCGGCGCCGTGACGCGCAGGGTGAAGCCCTGCTCGTTGTAGTCATAATAGTCGTTCGACGAGGTCTGGTTCTTGAAGACGTCGAAACCAGCCGCCAGACGATAGCCGAGGAAATATGGCTCGGTGAAATTCAGCGAGTAGGTGCGGGAGTCGTTCAGACCGCCACCAGCAGCCACACGGATGTACTGGCCACGACCCAGGAAGTTCTTTTCCTCAATGGAGGCTTCGAGAACGACACCGTCATTGGCCGCATAACCGACACCGATACCGAAGGCGCCCGTCGACTGGTCCTCGACGTCCACAACGATCACGACACGGTCGGGTGCCGAACCCTGCTGCGTGGTGATGTTGACCTTCGAGAAATAGCCCAGAGCTTCCAGGCGACGCTTGGCGCGCGTGATCATCAGCTGGTTGAAGGCATCGCCTTCGCTCATATCAAACTCGCGACGGATGACATAGTCACGCGTACGGGTGTTGCCGCGAATGTCGATGCGCTCGACATAGGCGCGCTCACCCTGATCCACCAGATAGGACAGACCGATCGTGTTGGTCTGGAAGTTGCGATCGCCACGCGGTGTGACGCGAGCAAACGGGTAGCCGGCTTCGGCAACCTTCTTCTGGATTGCCTCGATCGACTTCTGGACGTCGCTTGCCTTGTAGACATCGCCCGCATTGGTCTGAACCACGTTCTTCAGAGCGGATGCATCGAGACCCTGAACGGTGGAGTCGACAGTCACGTTGCCGAAGCGGTAGCGCGCACCTTCCTCGACGGTGAAGGTCAGCGTGTATTCGTTCTTGGCTTCGTTCAGCACGGCATCGGAGGAGACGATGCGGAAGTCCGGATAGCCATGGTCATAATAGAACTTGCGAAGCGCCTCTTCATCCGCCTTCATCTTGTCTTCGGTGTAGACGTCCTTGCGGGTCAGGAAAGAGAGCGGGCCGCTTTCCTTGGTCACCAGCACGTCATGCAGACGGCTGCTGCTGTAGGCGCTGTTGCCGATGAACTTGATGTCGGAAATCTTGGTGCGGTCGCCTTCGTTGATCACGAAAGCGAGGTTCACGCGCCCCTGCCCCACCGGCACGGTCTGCGTCGTAATCTGCACATCGCTGCGGCCGATCTGCTTGTAGGCCTCACGGATACGCTCGATATCGGCCTTCACCATGGCTTCGCTGTAAGGACCGAGCGGCTGGGTGTTGACCGTAGACTGAAGCTTGTCGTCCTTGATCTTGCGGTTGCCGTTGAACACGACCTGGTTGACGAGCTGGCTTTCGTTGACGGTCACGACAAGCGTAGAGCCAGACACGGCGATCTTCACATCCGAGAAGAAGCCGGTCGCATAGAGGCGCTTGACCGACTCATCGATGTCGGAATTCGAGAAATTCACCCCGGGACGAATGGTAAGATTGGAGCGGACGGCAGCCGCCCCTGCGCGCTGGGCGCCACGAACATCGATTTTCTGGATGACGGCAGCCTCGGCGGAAAGAGCAGAAGCAACAACGACAGCACCGGCCCCAGACGCGACAACACCAGCAGACAGCGCAAACGCCGATACTGCGTTCAAAAACTTTGAACCAGCTTTC
Organism: Affinirhizobium straminoryzae; assembly: GCF_007004135.1. Taxonomy (GTDB): domain Bacteria; phylum Pseudomonadota; class Alphaproteobacteria; order Rhizobiales; family Rhizobiaceae; genus Neorhizobium; species Neorhizobium straminoryzae. The sequence goes on from NZ_VJMG01000009.1 coordinate 45,908, forward strand.
ATTTTCAATACTTACCTTTTCCCGTTGTCCCTCGGCGAGCCAGGCCCGACTCCGGCCACGTGTGTCGTTTTACCTGCTTTTACCCTACAAGCAAGGCATCCCGTTAATTTCTGTTTACTTCCTTCCAAGGCGTGACCCAATCGCCACGAACACCTGAAATTAAGGTAAACAATTGGTTTACAAGAAACTTCTTCAGCCGATCAGATTGCTGATGTCGTTCCACGTGGCAAAGACCATGAGGCTCAGAACCATCGCCAGACCGATGCGGAAGGCAACCTCCTGCGCCCCTGCTCCCAACGGCTTTCCCCTCACGGCTTCAATGGCATAAAACAGAAGATGACCGCCGTCCAGCACCGGAACAGGCATCAGGTTGAGCAATCCAATGGAAACCGAGAGCACCGCGGCAAGCTGTATCACGGCGGCAATGCCGAGCGTCGCCATCTGTCCCGAGGCCTGAGCAACCCGGACAGGGCCGCCCAACTGGTCTGCCTTCATGCGCCCCGTCACCAGATTGCCGATATAGCGGAAGGTCCCGGAGATGATCTGGCCGGTCTCGATGACGCCCTGATGCACCGCCTGAACCGGTGTATAGGTCACATGACGGAAATTGCCGCTCTGCTCGTTCGTGACGATCCCGATCAGGCCCATCTCGATCTTGTTGCCGAACTGATCGGTAATCTCCGAACGGCGCGGAACGACGGGAACGTCCATCTCCTTCCCACCGCGCTCGATCGTCACGATGATGCGCGCCTCGGGGCGTACGCTCACATAGCGGCGCACATCGTCAAAGGTGCGGATCTTCGAACCGTCGAGTGCCATCAGCCGATCGCCCGGCTGCAGGCCGGCCTCGGCCGCAGCACTATCAGGACGCACTTCCGACACCACGGGATCGGCGATCATCCGGCCGTAGACACCAAACAAAACGGCAAAGATGGCAATCGCCAGCAGGAAATTGGCGACAGGGCCCGCAGCCACCGTCGCCGCCCGCTTCCATAGCGCAGCCCCCGCCAGTGTCTCGGCACGCTCCGCCTCGGTCATTGCGTCAAGCCGCTCGTGACCCGGCCGGCTGGCGGCATCCTCGTCACCGTAAAATTTCACATAGCCGCCCAGTGGAATGAGCGACAGCTTCCAGCGCGTACCATGCCCATCGGTAAAACCGAAAAGCTCCGGCCCGAATCCGATGGAAAAGGCTGTCACGCGGATGCCGCTCCAGCGGCCGACGAGGTAGTGGCCCATTTCATGCACGAAGACGAGCAGAGACAGGACGAGGATGAACGGAATGATGTAGCCGGTGATGAACCCTGCCGTTGCCAACATCTCTTGCCCCTAACCTCCCGGTGCCTAAAGCCCGAACAGAACTGCCGCCACTGACGTTCCGCCATCTTCGGACCATGCCGCATGCATGATTGCAAGAAGAAATGCTGCGAAACCGGCAAAAACGAGGCCGTCCACGCGGTCCATCACGCCACCATGCCCGGGAATCAGATGGCTGGAGTCCTTGACGCCAAAACGCCGCTTGATGAAAGATTCGAAAAGATCGCCCGCCTGACTGGCCACCGAAAGCGCAAAGGCGATGACGACGGTGCGCGGCGAGAGCGCCGGAAAGAAGGCAAGCGACAGAAGGCAGCCGGCAGCGACGCCGGAAACGGTGCCGCCAATCGCGCCCGACCAGGTCTTGCCGGGCGAGATGCGCGGCGCAAGCTTCGGCCCCTTCAGCCTGCGTCCGACGAAATACGCCAGGATGTCCGTCGCCCAGACCACGGCAAACACGAACAACATGGCCACGAAACCCGGCTGGTCAGCGCCGCGGATCGCCGCCAGCGAAATGCCGCTGAAACTTGCATAGGCAATGCCGCCCGGAAGCCAGGCAGTGCCGCCGCGCACCAGCATGAACAGGATCGCAGTAACGATGAAGCCGCCCGCAATGGGCGTCCCCAAACCTTCGTCTCCAATGAGCAGATTGAGCGCAACGGCAGCAACCGACAGCCAGCCCAGCGCATGACCGCGAAAATCACGCTCCGCCAACCGGGTCATCCGCGACCATTCGTAATAGACGAGAACGGCGATGAGAGCCGCAAGCGCGCGGAAGGCGAGACCGCCGACCCAGGTGGCAGCCAGCGTCACCGCCGCCATCACGATGCCGGACAGGATCCGCTGCCTCAGTTCGACCGACATCAGCCCGCCACCGCCGTGGCGGCCTTGCTCGCCGACAGGCCGCCAAAGCGTCGGTCACGATTGGCAAAGCTCCGCAGCGCCTTGAGGAACAGGTCGCGGTCGAAATCCGGCCAGTATTCCGGCACGAAGACGAATTCGGAATAGGCGGCCTGCCAGAGCAGGAAGTTCGACAGCCGCTCTTCACCGCTGGTGCGGATGATGAGATCCGGGTCGGGAATGCCCGCGGTATCCAGACGCTCGGTGATCGCGGACGCGGTCACATCCTCGGCCGCGATGCGCCCGGCCTCGATATCCCGCGCCAGACGGCGCATGGCCCGTACCATCTCGTCACGCGCACCATAATTGAAGGCAATGACAAGAGTCAGGCCGGTATTGTTGCGCGTGGTGTCCTCCGCTTCCAGCAGCAGCGGCAGGATGTCGCCCTGGAGACCGTCCCGTTCACCGATGACACGGATGCGGACATTGGACCGATGGAGTTCGGCAAGATCGCGCCGGATGAAGCGGCGCAGAAGCCCCATCAGCACGGACACCTCTTCTTCCGGCCGGCTCCAGTTCTCCGAGGAGAAGGCAAACAGCGTCAGGTATTCGATGCCGAAATCCGCCGCCGCCTCCACGGTGCGGCGCACGGCCTCCACGCCCTTGCTGTGCCCGACAGTGCGCGGCAGCCCCCTTTCGTTTGCCCAGCGTCCGTTGCCATCCATGATGATCGCGACATGTCTGGGAGGGGAGAGAAGGTCACCGCTTGCCATGGAGCATCCGTTATTTCGCGTTGGAGGAAAAAGCGTCAGGCAGGTCCATTAGACCTGCATGATTTCCTTTTCCTTCTCCGCAAGCAAGCGATCGACGTCAGAAATCGTCTCGTCGGTCATCTTCTGAACCTTGTCGGACTGCACGCGGCTGTCGTCCTGGCTCATGCTGCCATCCTTCTCCGCCTTCTTCAGCGCGTCCATGCCGTCGCGGCGCACGTGGCGGATCGCCACCTTCGCCTTTTCGGCATAGTCGTGGGCAACCTTCACCAGCGACTTGCGGCGCTCTTCGTTCAGTTCCGGCAGCGGGATGCGCAGGTTCTGGCCGTCGATGATCGGGTTGAGGCCGAGATTGGCTTCACGGATGCCGCGGTCAACGGCGTTGACCATGGACTTGTCCCAGACGGAGACGCCGAGCATGCGGGGCTCCGGTACCGTCACGTTGGCCACCTGGTTCAGCGGCACGCGCGAGCCATAGGCTTCCACCATGACCGGATCGAGAACGTTGGCCGAGGCGCGACCGGTGCGCAGCGACGCGATATCGTTCTTGAAGGCCGTGATGGCGCCGTCCATGCGACGCTTGATGTCATTGAGATCGATGGCTCCGCTCATCTTCTACTCCATTCTGGAATTGCAGGGGCGCAAGGTGACGCGGCCTGCCTCAATTGTCGGTCACGATGGTCTTGAGGCCACCGCCAGTCAAGATTTGTCCGAACCCGCCCTTTTCGTGGATCGAGAAGACGATGATCGGAATGGCATTTTCGCGCGCCAGCGCCACGGCGGCGACATCCATCACGGCCAGTCCCTTTTCGAGGACCTCGCTGTGCGTCAGCCTCTCGAAACGGGTGGCGTCCGGATCCTTCTTGGGATCGGCGGAATAGATGCCGTCGACCTGCGTGCCCTTGAAGATCGCCTGGGCACCGATTTCGGCGGCGCGCAGCGCACCCGCCGAGTCCGTCGTGAAGAAGGGATTGCCCGTGCCGCCGGCGAAGATCACCACGCGGCCCTGGTCCATGTGATGCAGCGCCTGGCGCTGCGAGAAGCTTTCGCAGATTTCCGGCATCGCGATGGCGGACAGCACCACCGTGTCGATGTCGAGCTTGCGCAGCGAGGTGGCGAGCGCCAGCGCATTGATGACGGTCGCCAGCATGCCCATGTGGTCGCCGGTGACACGGTCGCCACCCTTGGAGGCCACGGCGACGCCACGGAAGATGTTGCCGCCGCCAACGACGACGCCCACTTCCACACCCATGCGGCGTGCCTCGGCAATGTCGGATGCGATGCGGTCGGCCACGGCAACATCGATGCCGAAGCCCTGGCTACCCATCAAAGCCTCGCCGGAGACTTTCAGCAGCACACGTTTGTAGACGGGAGTGGAGGATGACATGGAAACTCCTTCGAGGATCGCACCGAATGCCCGATACACGAAGGGCGCCGCGTTGTCACGCGACGCCCTTCTTCTTTACCCAGGAATTCTCGAATGAGAATCAATGCTTGACGGCTGCAGCAACTTCGGCAGCAAAATCGGTTTCTTCCTTCTCGACACCTTCGCCGAGCAGAAGACGAACAATGCCGGTGATCTCGACGGGAGCGCCGATTTCCTTTTCGGCTTCCTTGAGGGCAGCAGCAACCGTCAGGTCGGGGTTGATGACGAAAGCCTGCGAGAGAAGGGCCACTTCCTCGAAGAACTTGCGCATGCGGCCTTCAACCATCTTTTCAATGATGGCATCCGGCTTACCCGACGCGCGCGACTGCTCGATGAAGACATTGCGCTCGCGCTCGGCAACCGCTGCGTCCACTTCCTCGGCGCGAACGGCGAGCGGGTTGGTGGCGGCGACGTGCATGGCAACCTGACGGCCGATGGCGTTCAGCGCCTCCTTGTTGCCGGTGGACTTCAGGGCAACGAGAACGCCAAGCTTGCCGAGACCGTCGGCAGCAGCATTGTGGACGTAGGTGGCGACCACGCCGTCCTCGACAGCAAGCTTTGCCGCGCGACGCAGGGTCATGTTTTCGCCGATGGTGGCGATCGCATCCTTGATGGTGTCGGCGACCGGCTTGCCGGTGGCCGGGTAAGAGGCGGCGCTGATGGCATCAACGGTACCGTCGGTGGAAAGGGCAACCGAGGCAACGCCACGAACGAGATCCTGGAAGGCATCGTTACGGGCGACGAAGTCGGTTTCCGAGTTCACTTCGACGACGACAGCGCTGGTGCCGGCGGAGGCGATGCCGACGAGGCCTTCGGCAGCCGTGCGGCCCGACTTCTTGTCGGCCTTGGCAATGCCCTTGGCACGCAGCCAGTCGATCGCGGCTTCCATGTCGCCATTGGTCTCGGCGAGCGCCTTCTTGCAGTCCATCATGCCTGCGCCGGTCTTCTCGCGCAGTTCCTTCACCATTGCGGCTGTGATTTCGCTCATGTTTGCCTCTTGTCCAATCAGGGGGTGCGCCTGCCGGAATCGGAAGGGCCGGCGCCCGTTTGGGGCACGAATGTACCCGGAAGTATGACAGCGTGATGAATGATCGTCCGCGCGATATCACGCATCTGATGGCGAAATTGCGTTTTCGCCGGCGTCGGACGCCTTGGCATCCGGGGACCACCCTACGCGGCCCCCGAAAAGATCAGGGGAGGACAGCGCCCTCCCCGGCCAATCAGGCTTCGGTCTCTTCGGAAAGAGCCGGCTCGATCGGGGCTTCGGCCATGGCGCCGATGTCGCGGCCGGAAGCGCCCTGCTGGCGGGCGATGCCGTCGATTGCAGCGCGTGCAACCAGGTCGCAGTAGAGCGCGATGGCGCGCGATGCATCGTCGTTGCCCGGGATCGGGTAGTCGATCAGGTCCGGATCGCAGTTCGAGTCGATGATGGCCACGACCGGGATACCCAGGCGCTTGGCTTCATCGATGGCGATCTTTTCCTTGTTGGTGTCGATGATGAACATCAGGTCCGGGGTGCCGCCCATGTCGCGGATACCGCCGAGAGCCTTTTCAAGCTTCTCGCGTTCGCGCTCGAGGTTCAGGCGCTCCTTCTTCGTGAAGCCCTGGGCGTCGGAGCCAAGGATTTCATCGAGCTTGCGCAGACGCTGGATCGAGTTCGAGATCGTCTTCCAGTTCGTCAGCATGCCGCCGAGCCAGCGGGAGTTGACGTAGTACTGGGCCGAACGCTTGGCGCTGTCGGCGATCAGTTCGGAAGCCTGACGCTTCGTGCCGACGAACAGGACGCGACCGCCACGGGCAACCGTGTCGGAAATGACCTGCAGGGCGCGCGACAGCATCGGAACCGTCTGGGCGAGGTCGATGATGTGGATGTTGTTACGATCGCCGAAGATGTACGGCTTCATCTTCGGGTTCCAGCGATGCGTCTGGTGACCGAAGTGAACGCCAGCTTCAAGAAGCTGACGCATGCTGAAATCAGGCAATGCCATGCCTTTTTCTCCTAGTTTCCGGTTTAACCCCCGCGAGACGAACAGTCGGATCTCACCGACCACCGGCGGAACGATCCGGATTTCTCCCGGATAGCCCCAAGCCTCGCGTGTGGAATGGGCTGCGCATAATTGCATTGTGATGGAAATGCAAGCCTTTTGCGGTCTGATTTTCATCAGGGAGCCGGATTATCCGGATACCGGAGGTGACACGGCAGCCCACGCACCGCCATGACTGGCAGCGAGCGACAGCCGGGACGGAGGCGCCCCGCCCGCAATCAGTGGCAGTTGTCCTGCGGCTGTCCCTTGTCCAGCACTTCCAGCTTGGACAAGGTGCCCGAGAGAACGAAATCGCCGTAATCCATCGTGAGGTCACGGGTGATGCCGTTGTCGTAGAGCTTGAAGGACATGCGATAGATCGGCAGCGAATCCGTCTTCTGGTCCTCGTTGTAATAGGCAATCGTCACCGGCCAATAGGGCTTCTTGGCGAATTCGCCGGCATTGCCTGCATCCACGTCATCGGCGGCCGGCGTCTGCGGCTTGCCGATCACCGTGGTGGTGATGAGGCTCTGGTCGCCATCCTCCGAGCCGTCGAACAGGCGCTCCTCGAAGAAGCGCTTGCCCTGCCGGGCATTCTCGATGACTTCAAGCATGTGTTCCGTCGGAAACTGCGCAGGTGTGAGTTCCACCTGCCGTGCATCGGGCTTCGCCAGCGCCACCTTGATGCCGGTCGTCTGATCACTCGCCTCGCCTGTCACCTGCCGGTCCAGCTTGTCATCGGTGAAGGATTTGGTGTCGAAGCGGAAGCTGCCGGCCTTCAGGTTCTCGAAGGTCGTCGTCTGCTGATCGGTCAGGCGCATGTCCTCACCGGTATCGACGCGGGTTACGAAGCGGAAATTGGTGGTATAGCCGGCACAGGCAGAGCCCGTGAACTCATAGACCATACGGCCATACATGCCCTCGATCCCGGACCGTTCCGACACATCCTTGAGCTTGAGATCATAAACCGCCCGGTGCGGGATGAGCGTGCGCGCGCCCTCCATGCCCGCAAGGGCAGGGCTGACGACGGCAAGGGTGCTGCCTGCAAGAAGGACGGTCGCAAGGCTCGGTCGCAACATCCACAAACTCCTATGGGACTCGATAAGCAATGTTATAAGAACGCCATCGAGTGATGCTTAGCGTCATGTGTGACGGAATCGAGTCAATTTTACAATCAAAGCGGAGAATGAAATGTCGGAAGCGATTGAAAGCCGCCTCAAGGAGATGGGGATTGAATTGCCCGTTGCGGCAGCGCCCGCGGCCAATTACGTGCCCTACACGCTGAGCGGCAATACGCTGTACATTTCCGGCCAGCTGCCGATGGAGGCCGGAAAGGTCGCAGTCACCGGCCTGGTCGGCGCCGAAGTGGACGTCGCAACAGCCCAGCGCGCCGCAGAACTGTGCGCGATCAACATTCTGGCGCAGGTAAAGGCAGCGCTTGGCGGCGATCTCGGAAAGGTCCGCCGCGTGTTGAAGCTGAACGGCTTCATTGCCTCCGCGCCCGGCTTCGTGGAACAACATCTCGTGATGAACGGCGCCTCCAACCTGATCGCCAATGTGCTCGGCGATGTCGGCAAGCATGCGCGTGCCGCCGTCGGCATGGCCGCCCTGCCCTTCAATGCGGCCGTCGAGGTCGACGCTATCCTGGATGTCGACGCATGAGCACGGATGCCTCCTGGATCAAGGACCTGCCGGTTGCCCATCGCGGCTATCACGACATGAACCATGCCGTGTGGGAAAACACGCTCTCGGCCTTTTCGCGCGCCGTCGAGGCCGGTTTTGCCATCGAATGCGACCTGCAGCTCGCCTCCGACAGCGAACCGGTCGTCTTCCATGACGATGTGCTGGACCGTCTGTGCGGGATTTCCGGCAAGGTGCGCGAACGCACCTCCGCCGAACTTGGACTGCTGACCGTTGGCGGCACCGCCGACCGCGTGCCCAAGCTGCGCCAGCTTCTCGATCTTGTGAAGGGCAAGGTCCCGCTCGTCATCGAGCTGAAGGGGCAAAGCGCTGCCGAGGACGAGGGCTTTGCCGAAACGGTGCTGGAACAGCTGGACGGATACCAGGGCAAGGTGGCGCTGATGAGCTTCGACCATCATCTGCTGAAGGACCTGAAGCGCGCCGGCTCCCCCTATCCGGTCGGACTGACGGCGATGGGCGATACGCCGGAGGAATTCTTCCGCCACGACGAGGCCATGCAGCTCGGTATCGATTTCATTTCCTACCACTGGGCGCATCTGCCCAACAGCTTCATCGATGCGCAGAAGCGTCGCGGCATTCCGGTGATTACCTGGACGGTGAGGGATGAAAAGGCACGCGCGCATACCTATACTCATGCAGACCAGATGACCTTCGAGGGTTTCGACCCGAGAGAAAGCGCTCCTTCCGCCGCATGACAGACACACTTACCCTCCGCGTCGAAAAATCCTTTTCTGCGATCAGCTCCGACCGCTGGTCGGCATTGTCGGGAACACGACGCGGGGGTGGGGTGCCCTATAATCCCTTCCTGTCGCATGCCTTCCTCTCGGCGCTGGAAGATTCGGGCTCTGCGACAGCAAAGACCGGCTGGCTTGGCCATCACCTGCTGCTGGAGGATGGCGATGGCCGGCTGGTCGGTGCCGTGCCCGGCTATCTGAAGAGCCACAGCCAGGGCGAATATGTGTTCGATCACGGCTGGGCCGATGCCTTCGAGCGGGCCGGCGGGCGCTACTATCCGAAAATCCAGTGCGCCATTCCCTTCACGCCGGCAACCGGTCCGCGACTGCTGACACTGGCAGGAGAGAACAGCGCTCCCCTTCAGCAGACGCTGGCGGCTGGTCTTGCGGAAGTCACGCGCCAGGCAGGCGTCTCCTCCGCGCACGTCACCTTCCTGCCGGAGACGGAGATCGAGGCTTTCGAGGAAGCCGGCTTCCTGCACCGCACGGACCAGCAGTTCCACTTCATCAACAAGGGCTATGCCGATCACGAGGCGTTCCTCGCGGAACTCTCCTCCGCCAAGCGCAAGAACCTGCGCAAGGAGCGTCGTGCTGCGCTGGAGGGCGGCATCCGTATCGACTGGCTGACGGGGCGGGACCTGACCGAGGACATCTGGGACCAGTTCTTTACCTTCTACATGGATACCGGCAGCCGCAAATGGGGCCGCCCGTATCTCAACCGCCGCTTCTATTCGCTGATCGGCGAACGCATGGCCGATGACATCCTGCTTGTCATGGCGAAACGCGACGGACGCTACGTGGCGGGCGCCATCAACTTCATCGGCGAAGAGGTGCTGTTCGGCCGCCATTGGGGCTGTATCGAAGATCACCCCTTCCTGCATTTCGAGGTCTGCTATCATCAGGCGATTGATTTCGCGCTGGCGCGGGGTCTGGCGCGTGTGGAAGCCGGAGCCCAGGGCGAACACAAGCTGGCGCGTGGCTACCTGCCGGTCACCACCCATTCGGCGCATTACATCGCTCATCCGGGCCTGCGGCGCGCCGTCGCCGACTATCTGGAACAGGAGCGCCGGCAGGTGGAATATACCGGCGAGGTCTTGACCGAGCACAGCCCCTTCCGCAAGGGAGAGCGGCAGGACCACGACTGACCAACGACATAGCAGCGGAGAGAGCAAGCGATGAGCGTGCAGGCCTACGACGAAAACAACATCTTCGCAAAAATCCTGAAGGGCGAGATCCCGTGCCACAAGGTCTACGAAGACGAGCATACGCTGGCCTTCATGGACGTGATGCCCCAGGCACCCGGCCATCTACTGGTGATTCCGAAGACCGGTTCGCGCAACCTGCTGGACGCCGATCCGGCCGTCCTTGCCCATGTTATCCCGGTTGTCCAGAAACTTGCGGTCGCCGCGAAGGATGCCTTCGAAGCGGACGGCGTGTTCATTGCACAGTTCAACGAACCCGCCGCCGGACAAACCGTATTCCACCTGCATTTTCACGTCATCCCGCGCCGCGAGGGCGAACCACTGAAGCCCCATACGGGCAAGATGGAAGACCATGCGGTGCTTGCGGAGCATGCCCGGAAGGTGCGTGACGCCCTCTGATCGGCAAAACGGCGCTTGCCTGGGCTTCACGCGAAGCTGACGGGCGCCGTTCACGCCTTTTCGAGAAAGGATCAGACCGGGGTGAGCACATTCTTTCCGCGGCTTCGCCCTGTATCAGGTTGCCGGCAGCCACCGTTTTGCAACAGGCAAGAGCATGACGTCCCATCGCACGAAGCACGCCCGGATCGACCGGGAAGCGCCGATCAAGGCCGAGCTGGTGGACCAGCTCTACGCCTCCACCTTCAATGTGGTCTTCATCGGCTTTGCTGCGGCTTTCTTCTGCGGCCTCGTGGCCTTTACCTCCGGTGACGCCGTCTTCGCAGCCTTTGCAGTTCTGGCCCTTCTGATTGCAAGCCTCCGTTTTGCCATCGACCGGGCCTATCGCCGATGGCGGGAGCGTCGATCGGTTCGTGTCTGGGAGCGGTCGCATGCAGCCGGCAGCCTGCTGTTTTCCCTGCTGGTGGCTGCGATCGGCGGCTATACCTTTCTCGGCGGCCCAACCGAGGCGCAGCTTTTTTCTACCGTGTTCCTGGTCAGCTACTGCACCGGGGTGCTGTCGCGCCTGGCGGTGCGTCCGCGCCTTGCCATTGCCTGCACCCAGATTGCCGCTCTCCCCTATATCGTTGTCCTCCTGTTTCACCCGGTCCTGCTGCACAAGCTGCTCGGGCTGTTCCTGCTGATGATGTCGCTTGCGAGCATCCAGTTGATCCAGACAACCTACCGCCTGACCTTCGAAGCGCTGATCACCCGCGCCGAACTGGCCGCGCTGGCCGGCAGCGATGCGCTGACAGGACTTGCCAACCGCTTCACGGTGGACCGGGAATTGCAGCGGCTGTTCATGGCGCAGGAAGTCCGTCCGGGGCAGGCGGTAGCCGTGCACTTCATCGACCTCGACCATTTCAAGGCCGCCAACGACACCTTCGGCCACGACGCGGGCGATTCCATCCTGGTCGAGGTAGGGCGCCGCCTGCGGGCACTTCTGCCACCACAGGCGCTCGCCGCGCGACGCGGCGGCGATGAGTTTCTCGTCGTTCAGCCCAGACTCTCCTCGTCGGACGAGGCGGAGCGGCTTGCCCGGCAGATCGCAACAGGACTGCAGATGCCCTATCTGCTGCAGGGACAGGAAGTCGCGATCGGCGCAAGCCTCGGCGTTGCCGTGACGGACGATCCCACCGACACGCCGCAGCGCCTCGTGGCAGCGGCCGATCAGGCGCTCTATGAAGCCAAGCGAAAGGGCCGCGGCTCGGTGGAATTTTCCGAAGTTCACGTCATCCAGATCGCCTGATCTTTTGAGATCATGGACAAGGGCAAGGCGGTAACCGCCGACATTTTTCAGAGAAACGCCAGCCCCGCGATCAAAAGCGAGATCGACACGACGACGCAGACGATGACCCGCTGGCCAGTCAGCAGGAAGGCCGCGAAGCCGACGCCGAGCGCACCAAGCCGCAACCACAACGGCGAATCGGCGAGCGTTCCCGTCGGAAAGAAGACCAGCTTCGAGGTGACCGCCATCACGAGTGCAGTTGCCACCGCCCGCACAAGGTGCAGGGCCTCGGATTCCTCGTCCAGGCGGTTGCCGACGAGGACACCCAGCCAGCGCCAGATGTCGGTCGCCAGCCAGCCGGCCACGATGATGACAAGATAGATCCACCAGCCATGATCCGTCATAGCGGATCCTCCAGGGAGGACGCGGGCGTCATCCTGCGCCCTGCCCTGCGGATCACGAAACGGTCGAACAGATAGGCAAGCGCGCCGCCGCCAAGACCGGCATAGACGATATCGAAGCGCGGATCGACCAGCGCCATCGCCGGCCCTGCCGTGGCCCCCACCACGAAGGCAATCCGCACGACGGAATGGCGGGCACTCGCCCAGATCGAGGCGAAGAAATAGACCGGCGTCATCATGAACAGCGCACCGGACACCAGCGGGGGAAACTGCGCGACGATGCCGTAGCAGACCCCGACGATCACTGCATTGACGAGCGTCAGGGTGATGGCAAAGCCGCCGAAATAGGCGGTGCGCCGCTCGCGCGGCACGTTTTCCAGATGCTGGATCGCAAAGACCCAGGAGGTGATCGCCACGAAATGCGAGAGAAACAGCAGAAGCCAAGTAGGGCTCTTCTCGCTCTTCATGTCCGGCATGATCGAGGCGACCATCGGCATCATGCGGATCGAAGAAAGCGTCACGGCCAGAAAGCAGGCTGCAAGCGGCGCCCCGCCCGCCATGGTGCCGATCAGGATCATCTTGGCCGGCAGCGCCCAGACGGCAAGCGTCATGAACACCGCCTGGTCGCGGGTGATGCCGGATTCGAGCGCAAAGGCGCTGAAGCCGACAAAGGAGGTCATCAGGATCAGCGCAGGCAGCGAGGTAAGACCCCGCATGCCGACAAAGAACCAGAAAAAGTTGGAACGCACATCAAGCGGAGGAGAAGACATCGGTCAGTCCGGGGAACGCCGCTCGGAACCGACCGGCAAAACGCAATGTGCCGGGACGCAAGCCCCGGCACGACATCTCAGGCAAGACGCCTTACTTCTTCTTGGGTACCCGAGGAACGGTTGTGCCCTTGCGCGGCTTCTGCGGTTCCTCGGTCAGCACGTCACCTTCCGCCTCCGCCTTTGCTGGCTTCTCGCGACTGCCAGCAGATTTGCCGGGCTTTTCCTTACCCGGCTTCGCCTTGGCCTTCACCTCTTGCTCGACCTCTTCCACCTCGGCTTCCGGCTTCGGCTTTACCGGAGCGGCTTCCGGGATCGATTCGAGGATCAGGCCATCCTGGCCGTCATCCTTCTTACCGACGGTGACACGCACCACGCCACCCTTGCGCAGCGCGCCGAACAGGATTTCGTTGGCGAGCGGCTTCTTGATGTGTTCCTGGATGACGCGCGACAGCGGACGCGCACCCATGCGTTCGTCGTATCCCTTGTCGGCGAGCCAGGCGATCGCATCCTGATGCAGGTCGAAGGTCACATTGCGTTCGGAGAGCTGGGTTTCCAGCTGCATGACGAACTTCTGCACCACCTGATGGATGACCTCGGTTGGCAGCGGCGCGAAGGGAATGATCGCGTCGAGGCGGTTGCGGAACTCCGGCGTGAACAGCCGGTTCAGCGCCTCCTCGTCCTCGCCGGTGCGCTTGGACGAGCCGAAGCCGATGGCCGCCTTGGCCATCTCGGCGGCGCCGGCATTGGTGGTCATGATCAGGATCACGTTGCGGAAGTCGATCTTCTTGCCGTTGTGGTCCGTCAGCGAGCCATGGTCCATCACCTGCAACAGGATGTTGTAGATGTCCGGGTGCGCCTTCTCGATTTCGTCGAGCAGCACGACAGAATGCGGATGCTGGTCCACCTGGTCGGTCAGAAGACCACCCTGGTCGAAGCCGACATAGCCGGGAGGGGCACCGAGCAGGCGCGAGACCGTGTGCCGCTCCATGTATTCCGACATGTCGAAGCGCAGGAGTTCCACGCCGAGCGAGGAGGCGAGCTGCTTCGCCACTTCCGTCTTGCCGACGCCGGTCGGGCCGGAGAACACGTAGGAGCCGATCGGCTTGTTCGGTTCGCGCAGGCCGGCACGCGCCAGCTTTATGGCGGTTGCCAGTGCCTCGATCGCCTTGTCCTGGCCGTAGACGACGGAGCGCAGTTCCTTTTCCAGGTTGGCGAGAACCATCTCGTCGTCCTTGGACACCGTCTTCGGCGGGATGCGGGCCATGGTGGCGATGGTGGCCTCGATCTCCTTCTCGGTGATCAGCTTGCGGCGCTTCGACGCTGGCAGCAGCATCTGCGCCGCGCCGGTTTCATCGATCACGTCGATCGCCTTGTCCGGCAGCTTGCGGTCGGAGATGTAGCGGGCCGACAATTCGACGGCCGACTTGATCGCCTCGTTGGTATAACGAAGCTTGTGATACTCCTCGAAATAGGGCTTGAGGCCCTTCATGATCTCGATCGCATCATCGATCGACGGCTCGTTGACGTCGATCTTCTGGAAGCGACGCACCAGCGCCCGGTCCTTTTCGAAGAACTGGCGATATTCCTTGTAGGTGGTCGAACCGATGCAGCGGATCGCCCCGGAGGAGAGCGCCGGCTTCAGCAGGTTGGACGCATCCATGGCCCCGCCGGACGTCGCACCGGCGCCGATCACTGTGTGGATCTCATCGATGAACAGCACGGCGCCCGGAAACTCTTCCAGTTCCTTGACGACCTGCTTCAGGCGCTCCTCGAAATCGCCGCGATACCGGGTGCCGGCAAGCAGCGTGCCCATGTCGAGCGAGAAGATCGTCGCATCCGCCAGTGCTTCCGGCACCTTGCCTTCGATGATGCGCTTGGCAAGACCTTCGGCGATCGCCGTCTTGCCGACACCTGGATCGCCCACGTAGAGCGGGTTGTTCTTGGAGCGGCGGCACAGCACCTGGATGGTGCGGTTGACCTCGTCATGGCGGCCGATGAGCGGATCGATGCGCCCGTCACGCGCCTTGTCGTTCAGATTGACGCAATAGGCCTTGAGCGCATCCTGCGGCTTCTTGGCCGAACCGTCCTCCTGCTCGCGCGAGGAGGGCTTGGCATCGGCCTCGCCGTCATCGGCTCCGCGCGGCGTGCGCACCTGCGAGGAGCCCGGCCGCTTGCCGATGCCGTGCGAGATGTAGTTGACCGCATCGTAGCGGGTCATCTCCTGCTCCTGCAGGAAATAGGCCGCATGGCTTTCACGCTCGGCGAAGATGGCGACAAGAACGTTCGCCCCGGTCACTTCCTCGCGACCGGAGGATTGAACGTGGATGACGGCGCGCTGGATGACGCGCTGGAAGCCGGAGGTGGGTTTGGAATCCTCGTCGTAACCGGTGACGAGATTGGCCAGTTCGTTGTCGACGTAATCGGACACCGTCTTGCGCAGGGCGTCCAGGTCGACATTGCATGCGCCCATCACGGCGGCCGCATCGGAATCGTCGATCAGCGCCAGAAGCAGATGCTCCAGCGTCGCGTATTCGTGGTGCCGCTCATTGGCGAAAGTCAGTGCCTGATGCAGCGCCTTTTCAAGACTAGGCGAAAATGTTGGCACGCGCGGTCCTCACTTCTTTTCCATGACACATTGCAGCGGGTGCTGGTGCTGGCGGGCAAAATCCATGACCTGGCTCACCTTGGTCTCAGCGACCTCGTACGTAAAGATCCCGCATTCGCCGACCCCGTGATTGTGAACGTGCAGCATGATGCGGGTGGCCGCTTCGCGGTCTTTCTGGAAAAAACGCTCCAGAATGTGAATGACGAAGTCCATCGGCGTGTAATCGTCATTCAGCAGAAGGACGCGGTAGAGGTTCGGCTTCTTCGTCTTCGCCTTGGTGCGCGTAATCACCGAGGTGCCGCGATTGCCGCTGTCTCCCTGTCCATCCTTCCCGTCTTGCATGTAGATCGGCAAAGCGATCATCTTTCCTTCAATCCCCAACTGTCCGAAGCCTCGTCCGAACGATCAGCCGGAGCCGGACATCAGATGCACATATCTAGTTCGCCTGAAGCTGATTTTAAGCCCCTCGCGGCGGCACGCAATCACTATTCGTTGCATGAGGGGACAGGAGGGACAATTTCCCGTCAGACGAAGGGCGTATACAAAGCAAAAACCGGCCACGCGTCTTGCGCAGCCGGTTTGCCGAAGCTCTTGCGGGCTCGAATCTGTCGGGGAATCAGGCGGCCGCCGAGGTCACCACGGCCGTTGCACGGGCGACTGGCGCCTCATAGGGCTTGTAGGCGGTCTTGGCGAGATCGGCATACATGCTGCTGATCTTCGTCGCCTCGGCCACGAAGCCTTCGTAGGAACTTTTTGCGAACTTCGTCTGAAGCTCGTAGAGGCTCTCGACGCTCTTCACGCCCACCAGTTGCTCGAAGAAGCTCGTGAGATCCTCGAAGGACTTCTTCGAGTAGTCGCCGGTCTCGGTGGCAATGGCCTGGAAGCCCTTGGCGATTTCGGAATAGCTGCGCAGCGCGGTATCGAACGCTTCCTTGTTCTTACGGCTGATTTCGTCGAAGTTGAACATTGTCCGCCTCCTGTAGGTGAATTCGCAATTACTGATGGAATATTTTTGCACTGCGAAAGTCAAGGCAAGAAACTGTGACGCACCTGCGAAATGGCAGTTTTGGACCGAATGCCGCAGGATTCGCGATCAACCAGGACGCGCACCCATGAAAAACGGCGGGTCTCGATCAGAGCCCGCCGCAATCAGTCAACCCGTGTGAAAACGGTTCCAAAGGATCAGAGATCGACGTCCAGGATCGCCATGGAGAAATTGTAGGAGCGCTCTTCGTCTTCGTCATCGACGTAGACCACGCCCAGGAACTCGTCACCAGCATAGACCTCGGCTGAATCGTCCTTGCGCGGACGTGCCTTGACGCTCATGGAAGGGTTGAAAACCCGTTTGAAGTAGGCATCGAGCTTCTTGATTTCGTCGGCTTTCACTGGTGTCTCTCCGTCAGTGTTCTCGGTTGCGGGGCTTTTGCCACGGGATCACGGCGAAAGTAAAGAACGCTGCGCCGCTCATCCCCGCATGCCTGCCCTGCCCGCACGGCGCTTGGCTGGCCGCGGGAAACATGGCGCCGCTTGCGCCAACATCAATCCTCTGAACGCAGGATCTGGTCCATCAGGCGCGATGGCTCCGAACACCCGGCCTCTCCAACCACCTTGGCCGGCACGCCGGCAACCGTGGTCTTCGGCGGAACCGGCTTCAGGACCACGGATCCTGCTGCAACGCGCGAGCAATTGCCGATCTGGATATTGCCGAGGATCTTGGCGCCGGCACCGATCAGCACGCCGTTGCCGATCTTCGGATGACGATCGGCCCCCTCCTTGCCGGTACCGCCCAGCGTCACCCCGTGGAGGATTGACACATTGTCGCCGATCACCGCCGTTTCGCCGACCACGAAACCCGTCGCATGATCGAGGAAGATCCCCTTGCCGATGCGGGCAGCCGGGTTGATATCCGTCTGGAACACGCTCGACGCACGGCTCTGGAGATACATCGCGAAATCGCGCCGGCCGCGCTCCATCAGCCAGTGCGCCAGACGATGCGTCTGGATGGCGTGGAAACCCTTGAAATAGAGGACCGGCTCGAGAAACCGCATGCAGGCCGGATCGCGGTCGTAATAGGCCTGGATGTCGACACGCAGGACGGCGCCCCATTCCGGCCAGTCCTCCAGCATTTCCTCGAAGGCCTGACGCAGCAGGACCGCCTGCAGATCCGGATGATCGAGACGCTCGCAGATCCGGTGGACGACGCATTGCTCCAGCGAACGATGGTTCATCACCGTGGAATAGAGAAAGGTCGCCAGCAGCGGGTCGCGCTCGGCGCCGGCGCGTGCTTCATGGCGCAGCGTGTCCCAGATCGGATCGACGGAAGCAATCGGCTCCTGCGGGCGGATTTCAGTGCGTGCCGACATGGCAGTACCCTCGTTTATGGGAGAGACCATTTATAGAACAATCTTGCGCAAAACACCAATGCCGGCGAATGGCGCCGGCGGAACCGGGTTCACGCGATCTCGCGGTAGAAGTCCAGAACGGCGGCCTTGAACACCCGGTCGCCGACGGCGAGCATGTGGTCACGGTTTGGAATGTCCAGCGCCCGCGCATGCGGCATCAGCGCCGCCAGTTCCTGCGGCGAGCCGGCGATGTCGTCCTTGGTGCCAACGCCGATCAGGGTCGGAACCTCGATACGCCCCATCGCCTCGCGGGCCACGAGATCGCGTGAGCCGCGAATGCAGGCGGCAAGCGCCGCGCGGTCGCTTTTCGTCTGGTCGGCAAAGGCACGGAACATGCGCCCGCGCTCATGGGTCACCACATCGAGCGACGGCGCCAGCAGCGCGTCGGCGATCGGGTCCCAGTCGCCAACGCCATCGGTCAGTCCGATCCCGAGGCCGCCGAGCACCAGCGAGCGCACCCGGTCTGGATGGGCCAGCGTCGCGAAGGTGGAGATGCGTGCGCCCATGGAATAGCCCATCAGATGCGCATCCGGCAGCCCCAGATGATCGAGCAGCGCCACCACATCCTCGGCCATTACGGCCGGACGATAGGCTTCTGCATCCTTCGGCTTGTCGCTGGCGCCATGGCCGCGGTTGTCGAGCGCGATGACCCGGTAGCCGGCATCCGACAGCGTTTTCAGCCAGCCCGGATAGACCCAGTTCACATTGGCGGTGGAGGCAAAGCCATGAACGAGCACCACCGGCTCGCCAGCCGGTTCGCCCTCATCGAAATAGGCAAGCGTCAGGCCCTGATGGGCAAAGGTAGAAAAAGCGGGCGGGTTCAGGTTCATGGCAGGCTTCCTTGTCAAGGCGGGACCATAGGCGAAGAGTGCGGCCGCTTGAACCGCCCTGCGACGAAAATCCCCATGCGGTGCCCCGTTTACCCCTACACTTTCGCGCGGGCAATCTGTAAGGTTCGCGTCAACGTCTGGCCGATCGTCAGGGCAGGCACGAATGAACAGCATGGAGTGCAAACATGGCCGGTCATCACGGTATTCCCCATTTCCAGAACGACGCCGGGCACCGCCTCATCGAGGTCGGCGTCAAGGAGTTCATGTGCACGGGGGCCAACGTGCCGTTCGACCATCCGCACATCTACATCGACATGGGCGACGACAACGAGAAGATCTGCTCCTACTGCTCGACGCTCTATCGCTACAAC
Source organism: Affinirhizobium straminoryzae (assembly GCF_007004135.1). GTDB lineage: Bacteria > Pseudomonadota > Alphaproteobacteria > Rhizobiales > Rhizobiaceae > Neorhizobium > Neorhizobium straminoryzae. The sequence goes on from NZ_VJMG01000009.1 coordinate 64,958, forward strand.
CCGGCCCTGAAGTCCGGCGAAACCAATCCGCCGGGCTGCACCTTCCACGTCAAGGCCGCCTGATCGGGCGCGTTCCCATGTCCATACGCAATGCCGCGATCATTGGCGCCGGCATGGCGGGTCTGACCACCGCCCTGGCGCTTTCAAACCGTGGCATTCGCTGCCATGTGATCGAACAGGCTCCCTACCTCGCGGAGGTTGGCGCTGGCCTGCAGATTTCGCCCAATGCCAGCCGCATCCTGGCGCGTCTCGGCGTTCTGTCCGCGCTGGAGCGAGAATGGACGGAGCCGGAGCGGATTGCGCTTGTCTCCGGCAAATCGCTCGGCCGCCTCGGCCATGTGCCGGCCGGCCGTTTCGCTCGCGAACGCTGGCGCGCGCCCTATGGCGTTGCCCATCGCAGCACGCTGCAACGCGTTTTGATGGATGCTGTCGTGGCCGACCGCAACGCCGTCCTGCATCTTGGACGACGCATCGACCGCAACAATCGCGACGTCCTCGCCGACCTGATTGGCGAAGCCCCGGACGTGATTGTTGGCGCAGACGGCGTCTGGTCCAGTACCCGCGACGAGATTGCCGCGGCGCCCGAGCCGGATTTCTCCCGCAATGTCGCCTGGCGTTTTACGCTTGCCAGCAGGGACGCACCGTCCTTCCTGCAGCCCGATACGGTGACCGCCTATCTCGGTCCCTCCTGCCATCTCGTCTGCTACCCGCTCCGCGAGATCGATGGCTTCAACATCGTGGCAATCGCCGCCGGCCTCAATCCCGGGGAAATCTGGGAGGCCAATGCCAGCATCGAGCAGAAGCGTCTCCTGCTGGAGCAGTTCGGCGGCTGGCATCCGCAGATCGTTTCCCTTTTGAAATGCATGGATTCCGGTCGCTTCTGGCCGCTCTACCAGGTGAGCGACGGCGCCTGGCAGAATGGCAGGGACACGGTCCTTGTGGGCGACGCCGCCCATGCCATGATGCCGTTTGCCGCCCAGGGCGCGGCCATGGCGATCGAGGATGGCTGGGAACTGGCCATGCGGCTGTCCACGGCCGCCACCGTGCCGCAGGCGTTGGCAGACTATGAGAAGGTTCGCAAGGCGCGGGCGGCACGCGTGCGGGCACGCGGCGCCTTCAATCGTTTCGCCTATCACGTCCGTGGCCCCTTGCGGATCGGCCGCGACATGGTTCTCGCGCTGCGTCCGCCGCAAGCGCTCGCGGCGGACCTCGACTGGCTCTATGGCTACGACGCGACCACCTGATCAGGCGCTCGCTGCCGCGGCAAAACCGGCCTCCAGATCCTTGATGAGATCGGCCACATCTTCCAGACCGATCTGCAGGCGAATGACCGGGCCTTCCGGCGGCGCCTTGCGGATGGTGCGGTCTGAGAGATTGACCTTGAGCGCCAGACTCTCATAGCCGCCCCAGGAATAGCCGAGCCCGAACAGCGACAGCGTATTGAGGAAGGCATGCGCCTTCTTGCGCCCCTCGGCCGCATCGCCTGCCTTGAGGATGAAGGAGAAGATGCCGCTGGCGCCCTTGAAGTCCCGCTTCCAGACCGCATGACCGGGAAAGCTTTCCAGCGCCGGATGCAGCACGCGCGCGACCTCGGACCGGCCTTCCAGCCAGCAGGCAATCTCAAGAGCGCTCGCCTGATGGTGGGCCAGACGCACACCCATGGTGCGCAAGCCGCGCAGGATCTGATAGCTGTCATCGGGCGCGCCGCAGATGCCGAGCGTAATCTGCGTCTCGTGCAGGCGCGGCCAGTGCTTCTCGTTGGCGGAAACCGAGCCCATCAGGATATCGGAGTGGCCGGAAGGATATTTGGTCGTGGCATGGATCGACACGTCGACGCCGAAGTCCAGCGGACGGAAGAAGAGCGGCGTCGCCCAGGTATTGTCCATGGTCACCACGCAGTCATGCCGGTGGGCAGCCTCGGCAATGGCGCGAATGTCCTGCATCTCGAAGGTGTTGGAGGCCGGCGCCTCGGTATGCACGAGCCTCGTGTTCGGCCGGATCAGCGTCTCGATCCCTGCCCCGATTTCCGGATCGTAATACTCGACCTCGACACCCAGCCGCTTCAGCATGGTGTCGCAGAAATGCCGGCACGGCGTGTAGACCGAATCGACAATCAGCGCATGGTCTCCGGCCGAGAGATAAGCGAGAAAAGGCACCGTGATTGCGGCAAGCCCCGAGGGCACGAGAACGGTACCCGCCGCCCCTTCCAGCGCATTGAAAGCCTCGCACAGGGCATCCGTGGTGGGCGTCCCGCGCGTGCCATAGGTATATTTCTGGCCACGATTCTCCATCGTCTCGACATTGGGAAACAGCACGGTCGAGGCGTGCACCACGGGTGGATTGACGAAGCCGTGATAGCTCATCGGATCGTGACCGAGATGGGCAAGACGGGTGTTGTCACCCGCACCCGCCAGCAGGGAATCTTTGCTTTTCATGGGATGCCAGAGTTTTTAGGTTGCAGGAAGCCGGAGTTGTGAGGCCAAGGCCGGCACGGGTCAAGACCTGCCCGCATGGTTGCCATTACACCCATGCGTGGAAAGCACGGCAACCTGTCGTCGCAATAGGCATCCACTGCACAAAAATGCATGAACTGCCTAATATATTACCAACTCACTGCATTTTGTCGGATTTGTGGCGCTAATTTAAAGTGCAAGACTTGACCCCTGCCCACATTTGCGACTGTGATAAGGCCAGCTCGTTTGGGAGGCCTTACGCGAGCGGTCTTGCCCCGGTGCCTTCACGGCGTGGTGATGCGAGACTTGGGTCGATAAAGAACAACAGACAAAGGTTGGGAAAATGAAAAAGACGATTCTGTCAGCCGCGATTGGCGCGGCAGTCCTTGGCGCTGCCTCGGCTGCATCCGCTGCCACGCTTGCCGACGTCAAGGCAAAGGGCGTTGTCACCTGCGGCGTCAGCCAGGGTATCCCCGGCTTCTCGAACCCGAACGACAAGGGCGACTGGTCCGGTATCGACGTCGATTACTGCCGCGGCATTGCCGCTGCCGTATTCGGCGATCCGTCCAAGGCCAAGTTCGTGGCCCTCTCCTCCAAGGACCGCTTCCCGGCCCTGCAGTCCGGCGAAGTGGACGTCCTGACCCGCAACACCACCTGGACGATCAGCCGCGACACCTCGCTCGGCTTCAACTTCCGCACCGTCAACTACTATGACGGCCAGGGCTTCATGGTGAAGAAGAGCCTCAACGTGAAGTCGGCTCTGGAACTCTCCGGCGCCGCTGTCTGCGTGCAGCAGGGCACCACCACCGAACTCAACCTCGCCGACTACTTCAAGGCCAACAACCTTCAGTACAACCCGGTCGTGTTCGAGAAGGAAGCCGACGCCACCAGCGCCTATGACGCCGGCCGTTGCGACGTCTACACCACCGACCAGTCCGGCCTCTATGCCATCCGTCTGAAGATGAAGAACCCCGACGAAAACGTGGTTCTGCCGGAAGTCATCTCCAAGGAGCCGCTCGGTCCGGCCGTTCGCCAAGGTGACGACCAGTGGTTCGACGTGGTGAGCTGGGTTCACTACGCCATGGTCAGCGCCGAGGAATTCGGCATCACCTCGAAGAATGTCGACGAGATGAAGACCAAGGGCGGCCCGGACATCAAGCGCATGCTGGGTGCCGAAGAAGGCAGCAAGATCGGTACCGATCTCGGCCTGACCAACGACTGGGCCTACAACATCGTCAAGACCGTCGGCAATTACGGCGAAGTCTTCGCACGCAACCTTGGCCCGGAAACCCCGATCAAGATCGAGCGTGGCCTGAACGCTCTGTGGACCAAGGGCGGCCTGCAGTACGCTCCGCCGATCCGCTAAGCGCCTTTCGAACCTCCGAAACCACGAAAGGCGGGGTATACTCCGCCTTTCGACGTATAAAAGAACCCGATACGGGCAATAACGAGCTCTAACGAGCATGAAAAAGAGGGAAAGGCGCCGATGGCAGGCTTCGCGCCAAGTTTGGCAAAACCGGATACTCAGCAGTCTTCAACATCATCGCTTATCTACGACCCGAAGGTTCGTGGCATCTTCTACCAGGTTCTGACGGTCGCGCTGGTCGCGCTGTTTGTCTGGGAGATCACCCAGAACACGATTCACAACCTTGAAAAGGCGAACATCGCCTCGGGCTTCGGCTTCCTCCAGGGCCGTGCGGGCTTCGACATCGCCCAGACACTCCTCCCCTACAGCAGCGATTCCACCTATGGCCGCGCCCTGCTGATCGGCCTGCTCAACACGCTGCAGGTTGCCTTTTTCGGCATCATTACGGCCTCCATCCTGGGCTTCGTCGTCGGCATCGCCCGCCTGTCGAAGAACTGGCTGATTGCCCGTCTGGCGCAGGTCTATGTGGAAATCTTCCGCAACATTCCGCCGTTGCTGGTCATCCTGTTCTGGTACAAGGGCGTGATCGCGGTGCTGCCGCAGGCACGCGACTCGATCGCGCTTCCGCTCGCATCCTATCTCAACAATCGCGGCCTTTTCTTCCCGAAGGCGATCTGGGGCAATGGAGCATGGATGGTGGGCGTGGCGCTCGTCGTCGCCATTGTCGCCTCGATCGTGATCTTCCGCTGGGCGCGCGCGCGCCAGGCCCGCACCGGCCAGCAGTTCCGCTCCGGCTGGACGGCGATCGTCCTGATCATCGGCCTGCCTGCCGCCACCTTCCTGGCGCTCGGTTCGCCTGTCACCTTCGACTATCCGATTGCCGGCCGCTTCAACCTGACGGGCGGCAGCACGGTCGGTCCGGAATTCATCTCGCTGTTCCTGGCGCTGTCCTTCTACACCGCCTCATTCATCGCCGAAATCGTGCGCGGCGGCATCATGGCGGTTGCCAAGGGCCAGACCGAAGCGGCAAGCGCGCTCGGCCTTCGCCCGGGCGTGACCACCCGCCTCGTCATCATCCCGCAGGCGATGCGCATCATCATCCCGCCGCTGACCAGCCAGTTCCTCAACCTCACGAAGAACTCCTCGCTCGCCGTCGCCGTCGGCTTTGCCGACGTCGTGGCGGTCGGCGGCACAATGCTGAACCAGACCGGTCAGGCCGTCGAGATCGTCGCGCTCTGGCTCGTGATCTACCTGTCGCTGTCCGTCACCACGGCGCTGTTCATGAACTGGTTCAACGCCAAGATGGCTCTGGTGGAGAGATAAGATGGCTGTGACCGACTTCTCCTATGTTCGCCGCCAGATGGAACCGGCCAAGCCGGCGCCGTCCAGCCAGGTGGGCGTCATCCACTGGCTGCGCACCAACCTGTTTGCCTCGGCCGGAGATACGATCCTGACGCTCGCAGCCCTTGCGCTGCTGGCCTATATCCTGCCCGGCCTGATCCAGTGGCTGTTCATCAATGCGAGCTGGACAGGCGCCGACCGAAAGGCCTGCGCCACCGTCTCGCAGGGCGGCATCCTGCCGGATGGCCAGTCGGGCGCCTGCTGGGCCTTCGTCTCCGCCAAATTCCAGCAGTTCATTTTCGGTCGCTATCCGTCCAGCCTCTACTGGCGTCCCATGCTGGTCATGGCGATGTTCGTGGTGCTGCTCATCCCGATGCTGATGCCGAAGGCGCCATTCAAGGGCTGGAACGCCCTGGCGCTGTTCATCGTCCTGCCGGTCGTCGCCTTCTTCCTGCTCGGCGGCGGTTTCGGCCTCCAGCCGGTCGAAACCCAGCTGTGGGGCGGCCTGATGGTCACGCTGATCCTGTCCTTCTTCGGGATCACCGTCTCGCTTCCCTTTGGCATCCTGCTCGCGCTCGGTCGCCGGTCGAACATGCCGGTCATCAAGATGCTCTGCGTGCTCTTCATCGAGATCATCCGCGGCATTCCGCTGATCACGGTGCTGTTCATGGCAAGCGTCATGCTGCCGCTGTTCCTGCCGGACGGCTGGACCTTCGACAAGCTGCTGCGCGCGCTGATCGGCGTGTCGCTCTTCTCCTCCGCCTATATGGCGGAAGTGATCCGCGGCGGCCTTCAGGCCATGCCGAAGGGCCAGTTCGAAGGCGCCGATTCGCTCGGCCTCAGCTACTGGCAGAAGATGCGACTGGTGATCCTGCCGCAGGCGATCAAGCTGGTCATCCCCGGCATCGTCAACACCTTCATCGGCCTCTTCAAGGATACCTCGCTGGTCTACATCATCGGGATGTTCGACCTGCTCGGCATCGTCACGCTGAACCAGTCGGACGCCAACTGGTCGACCCCGGTCACGCCGGTCACCGGTTACGTGTTCGCCGGCTTCGTCTTCTGGATCTTCTGCTTTGCCATGTCGCGCTACTCCCTGTTCATGGAGCGCCATCTCGACACCGGCCACAAGCGCTAAAAGGATAAGGATAAACTCATGTCTGCAACGACCACCAAGCCGCAGGCCATGACGGTATCGAGCACCGATGTGGCCATCCAGATCACCGGAATGAACAAGTGGTACGGGGATTTCCACGTGCTGCGCGACGTCAACCTCACCGTCATGCGCGGCGAGCGCATCGTCATTGCCGGTCCGTCGGGTTCCGGCAAATCGACGATGATCCGCTGCATCAACCGCCTGGAGGAGCACCAGGCGGGCAAGATCGTGGTGGATGGCATCGAACTGACCAACGACCTGAAGAAGATCGATGAAGTGCGCCGCGAAGTCGGCATGGTGTTCCAGCACTTCAACCTCTTCCCGCACCTGACCATCCTCGAAAACTGCACGCTGGCACCGATCTGGGTGCGCAAGATGCCGAAGAAGGAAGCGGAAGAGATCGCGATGCACTATCTGAAGCGCGTCAAGATCCCGGAACAGGCACACAAGTACCCCGGGCAGTTGTCCGGCGGCCAGCAGCAGCGCGTGGCGATTGCCCGTTCGCTCTGCATGAAGCCGAAGATCATGCTGTTCGACGAGCCGACCTCTGCTCTCGACCCGGAAATGGTCAAGGAGGTGCTCGACACCATGGTGAGCCTCGCCGAAGAGGGCATGACCATGCTCTGCGTGACCCACGAAATGGGCTTTGCCCGCCAGGTGGCAAACCGCGTGATCTTCATGGACCAGGGTCAGATCGTCGAGCAGAACTCGCCGGCCGAGTTCTTCGACAATCCGCAGCACGAACGCACCAAGCTGTTCCTCAGCCAGATCCTGCACTGATCCGTGTCCGGGACAGCGATCCGTTGAAGGGGCGCCACGCGGCGCCCCTTTTGCATCGTCAATGTCTTCCCGTGGGTGGGTATACAGTCGAGAGCGGAGCAACGCCGCCTTTGACCCGCGCAGCGGCTGCCCTGCCGGAAGGCCGGCAACGCAGCGGTCGAAACTTCCCGCGAGCAGAGGCCTGCCTGCGCCTCAGACAAGTGACCGGCTGAACGGGAGCGCCCACCGCCGCATGAAGCCAAAGCGCGATGGCACGCGGCCCTGGTCCACCGACGGCAACGACGATCCGCTGCTCCCCCCCGCGAACGGCGCTCGCGATCAGCCCGTCATTTCGGATCTGTCGGCGCCACCTGTTGCGGTGACGCGTGTTGCTGACCTGCGCGATCCGCGATCAGCATGGACAGCATCATCTCCACCAGACCGTTGGCGCTTCCCTTTTCGCCAGCATTGCCGACCTGGAATTGCGGGACGAGCGGCAGCCTTCCGTTTTCGATCGCTTCGGCAAAGCGCATCAGAACCTGCGAATGCAGCTGATAGTCCGGGCCACCGAAGGCGGCGACCTTCTTTTCGGTTGCTTCGGCTTCCGCCAGACCGACAGCCCGCACCTTTTCAGCATCGGCAAAGCCGGTCGCCTTGATACGCTCGGCATCGGCAAGGGCAACGGTCTTGATCCGGTCCGCCTCGCCCTGGCCGGACAAACGGACCCTCTCGGCTTCGGCCCGCGCCGTGACCTGTATCGTCTCGGCCTGCTGACGGGTGCGCGCGAGCTGCGCCTTGCCTTCATTCTCGCTGATCTCGATCGTCAGGGCCGAGGTCGTGATCTTTGCCTGCTGCTCCGCAAGTGCTTCCTTTTCCCTCAAGGTCCGTTCCTGGATCGCAGCAGCCTCCTGCAGCTTGTAGGTTTCCACCTTTTCGACGGCAATCTGGCGCTCTCGCAACTGCATCAGGATCTGCTCGATACTGTTCTGGCCGTTATTGGCCCGTGGCGTACCGATCAAAACCTCCTGCAGCTCCAGATTATAGCCCGCGAATTTTTCCCGCATCTCTTCGCCGGACTTGCTCTGGATCTCGCTGCGCTCCTGCAGGAGCTGGATCAGGGTCTTGGTCTGGGCAATATTCTTGAAATAGGCCGACACCATGGGGTCGAGCGTCTGTTCGACGAGCCGCTTGATATCGCCAAAACGTTGGACGACCAGGGGCGCCTTCATGTAATCGATATGCACGACCACAGAGAGCGGCAGGACGGGCTCGAAGGCATCCCTGGTGATCAGCGAGACTTCGGAGAGATTCTCATCCAGCCGGTGTTCGCCAAACTGCTCCTTCGTCCATTTCAGAACGAAATTCGTGGTCGGCACGATGACGATATTGCCGGCATAGGTGTTGAACGCATATTTCCCGGGCAAGAGGGGTGTTGACCAGACGCCGCGTTCACCAATGTCGACCAGTTCACCGTGACGGTAACTCTGGCCGGAAAGGTCCGTGCCACGGCGGCCGGTATAGGAGACGACCACCCCGACCGTTCCGACCTGGATGACCGTCTTGTTGACGAGTTCGACGGTCGCAAAGATGCGGTTGATGAAATAGCTGCCGTCAGCCAGCACCTGCAATTGTCTGCCGCGATAGCCGCCAGCAGCCAGAAACCGTTCCGGATCCTGGAAATTGTTATGAAAATGCGGGTCGGCGGGATCGTTCGCGACCGTGGGCGCAATGATCTCGCCTTCGGCAAGCGCCGGGCCGTCATGCACGGTCACGATGCCGATCATATCCGAGGCGTTGTCGATGATGACAGGTTCGAAGCCCCTGCGTTCGGTAATCAGCAATGACATGTCGGAGAACAGCTTCTCCTCGGCGGCATTGAGATTGATGGCATAGGTTGACTGCGCCGTCAGCACGATGAATTGCGCGAGATTGATGGCGTAGGTTCCTTCGCGCAGGATCTTTCGCTGCGGTCCTTTCTGGCCGCCCTTGGTGAGGAAATCGCGTACATCCTGAAAATCGTCGGCTTCTACATTGGAGGCAAGCGTCTGCGTGGGGGGCAACGGCTTACCATCGCGGGCAAAGACATAGCCGATCTGACCCTGCGGTATCGTCACCAGATTGGCGCGGTGGAGCGCGTATTGGAACGGCATGAAGAAGTGGAGGCCGCCGCGCACCACCTTCGGCTGGAACCCCGCTTCTCCGTTGAGTGCAATGAAACCATTCTCGACGGAGCCGCGCATGCTCCACAGCTTTTCGAGCACGCCCAATCTGTCATTGGGGATGTAACGCACACATCCGCTGCGCCACAGGATGAGCAACAGCAGAAGAACGAGGATCGCAATCTCCGCGACCTGTACGACGGCCGGACTGAACTGATGTAGAATATCCATATGTCTGTCCCGCGAGCGCACGATCCTTCGACCCGCAGCCCGCTCCGGTTGAAGTTTGATTGTGATGGGTGGGGGGATGATCACGCATGCGGGTTCAATGCGCCCGCATGGATATTCAAGTGTGACTGATCACTTGCATGAAAGACTGTGCCGTTGTCGTCGGTACGCGGGCCTGTCTTCTGGGTTTTCACAGCACTGTCGCCTTGACGAACATGACGACACAAAAACTAATAGATGTTCAGGATCATTTGAAGGGGCTATTTTCCGCCGGCTTCTAAACCGTTGCCGCGAAACCGGGATTTCGAGCATTCAGAACCTCTAACATGGAACGCGGTCCCATGCAGGCACGGGGGCTTCCCCCGGCGGGTATGGTTACATGCGCTCTGTCGGATTTCCCTCGACCGTTTCCATCCCTACGCGCCGTCGAGCGCTTGGCAGGATGATCAGATACCTCTGGTAGAGGCACGACGTGGATGACTGTTCCGCTCGGCAGCGCGTGCGCTTTCCGCATCCGATCCATCGTCTCACAATGGGACAGCAATACATGTGGAATATCAAACCGCAACAATTCTTGAATGATTGCGACACAGACTCCGTGTTATAATAGCGTGAATCAAACAGGGATCCGCTCAGTGGACAGCAGGCAAGGAAACAGCATGCCGACACAAGGCCTTGGCCTACCCCCAGCGATTTTTGAAGCCTTACGGAACAATCGTGTGCAGGCAGCGTTTGGCTGCATCAGCAGTGATTGAGCGCAATCGAGTGACCATGACATCCCTGCCCTTCGAGCCTGCACCAAATCAGTCAGAAGCCACCGACGCGGGTCAGGATCAGACACGCCACGCCCTTTTGCTTCTGGCGCGTCGCGCAGCCCTGGCGATGTTGCTGATGATCGCAATCGTCTACTGGCGCGACAGCGGGATCTGGTAGCAGGCCCTCAAAGAGACGACCGCTTGCGCCACAGGACCTTCTGTTGCCGTATTTTCTGCGCATCACGAGCGCCCTTGTGGCAGACGATTCGCCTGTCCGCGGCGCATTCCTGGAGCGTATGAGACATGAAAACCCGAGGCTGTATGGCGTATCGGCACAAAGGCCGGATATGAGCGAGGAATCGCGCCGCATTATCGTGGAAAGAGTCATTGCAAGACTCGACAGACACGGCATGTCGCTGGACACGGATCCGCGCTTTCTCGCCCTGATCGAAGGATGGGTCAGCGGCAGCCTGAGCATGAGCGAGGTTCGCGCCGGCTTTCTCGCGCAATTGCAGGACAGACAAGCCGCCGTACGACTTCGCTACCGATCCGTGATGTCACCCAGGCATGGCGCCATCTCTGCCGGAAATGAGAAAGGGCGCTCGACCCTTGCGGGGAGCGCCCTTTCTGACCTGGACGGCATCGAACGCGCAGCAGAGCCACAGCAGGAAGCCATCGATACAGGTGATGGGCGCTAGATAGTCACAAATCTTTCGCATTGCAAGCGTGGTGAGGGATTGTCGGAAAGAAAATGCGGTAGACCGCCCGTTCACACGCGGATTTGCCTGTACGAGGCGCCACCTTTTTGTCACAATCTGCCTTAACGAACATCGAACCGGGTTCGATGGATTTCAAGAGGTGTTCCATGGCGATCCAGGGGCCGGCATTCATCGTTGCGCTCATTCTCTTTACCGTCGCCCTGCCTGTTGTCGTGCAATATGCGGAAACCCACCGCACGCACGCACCTCTGCAACTGGAACGTCAGCACCGCTGATCGGCCTGCACCACCTTCCGGAAAGACGCGAATTTTCTCGCCTCGCCAAATGAATCAGGCTACAGCCCCGCAATACGAACCTTTCCTGATCGGGAACAGGCAAGCTGCGGATCCGATGACGCGCCTTTCAGCGTAGAGCAATCCGCAAGCGTCGCCCCCCGATCACCAAGCGAGACAGAGCATGAGCAAAGCCTGGAAGAAGTCCGTCGTCGTACGTCTTGGCGATCCCGCAGAAGACGTCGTGATCGATTCGACGCAGGCAGCCGCCTGGGCGATGATCGAGGACTGGCCTCTGGACGAGGGGCCTGCACTGGACCGCGCCCTCCTCGTACTGGCTGCGGTGGATGCCGGCCGCCAGACCGATGACGCAGCCCGCGAGGCCTTCGTTGCCGCCGCAGAAGAAGCGGCTATCCTTCTCAAGGCATGAGCGTTGCACATTCCGACGCCCTCAAGATGTTGATATGGGCATGCGCCCCTACCTACGGCGGAACATCATCAAGACGCCGGGCAGCCAAGGTTTGACCGCAGCACAACACGATCACCACTGACAACGCCGCGTCCCGTTTCAGAACGTCCAGTCGAGCGGGATCACAGTCCCCATTTGGCGCCGCCGGACGATAGCTTGATATCGATGGGACCGCCGCAGACCGTCACTTTCGGCCCGCCCAAGTCGTTCCAGCGAAACAGGTTCAAATGCCATCCGCCCGGAATCATTCTGGACCGGTCGACAAGCCCGTCTGCGCCGCAGGCACGTGCCTTATCGGCGTTCCGCCAGGAGCCCGGTTCCCGCCCTTCCGCCAACGCCCTCGTCCAGGATTCGTTGGACAAGTCCCGATCAATGCCAAGTCGCAGGCAGGCGCCTTCATCATGCTGATCCAGGACAAGCGCATCATCGATGCGCAAAGGCACAACGACGCGCGGGCGATTATCGTCACGCATGTATCCGGAAACGGCGATGATCGACCAGTCAAGCGTCGCGCTTGTATACAGAATGGGTTGCCCGGGCCTATGGTAACGACCAGCCTTGTCGCTGACCGGCGGGGTAAGGACTTGGTCGGCATGGTCTGACGGGACGGAACGAAAGAACAGACCGCTTATCCGCACGAGATCGCCCGACCTTTCGACCTTCTCGAGATGCGAATGCGCGAAAAGCGGCATTGATCGTTCCGTGGAGATCCCTGTCGGCGGAGGTTTTTCGCCGTCTTTAGCGCGGAACTTACCGAAGCAAGCAGATCGGCGGGCGAAATAACAGATCCTAGCCAGTGGCGACCCCTGCAGGACTCGAACCTGCGACCTACTGCTTAGAAGGCAGTTGCTCTATCCAGTTGAGCTAAGGGGCCTGAGAGGCAGAACCCGGATCAATGCGTCCAGGGCTGAAGGCGATTGAAGCGGAAGTTGTCGCTGTAGGATACGGCCTGACGCGCAGCTTCCTTCGGCAGGATCACGCGGTACTCGATGCCATTGCGCTCGGCATAGGCCTTGGCCTGTTCCAGCGTTTCGAAGGTCAGGCGAACCTGCTGCTTCATGTCGCTGGAAGAGGTGTAGCCAAGGACGGGGTCGATGCGGCGCGGCTCTTCCTGATCAAATTCAAGAACCCAGAGATGAGTCTTTGCCTTGCCGGACTGCATGGCTGTCTTTGCGGGACGGAAAATCTTGGCCGTCATACGTCTCAACGCTCCCTTAGGCGCCAATTACACCGACCGAAGCCGGGTATCCGCCGCTGGCGGCCTATGCCCAGAGGCATTGCCAGCCCGCCGGCGGTCAACCAGACGCCTTCGGCAGCGATGGTCGGAGTGGAGAGATTCGAACTCCCGACCCTCTGGTCCCAAACCAGATGCGCTACCAGACTGCGCTACACTCCGTGCCAACGATGAAAGTCGAGATACACGGTTCGCGTTTTGGCCGCAACTGCAAAATAACACCGTCTTCGGCAAGTCACTGGAAAGACTGGAGCCGCTTCCCGGGTTGATCCAGGCAAGACCGAAGCCGCCCGCGCCCCCTGCCCGCCGTTCAGCGACCCCGGGCGATCTGGGCGCTCTCCACGCGGTCGCCGATGGCAATGCCACGACTTGCCACAACCCCGCCTTTCAGCTCCAGCACGTAATTCACAGGGCCACCGGAAGAGATGATCGCTTCCGACAATGGCACCGCGCCCTGGTGAATGTTCACAACACGGCCTGCGGCATCGATGAACAGCATGTCGAGCGGCAGAAGCGTGTTGCGCATCCACATGGACACATCCCTTGCGCCGCCGAAATCGAACAGCATGCCGCGATCCTCGGCCATCTCTGTGCGGTACATCAGCCCCTGCTGGCGCTGTTGCGAATCAAGCGCAAGCTCAACCGTAAAGTTGTGGCGCACACCGGAGGCCGTGACAATTGCCAGCGGCTGCGTATCGAAACGCAGCTGCGCGACCGATGCGGAGGCAAAAAACGCAAAGAGCGCCATGATGGCGCTCGCGACAAGACCGGTGAAAAGACGACGCATCAATGAGCCCTTGGGAGAACGCTCGGACCATCCGGGTGAATTTCGGCAGCCATAAGGCCCTTGTCACCATAACCGAAGCGCACAAGAACGACCTGACCCGGACGAAGTTCCGTCAGGCCGAAGCGCCGCAGCGTTTCCATGTGGATGAAGATGTCTTCGGTGCCTTCGCCGCGTGTCAGGAAGCCGAATCCCTTGGTGCGGTTGAACCACTTGACCAGTGCACGTTCCAGCCCGCTCGTCGGCGTCACCTGCACATGGGTGCGTACCGGCGGCAGCTGCGAAGGATGCACCGCCGTCGACTGGTCCATGGAAAGGATACGGAACGCCTGATAGCCGCGATCACGCCGCTGGATCAGCGCCACGATCCGGGTTCCCTCCAGAATGGTCTGGTATCCGTCACGCCGAAGGCAGGTCACATGCAGCAGCACGTCCTGCATGCCGTTGTCGGGAACGATGAAACCGAATCCCTTGGCAACATCGAACCACTTCACCACACCGGTGATCTCGATCAGTTCTACCGGTTCGCCACCGAGCTCCTCGAAACTCGCAACGTCCTTCGATGACATTCTGTCCGCCATACTGTCAGCCCCTGGATTACGCGTCACGGTCGATCGGTTAACTGATTCTTAGAGGATATGTTAACATTGCGCCGTTCGTCCAGCGCAAGACCCTGCTCACGTGTTATCCCTTTCTTTATAGGGTAAACGCCTTGCCTGAGGCTGACCAGTGCTGCATATCCCAGCAGCGCCCGGCATGACCGGGACCGCCCGATCAGGAGGAAAGCCATTCATGCGCTACTTGCACACCATGGTCCGGATCAAGGACCTTGATGCCTCGCTCGATTTCTACACCCGTATTTTCGGACTGAAGGAAGTCCGCCGTATCGAAAACGAAAAGGGTCGATTCACGCTGATCTTCCTCGCCGCCGAGAAGGATGTGGAAGCCGGCGAAACCCTGCGCGCCCCGCTTCTGGAACTCACCTACAACTGGGACCCGGAAGACTATACCGGCGGCCGCAATTTCGGCCATCTCGCCTATGAGGTCGACAATATCTATGACACCTGCCAGCGCCTGGCAGACCTCGGCGTGACGATCAACCGTCCGCCGCGCGATGGCAACATGGCCTTCATCCGCTCGCCGGACGGCATCTCCATCGAACTGCTGCAGAAGGGACCGGCCCTCGAACCGGCAGAACCCTGGATCTCGATGCCCAACACCGGCAGCTGGTAAGCCGACAGCTGATAAGCCGGCACAGGGCCTGCCTGCAGGCGGTCTTGTCTCATGTTCAGCCGGCGCCACGCGCCGGCTTTTTCATGCGCGCGAATTGCCGGCCTCGATCCGCATCCCGGCAAGCCTGACACAGGCTTGCCGGCGCATGCTCGGCGGCAGTGATGATCCAGCAGGACCGGGAAGCGCATGCAGACCACGCCACACACCTCCAAGACCTTCCAGGTGCCAGGCGCACTGTTCGCCGTGATCGGCATCAGCCTTGGCCTTACCGGCTGCGTCAACCTGCTCTCCGCACCAAAGCCCGCCATCACGGCTGTCGCAAAGCCGGCACCTGCGGCCGCAGCGAAGATGCCCGAGGCGCAGCAGGTGGCGACGGCAGCGGCAGCAGCGCCCGCAGACACAGCCGCCAGCGCTTATGTCGATCCCATGATCGTGTCCGCCGATGGTTCGCTGCAGCGGCGCAGCCGCGCCTACCGTCCGCCGGAAACGCCCCCCTCGGAGAGCGCGATGCACCAACCTCAGGCAGCGCAGCAGCCCTCGTCCGATTTCGCTGCACTGGTCAACCAGCCAACGGCGGTGCGTGCCGGCGCCAGCAGTCTTTACGCGATGTCCTCCCCCTCAGCCACAGCCCCCGGCATGCCCGCGATGGATGCGCCGGCTCCGGTGCCGGTTGTCGGCCGCATCAACCCCATGGCGGGCAGCGTGTTCAGCGCACAGGCCTCCCCGGCAACGCCATCATCGGGCGGAGCAAAGGACGGCCTATGGTGAGAGAGCCCTCGTAGGCTGAATCAACGTTGGCAGTTAACACACTGATAGAATGCAACTTTCTGTTATCCACAGATCGTATCGCACATGCTGCGGATTTTGTGTCGCTTGCGCAAAATCACGCTTGCCTCCCGGATTTTGCCCGCCTATAAGGGCGCCACACCACGAAGCGCACGCGCCCTTCGTCTATCGGTTAGGACACCAGATTTTCATTCTGGGAAGAGGGGTTCGACTCCCCTAGGGCGTGCCACTTTCCTTCTTGCAAACAGTTTTCATTGGCTTCCAATCTTGCTGGCTTGCGCCGTCACGCACGCGGCGCGACATGCATTTCACTTGTCCAAAAAAGTTCAGAGATGCGGCAACTTTTCGCTTGCATGTCAAAAATCTCCGCTTATAAGGGCGCCACCACGAAGCGCACGCGCCCTTCGTCTATCGGTTAGGACACCAGATTTTCATTCTGGGAAGAGGGGTTCGACTCCCCTAGGGCGTGCCATTCTCCGCGATGTTTTCCTGTTTGTGACGCTGACATTCTGCGCAGTTCCTTTGCGATACCTCTTTGTATTTGCGTCGCTTTCCGCCTTTCCACAGCCGCCGCTCAGCCCGATGATTTTTTTGCGATTCACAGCGCGAAAAGTGAAATTTGACGCTTGCATGACAATCGGCGCCCGCCTATAAGGGCGCCACACAACGAAGCGCACGCGCCCTTCGTCTATCGGTTAGGACACCAGATTTTCATTCTGGGAAGAGGGGTTCGACTCCCCTAGGGCGTGCCACTTCACTTTCTCAATATATCGCTAAATTTGGCTTTGGGTCGTTCGTTTCGAACGTTTGCCTGTACTCTTCTGATGCAGAGCGGAACCATCCCGCGCGCCTTATCAGACGGCCTTCGCGGCATCCAGAATGCGCAGTTGAATGCGGCGGCTGCCCTGCCAGTGATCCGCACCGAGCGATCCCGCCACATGCAGCGTCTGACCGCGCGACGACAGCAGCAACTGCCCGAGCGGCGTGTCACCGGCGCGAAACGCGATTCCGTCGAGGCGACTACCATCCATGCCCTGCAGCGTGACCTTCACATGCGACGTGCCAATCAGTCGCGAATCGGTGATGCGGTGCGCCGGCAATGCAAAGACCGGCTGGCTGTGGCCCGAGCCATAGGGACCGGCCTGCTCCATCTGATCGATCAGGGCCAGCGTTGCCCCGGAGGCCGCCAGAGCGCCATCGATCTTCAGCATGTGGTTGGCGACCAGATCCGGTACCGTCTTCTCAGCCACCGCTTCGAAATGGGCGCGCAGCAGCCCAAGCTTGCTGCGTTCCACGGTGAGACCCGCCGCCATGGCATGGCCACCGCCCTTGACCAGCAGGCCATCATCGACGGCAGCACGCACCATGCGCCCCATGTCGAAACCGGGGATCGAACGGCCGGAGCCGGTTCCCCGTCCCGACGGATCGAAGGCAATGGCAAAGGCCGGCCGCTTGAACTTTTCCTTTAGCCGCGCCGCCAGCAGGCCGACAATGCCGGGGTGCCAGTTTTCCCGCGCGGTGACGATGACGGCGGCATTTTCGCCGGTGCCGTATTCGGCGATCACCTCGGCTTCCGCCTCCATCAGCATGGCCGCCTCCATGGCTTGCCGTTCGCGGTTGAGATCGTCGAGCTGCGCTGCTATCGAATCGGCCATGGCCGGATCATCGAGGGTCAGCAGCCGGCTGCCGAGCGCAGCATCGCCGATTCGCCCGCCCGCATTGATCCGGGGACCGATCAGGAAACCGAGATGATAGGGCGTCACCGGACCGCCAAGGCCCGCCTTGCGAAAAAGTGCGGCCAGCCCCGCATTGCCCATGTGCCGCGCCGTCAGCAGACCTTTCACCACATAGGCGCGGTTCAGCCCCTTCAGCGGCACCACATCGCACACGGTGGCGAGCGCCACCAGATCGAGCAGGCCGAGCAGATCGAGGCCCTTGGTGCGGCCATCGCCGCGCTCGCGCAGCAGCCGGGCGGTGGCGACCAGCACGATGAACACGACGCCCGCCGCGCAGAGATGCCCCTGCCCCGACAGGTCGTCCTGACGATTCGGGTTGACCAGCGCCTGGCACGGCGGCAATTCATGCCCCATCTGGTGATGATCGATCACCACCACGTCGCATCGCTCTTCTGCCGCGGCGGCCAGCGCCTCATGACTTGTCGAGCCGCAATCGACGGTCACGATCAGCTGCGCACCGCCGGCAACCAGCTGGCGTAGCGCCGCCGCGTTCGGGCCATAGCCTTCGAAGATGCGGTCAGGGATATAGATCTCGGCATCCACGCCGAAATGACGCAGGAACCGCGCCAACAGCGCAGAGGAAGCGGCACCGTCCACGTCATAATCGCCAAAGATCGCCACCTTCTCCCGGCGCGCAACCGCATCCGCCAACCGGATGGCCGCTTTCTCGCAATCGATCAGCGAATAGGGTTCCGGCATCAGGTTGCGGATTGTTGGATCAAGAAAGCCTGGCGCATCGTCCAGCGTCACGCCGCGACCGGCGAGCACGCGCGCAATCAGCTCCGGAATGCCGTGCACCTGCGCCATGGCAAGCGCCCGGTTCTGGCCGGCCTGATCCAGCCGGGATACCCAGCGCTGGCCAGTAGCGGAACGCTCCACGCCCAGAAAGGCGCGCGAGACGGGGTCAACCGGTTCGGACATGGCGAGGGGCTTTCAGACGCTGCAGTCGTGCAAAGGCATACATGCCCTGCCTTCTAGTGCATGGCGCGGCAAATCTGAAGTGCCGTTGTTGTCAAGCGCGCCGGAGCCTCTCGATCACATAGGTCAGATGACAGCAAGAACCGCCGAAGCGCCCAGGCAGAGAGGCCAGCTGGCCAATGCCATGGCAACACCCCAGTGGTGATCGGATTCGAGCGCATCCTCCTCGCTCACCTCGTTCGGCTGCACCGGCGGACCGGTCACGAGCAGACGATCCTCTGGCCCTGCCCGCAGATCGGGCTCGGTCCTCCGACGCAACGAAAATGGAATAACGGACATCACAGGCGCCTCCCTTCGCTCATGAAGTACGAAGGGAAGTCTACGCCCAAAATCGACTCATGACCAGAGTCGCTATTCGCAAGGCCTTATGACGAGGGTCTGCCGTCTCAGAGGGCCTTCGGACGCTCGATGCGGATGACCTGCGGTTCGCCTGCGAGATAGCTGCCGGACTTGATGCCCGCCACCGCCTTGCGCACGGAATCCTCCGTCGTGGCATGGGTCACGAGAATGATCGTCTTGGCATCGGTCGGTGCACCGCCATTGGCCCGCTGCACGATGGATTCCAGGGAAATACCGTTCTGCGCCATCTGCGTGGCGACACTGGCGAACACGCCCGCACGGTCGAGAACCGTGAGGCGGATGAAATAGCCGCCCTCGTGGCTCTGCATCTGGGCCTTGCGGTAGGGCGCAAGGCTTGCCGCCGGCGTGCCGAGCACCGGCACACGTTGTGCACCAGGACGGCTCTTGGCGATGTCGGCGATATCGCCAAGCACGGCGGAGGCGGTGGCATTGCCGCCGGCGCCGGGGCCGACCATCAGCAGCTCGCCCAGAATGTCGGATTCGATCGCCACCGCATTGGTCACGCCATCGACCTGGGCAATCACCGAATCATGCGGCACCATGGTGGGATGCACGCGCTGCTCGATGCCGCTCTCGGTCCTCTGGGCAACGCCGAGCAGCTTGATGCGATAGCCAAGCTCGGCCGCCGCATGGATGTCCTCGATAGAGATGTTCGAAATGCCCTCGAGATAGATCTCGTCGGCGGCGATTTCCGTGCCGAAGGCGAGCGTCGTCAGGATCGCAAGCTTGTGAGCGGTGTCATTGCCTTCGATGTCGAAGGTCGGATCGGCCTCGGCATAGCCCAGACGCTGGGCTTCCTTCAGGCAGGCCTCGAAGGTCAGCCCCTCCTTCTCCATCCGGGTCAGGATATAGTTGCAGGTGCCGTTCATGATGCCGTAGACGCGGCTCACCGTATTGCCGGTCAGCGATTCGCGCAGCGCCTTGATGACGGGAATGCCGCCGGCAACGGCCGCCTCGAAGTTCAGGAGAACACCCTTTTCCTCGGCCACGCGCGCCAGTTCCACGCCGTGGCGGGCGAGCAGCGCCTTGTTGGCAGTCACCACATGCAGGCCGCGGGCAAGTGCGGCACGCACCGCCCGTTCGGCCGGGCCTTCGGCGCCGCCGACAAGCTCCACGAAAACGTCGATATCAGCCGTTTCGGCCATCGCTTCCGGCGTGTCGAACCAGGTTGCAGCAGACAGATCGACGCCGCGATCACGGCTGCGATCCCTGGCGGAAACAGCAGCAATGGCGATTGGACGCCCGCAGGTGATGGCCAGTTCGTTGGCACGCGAAACGAGGATGCGTGCCAGCGCTGCGCCAACGGTGCCCAGACCCGCAATGCCGATTTTGAGGGCGTCTGCCATGCGTCAATTCCTGTCGAGAAAGAGCGGGCGGCAGGACGCCGCCCGGGATGAAAAAATCCTAGCGATGTGCGTTGAGCGAAATCACATTGTGCAATGTGTCGTCCGCGGTGCCGAGGAACCGCTTGATGTTGCGCGCCGCCTGGCGGATGCGATGTTCGTTCTCCACGAGCGCGATGCGCACATAATCGTCCCCATGTTCCCCGAAGCCGATGCCGGGCGCGACGGCGACGTCTGCCTTCTCGATCAGCAGCTTGGAAAACTCCAGCGAGCCGAGCGGGCGGAACTTTTCCGGGATCGGAACCCAGGCGAACATCGAGGCGGCCGGCGGCGGAATATCCCAGCCGGCGCGCCCGAAGCTTTCGACCATCACGTCGCGGCGGCGCTTGTAGGTCTGGCGCACCTCATCGATATGCTGCTCGATATCGGGATCGTTAAGCGCCGCGGTGGCCGCCACCTGGATCGGCGTGAAGGCGCCGTAATCGAGATAGGATTTGACCCGCGTCAACGCCGAAATCAGCCGGTCGTTGCCGACGGCAAAGCCCATGCGCCAGCCGGCCATCGAGAAGGTCTTGGACATGGAGGTGAATTCCACCGCCACATCGATGGCACCCGGCACCTGCAGGATGGAGGGCGTCGGCTTGCCGTCGAAATAGATTTCCGAATAGGCAAGGTCGGACAGCACGAAGATGCCGTGCTTCTTCGCGAAGGCCACCACATCCTTGTAGAAGTCGAGTTCCACGACGGTCGCCGTCGGGTTCGACGGGTAGCAGAGGATCATCGCGATCGGCTTCGGGATCGAATGCGCGACCGCCCGTTCAAGCGCCCGGAAGAATTCCTCGTTCGGCTCCACCGGAATGGAGCGGATGACGCCGCCCACCATCAGGAAGCCGAAGGCGTGGATGGGATAGGACGGGTTCGGGCAGAGCACGACGTCACCCGGCGCGGTGATTGCCTGCGCCATGTTGGCGAAGCCTTCCTTGGACCCCAGCGTCGCCACGACCTGCGTGTCCGGGTTGAGCTTCACGCCGAAGCGGCGGGCATAATAGGCGGCCTGGGCACGACGCAGGCCGGGAATGCCCTTGGACGACGAATAGCCATGCGTATCGGGCCGCTGCACCGTCTCGACCAGCTTGTCCACGATGAACTTGTTGGTCGGAAGGTCGGGATTGCCCATGCCGAGATCGATGATGTCCGCGCCCGCCGCTCGCGCGCTGGCTTTCAAACGGTTGACCTGTTCGAAAACGTAGGGCGGCAGTCTGCGGACTTTGTGAAACTCTTCCATCATGATCCTCGCGGGGAAAATCCAGGGCCCGTGGGATGCGCCGATCGCAACGCCTCCCGACGCGGTTGCTTTGCGTCCAAAACCGGTCGAACGCAAGCGCTATTTGGCGATCTGGCTCTCGGTATCCGATGCATGCTGGGCGGCCAGACGGCGTAGTTCCGCAACGCGGCGCTGGTACTCCGCCTCGCTCATGGCACCCGAGGCACGCGCGGCGGCAAGCCTGGAAAGCTGCGCCTGTGACGTGGTCGCCTCGTCATCGCCAATCTGCGTATTGGCAGCCGTCAGCGGCTGGCCGAACGTCGGATAGGTTCCGGTATCCTTCTTCGTCAGGCCGACCGGCGTCGGCACGTCCTTCGGGCCCACCACCACAGCCTTCGGCGGGGCCGTCGAATTGCCGTTGTCGAGCGCAAACGAGTTACAGCCGGCCAGAGCCAGCGGTACCGCCACGATCGCGATGATCCCCGGCAAACGCTTGAACCCCAGCGCCAGTCCTACCATTGATGCAACCCTATTCTGCTTCAAAAATGACCCATATCGGGCCTGTCTTGCTGGCACTTGTATTCGGTTTCGGGCACAATGTAAAAACCAAAACAACGAACAAGCAGGGCAGAACGAGGGGGGGCGGACAGCCATGGATGCGCGGGAGAAGACAGGAGCCTCCGGTGGCGACTACGCGGGTTTCGATCCCAGGTCGCTGGAAGCCTATATCGTCAAGGATCCGCAGAAGCTGGCCGTCAACCTGGCAAAGGCGGCGGAAAACCTTGGCAAGGCGGCCACCGAGTGGCTGGCGCCGCGTGAGCGCGGCGAGGTGGTCGACACCATCGACCCCGTGGCCGACATGATCAAGACCCTCTCCAAGGTCATCGAGTACTGGATGTCCGAGCCGCAACGCACGCTGGAGGCACAGGGGCTTCTGCTCCAATCCTACATGGGCATCTGGATGCGCACGCTGAACCGGCTGTCCGGTGAGGGCGATCCCGGCGAGCCGGACACGCTGCGCAAGGACAAACGCTTTGCCGACGAGGAGTGGCGCAAGAACCCCTTCTTCGCCCTTCTGCGCCAGATCTATCTGGTCACCGCAGAATGGGCGGAAAAGATGGTGGAGAAGGCGGAAGGACTGGACGACCACACCCGCCACAAGGCCGCCTTCTACGTGCGGCAGATGACAGCGGCGATTTCCCCCGCAAACTTCGCCTTCACCAATCCCGAGGTCTATCGCGAGATCGTCTCGACGGACGGCGCCAATCTGGTGCAGGGCATGAAGATGCTCACGGAAGATATTGCCGCCGGCCGCGGCGAGCTTCGCCTGCGACAGACCGACTACCAGAAATTTGCGGTCGGCCAGAATCTGGCACTCACCCCCGGCAAGGTGGTAGCCCGCAGCGCCGTCTGCGAGGTCATCCAGTATGCGCCGACAACGGACACGGTGTTCAAGCGCCCGCTGCTGATCGTGCCGCCCTGGATCAACAAGTTCTACATTCTCGATCTTGGCCCGGAAAAGAGCTTCATCAAGTGGTGCGTCGATCAGGGACACACGGTCTTCGTGATCTCCTGGGTCAATCCGGATGAGCGCCATGCGGAGATGACCTGGGAGACCTACAGCCAGGAGGGCATCGATTTCGCGCTGTCGGCCGTCGAGGAGGCAACCGGCGAGCAGGACATCAATCTCATCGGCTACTGCGTCGGTGGCACGCTGCTTGCAGCAACGCTGGCCATCCACGCCAGCCGCGGCGACAAGCGCGTCAAATCCGCCACCTTCCTCACCACCCAGGTGGACTTCGTGCATGCCGGAGATCTCAAGGTCTTCGTCGACGAGGAACAGCTGGACGCGCTCGAAAGCCAGATGAAGGCGACCGGCTATCTGGCGGGCTCGAAGATGGCGAGTGCCTTCAACATGCTGCGCGCCTCCGAACTGATCTGGCCCTATGTGGTCAGCAACTACCTCAAGGGTCGCGAGCCCATGGCCTTCGACCTGCTCTACTGGAATTCCGATTCCACCCGCATGACGCCGGCCAACCACGCCTTCTACCTGCGCAACTGCTATCTGGAGAACAGGCTGAGCAAGGGCGAAATGACCCTGTTCGGCCAGAAGGTGAACCTCGCGGACGTGACGATCCCGGTCTACAACCTCGCCGCCCGCGAGGACCATATCGCCCCTGCCCGTTCGGTGTTTGCCGGCTGCCGCTTCTTCGGCGGACCTGTGGATTTTGTCCTGAGCGGCTCTGGCCACATTGCCGGTGTCGTCAACCCGCCGGACAAGAAGAAGTACCAGTACTGGACCAACGGGCCGGCAATCGGCGCGCTGGACGAGTGGATCGCCGGCGCGCACGAGACGCCGGGGTCGTGGTGGCCGCACTGGCAGGCCTGGATCGAGGCACGCAATGCTGACCGCGTGGCGGCCCGGAAGCCTGGCGCGAAAGGCCCTGCCCCGCTGGGAGAAGCACCCGGAACCTATGTGCTGGTGCGAAGCTAGCGCCGCTCCAGCAAAACGTGGAAACCGGATTTCGTCGAAAGACAAGTGCCCGCAAAGCCATCTAGGATCGGGCAGGCTCAGCCCGAGCCTCGCCCATTCTGCCAGAGGGATTTTCGGACATGCAGTTCGATCCGCCGCTTGTATCGGCCCGGCTCATCAGCCGGTACAAGCGCTTTCTGTTCGATGCCATTCTGGAGGATGGCACCGAGATCACCGGCTCGTGCCCCAACACCGGCTCCATGCGCGGCCTGACCACGCCCGGCTCGCGTATCCTTCTGTCCGAGCATGACAGCCCGAGCCGCAAATATCGCCACATGCTGGAAATGGTGGAAGCCGACGGCACGCTGGTCGGCATCAATACCGGCCTTCCGAACAGGCTGGCGGAAGAGGCTGTTGTCAGCGGCCTCATTCCGGCGCTTGCCGGCTACGCAACGCTGAAGCGCGAGCAGCGCTATGGCCAGAACTCCCGCATCGACCTGCTGCTTCTGGATGACGCCCGACCACCGGCCTATATCGAGGTGAAGAACGTCCACTACATGCGGCAAGCGGGGCTTGCCGAATTTCCGGATTCGGTGACCAGCCGCGGCGCCAAGCATCTGGACGAAATGGCGGCGATGGTGACGGCGGGCTACAGGGCGGCCATGCTCTACGTGATCCAGCGGGCCGATTGCACCCGTCTTCGCATCTGCGAGGAACTGGATCCGGCCTATGGCGTGGCCTTTCGCCGGGCGAGAGCCCAGGGCGTGGAGGCCTATGCCGTCTCCTGCACGGTTTCACCGCAGGGAATCCGCCCGGAAAGGCCGATCCCGATAGACGAAGACGGACCGGCTGGTTAAAAACAACCTGACCGAGACGAAAGTGAATCCATGGTAACCTATATCGAGGCGGCCTCCGCGCCGAAGAAGAACACGGGAGCGATCCGGCTCTACAATACCGGCGAGGATTTTGACGGCATGCGCCGCGCCTGCCAGTTGACGGCACGCTGCCTGGACGAACTGGCCGGAATGGTCAAGCCCGGCGTCACCACTGCCGCGATCGACCGTTTCGTCTTCGAATTCGGCATGGACCATGGCGCCCTGCCCGCCACGCTGAACTATCGCGGCTATAAATATTCGGTCTGCACATCGCTCAACCACGTCGTCTGCCATGGCATGCCGGATGACAAGCCGCTGCGCGAGGGCGACATCGTCAATATCGACGTGACCTATGTGCTCGACGGCTGGCACGGCGATTCGAGCCGCATGTACCCGGTCGGCCAGATCAAGCGCGCCGCCGAGCGGCTGCTGGAAGTCACCCATGAATGCCTGATGCGCGGCATTGCCGTGGTGAAACCCGGCGTGCGTACCGGCGCGATCGGTGCAGCCATCCAGACCTATGCGGAGAAGGAGCGCTGCTCGGTGGTGCGCGATTTCTGCGGCCACGGGGTCGGCCGCCTGTTCCATGACAGCCCGAACATCCTGCATTACGGTACGCCGGAGGAAGGCCCGGAACTGCGCGAGGGGATGATCTTCACCATCGAGCCGATGATCAATCTCGGCAAGCCGCATGTGAAGGTTCTGTCCGATGGCTGGACGGCGGTGACCCGAGACCGTTCGCTCTCGGCGCAGTACGAGCATGCCGTGGGCGTCACCGCCACGGGCTGCGAGATCTTCACCCTGTCGCCGGGCGGTCTCGATCGTCCCGGTCTTGCGCCGCTCAAAGGGTAATCCATGCCGCAACCGCCTCTGCCTTCCTCCAAGACGTCTGACGGACCCGACGAGAGGGCGGCGGAGGTGGATGACCTGTTTTCCGACGAGCGCGGTTTCTTTGCCGAACAGGCGCCCATGCCCGGCAACGGGAAGAAGTCCCATCCCGTCAAGGTGGAGGAACCGCCGGCGCATTATCACGGCCACCGCGACCGGCTGCGCAACCGCTACCGCGAACATGGCGACACGGCACTTGCCGATTACGAGATCCTCGAACTCCTGCTGTTCCGTCTGATCCCGCGGCGCGACACCAAGCCGATAGCCAAGGCGCTGATCGATCGCTTCGGCAATCTCGCCGGCGTCTTCGGTGCGGAAGCAACCCTGCTGCAGGAGGTGAAGGGCGTCGGCGAAAGCGTGGCGCTGGACCTGAAGCTGATTGCCTCGGTCGGCCAGCGCATCCTGAAAAGCGAGTTGCGCGGCAAGCAGGTGCTGTCCTCCTGGTCCTCCGTGATCGATTACTGCCATGCCGCCATGGCCTATGAGGCACGCGAACAGTTCCGCATCCTCTTTCTCGACAAGCGCAATGCGCTGATCGCCGACGAGGTGCAGGGCCGCGGTACGGTGGACCATACGCCCGTCTATCCGCGCGAGGTGGTGCGCCGGGCGCTGGAACTATCCGCCACCGCCATCATCCTCGTGCACAACCATCCCTCTGGCGATCCGACTCCGTCGCGCGCCGATATCGACATGACGAAGACGATCATCGACACGGCCAAGCCTCTCGGGATTACCGTGCATGACCACATCATCATCGGCAAGGACGGGCATGTGAGCTTCCGGGGCCTGCGGCTGATCTGACGACAGTCGGCCCGCCTTTTGTGCAGCGCATCGGTCAGTCCATGCGGGGCTTTTGTCTGATTCCGGCATTTTTGCGGGAACGTCGCAGACCGATGAGAAATTGGTCAGAAATCGACGTTATGATTTGACCGACATCATTTGTTGCGGTGCAATAGGCATCTCATCCCAAGACGAGGCACATCCATGCATCATTACGATCTCATCGTCATCGGCAGCGGGCCGGCCGGCCGGCGCGCGGCCATCCAGGCCGCCAAGCTGGAGAAGAAGGTTCTCGTCGTGGAACAGGGTCGCCGTGTCGGCGGCGTTTCGGTGCACACCGGCACCATTCCCTCCAAGACGCTGCGCGAGACCGCGCTGAATCTCACCGGCTGGCGCGAGCGCGGTTTTTACGGCCGCTCGTACCGCGTCAAGCAGGATATCAGCGCCGACGACCTGCGCCGCCGCCTGCTGATCACGCTCGATCACGAGGTGGAGGTGCTGGAGCATCAGTTTGCCCGCAACCGGGTGCAGTTGATGCGCGGCCGCGCGAAATTCGTCGATCCCAACACGCTGGAAATCGAAAAGAGCGATGGGGAGATCCTGCGCACCACCGCCGCCTCCATCCTGCTTGCAGTAGGCACCCGCCCCTATCGCCCCGGCCACATTCCCTTCGATGGCGAAGCCGTGATCGACAGCGACGAACTGCTGGAGATCAGGAAGGTGCCGCGCTCGCTGATCGTTGTCGGCGCCGGCGTCATCGGCATTGAATATGCCACGATCTTCAGCGCGCTCGACACGCAGGTAACGGTGGTCGAGCCGCGCGACACCATGCTCGATTTCATCGACAAGGAGATCGTCGAGGATTTCGCCTACCAGCTGCGTGACCGCAACATGAAGCTGATCTTCGGCCAGACGGTGGAGACCGTCGTGCGCGAGGAAAACGGCGGCAAGTGCCGCGTGACACTGAAGAGCGGTCGCTCGCTGCAGGCGGAAATGGTGCTGTTTGCCGCCGGCCGTGTCGGCGCAACCGATACGCTGAACCTTCCCGCCGCTGGCCTTGAAGCCGATAGCCGCGGTCGCCTGAAGGTCGACCCCGAAACCTTCCAGACCGCCGTGCCGCATATCTATGCCGCAGGCGACGTCGTCGGCTTTCCGAGCCTTGCCTCCACCTCGATGGAACAGGGCCGCATTGCCGCCCGCCATGCGGTCGGCGCGCCGGCCAGCGAGCCGCCGCAATATTTCCCCTATGGCATTTATGCCGTCCCGGAGATTTCCACCTGCGGCCTCAGCGAGGAAGAGGTCATCCAGCGCGGCATTCCCTACGAGACCGGCATCGCGCATTTCCGCGAAACCTCGCGTGGCCATATCATGGGCCTCGATACCGGCCTGCTGAAGATGATCTTCTCGCTGAAGACGCGCCGTCTGCTCGGCGTCCATATCGTCGGCGAAGGCGCGACCGAACTGGTGCATATCGGCCAGGCGGTGCTGAACCTGAAGGGCACGGTCGAATATTTCGTGGAAAACACCTTCAACTATCCGACGCTGGCCGAAGCCTACAAGATCGCCGGCCTCGACGCCTGGAACCGCATGGGCGAAGGACCGAAGGAAGCGCCGGTGGCAACAGCCCAGTCTCTCGACCCGGTAAACGCAGCCGGGTCTACGGCTGCCGACCACCCCACCATGCCGCGCAAGGCTGCGGTGAAATAATGCGCGCGCGAAGGGACCGGATGCGCAGCCTCCTGCGTCCCTTCGCCATCTCGCTCGTCGCGATCCTCTCTCTCGCCCTCCTGCCCTTGGCTGGCGTCGTGATCAGCACAGTAATCGCCGACGTTGCCGGCTGTCCGCTGAACGAAGGCGGCAGCTATCCCTGCATCATCTTCGGCAGCGACATCGGAGGGCTTCTGTCCTTTCTCTTCGTCGCGGGCTGGCTGATGCTGGTCACCATTCCGGTGGGCGGCGTCGCGTTCGGCGTCTGGGTCGTGGCGCTGGTCGTCACCGTTGTCAGGCATCACCTCAAACACCGCGCATGAAAAAGGCCGCTCGATGAAAGAGCGGCCTGATGAGATTCCCATATGAAAATGGCCCCTTTCGGGGCCATTTTCACCGCGATTAACGCGAGTAGAATTCGACGACGAGGTTCGGTTCCATGATGACCGGGTACGGAACGTCGGAGAGCGACGGTACGCGGGCAAAGGTGGCAACCATCTTGTTGTGGTCGACTTCGATGTAATCCGGAACGTCACGCTCGGCCAGCTGGACCGA
The DNA here is from genome assembly GCF_007004135.1 of Affinirhizobium straminoryzae. GTDB lineage: Bacteria > Pseudomonadota > Alphaproteobacteria > Rhizobiales > Rhizobiaceae > Neorhizobium > Neorhizobium straminoryzae. The sequence continues at coordinate 93,631 of NZ_VJMG01000009.1, forward strand.
TTCGAGAACCGTCACCAGCTGCTTGGACTTCTGGCGCACTTCGATCACGTCGCCAGCCTTGCAGCGATACGAACCGATGTTGACGCGAACGCCGTTGACGGTGACATGGCCGTGGTTGACGAACTGGCGGGCAGCCCAGACGGTCGGCACGAACTTGGCGCGGTAGACGATGGCGTCCAGGCGCGACTCGAGCAGGCCGATCAGGTTTTCGCCGGTATCGCCCTTGCGGCGGTTGGCTTCGTCATAGATGGCGCGGAACTGCTTCTCGCGGATATCGCCGTAGTAGCCCTTCAGCTTCTGCTTGGCGCGCAGCTGCACGCCGAAGTCGGAGAGCTTGCCCTTGCGGCGCTGGCCGTGCTGGCCCGGGCCGTATTCGCGGCGGTTGACCGGGGACTTCGGACGGCCCCAGATGTTTTCGCCCATGCGGCGATCGATTTTGTACTTGGACGACGCGCGCTTGCTCATCGTATTTCCTTCTCAAACAAACAACGACCGGGCTGTTTCCAGACCGGACCCGAGGAAACACGCCCTCCTAAGAGCCCGAACCTTGCGGCGGCTCTGACAGGTTTCTCACGGAGCGTCCGGAGACAACCACGGGACATGTCAAATGAAACACCGGGCGTTTCCACCCGGCGTTGGCGCGGTCTTTAGGGGGAAGTCATGGAATTGTCAACATCGCCCGCGACGCGGCCGTGGATCAAGGCCGCGTTAACCACGATGCCGCGCCGTGATGTCACCTTGCATTTTTTTGATGCTGCGCTCTTGAAGGCGAAATTGTGGCTTCCCATCTGCCGTGTCAGCACCGGGCCCCTCTGACGTGTATCGCCGGATCGACCGTGATGTCGGTGCTTTTTCAGTCAACCTTGATCCGGCTTCGAAAGAGCCGTCATGGACTTCCTTTTCATAGACCTCCTCGGCAAGCCCGTCTGGATGTGGCTGACCTTTGTCGTCGTCGTTCTCGTTCTCCTCGCGCTTGATCTCGGTGTCCTGCACAAGGACAGCCGCGAGATCGGCATCAAGGAGAGTTTTGCCCTTTCCGCGTTCTATATTGCGCTTGGCCTCGCCTTTGGCGGCTGGATCTGGTTCCAGAGCGGCGAACAGGCCGGCCTTGAATATCTGACCGGCTTCGTGGTCGAGAAGAGCCTTGCGATGGACAACATCTTTGTCATCGCCATGATCTTCACCTACTTCTCCATTCCGCGCGCCTACCAGCACCGCGTCCTGCTCTGGGGCATCCTCGGCGTCATCGTGCTGCGCGGCGTGATGATTGCCGCCGGTGCCGCGATCGTCGAAAACTACAACTGGGTTCTCTATCTCTTCGCGGCCTTCCTGATCGTCACCGGCATCAAGATGCTGCTGACGGCCGACAAGGAATATGACGTCGCCTCCAACCCCGTGTTGAAATTCCTGCGGCGCAAGTTGCCGGTAACCGATGGCCTGCGCGGCGAAAAGTTCATGGTGCGGGAAGCCGACGACAAGACCGGCAGACTGAAGACCTTCATCACGCCGCTCTTCCTGGCGCTGGTGATGGTGGAACTCGCCGACGTCATCTTCGCCGTCGATTCGATCCCGGCCATCTTCGCGATCACCACCGATCCCTATATCGTCTACACCTCCAACATCTTCGCGATCCTTGGCCTGCGTGCCCTCTATTTCGCGCTGTCGGCCCTCATCCACCGCTTCGCCTACCTGAAATACGCGCTCTCCGTCGTGCTGATCTTCATCGGTTCGAAGATCTTCCTCGCCGACATGCTGGGCCTTGCCAAGATCCCGCCGGTGGTCTCGCTCTCGGTCACGCTCGGCATCCTCGCCGCCGGCATCCTCGGCTCGCTCTGGGCCACCCGCAACGGCAGCGCGACGCTGACCAAGTCTGCCGATTAACCGGGCTCTCTGAAGCTGCCCTGCCGCGCCGGTCTGACCGGCGCGGTTTTCGCATCCGCCATTTCCGCCTTGCGTCCGGCACGCTACAGTCGAGCCATCACGTCAGCCAGAATCGGATGCCCGCTCATGTCTCTTCCCACCGACACCGTTCTCGATCGCTTCCTGCGCTATGTGGTGATCGACACCCAGTCCGATCCCGCCTCCTCGACCCAGCCCTCGACGGAAAAGCAGAAGAACCTCGGACGCGTGCTCGAGCAGGAACTGAAGGCGCTGGGCCTTGCCGATGCGCATCTCGACGAACACGGCAATGTCTATGCGACCGTTCCCGCAACGAGCGACAAGGCGGTTCCGGCCATCTGCTTCTGCGCGCACATGGATACGGCACCGGATTTTTCCGGCACCGGGGTGAAGCCGCAACTAGTCCGGAACTATCAGGGCGGCGACATCCGCCTCACCGGCGACACCAGCCGGGTCATCCGTGTCGCAGAGCATCCGGAACTCGCAAACCAGATCGGCCATGACATCGTCACCACCGACGGCACGACCCTGCTCGGCGCAGACGACAAGGCCGGCGTCGCCGAGATCATGACGGCGGCGCAGTTCCTCCTCCACCATCCGGAGATCCCGCACGGACCGGTGAAAATCCTGTTCACCACCGACGAGGAGATCGGCCGCGGCGCCGACAAGGTGGACCTTGAAAAGCTTGGCGCTGCCTTCGGCTACACGCTGGATGGCTCGACCATCGGCGAGATCGAGAACGAGAATTTTTCGGCGGACGGCGTGACGATCACCATCAAGGGCGTCGCCATCCATCCCGGCACCGCCAAGGACAAGATGGAAAATGCCATCAAGATCGCCGCCGAGATCGTTGCCCGTCTGCCGAAGGACCAGGCGCCGGAGACGACCGAAGGGCGGCAGGGCTTCATCCACCCGGTCGGCATCAGCGGTGCGATGGAGGGCGCAAAGATCAGCTTCATCATCCGCGACTTCGAGGAACAGGGGCTGACCGACAAGGAAGACCTCTTGAAGACGATCACCGAACAGGTGCTTTCGGCCTATCCGGGCTCGACCTTCACCTTCACGGTCAAAGAGCAGTATCGCAACATGAAGACCGTGCTCGACCGTCACCCGGAAGTGACGGAAAACCTGCTGGAGGCCACCCGCCGCATCGGCCTCGAGCCGAAGATCACGCCCATTCGCGGCGGAACGGATGGCGCCCGCCTCTCCTTCATGGGCCTGCCCTGCCCCAATATCTTCACCGGCGGCCATGCCTATCACTCGCCGCTCGAATGGGTGAGCGTTCAGGACATGGAAACGGCGGTCACGGCCATCGTCGAACTGGTGAAGGTGTGGGAAGAGCGGGCGGCTTGAGCGGTTTAAGCCGTCAATCGCCGTTACGATACAGAGGTCGCTGTCTCCCACGATAGGCTTATCGCGGCGTGGGCCCTCACCCCGCCTCGCTCGGCGACCCTCTCCCCGGTGGGGAGAGGAGAACAACCAGAGCCGCGCGCCCTTTTCCCCGCGGGGAAAAGGTACCCGAAGGGTGGATGAGGCGCCGCCGCGAGGGTAACAGTCTCACTCCGCCGCGAACCGGTCCACACGCGCCGGTTCGTCGTCGGTCGCATCCGGCGCGCCCGGTGCCGTCTGCACATCGAGATCCGGGAAGGCGACGATGCGCTTGCCGGAAAAGTCGGAATGCACGACGATCAGGTTCTGCTCCTCGAAATAGCCGAGAAGACGGCGGGCGCGGCGCGCAGAATGCGTGCCATAGGCCTTGGCGATGCGCATGTCGGAAGGACAGGGCTCCCCCGTCAGCGCCGCCTTGGCCATCAGCAGGAACACGCCCTGGAGATCGTCCGAGACGCGGGCGGAAAGCTCCAGCGCCGTCTGCCAACCGGGGGTCGCGGCCGTTTCCTCGTCTACTCCGGCCCGCGAGATCGCCAGCCGGCGGCGGAATTCCCCCATCGACATCGGCGGTCCGGGCAGGCGGCGCATGCGGGCGCGCACGAGGAAATCCTGGTACAGCACCGAATCGGTGCGATAGGCGGCCTGCGGATCGTCGATGATCTCGGACAGCACAGCCGCCAGCCGCTCCTCCCGCTCTTCCGGCGAAAGCTCCGGCTGGGAAGGACGGCTCGGTTCCTGCGGCGAAGCGCTGACGGAGGGCGTCGAGCGGGACAGTTCGGCGAGAATATCCGTCGTCGGCCGCGGTGCCGGCGGCGCGCGGCGCACGATCGGCCGCGTGAACTCTTCCGGGTCCGGCGTGAAGATCAGGTCTTCCACATCCTGCGGCGCATCCGGCAGCGGCATCAGCTTCGGCGAGGAGGAGCGTGCCGAGGTTTCCACCGTACCGATGACGATCGGCAGCGGCCGGCGCGACAAGGCCGGGCCAAGCGCCACGAAATTGCCGCGCTTCAGATCGCGGAACATTTCCGCCTGCCGGCGGTCCATGCCGAGCAGATCGGCGGCGCGCGCCATGTCGATATCGAGGAAGGTGCGGCCCATCAGGAAGTTGGAGGCTTCGGCCGCCACGTTCTTGGCAAGCTTTGCCAGGCGCTGCGTGGCGATCACGCCCGCCAGACCGCGCTTTCGACCGCGGCACATCAAGTTGGTCATCGCGCCGAGCGACAGCTTGCGCGCATCTTCCGACACATCGCCGCCGACCGAGGGCGCAAACATCTGCGCCTCATCCACCACCACCAGCACCGGATACCAGTATTCGCGGTCGGCATCGAAAAGGCCGTTGAGGAAGGTGCCGGCGGCCCGCATCTGCTCCTCGAGGTCGAGCCCTTCGAGCGTCAGCACGCAGGAGACGCGATGCTGGCGGATGCGGGTGGCAATGCCGATCAGTTCGGCTTCCGTGCGCTCGCCATCGACAACGACATGGCCGTACCTGTCGGCGAGCGTGACGAAATCGCCTTCCGGATCGATGATCACCTGCTGCACCCAGGGCGCCGACTGCTCCAGCAGACGCCGCAGCAGGTGCGACTTGCCGGACCCGGAATTGCCCTGCACCAGCAGACGGGTGGCCAGAAGCTCCTCGATATCGAGCTTGGCCGGCTGCCCGCCGGACACAGTTCCCATATCGATGCCTACCTGCACGGCCTTCAACCTCTCATGCACATGATCCGTCGAGCGGGGCTTTTCCGCGCTCATCCGGCAGTGCTCTAGCAGATCCCCGGCGATTCTGCGCGCCCCAATGGAGCGTGATCAACAGACAATCAGCCGGCAGCCCGACGATAGCCGGCCGCCAGCAGGCCGGCGCCGATCATCAGAGAGCCACCGGTGCGGTTGACGATGCGCCGGATCCCGGGCTTGCGCACGGTCTCGCGCGCCATCGAGGCAAGCAGGCCATAGAGCGCGGCATTCAGCGTGGCAAGCACCAGGAAGGTGACCTCGAGGATCACCATCTGCGGCGGCAGAGGATGCGTCAGATCGAAGAACTGCGGCAGGAAGGCCACGAAAAAGACGATGCTCTTCGGATTGAGGGCCGTCACCACATAGGTGTGCAGGAAGATTTTCGAGGCTGGCTCCGCGCCCGCGTGCTCTTCGGCATCCGCCGCTGCGGCCTCGCTGACCGGGGCCCGCCATAGCTTGATGCCGAGATAGACGAGATAGGCAGCGCCGATCCATTTGAGCACGGTGAAGGCCGAGGCCGAGGCTGCCAGAAGGGCGCCAAGGCCGAGCATCGAAGCGGTCATGGCGGTGAAATCGCCAAGCGCAACCCCGGCCACCGTCGCAGCCGCCACCTTGCGCCCATGCGACAGCGCATAGGAGATGACCAGCAGGATCGTCGGCCCCGGAATGGCCAGCATGACGGCAGAGGCTGCGACGAAGGCAAGCCAGTTTTCAATCGGCATGGACAGTTCCCTCTCGACTATGACGGGAAGCAAGCCACGAACGGAAACGCTTGGCAAGCGCCGCGTGACATGCGCACATCGCCGATTGCCCGCCTCGTAGGGCGACCAAGATACAATCTAGGGAGCCATCGTGGCGCGTTCGGACCGTATTCTGCTTCTCCTTCAAACGCTGCGGCAATACCGTCGTCCTGTCCGCGGCGAACAACTGGCCGAAGACCTGTCGGTTTCGCTGCGCACGCTCTACCGCGACATCGCGACGCTGAGGGCACAGGGTGCCGATATCCGCGGCGAACCCGGCATGGGCTATCAGCTGAAATCCGGCTTCCTGCTGCCGACCATGATGTTTTCGGAAGAGGAGCTGGAGGCACTGATTCTCGGCACGCGCTGGGTCGCCGCGCGGGGCGATGGCGATCTGGCGCAGGCTGCCCGCGCCGCCGTGGCGCGCATTTCCGCCGTGCTGCCCGCGCCGCTTCGCGACCAGATCGAGGAAAACCAGCTCCTGATCGGACCGGCCGAACAGGTCGACGGTCTGGCGGGCGATCTGAAGCGGCTGCGGGAGGCTGTCCGCCGCGAGCAGACGCTGCAATTCTCCTATCTGGATCTTTCCGGCCAAAAGTCCGCACGCCGCGTCTGGCCCTTCGCGCTCGGTTACTTCGATCAGGTGCGCGTGCTGGTCGCCTGGTGCGAGACCCGGAACGATTTCCGCCATTTCCGCGCCGACCGGATCAGCGATCTCCTGGAGACGGGCGAGCGCTATCCGAGACGCAAGGCCGCACTTCTGTCGGAATGGCGCGCCCGGCAGCAGGCCGGCGCCTCAAACGCGGCTGCTGACAGTTCCTGACAGTGGAACGGCGTAGATCTGTGGGCCTCAACACACGGAGGCACACATCATGAAACCCGCCAACTTCATTCTTCTGCATGTCGACAGCGTTGCCGCAAGCAGCGTCTTTTATCAGGTTCTGCTGGACATCAAGCCCGTCGAGGCCTCACCGACCTTTGCGATGTTCGTGCTGGCGGGTGGTTTCAAAATCGGCTTGTGGGATCGGCGCGGCGTCGAGCCGGGAACGTCAGGGGCAACGGGGGCAAGCGAGATCGTCTTCTCCTGCGACAGCGATGCCGAGGTGGACGCCCTGCATGCGCTCTGGATCGGCCGGCAGGCCCACATCCTGCAGCCTCCGACCACCATGGATTTCGGCCGCACCTTCACCGCCACCGATCCGGATGGTCACCGGCTGCGTGTCTATCACGTCGCCGACCAGCCGGTCTGAACCTGCCAGCGGTAGCGGATGTCCGGCTCCCTCTCTTCATTTCCGTGCCCGTCGGTTTGCTCGACCGCAACGAAACCACGCGTCTCGTAGAACCGGCGTGCACGGTCATTGACCTGGAAGGTCCAGAGATCGAGCGTCACCTGCCCTTTCCTGGCCCGCGCCAGAAGCGCCGAGCCGATGCCCTCTCCCTGCCGGCCGGGCAAAATATAAAGCTGCTCGATCCAGCCCGGCCGAACGGCGATGACGCCGAGCAGATGCCGGCCCTCCGTGGCGCCCCAGATGGTGCAGGTTTCGAAAAGATGCTCCCGCCAGTAGACGCGATCTTCCGCCGGCGTGTGCAGATCGGCAAGCGAGGGTAAAGCGGCGTTGAACGCCGCACGATGCACGGCGGCGGCCTCGGTCATGTCATCGGCATCGAGGCGTCTGATGTCAAAAGACGGCATGGTCTTTCCTGTCTGTTGTCGAACGCGAAAAACCTCCCGCCCCGAAGGGCGGAAGGTATCTCTGCTGCATGACGGACGGGACACGATCGTGCCCGGCCGGACAATCGCCTCCTTACGGAGGCGCGCGGGTCACAGCCGGAACCCCAGCCAGAAGACCATCGGCTGCTTGATCATCCGATACTCGTTCGTCACTTCGTTTTCGGGAACGCCGATATCGAGCAACATCCGGTCCGAGAAGTGCTTGAGGTCGTTGGCCTTGCGCCGTTCGCGCAGGACCGCGGCAGCCAGGGCCGCCGCGACGCGCCAGAAACCGTGTTCACGATGCAGATCGCCGACAGCATCGGCAACCAAAGGGTGTACTTTGGACATGAGTCTTCATTCCCGCTGCGTCTCGGCAACGGGTCCTTTTGCGGGTTGGAAAACGCACGGCAAAACAGGTCAGGCCACGAGGGCTTGGACACGGGTTCGCGCGGCGTCAGAGAGGTTGAGGTCTAGGTGCCAAATGGCTGGGAAATCAGGCGAAATGCGCCCGAGTACGATGACCGCCAAATGTGCCGGACAGAGCCTGCGCACGGGTCATCATATATCCGCCGGTGAGGCACATGAGAGAGTGAATATAATCCATGACGTGCCTCCTTTCCGTGAAGAGTTGCGGACGCGAAGAACCTGACACAGGCTCATTCCATCCACAAGTCCTGCAATCTGCATTTGCAGGAAATGGGCTTCCTTGTTGCCAATGCGCCACAGTGACGCAGGGGCTATGCCTGTTGTCTCACGACACGCGAAGACCAAAGCCCTGCATCAGGCGACGTGTCGGAAAATCCGGCGCATGGGAGGTGAAAACGGCGAAGTCGGTGTGGACGCCGTGGCTGTCTGCATCCGCCGGCGGCACCAGCCGGCGGGCCTGCCTTGCGATCGCTTCCGCCGGATCCAGCCAGTCCACCGGCCAGGGCGCCAGCCTGCGGAACAGGTTCGCCATGAAGGGGTAATGCGTGCAGGCCAGCACTACGATATCGGTACGCCGGCCCTCCCGCTCCACAAAGCACGGGTCGATTTCCGCACGAACCGCCGCATCGTCCAGGCTCTCGCCGCGAATATAGGCTTCCGCCATGCGCGCCAGATTTTCCGAGCCGACCAACCGAACATGGCATTGCGAGGCGAAGGACTGGATAAGGTCGCGGGTATAGGCGCGCTTGACGGTGCCGGGCGTGGCCAGCACCGAAACGAGGCCGGACCGGGTGCGCTCCGCTGCCGGCTTGATGGCCGGCACCGTTCCGACAAAGGTCATGTCCGGAAAGGCGGCCCGCAGATCAGCACCGACCAGCGTGAAGGCGGTGTTGCAGGCGATGATGCAAAGCTCCGGATCGTAGCGGTCGAGAAGATCTGCGAACAGCGCGAGAATGCGGGCCTTCAGCCCCTCCTCCTCCCAGCCGCCATAGGGAAAGCCGGCATCATCGGCCACATAGATGAAGCCGCGCTCCGGCATCAGCACGCGGGCCTCGCGCAGGACGGTCAGGCCACCGATGCCGGAATCAAAGACGAGAACCGGTTTCAGCTCATGCGTCGCCTTTGTCGCCACCCTCATTGCCCCCGTCATGCCCCGCCTCGTCCGTCTTCGGCTTCCGTCCCTTCGGCCAGCGGCGCTGGAAGCCGTCGAGCGAGGAGATCACGCCGCGCAGGACGCTGATTTCCGGCTCCGTGAAGCCCGGCCGGGACAAGACGGCGCGCAGATTGTCGATCATCTTCGGCACTTTTGTGGGCGGATGGAAATAATGGCGCGAATCGAGCGCCTCCTCGATCTGCTCGAAGAAGCCGAACAGCTGCTCCTTGGTCGCCGGCCGCTGGTCCACCGCCTGGAAAGGGGTCGCGGCGATATCGTCCATGCCGCTTTTCATCCACTCATAGGACATCAGCAGAACGGCCTGGGCGATGTTGAGCGAGGCAAAGGCCGGGTTGACAGGAAAGGTAACGATCTCGTCGGCCAGCGCCACCTCCTCATTGGTCAGCCCCCAGCGTTCGCGGCCGAACAGGATGCCGGTCCGCTCCCCGGCATTGAAGCGCTGGCGCAGCGTCGCGGCTGCCGTCACCGGCGCGCGCACCTCCTTGAAGCCGTCGCGCTGGCGTGCCGTCGTGGCATAGACGAAGTTGAGATCGGCCACCGCCTCTTCCAGCGTGTCGAAGACCATGGTCGCCTCGATGACATGGTCCGCCTTGGCGGCGGCGGCCTGTGCCTTCTCGCTCGGCCAACCGTCCCGCGGGTTGACGAGACGCAGCTCCGACAGGCCGAAATTCGCCATGGCGCGGGCTACCATGCCGATGTTTTCGCCCAGTTGCGGTTCGACGAGGATGATTGCCGGACCTTCCGTCAAGAGTTCGCGCTCGCTGTTCGTGCCTGCCATGGTGATCCCGTCCGATGCTTGGTCGCGCGGGAGATATCGCTCCGTGCTTTTCCGCGCAAGCCCGGCCTCAGGTCACGCGACGCGGCGGCGTCAGGCGGCCGAGCAGAATGCCGATCATGTCCAGCCCCTGCCGGGCACCAAGATGATAGGTCGGCAGGTGATCGAGGGTCTGGCGACGAACCTTCGAAGCCCGGTAGAACGGCTCGCCGGAAAGAGCACGGGCGGCCGACATCTTTTCCAGCAGGGCGCTGACCGCCTCGACGTCCTCTGCCGGCATGGCATGTGCCGGCAGGGCCTGACCACGGGCGAACATGCGCGCCCAGTAGGTACAGCCGAGGAAGATGGCGAGCGTCTGGCGTACATGGCCGGGCTTGGTGACGATCGACCAGGACGTGCCGATCGGTCGAGCCGCCTGGGCAAGATCGCGGTAGGCGAGATCGAGCTGGCGGGAGCGTTCCATCAGATCATTGCCGGATGCGCCAGCGCGGGCCGATTCGAGGAGCTGGCCCAACTGGTCGTACCAGCGGCCGATCGCTCCCTCCAGCGTCTCGCGCGTGCGGGCAGGAAACACGACGAAGGCGACGGCCGTGCCGGCCACGGCGCCAATCAGCGTCTCCTCGACACGCAGCAGCAGAAGCTCGGTCGTCAGCGAGCCGATCAGTCCATAGATCACGCAGATGACGATGGAGACGAAGAAGGTCATCACCGCATAGGAGGCCTGCAGGGCATAGAAGGCGCAGAAAATGCCAAGCCCGGCCACCGCGACGCTTGCCACCATATCGCCCTTGATCAGTGAGGCCAGACAGAGGCCGGCGGCAATGCCGAGCACGGTGCCGATGGAGCGCTGCAGGGCGCGAATGGCGGTATCGCCCCGCGACTTGGTATTGGTGAAGACGAGAAAGGCCGTCAGCACCGCCCAGAACCAGCGTTCGCGCGACAGCATCAGGCCGAACACCATGGCGATGCCGGAGGCCACCGTGATCTGCAGGGCGGCGCGTACCAGCGGGTTCTTCAGCGAAAAGTCCGGCCGTGCACCGGAGCGATCCGGCGTATGGGGCGCCAGCGTTCGGAACTGGTCGTGCATACCCTCGGCAATCACGCCGGCAAAGCGGGTGCGGATGCGATGCAGAAGCGTGAACGCATTGATCGTTTCGCGCAGGTGCTTGTCGGGCGTCTCGTCGCGCAGTTCGCTCCAGTGGCTGACCGCCTCGTCCTTGCCCTCCAGCACCGCATGCACAAGACCGAAGGGAGCGGTGTTGTAGACGCTGAGCACGACGGCACTTTCGGTCGCCAGATGCAGGTCGAAGATGGCGGTGGCGATCTCCATCACGCCGGCATCGCTTTCGTCCAGCATGCCATCGGCATTGCGTGGCAGAAGCCCCTCCGCCATCAGCGAGACTTCCTTCAGTCGTTCCTGGAGCTGTACCAGTTCCGCGCGGTCCTCATCCGTCGTCACATGCTCGCGGGCAAGAAGCGCCAGACGGACGAGGATATCGTTGGCGCGGCCCTGCATCGCAATCAGCGCCTGCAGCAGGTCCCGGCCCCTATTGTCCGGCAGCAGGAGGCTGCGCACACCATGCGACACCAGCGCCGCCACAACAAGCGCAAAGGCTGCTCCCGGCAACTGGTCATAGGTGGGGTTCAGATAGGCACTGATGAAATAGGACGTGAAGGCAAACATGCCGATGGCAAAGCCGCGCGGTCCGTAGACCCTGGCCAGGCTTGCAAACAGCACGATCAGCAGGAAAGTGATATCGGAGAGATAGCGGTGCTGCTCCAGCGCAATCGCGCTCGACATGCTGGCCAGCGCTGCGAGGGCGCCGAGCGCGCGGGTCAGCAACTGGCCACGTGGCGTGGCATCGCGCACGGCAACACCGCCCTCGATCGAGAGAATGATCGCCAGACCAAAGGCAATCGGCGGCAACGCCATCCCATTGAGATGCACCAGCACCAGAACACCGACGGACAGAGCAATCGACAGCGTGACGCGCGCACCCATGCGGGCCCGCGACAGGGCGGGGTCTACCGAGTGAATCCAGTCGATGAGCTTGGGTTTGGATGCCATTCCGGGAGCGCCTTGGTCACGTCTGCAGCTTCACGAGGGACGGCCTCGCGGTGCGGCGAAACCGTTTGGCGCTGTCACTCGCCCTTGGCAAGATCCTGCATTTCCGAAAACACCGAATCCCGCTCCCCCTCGCTGACACGGTGGATATCATCGATCACGAAACGCCCGCCTTCGGTGATGACATCGAAATCCACCTCATTGACGGAATCCTTGATGTCGGCCTGATCGATGCAGGTCCACAGCTTGAAGGTGACCTTGACGGATGTCACCGCGCCGTTCGGCTGGCCAGGTGCAATGGTGATGTTCTGCAGCGGGCAGCCATCCTGAGAATCCGTCACCACGTCATAGCCGAAGGGATCGCCGGGCTGGTTGTTTTCGGTCTCGTAGGCCGGGTGTTTGGCGGCCTCCTTATAGGCTGTCTGAAAGCGCTTGCTGAACAGCTTTGCCAGTGGCTCCGGATCGAAGATGAACTTCCAGCCCGCATCCACGCTTTCCCAGTTGGCCTTGGTCATGTCCATCACCTGACGCACCGGATCAGTGGCATCGGCGGCGCTGGCAAACGTGGCAAAGGAAGCGAAAAGCAAAGCGAGCGGCACGGTCCGCATGGCGGCAATAATCCCTGTCTGGAAACGTTGCGGGAGATTATCCCCCTCAATCGATTTGGCAATGGCAATTGTTCTGGCAGTGCTTTGCGTTCCGGCTCTGCGGTGCTATAGCGCACGAGACTTCTGTCCACCTAAGCCGGGGCGGCAAGCCCCGTTCATTGAAGAGGCTGATACATGAACAAGATCAAGGTTGCCAACCCGGTCGTCGATCTCGACGGCGACGAGATGACCCGCATCATCTGGCAGTTCATCAAGGAAAAGCTGATCCTGCCCTATCTTGATCTTCAGATCGAATATTACGACCTCTCGGTGGAAAACCGCGATGCCACCAATGACCAGGTGACGGTCGACGCCGCCCACGCCATCAAGAAGCACGGCGTCGGCATCAAGTGCGCAACGATCACCCCGGACGAAGCCCGCGTCAAGGAATTCAACCTCAAGGAAATGTGGAAGAGCCCGAACGGCACGATCCGCAACATCCTCGGCGGTGTGATCTTCCGCGAGCCGATCATCTGCAAGAACGTGCCGCGTCTGGTTCCGGGCTGGACCAAGCCGATCGTTGTCGGCCGTCACGCCTTCGGCGACCAGTACAAGGCAACCGATTTCAAGTTCCCCGGCAAGGGCAAGCTGACGATCAAGTTCGTCGGTGAAGACGGCGAAGTGATCGAGAAGGAAGTCTACAACGCACCGGGCGCCGGCGTGGCGCTTGCCATGTACAACCTCGACGAATCCATCCGCGAATTCGCCCGCGCGTCGATGATGTACGGCCTGATGCGCAAGTGGCCGGTCTACCTGTCCACGAAGAACACCATCCTCAAGGCCTATGACGGCCGCTTCAAGGACATCTTCGAAGAAGTCTACCAGACCGAATTCAAGGCGAAGTTCGACGAGATCGGCATCGTCTACGAACACCGCCTGATCGACGACATGGTCGCGTCCGCCCTCAAGTGGTCCGGCGGCTACGTCTGGGCCTGCAAGAACTACGACGGCGACGTCCAGTCCGATACGGTTGCTCAAGGGTTCGGCTCGCTCGGCCTGATGACCTCGGTTCTTCTGTCGCCCGATGGCCGCACGGTGGAAGCCGAAGCCGCCCACGGCACCGTGACGCGCCACTATCGCCAGCACCAGAAGGGTCAGGAAACCTCGACCAACTCGATCGCCTCGATCTTCGCCTGGACCCGTGGCCTTGCCCACCGTGCCAAGCTCGACGACAATGCCGAACTCGCAAAATTTGCGACGACGCTCGAAAAGGTCTGCATCGATACCGTCGAAGCCGGCTTCATGACCAAGGATCTGGCGCTCCTCATCGGTCCGGATCAGCCGTGGCTCTCCACCACCGCCTTCCTCGACAAGGTGGACGAGAACCTGCGCGCCGCCATGGCCGCCTGATCTCACCGATCCCGAGACAGACGAACCCGGTCGCCTCGCGGCCGGGTTTTTCTTTGTCCACACGGGCTTGTCATCCGGCCGTCATCACGGCACAATAAGAACATAAGAAGAACAAATACCGGAGGAGCCTCATGTCACCGTTGACACTTTATACCCACCCCATGTCGCGCGGCCGCATTGCCCGCTGGATGCTGGAGGAAGTCGGCCAGCCCTATGATGTACGTCTCTTGGCCTACGGGCCGGACATGAAAAGCGCGGACTATCGGGCGATCAATCCGATGGGCAAGGTCCCGGCCCTTCGCCACGGAGACCTCGTGGTGACCGAATGCGCCGGCATTATCGCCTATCTGGCGGACACGTTCCATGACGCGGGCCTCCATCCGCAGACGGATGCAGAACGGGCTGCCTACTATCGCTGGATGTTCTTCGCCGCCGGACCGCTGGAAACCGCGGTCAGCAACCGCGCGCTCGGCTTCGTGGTGCCGGAAGAAAAGCAGCGCATGGTCGGCTACGGCTCCTATGATCTTGTTCTCGACACTCTGGAACAGGCGCTGTCCGCCACCACCTATGTCGCTGGCGAGCGCTTCACCGGCGCGGACGTCTATCTCGGCGCGCATCTGATGTGGGGCATGCAGTTCGGTAGCATCGAGAAACGCGCTGCGTTCGAGGCCTATGTTGCGCGCATTGAATCACGCCCGGCTCACCTGCGCGCCACCGAACTCGATGACGCGCTTGCAGCAGAACTCGCGCCCGCCGCAAAGGGCTGACACACAGGCCTGCCTCCGAAAGACAGGAACACCTCCATGAAGTTCGGCTATTCCATCGCCTATGTTCCCGACGTGGCCAAGTCGCTTGCCTTTTTCGGCGATGCCTTCGGCTTCTCCACCCGCTTCCTGCACGACAGCGGCACCTATGGCGAGCTGGAGAGCGGTGAAACCACGCTGGCCTTTGCGGCAGAGGCGCTGGGCGAGGCCAATTTTCCAGGTGGCCATGTCTCGGCCCACGCATCCCCGCAGCCGCTCGGCATGGAAATCGCGCTCGTCACCGAGGATGTCGCCGCCGCACATGCCCGGGCCATCGCCTGCGGGGCCCGTGAACTGTCGCCACCCGCGGAAAAGCCCTGGGGACAGGTGGTTTCCTACCTGCGCTGCCCGGACGGTCTGCTGGTTGAACTCTGCACGCCGATGGCCGGTTGACGCCGGCAGAAACACGCTTAGTCAGGCAGGCGCCTTTGATATTGGACCAGCGGGCGGCTCATGATATTGAGCCGCCCATGACAAAGATTTCCTCCACACCCGTTCACGTCATCGGCGGCGGCCTTGCCGGCTCCGAAGCCGCCTGGCAGCTGGCCGAGGCCGGCATCCCCGTCATCCTGCATGAAATGCGCGGTGTCCGCGGCACGGATGCGCACAAGACCGACGGCCTTGCCGAGCTGGTCTGTTCCAATTCCTTCCGTTCCGACGATGCCACCGCCAATGCGGTCGGCGTCATCCATGCGGAAATGCGCCTTGCCGGCTCGCTGATCATGGCCTGTGCCGACCGCCACCAGGTGCCGGCCGGCGGGGCGCTCGCCGTCGACCGCGACGGCTTTTCCGACGCCGTCACACAGGCGCTGTCGCAGCATCCCCGCATCACCGTGGTGCGTGAGGAAGTGCAGGGTCTGCCGCCGAAGGAGTGGGGCCTTTCGATTGTCGCGACCGGTCCGCTGACCTCCGCCTCGCTTGCGTCCGCGATCCAGGCGGAAACCGGCGAGGATGCGCTCGCCTTCTTCGATGCGATCGCGCCGATCGTTCACCGCGAGTCGATCGACATGTCGATCTGCTGGTACCAGTCGCGCTATGACAAGGTCGGCCCCGGCGGCACGGGCAAGGATTACATCAACTGCCCGCTCGACAAGAACCAGTATGACGCCTTCGTCGATGCCCTGATTGCCGGGGACACCGTCGGCTTCAAGGAATGGGAAGGCACGCCCTATTTCGATGGCTGCCTGCCGATCGAGGTGATGGCGGAGCGCGGCCGCGAGACGCTGCGCCACGGGCCCATGAAGCCGATGGGCCTCACCAATGCCCATAACCCGACCGTCAAGGCCTATGCCGTCGTCCAGCTTCGGCAAGACAATGCGCTTGGCACGCTCTACAACATGGTCGGCTTCCAGACGAAGCTGAAATATGGCGCGCAGGCGGAGATCTTCCGGATGATTCCCGGCCTGCAGAATGCCGAATTCGCAAGGCTCGGCGGCCTGCATCGCAACACCTACATCCATTCGCCGACGCTGCTCGACCAGAGCCTGACGCTGAAATCGCGCCCCGGCCTGCGCTTTGCCGGCCAGATCACCGGCTGCGAGGGCTATGTGGAAAGTGCGGCGATCGGACTGCTGGCCGGTCGTTTCGCGGCTGCCGAGGCGAGAGGCGAGGCCCCCAGCCTGCCGCCGGCCACCACGGCACTCGGCGCGCTCCTCAACCATATCACCGGCGGCCATCTGGTCTCGGACGACGAGCCCGGCAAGCGCTCCTTCCAGCCGATGAACGTCAATTTCGGCCTGTTTCCGGAGCTGGAGCCCGGCTCCATCGTCAAGCCGGAGGGCGTCAAACGCTTCCGCGGCAAGGACAAGACGGTGATGAAGCGCCAGCTTCTTGCCCGCCGCGCGCTGACCGACTGCGCGACGTGGCTGGGCGTCCCGGCGCCCGTGTTTGCGGAGGCCTCAGAGGCTGCCGCCTTGACCGCGGACGCCGTCTAACGGCATCTGCTCGCGGGTCACATAGTTGCCGAGCAACCAGAGCGACACCTCGGCCGCCTCGGCGGCGGTCGAGAATACGAAGCTGCCACTCTGCGTGGGTGCGTCGAGAAAGTCGATCGCGAGGCCGCGCCCGTTCGACATCGGCGTCACGCGCGAACGGTCAGGCTGGATCAGATGGCAGGCATAGTGCGAGCCGCCATTGCGCATGATGCCGGCCTTGTTGTCGTAGAGGCGCACGAAGATGGTGTTGCCATCCTCGGTCTCATGCAGGCTGCGGATCGCTTCCGTCGGATAGGCACGCCCGAATTCGAGAATGGCGAGTCCCGGATCATGTCGATCCAGTTCCTCGCGCTCCCGCGCCATGGATGTGGTGTAATAGGCGGTCAGAATGACCAGTCCGAAAATGATTGCCCAGACGACCAGACTCACACCGAATTCTCCCCTGCAGACGGCACCGCTCACCGCCCCTGCCCTGTAGCGGCCGAGGCTTGCCCGAACGTGACCGCCAGACGGAACCGGGCTCCGCAAGCTGGCCGGCAGGACAGTGGAGGCGTGCCATCACTTGAGGACGGACGTATTGGAGGACGGACGTATTGCCGGCCCCGGCCACCTGCAGGCATCAAAAACGTTTCAGCGCCATCATTTTGAGCATGGAGAGCTGGCGACGCCATTGCGGCGACTGCAGCTTGCCGTCCAGCGCATCCTGCGGGCGCCGTGCGGCCTGCTTCAGAACCGGCGCGGCGATCGCGACCGGCAGGAAGGCCGGAACCAGTACGGAAGGCATGCCTGACCTGGCCGCCTTGCCGAGGTGCTCCAGCCCGAGCGCGGCAAGCGCGCCAACCGAATGCGCCACATTCCCATTCAGCGCGTCATCCAGGAAACCGTCACGGTCGAGGCCGGTGGCAGAGAGGATATCCTGCGGCACATAGACCTGGCCACGGCGGCGGTGCTGCGGCATCAGCAGAAGAAGGCCGGCAACGGCCTGCGCGACGCCGGCATGACCGGCTGTTTCCGCCTGCTGCATGGCGGCCGGGGCATCGAGCACCAGACCGGCCAGTTGAATCAGGGCGGAGGCGGTTTCACCCGCATACCCCTCCAGCGCATTGCGGTCCGGCATCGGATCGTCATAAAGATCGAAGATGCGGGCCTCGATCATGTCGGTCAGGCTCTGACGCGGCAGGCGATGACGCTCCACCGTCTCCATCAGCGCAACAGCCAGCGGATTGCCGCCTGTATCGCCGCTCGCCTGGCCGAAAAGGAGATCGCGCCACCATTGCAGCCGGATCTCGCCAGCCAGCGGCTGCTGCACCACGTCGCGAACCCGGGCGATTTCGGCATTGAAGGCGTAAAGTGCCGCAAGCGCTCCCCGCTTGTCCTCCGGCGAAAGGAGGCAGGCCAGATAGCGGTCGCGGTCCGTCTCGCGCAGCGTCGAGAGGCAGATGTCCCAGTGGTCGCCGGCACCAGCCGTCACGGCCTTCCCTCCACGCAAATTCGGTTCAGACGGCGATGAGCGCCGCAGCCACGGGCCGCGATTCGCCGAGCATGATGTTGTACGTGCGGATGGCCGCCCCGGTTCCCATCGAGTCCGAGGAAATTCCGCGCGCCCGGAACGCCGCCTTCAGCGGTGCCGGCAACGGGCGCAGATCGCGGCCCGTGCCCACAAGCAGAAACTCGACGCCCTCAGCGTGCAACACGCGCGAAAATGCATCCACCGTCAGCGGATCGCCCTCAGCCATCTCCCAGGCATAGATGCCCACGGGCAGGCAGATCAGAGAGCCGCGATGCGACATGTCCGCGAAACGAAAGCCGCCATTGCCATAGGCATCGATCGGCGCGCGTCCGGGGAAATGCGCATCGGGACCGGGCAGTTCCACCATCGATCAGACCTTCGCGCCGCTGACGTCGGAGGCCTTCTTGCCCCCCTTGGCGGCGGATGCATCCCCGCTTTCGGGGCGCATGTTGAAGGCGATCAGGATCGGCGCGGCGATGTAGATCGAGGAGAATGTGGCAACGACGACGCCCGCGATCATGGCGAAGGTGAAGGACTGGATCACCTCGCCGCCGAACAGATAGAGCGCGATGAGGGCGAGCAGTGTCGTCACCATGGTCAGGATCGTGCGCGACATGGTTTCGTTGATCGACATGTCGATCAGGTCGGCCAGCGGCATCTTCTTGAACTTGCGCATGTTTTCGCGCAGGCGGTCATAGACGACAACCGTATCGTTCAGCGAGTAGCCGACGACGGTCAAGATCGCCGCGATGCTGGTCAGGTTGAACTCGATGCCGGAGACCACGAAGATGCCGAGCGTCAGGATCACGTCATGGATCGTGGCGAGGATTGCACCGACGGCAAACTGCCATTCGAAGCGGAACCAGATATAGACCAGGATGCCGATGAGCGCGCCGAGAACACCGATCGTGGCGGTCTGGCTGAGTTCGCCAGAGACGGCCGGACCGACCACTTCCACGCGACGGAACTCGTAATCCTTCTCCAGCGCGTCACGCACCTTGGCAAGTGCTGTCTGTTCCGCCGTCTCGCCACCGCCCTGGGCCGCGATACGCACGAGAACGCTGTTGGCCTCGCCGAAATTCTGTGCCTGCACCTCGCCAAGGCCGAGACCATCGAGACGGCTGCGCAGATCGGCGAGGTTGGCATCGCCCTCTTTGGCGCGCAGTTCGATGACCGAGCCGCCCTTGAAGTCGACGCCGAGGTTCATGCCGCCGACACCGAAACCGACGATGGAACCGAGAACGAGGATACCGGAAATCGTGAAGGTCCAGCGGCGGATGCCCATGAACTTCACGCCGTTGAAGTCGAAGATTCCGGTGCGGATGCCCTTCGGCAGATGCTTGGGACGGCGCAGCTTGATCCACTCGGCAAACAGCCAGTTGGTCAGGGTATAGGCCGTGAAGATCGTGGTGGCGATACCGATCGCATGGGTGACGGCAAAGCCGCGCACAGGGCCGGTGCCGAGATAGAAGAGAACGACGGCAGCAATCAGCGCCGTCACGTTCGCATCGACGATGGTGCCGAAGGCGCGGTTGAAACCGAGATCGATCGACTGGATCAGCGAGCGTCCGCTCTTGGCCTCTTCGCGGATGCGCTCATAGATCAGAACGTTGGAGTCAACGGCCATACCGATGGTGAGAACGATGCCGGCAATACCCGGAAGCGTCAGCGTCGATCCGAGCACGGTCAGGATCGCGATGGTCATCAGGATGTTGACCGTGAGCGCGATGATCGCCAGCACGCCGAAGAAGCCGTAGAACACCAGCATGAAGACGATGACGAGCAGCGAGGCGACGATGCCGGCAATCACGCCGGCACGGATCGAGTCCGCACCGAGGCTCGGGCCGACGGTGCGTTCTTCCACCACCGTCAGCGTGGCCGGCAGCGCGCCGGCGCGCAGAAGCACGGCAAGGTCGTTGGCGCTCTGGACCGTGAAGTTGCCGGAAATCTGACCCAAACCACCGACGATCGGTTCGCGGATGACCGGCGCGGAAATGACCTTGTCATCGAGCACGATCGCAAACGGACGGCCGACATTCTGCTGGGTCGCCTGCGCGAAACGCTGGGCGCCGCGGGAATCGAAGCGGAAGGTGACGACAGGCTCGTTGGTCTGCTGATTGAAGCTTGCCTGCGCATCGACCAGGTTCTCACCCGAGATCAGGGCCTGCTTCTCCACGAGATAGGGCGTGGTCGGATCGGAGGCACCATAGAGGACCTGCGAAGCGGCCGGCGGGCGGCCATTGACCGCCTCCTGCGGCGACATGCTGGTATCCACCATGTGGAAGGTCAGCTTGGCCGTCTTGTTGAGGAGGTTCTTCAGACGCTGCGGATCGTTGAGGCCCGGCACCTGAACGGCAATGCGGTCATTGCCCTGGCGGGTAATCAGCGGCTCGGTATTGCCGAGCTCATCAACGCGCCGACGCACGACCTCGGTCGACTGGCTGAGAGCCGAGGACATGCGGTAATTGATCCCCTCATCGGTCAGCGTCAGACGCAGGAGACCCGTTTCCGGCTCATCGAGGCTCGCTTCGCGCAGCGTGGTGCCCATGACCGTGCCAGTGCTGATCGGCTGTACCAGTTCGTTCAGCGCCTTGCGGGCGGCATCGACCTGGGCGGGATCGGTGATGCGAACCTGGATCTGCTGGCCGTTGCCAGTGAGGCCGGTATAGCGGACCCCCGCTTCGCGCAGACGCGTGCGAATATCGCCGATGGTGGTCTCGACACGCTCCTTGACGATCTCGGAGCGATCGATCTTGAGCATCATGTACGAGCCGCCCTGCAGGTCGAGACCGAGCGTCATCTTGTGATGCGGCAGGAAGGACGGATAGTTCTTCAGCTGCGCATCACTCAGCGCATTGGGCAATGCGATGATGATGCTGCCCAGCATGGAAAGCCAGATCAGGAACGTCTTCCAGCGCGGAAAATAGAGCATAGCGGTCTCGAATCGATGGGTGCGGGGCCAGCCGCTCTCGAGCGACTGGCCGAAAGGGATCAGGCGTTTTCGGTCTTGACCGGCTCACCCTTGACGCGGACTTCCGCGATGTAGGTGCGAATGGCGCGGATCTTCACGCCTTCGGCGATTTCCACTTCCAGTTCGTTGTCGTCGATGACCTTGGTGACCTTGCCGGAAATGCCGCCGCCCAGAACAACCTGGTCGCCGCGGCGGATGTTGGACAGGGTTTCCTGGCGCTTCTTCATCTGCTGGCGCTGCGGCCGGATCAGGAAGAAGTACCACACCACCATCAGCGGCGCGAAAAGGAAAAGCATTTCAAGGCCGGAGCCGAACGGAGAGGCGCCGGCGGCACCACCAGTGCTGGCCTGGGCGAATGCTTCAGTAATGAACATCGAGAACTCCCGGATAGACGGATACGGAGGCACCCCCCGCTTCAAGCCGCCGGAATATAGTCGCGATCGGGGTGAATGCAACAGAAACGGCGGCGGGGGCGTACCGAATTCAGGCCTCTTACCCTTTCAGCCTGGAAAACACCATGCTACCCGCAGCGAAAAGGCAGGAAACGGGCTTTTGCCGCGCCAAGGAGGAGATGATGTCCATGGAAGCAACCGCAGAACTGCTGATGGAAGTTCGCCGGCTGGCCGATGCGCTGGAGAGACTTGCGGGCCCGGCGCCGGCCGTGAACGACTGGAACGCCGCCGATTGCTTCGTCTGGGCACCCGCAAACCGCTATCTGCAACCGGTTGCACGACCGAACCGGGTTGCGCTGCGGCTCATTCGTGGCGTGGATCACGTGCGTGACATCCTGCACGAAAACACGCTTCGCTTTGCCGAAGGTTTCGAAGCCAACAACGTCCTGTTGTGGGGCGCGCGCGGCATGGGCAAGTCCTCGCTGGTAAAGGCTGTTCATGCCGATGTGAAGGCTTCTACCGGCGCCAGCCTGAAACTGGTCGAGGTGCACCGCGAGGATATTTCCACCCTGCCCGCGCTGCTTGATCTTCTGAAAGCGTCCGGCCACCGGGTCATCGTCTTTTGTGACGACCTCTCCTTCGACCATGACGATACCGCCTACAAGTCGCTGAAGGCGGCGCTCGATGGCGGGATCGAAGGCCGGCCGGACAACGTGCTGTTCTACGCCACCTCCAACCGTCGCCACCTGCTGCCGCGCCATATGCTCGAAAACGAGCAATCGACGGCGATCAACCCGTCGGAAGCCGTCGAGGAGAAGGTGTCACTCTCCGACCGCTTCGGCCTGTGGCTTGGTTTCCACAAGTGCAATCAGGATGATTATCTGGCGATGATCGACGGCTATGCCGACCATTTCGCTCTCGATCTCGACCGCGCACAACTGCATCATGAAGCGCTGGAATGGGCAACGACGCGCGGCGGCCGCTCCGGACGCGTCGCCTGGCAATATATCCAGGATCTGGCGGGACGCCTGCGCAAACCCCTGCCCCGCAGTTGAGCAGCGCGCCGTGGCAAGACAGGCCCAGCAGTAGCCATCGCCACAACGACGAAAGCCCGGACGATGCCGGGCTTTCTCGCATTCCCCATACGCACTACTATTCGAGGAACGTCATCGGGTTGACCGGGGTCGCATCCTTGCGCACTTCGAAATGCACCTGCGGACGCTTGGCGTCGCCGCTCATGCCGGACAGCGCCAGCGTCTGGCCACGCTGTACCTTCTGACCGCGCGACACGCTGATCGAGGCGGCATGACCGTAAACAGTCACCTTGCCATCGTCGTGGCGCACCAGAACCGTGTTGCCGAGCTGCTTCAGGCCATTGCCGGCATAGATGACGACGCCGTTTTCAGCAGCCTTGATCGGCGTGCCCTCGGGAACGGAAATGTCGATGCCGTCATTGCGGTTGCCGTCAACATTGGCGCCGAAGGCGGCGATAACGGCGCCCGTGGCAGGCCAGCGATACTTGCTGATGCCAGTCGATGAGGGAGCCGGCGTGCTGACATCGGATTTGCTTTCCACATCCGAGAGGCTCGCCGTCTGCGTGGTGGCGGGCTTTTCGGTCGCCTTGGCGGGTGTCTGTTCCGACGATGCAGCAACGGCCGGCTGCGCCTTCGCACCGGCTGCGGTGGCATGCGGCACCGAGGCTGTCTGAACGGCTTCGCCATGGGCACCTGCCACCTTCAGCGTCTGGCCAACCCGCAACTGGCCGTCAGCCAAGCTGTTATCGGCTTTCAGGCGATCGATCGGCGTGTTGGTGGCGCGGGCAATCTTGCTCAGCGTATCGCCGGGCTTGACGACATAGGAGCCCCCCTTCGGCGGAACGGGCTCACCACCGGAGGGCGGTGTCAGCTTGCCGGCCGAATCGGCCTGCGCCTTGTCCCGCGCGGCAGCGGCACCCGGCAGCACGGCGACCTTGTCGCCCTGCGGACGCAGCGGTGCGGGCGCATCGCCGCCATTGGCGAGATCGCCGGAGGCTGCAGCGGCCTTGGCCGCATTGGAACGGGCCGCATAGGTCGGGATGATCACATTCTGACCGGGCGTCAGCACCCCGCCATTGGCCTTCAGGATTTCCTTTTCCGGCACACCATAGCGCTGGGACAGGATCTTGGCATTTTCGCCCGGCCGCAGGTTGACGCGAGGCGCATTGGTCGTCGACCAGCCGGGACCGGTGGCGCCGGTTGCTGCACCATCATCGTTCGCCGCGGCCATACGGCGTGCGGCAATCGGCGAGGGAGAAGACGTGGCCGGCATCGGCTGCGCCATCGCTTCCTGACGGGCAGGCGCTTCGCCGAGCGGCGGAAGACTGGACTGACTGACGGCACCTGCCGGAGGCGCAAGCGCTGCCCGCTGGATGGGCGCGGCCGAACTGCGGGCCGGCGACACGCTGGCCGGCGCATAGCCACCCTGAGCCTGCTGCGGATAAGGCTGGCCGTAGCCGCCGCCACCCTGCGAATAGCCTTGAGAATCGCCGCCGACATCGCCGCTCGGAACCGGGGCTGTTCCGTAGGCGCCGGATCCCTGCCTCTGCGGGATCGAGGCTGTCGTCATATTATCGCTTCCGGGAAAGAGACCGGAGAAGCGAGTGGCGTCGGAACTGCATCCCGTTGCTGCACTCGCCAGAAAAGCCGCCAC
Source organism: Affinirhizobium straminoryzae (assembly GCF_007004135.1). Taxonomy (GTDB): domain Bacteria; phylum Pseudomonadota; class Alphaproteobacteria; order Rhizobiales; family Rhizobiaceae; genus Neorhizobium; species Neorhizobium straminoryzae. Next base: position 117,839 of record NZ_VJMG01000009.1, read on the forward strand.
CGCCATCCGGGTGACCGACCTTCTCATCATTGACGAACTCTTCAAACGCATGACTCGACCCAACTGACACGACCTATTTCGTGATCCATTAAAGACCGTTAGTCTTACCGTTGGGTTAAGGCGCTGCCGCGCGCTTCATTTTTTTGGCAAATTGCTAACCATGACTCGTGATCAGCATCAGCGGCACGCTCACAGATGAACCGCGATGTGCGACACAAGCGGCAGATAGGGCGCCGGAAACAGATCCTCGCGCTCGAATCGGCTGCCAACCTTGGTCAGCCGAATCATCATGCAGCGATCCTCGCCCGTCATCAGCGGCGCAATCATCGAGCCGCCATGCACCAGTTGCTCGGCATAGAATCGCGGAATGGCGTCGAAGGCGGCGGTCACCAGAATGCGGTCGAAGGTCCCCTCCCCCTGCAGACCATTGCTGCCATCGGCCTGACGGATGATGACATTGCGCATGCCGAGCGCTTCAAGGCGTCCCTGCGCGGCCTTGACCAGGGTGCGAAACCGCTCCAGCGACAGCACCCGCTCGGCGATGCGGCCCATCACGGCGGCGGTAAAGCCGCTGCCAGTGCCGATGTCGAGCACCCGATGGCCGGGCTTCACATGCAACTGCGCAAGAAGACGCGCGGCGAGATCCGCGCCTTCCATGAACGATCCACATTCGATGGGAATGGTTCGGCTTGAATAGGCATCCGTGACGAATTGCGGGGGCACAAACTGGCTGCGCGGCGTCTGTTCGATCGCCGTCAGGAGGTCGAGATCGGTAACGCCCTGGGCCCGCAGACGAAGCACCAGGGCAGCAAACCCTTCCTTCTCGATCATGCCTGATTTCAAGCACCTGCTCCCAAGGCCTGTCCGACGGTCGCCAGCATGGCGTGATCCGTCAGGTCGAGCTTCAACGGGGTCACGGAAATCCGATTGTCGCGCAGGGCGTGGATATCGGTGCCGGGCGCAAACTGTCCGGTACGATTGCCGAAACGCAGCCAGAAATACGGATTGCCGCGCCCGTCCTGCCGCTCATCGACCACGATGCCAAAATCCGTCTTGCCCTGCGCCGTCACTGTCACCCCCGTCACCGCATCGGCGGTGCAGGGCGGGAAGTTGAGGTTCAGGAAGGTGCCCGCGGGCAGATCGAGCGCGATCAGCTTGCGGATCAGATCCGGTGCATGCACCTCTACCGTTGCCCAGGGCAGGCTGCGCTTGCCATCCTCGTACTGCACGGCCTGGCTCAGCGCCAGCGAACGGATACCCTGGATGGTGCCCTCGATGGCGCCCGCAATCGTACCGGAATAGGTCACGTCGTCGGCAATGTTGGAGCCTGCATTGATGCCCGACAGGATAAGGTCGGGCTTGCGATCCAGCACATGGCGGATGCCCATGATCACGCAGTCGGTCGGCGTGCCGCGCACCGCAAAATGCCGGTGGCCGACCTCGCGCAGGCGCAAGGGTTCCGACAGCGTCAGCGAATGGGCAAGACCGCTCTGATCGGTTTCCGGCGCAACGATCCACACATCGTCGGAGAGGGTGCGGGCGATGCGTTCGAGCACCGCCAGTCCCTCGGCATGAATGCCATCATCGTTGGTGAGCAGGATCCGCATTGTTCCCTCACGCGCTCCGTTCGATCTTCGTCAGACCTCCCATATAGGGCAGAAGCGCATCGGGGATGGTCACGGAACCGTCCTCGTTCAGATAATTTTCGAGAACGGCGATCAGGCAGCGACCGACGGCGGTGCCGGACCCGTTCAGCGTGTGCACGAAACGCGGCGCCTTCTCGTCCTTGACGCGGTAGCGCGCATTCATGCGCCGTGCCTGGAAATCGCCGCAGACCGAACAGGAGGAGATTTCGCGGTAGGTATTCTGCCCCGGCAGCCAGACCTCGAGGTCATAGGTCTTGCGGGCGCCGAATCCCATGTCGCCGGTGCAGAGCGTCATGGTGCGGAAATGCAGGCCGAGGCGCTTCAGCACCTCTTCCGCACAGGCCGTCATGCGTTCGTGTTCAGCAACCGAGCTTTCCGCGTCCGTGATGGAGACGAGTTCACACTTCCAGAACTGGTGCTGGCGCAGCATGCCGCGCGTATCGCGACCGGCGGAACCGGCTTCCGAGCGGAAGGACGGCGTCAGTGCGGTCAATCGCAGCGGCAGTTGCTCCTGCTCCAGGATCTCCTGGGAGACGAGATTGGTCAGCGTCACTTCCGCCGTCGGGATCAGCCAACGGCCGTCGGTGGTGCGGAACAGGTCTTCGGCGAACTTCGGAAGCTGCCCGGTGCCATACATGGCCTCGTCACGCACCATCAGCGGCGAGGATACTTCCGTATAGCCGTGTTCGGTGGTGTGCAGGTCGATCATGAACTGGCCAAGGGCGCGTTCCAGCTTTGCAAGCTGGCCCGTCAGCACCGTGAAGCGCGAGCCGGACAGCTTTGCCGCCCGGTCGAAATCCATCATGCCGAGCGCTTCGCCGATGTCGAAATGCTCCTTGGCCGGGTGGTTCCAGCGCGGCTTCTCACCGACAACGCGGGCGACGACATTGTCATGTTCGTCCTTGCCGACCGGCACGTCATCGAGCGGAATGTTCGGGATACGCGACAGAACGTCGTCCAGCGCGGCGATCGCCTCACGCTCCTTCTGTTCGAGGACCGGCATCTCGTCCTTGAGGCTCGCCACCTCGGCCTTCAGCTTTTCAGCAAGCTCCTGGTTCTTCTGCGCCATGGCGGCGCCGATCTCCTTGGAGGCGGCATTGCGGCGGGACTGCATGTCCTGAAGTGTCTGGATGACGGAGCGGCGCGTTTCATCCAGTGCAATGATGGCGTCGGCCTGCGGTTCTGCACCGCGCTTCTTCAGCGCCTCGTCGAGGGCCGCGGGGTTCTCACGTATCCACTTGATATCGAGCATCGTCGTTCCAGATCGCCTGCGGTTGAGGCCGAGAGGATGAGCCCGGCCGAAAAATCTTGCTCCGGCCGAGATATCCCGTTCTGCCGGAACGGATGCTACGCCTCGTCGGACGTGCTGACGGAGGATGAACTGGCGTCCTGGACGGCCGCAGTTTCACTCGCGCGCTTCTTTTCCACGAGTCGAGCGGCGTAGATGGAGACCTCGTAGAGAAGGATCGTCGGCAGTGCAAGACCGATCTGGGACATCGGATCCGGAGGGGTCAGCACGGCGGCCACGACGAAGGCCAGCACAATGGCGAACTTGCGCTTCTCCACCAGCCAGGTGCTGGTGAGCAGCCCGACGCGCGCAAGAAGCGTCGTCACGACGGGCAACTGGAACACCAGTCCAAAGGACATGACCAGCGTCATGATCAGCGACAGGTATTCCGACACCTTGGGCATCAGGGAGATCGCCACCTCGCCTTCACCGGGCTTCTGCTGCATGGCGAGGAAGAACCACATCACCATCGGCGTGAAGAAGAAATAGACCAGCGCAGCCCCGAGCAGGAACAGCACGGGAGACGCAATCAGGAACGGCAGGAAGGCGGCCCGCTCGTTCTTGTAGAGACCGGGCGCCACGAACTTGTAGAGCTGCGAGGCGATGATCGGGAAGGCGATGACCAGAGCGCCGAACATCGCCACCTTCACCTGCGTGAAGAAGAATTCCTGCGGTGCGGTGTAGATTAGTTCGGACTTCGCCACATCCAGACCGGCCCAGACGACGGCCCATTTGTAAGGAATGACCAGCAGATTGAAGAGCTGCTTGGCGAAGAAGAAGCACACCAGGAAGGCCACGAAGAACGCAGCCAGCGACCAGATGAGCCGCGTGCGCAGTTCCATCAGATGCTCGATGAGCGGCTGAGGCTTGTCGTCGATATCGCCGGTCATGCATTATCCTTGGGCGTGGCTGGCTTCTTGCGCGGACGCGGTGCGGGCTTGGCCGCATGAGCGGTTTCCGCAACCGGCGCGGTCGAAGCGGTTTCGGTCACGGCAGGCTTGGCAGTCCGCGTGCGACGGACCGCAGACTTTACTGCCGGCACCGGCTCGGCCACGACAGCGACCTCCACCTTCGGCTTGCGCGGGGCGCGCGGCTTCTTCACCGGTGCGGCAGATATCGGTTCCGATTGTGCAGGCGAAGAGGATGCCGCAGGTGCTGCAGGCGCCGCAGCTGCCGCAGTGATTGAAGACGGCGCAGAAGCAGCCCCCGATGACACGGAAGCGACAGAGGCGGTCGGCGTCGAAGCCTGCGCCGCGGCCGGCTGCGCAGGCGCAGGCGGCGCTGCAGCATGCACCGGAGCAACAGCCGGTGGCGTCTCCGGCAGCGAGAGCCCGGAGGTTGGCAACAGCGATTCGATTCCGGCAGCATTCTCTCCTGCCGCCTGCCCATCCGTCGCTTCGGCGGATGGCAGCGTCGTCGCCTTCTGGAGATCGTTGCGGATCTCGTTGCCCATCTCGCGCAGCGGATTGATCGCCTCGCGCAGCGCATTGGCCGGGTGGAAGCGCTGGGCGTCCGAAATCGTCTGGCGCAGATCGTCCATGTCGGCCTCGCGCAGGGCCTGGTCGAACTGCGTGCGGAAGTCACCCGCCATTTTTCGCAGATTGGCCGTCATTTTGCCGAAGGCACGCAACATCGGCGGCAGATCCTTCGGCCCGACGACAACGATCAAGACGACCGCGATGACTAAGAGTTCGGTCCAGCCGATGTCCAGCATGTATGACGCTCCTCGGGAGACGCGCCCCCACCGGGGCGCGGCACCGGATGCTTACTTGGTTTCTTCCGGCTTGTGGTCCACGGTCTTCGCCGTTGTCGCGGGCGGCGTCTCGTCCTCGTCAGCCATGCCCTTCTTGAAGCTCTTGATACCCTTGGCGACATCGCCCATCAGGTCTGGAATCTTGCCGCGCCCGAAGAAGATGAGCACGATGACCAGAACGATCAGCCAGTGCCAGATGCTAAAAGAACCCATGACTCCACTCCATGATTGCGCGTTCTTGCCGATGTAAGACGTTTAGTCCGCTTTTTCAAACACCAAAATATCGCCGTCCGAAACCTTTATGGTCACGTCTGTGAGACCATCCGCCAGCTGGTCGGCGCGAATGCGGGCCCTGAGCGGCTCATCCAGCCCGTCCACGGCAAGCGTGAGCAATTCCACGACGCCCAGGAAGCGGCGGGTCAGGATGCGGGCGCGGATGGGACCGGCCGATTCCGAGACCATGACCTGCGAGATGCGAACCGCCACATCCACAACCGTGCCATCCGCCAGACCGGACGCATCGCCCCGCCCGAGCGGCGTTGCCACAGCGCCGTGGCGCACCCTGCCCTGCAGACGGTTGATCTCGGAGAAGAAGCCCGCGGCAAACAGCGATTGCGGGCGGCGATAGAGATCCTGCGAACGGCCGAGCTGCACCAGACGGCCGTGGTTCAGAAGCGCGATCCGATCGCCCATGCGCATGGCCTCCTCCGCGTCATGCGTCACGACGATGGCCGTTGCGCGCGACTGGCGCAGCACATCCAGGGTGTCAGCGCGGATCGTATCCTTCAGGCGTGAGTCGAGGCCGCTGAAAGGCTCGTCCATCAGCAGAACGCCGGGGCGCGGGGCAAGCGCACGGGCAAGCGCCACACGCTGCTGTTCCCCGCCCGAAAGCGCATGCGGAAATTTGTCGGCATAGTGCGAGAGCCCTACCCGCTCCAGCGCCACCATGGCCTCGGCATGGGCAGCCTTCGCCGGCATCGCGGTGAGGCCGAAGCGGACATTGTCCAGGACGCTCAGATGCGGAAACAGCGCATAATCCTGGAACATCAGCCCGACGCCACGCTTTTCCGGCGGCACGAACAGATCGGGTCCGGCAACCACCCGACCGTCGATCAGCACGCGGCCAGAGGTCTGGGCCTCGATGCCGGCAGCAATCCGCAGCAGGGTCGTCTTGCCGGAACCGGACGGGCCGAGCAGGCACAGCACCTCGCCCGGACGCGCCTCCAGCGAAATGTCGCGGATCGTTTCCTTGCCGTGATAGCTGTGGCGGATGTTCTCGAAGGCGAGGCTGGCCGCAAATGTCACGCCGGCGGGACGGCGCGGGGATGTCGGCAGCCCTTCGGGCGCGATGTCGTTCATGAGCTTCTGGCCTTCGTCATGCCATGCTGGGAAAGATGCCGTTCTCTAAAGATGAACGTGCTATTCCTCTTCTCCACCACCGGGAGTCAAGAGGCCAAGCTCCTCAAGATCCAGCTGGGTGATCGGATCTTCCTCTTCGGACAACTCATCCGCCGACATCGGCACGGGAATGCGGAAGTCAGGCGGGATGCGGCCGGACAACAGTCCCGCTCCCTTCAATTCCTCCAGCCCCGGCAGGTCGCGGATTTCTTCGAGGCCGAAATGATCGAGAAAGCGGGGTGTCGTGCCGAGCGTGACCGGACGGCCGGGCGTGCGGCGACGGCCGCGAAAGCGCACCCAGCCCGCTTCCATCAGCACGTCCAGCGTGCCGCGTGAGGTCTGGACGCCGCGGATCTCCTCGATCTCGGCGCGCGTCACCGGCTGGTGGTAGGCTATGATTGCCAGCACCTCCAGCGCCGCTCTTGACAGCTTCCTGCTCTCGGTCTCGTCACGGCGGATGACGAAGGAGAGATCCGCTGCGGTGCGGAAAGCCCAGCGATCCTCGACGCGGACCAGATTGACACCCCGCCCGGCATACAGCTGTACCAGCCGCGCCATCACGGTCCGCACATCCGTTCCGCGTGGCAGGCGCTCCAACAGGAAGGCTTCGGACACAGGCTCCGCGGAGGCGAACACCAAAGCCTCGGCGATGCGCTCCGCCTCAAGATCCAGCGCCGTCCGCACAGGCTCCCGCTCCTCGGCGGGTGCATCCTCCTGCTCTTCGAAAACCTGCACGCCCCTCTCCTATTCGCCAGTCGCGCCGCCGGGGCGTCCCGGACCGCGACGCATGTAGATCGGCTGGAAGACCCCATCCTGCCGGATTTCCAGCTTGCCTTCCCGCACCAGCTCGAGCGAGGCGGCAAAGGCGCTCGCGGTTGCCGTTACCCGGTCACCCGGCGGCATGTAGTCGAGAAGATAGTGCTGCAGCGCCGTCCAGTCGCTGATCTCACCCAGCATGGTGGTCAGCAGCTCGCGCGCCTCCACCAGCGACCACACCTTACGCCGCTCGATGGTGACCTGCGTCACCGCCTGCCTCTGCCGCAGATTGGCATAGGCATGCAGGAGATCGTAGAGATTGGCCTCGAAGCTTGCGCCGTTGCGTTCGGGAATGTGCTCCGGCGCCCCGCGGGCAAACACGTCGCGGCCGAGCCGGTTGCGGTTGATCAGCCGCGTCGCCGCTTCGCGCATCGCTTCCAGGCGTTTCAGGCGGAAGGCCAGCGTCGCGGCCATTTCCTCGCCCGTCGGCCCGTCATCCTGCCGTGCCTGCTGCGGGATCAGCAGCTTGGATTTCAGATAGGCGAGCCAGGCCGCCATCACCAGATAATCGGCGGCGAGTTCGATGCGCACGCGGCGCGCGCTTTCGACGAACAGCAGATATTGTTCAGCCAGCGCCAGCACTGAAATACGCGCCAGATCCACCTTCTGCGTGCGGGCCAGATGCAGAAGAAGATCGAGCGGGCCTTCGAAGCCACCGACATCGATGACGAGCGCCGGCTCCGTCGAGCCGCGCGCATCGCTGTCCTGCCAGAGCCTGTCCATTGGAGTGGCAGACTGTGATATGTCACCGGCCATGTTCCGCCCCACCTTCGCCGACCGCACCGTCCGGGCACCGTCAGCACTTGCCGCCCGCGCGGCTCAGACTCCGCCGATCAGAGCCCGGAATTCGGCGCGCGCCGCGTCTTCGCTGGTGGCGTCGGGCGTCGGAAACGCCGCTTCCACGGCCTTTGCCCGCTCCAGCGATCTGCCCGACAGCACCGGTACCCGTTCCACCACAGCCTTCATTTCGTCCATCAGCCCGTTGCAATGCAAGACAATATCGCAGCCGCCTGCCAGAATGTCGGCCGCGCGCTCGCCGATCGTGCCCTTCAGCGCATTCATCGAGCTGTCGTCGGAGAGCAGCAGCCCATCGAAGCCGATATGGCCGCGAATGATCTCACTGATAACGATCGGCGAAGTGGTGGCAGGCCGCTCTGCATCGATCGCGGTGAAGAGAATATGCGCGCTCATGCCCATCAACTCGCTGCGGAGGGCACGGAAGGGCGCGAAATCCTGTGCCTCCAGCTCGACGCGGCTGGCGTGGACCACCGGCAGGTCGTGATGCGAATCGGCCATGGCGCGGCCGTGGCCGGGCATGTGCTTCATGACCGGCAGCATGCCGCCGGCCTTCAACCCTTCCGCTGCCGCCGTCCCGAGTGCGGTCACCATGGCAGGATCGCTGCCGTAGGAGCGGTTGCCGATTGCCTGCGTGGCGCCCTCGATCAGAACATCCAGCACCGGCAGGCAATCGATAGTGATGCCGAGCCTTGTCAGGTCGAAGGCATGCAGACGCGACATCAGCCAGGCAGCGCGAAGGCCGGCGCCGCGATCGGCAGCGTAAATCTCGCCGAGACGCGCGGCTGGCGGATAGGCCTCCACATGCGGCGGGCGAATGCGCTGCACGCGGCCGCCCTCCTGATCGATCAGCACCGGGGCATCCGGCCGGCCAACGCTGTCGCGAAGGTCCGCCACGAGATCGCGGATCTGCTGCGGCTCCCCGCAATTGCGGGCAAACAGGATGAAACCCCAGGGCCGCTCGTCGCGATAAAACGCCTTTTCATCGGCGCTCAGCGTCTGGCCGGCGCAGCCGAGGATCATCGCTTTGGACTGGGTGTTGGCTTGGTTCATGGCTCTATTGTTCCCCTCGACGGCTGACTGATGGCTGAGACACCTTCATCATCCACGCATTCTTGCTCAAGAAAAACGGGGCCCTGGTGCCCCGTTTTTCTTGAGCAA